>NZ_WOEZ01000043.1 GCF_013177735.1 Paraburkholderia elongata | reverse complement strand
TGCCAGTTTGTGGCCCTGAACGTTCCCATCCATTGTCCGCGCATGGTGTCCCCCGGTCGCCTGCTGTGCGCAAAGTCTATCTCAACCCGTGCTGCATTAAAAAACGCCAGCATCAAGATGGCGCTTTATTCTTAACTGGCCTTCCTGATCGGGATCACGCTTGACGGGCGTTCCGTCTATGGAGACTTTCCATCGCAGCAGTCCACGTTGAAGCGCGTGCAGATCTCCATCGCCTCTCGCCGCTCTGGGATCTTATCCCGTACGTCATAGATCCCTTCCATCCCGCTCAGCTTTGGGTCAATGCCAATTCGCAAATCTCGTTTGAGATGCGCGTATTACGCATGTGGCTCCTTGCCGTGCTGTACGTGTCGTGTGGCGTGAAGTGGCGCATCTCAGTTGGTCTTTTCGCGCGTTTGGGTGATGTCGAGCCGGCGGTCGACACGGTTGATCGAATGCCCGTTTTGGCACCCGAAGGCTGTCATTGTGGAGTCGGGAGTTCGAACGGCAGATGTGGCTCGCGAGTGCGCATTCGATTGCAGTAACACTGACGTTCGCCGCTGCAGATGTGCGAATGTCAGGAAAGTGATCTACAGTCGCCTGACCGAAGCCGATATCTGAATGTCGGGTATGGTCGAACTGCAGTCTATCCCTCGCGAAGGACGCTGTCGGATGAAAATCTGCGGGCATCGACCGGTTGAGTTGGACCTACGCACAAAACTGCGCCCTGCGCCGCACTCGTGCCGCCGTGGCACGCCCCCCACGCGAATGCCGTGATAGCGGGTGTTAACGCAGCGATGACATTCGCGTACACGTGCCCGGACTCCTGGCTCACCATGACCGAGTGCAGCGTCTCCCACATCCGAGTCAACGCAGACCATTTTGCTATCCACCAGCGGTCGACCAGCAACGGGAAGCGAAGAATGAACGAGTGTCGAAAATCACAATGAATACGGCTGTGTCAGGGTCCGTTCCAATCCGTTTTGATTCGCCCTGGTCTATGCCAGACAAGGGTTTCAAGGATTTCCTCCGCTCCTTGATCTGCGCAATCGACTGCACTAAACGCAACGAGCGAGATGGACACCTTCAGCGGTTGTTTGCCACCTGCCTGACTATCACCGACGAGTGAATCGCGGAACACAGGAGTTCATGCCAGTGGCCAAGCGGCAGGAGTTAAAGAAGCGAGCCGGTCGACACCGCGTTGATTTGACACGCCTCATATGGCCCAACTACGCGGTCATCACCCCAGCCCTTCCCTCCGTCTGCCATCCGCCATCTGTCGTCTGTCGGACAAGCCATGCTCCAGCGGTCGTGTCACGCCCGCCGGTGCCGACGTGATGCCGGGATCTATCGAGCAAAGTGCCACTAAGGTGGTACCTGGATCAGTAAAGTGCAAAAGATCCCTTCGGCGAGACAAACAAGTACAACCTATGTGCCACTTATGTTCAATGCACTCGCCAAGGTGCGCGGCTGTAGTTAGGCGGGTCCCAACAGCACATACAAAACGTCATTCAACATCGCTGATATAGATATATTTCCAACCAGAGAAAACGGCTGTGTCAGGGATACACGACCGCACGTAAATCGTCGGAACCGCAATACCAAAGAGCTCGAGCGAGATGCCGCCCTGCGCGAGCGCGATCCTTATATGCAACGCCGTGCGCGTGACTGCCACCTCAACAGGGGTCTTCCCTTCTTCACACCGAAATCATGCCGACCACAAACGCGATTCGTCCTGTTCATGTCGGGCATTTTTCGTAGTCGAACATACTCCTTAACGCAGAAAATTTCTCTTGCACGCTCAGATCACATCGGTTAATCTTTTCACGCAAATACCGCCGCACACCGGCATGAGGTTGATCAACCGATCGGCCATCCTGATGTAAGAGCGCGACTGAGTGCTCATATGAAGCTGAATTGTTTAGGTCAAGTGGTTCGACCTAGGCGTTGACCATGCAATAGCACTCCGTCACCGGGTGCGACTCATTGCAATGCGCGTACGGGCCACCGACGCGCATTCTGTCCGCGTATGAATGATTCATACGTTTCGGGCGACTTTCCACGAAATCCAAGTTCCAACGTAACGTAAACGTCTCGCTGGCGTGACCTTTTCACCCACGAGACCGGCGGACAAACCGGGCCGGGCCTTTGGCCTAACCGCGCACCAGCAAACTTCGACGCGATGCATCCTCTCTGCGCATTGCGCTCGTCGCTCCGCTGCCTAAAAACAGCGAATCAAAATTCCCCTTCGCAATTCAATCGACTTTAAGGCGTTACGCGTTGGCCGCACGCGCGACGCCCTCCGTAATTGCATGACCGCGGCAAGTCGCGTCCTCGAGGGGACACGCACGGCACTACGCCGGCCATCTTTCACACAGTGCATCGACTGATTCTGTTCGCTCAGGCGATGGAGCTTTACCAATATTACGCTCAATCGGCAGCATCGCTTGCGACTCGCCGGTTGAGCTGCAACATGCAAGACAAACCAGCAGGGAGTGCACGTTTCCCAGGAACTCCCTGCAACTAACCTGATTTTCAACGACGACAGGAGCTCAACTCATGTTTAACGAACCCACCTTTGGGATTCAAAAACCGGTAGCTGTCGCCGTCGATGTCGGCTACGCCTTGCCCAAGTACGCATTCATGCGCGATGGAGAGGTCTCAACCGGGAGCTTTCCATCCATTAGCGTTCGCGCGCCGCAAACCGCGTTGACGGCTGACCAGGAACTCCCCGTATCTAACCTGACTTTCAACGACGACAGGAGCGCAACTCATGTTTAACGAACCCACCTTTGGGATTCAAAAACCGGTAGCTGTCGGGGTCGATATCGGCTACTCCTCGACCAAGTACGCATTCCTGAGCGATGGAGAGGTCACAACCGGGAGCTTTCCGTCTATTAGCGTTCGCGCGCCGCAGACCGCGTTGACGGCTGGCATGGAGAAAATCGGAGTGCGCGAGGCTGATATCAGAATCGTCCTTGAGGGAGGCGAGACCTTTATGGTCGATACGTTGGATGGTGAAGTTGTCTCGACCAGCACGACCCGCAGCGAAAACGACAACTTCGCAACGACCAAAGAGTACCGCACCCTGGTCCTGACCGCACTCGTCAAGTGTGGCTTCAGGAATATCGACCTGCTGACGCTGGGCCTCCCATTTCACACGTTCCACGCGTACGCGCCGCTGCTGATCAAGAAATTTCGCGGTGTTCACAGCTTTGGACATGGCACATTCACGATCAAAGATGTCGCGGTTCTCCCCCAGCCGCTCGGCTCGTACGCATATTTGCGCGCAACAGCTCCGGATGCATTTGTGAACGGGACCTCGTGCGCGGTCATTGACTCGGGCTGGGGTACGACGGACACGTTCGTATCTTCGGCCAGCTTTAAAATCGACCATCAGCGCTGCGGCGGTTTGCCTGGAGGCGCAGCGCTTGTCCTTCGCGAAATTGCATCGCGACTGCAAGCTAACTATAAAGGGCGATTCACCAATATTGACCGGATCGACCGTGCGATAGCTCAAGGCACCCCCCTTTATCACAACGGCGAGCAGATCGACCTCAAGCCGTATTTGCAGGACGCCCTTCACGTCACGATCCCCGTTTGCCGGTCGGTTCTTACCACGCTCCGGACGACCGAGGATCTCACCGTATTCGCGGCGGGAGGCGCGGGGCACTACTACCTCTCCACTCTGCGCGACGTACTTGGATGTAAGGTCAGGCTTCTGGATCAACCCCGGTTTACAAACGCCATCGGCTTTCTACTGGCGGGGCAATCGGCATGCAAGGCGCGCTCATGAAATCTCACAAAATTCAGGTCACGACAAATTCGGCCGGCCAGCCCAACCTGACCGAACGACTTGACCGTGAGCCGTCCCCACGGCGGCGCGCAGATCTCATCAAACATCTCGCCGAGCTCGGGGCCATGCTCGAGAGTATCGGGTTGACTAACCTCCTGGGCAGCACAACCTCCCGGTCAGACGCCACCAATATGAGCATAGTGCCGTCCTCCGAAAGCAAACCCATCAACGGAGAACTGGGACACGACTTCTTCACCAACGCTCTGGCCGACTACATGCCGGGCTCATCGCGGACCTCTGAGAAAGCACCGTCCTAGCGCCTGTTCTCACAAATTCGCATCTTCACGGAATTGCAGCGCGACCAGATCGTTCGTATCAGGAGCAAGGCGGTTTTGATGGATGACAGCGAGGGAAGAAAACGGACCTCAAGCAATCGGAAAATCACGACGTGGATGGACCACCAGGATTCATATGGTTGCCGCGGATGCTCGAACAACAATAGTGTTCGCACTCTCTCCGGGTCAGGCGGGTAATGGACCACGAAGGCGAGCCCTGTTGCAAAGCCTTGTGCGGTCCGATCGGTGGCTGCCCCCGCTCTTGGAGAAGGTATATGAAGGCGACAAGACGCGACAACTCGCGCCTCGCCCCCGGCTTCATCCCTGTTGTTCCACCCAACAACCAACCTTTCTGAACCATGGGAATTCGACCGCGAAATGCACAAGCGCAGACTCGACGTCGAACGCCGGGTTCGTTGCCCCACAAGCTTCCATCGTGTCTTCTCCCGATTCGACACGCTGGACCTCATGCTCCTCGCTTTCATCAATTTCGCGCGCGTTGTCAAAGGATTCAGATAGTGTGAACGGCCACCAAGAGAAACTGCCTCGCCAAGACAGGTACACCGGAGTTGCCATGGAACCGGTTGTGCTCTCCTCGAAGCTTCCATGAACTACCGCGAGATCCTTCGCAGTACGACATGTTGCATCCAGACAACAGCGAAGCAGGTATTCCACAAAATCTTTTTTTGCTTATATACTTGTCACCAGCTGCTAGTCCAGCATGAGTCCTCCGGGACGCTTCAGAATTAACGTATCAAAGACTGCTCATCCGCCGAGGACGGGCAGCTCATTCAAGCAAAATCCGTCTTTTTTCGAAGACGATACCTGCTTCTCGCCTGAGAGGTGGGTTGGCGTTTCCTCCCGACCAGAAAATCACCCCGGCTAATTGCTGGCGTGCCTCGACGTCCCATGCAGAGACATGTTCGATGGGCGTCGCTTAGCGTCGTTCGGGCCTGGAGCGCAGAGCAATTGGGATCGCACTTCCGATGTGATCCGCCGCCCCCTCAAGAGACCGCAACTCATCAAGCATGTGCCAGAGCGTCCTGCTCGTCACTAGAAATGGCTCTCGCGCCGCAGTCGCTGCCCCTGGTCAGGGCTACGCATCAACCCGCAAAAGTTCCTGACCCGTCGTCCACTCGTGGCGGCGGCGGCGCTAGCCGCGCGGGTTGCATCCCCCCTCGTGGATGCGACACTTCCTTTACGGAGGTCGATGCATGCGCACACGCAACAAACACTCCAGGCTGAACCGGGCACCGATTGTTGATCAGATCCGCCGGTTCACAACGGCCCGCCTGAAGGCGTCGGACAGGCGCGCCTATTCGCTTCAGAAACTCGCCGACAACATCGAAGCGCGGTTTCAGATCAAGGTTCACAAATCGACAGTCCAGCGCTTTCTCAAGACGCTTGGACTGCATTTCGCGTGGGAGAAAGCGAAATGACCAGAAGACCGATCTCCGTCGAACAGTTCGCACGCTCACGTATCTCGGCTGTCCTGGCCCTGGGGCAATCGAAGACTGCGCTTGGCAGCCTGGTTCATAACGTGATCACGTCCGTTGGCACTGCACGCAACTTCGAGCAGTGCCTGCGGGATTTCCTGCGGTGGCGGATTGCACAAGGTGCCAGTATTGACTGGCCAGTCACGCGCGCAGAGATAGAAGCTTATCTGCTTCATGAGAGCTCGCGTTGGCGCCAGAAAACCCTGGATCAGCATCGCCAGGCGTTGAGTCTGGTGTACAGCGTGGCCCTGACTCACTTCGACGCCGAGGTTCCGACTATCACCGAGGGACGGGCGTATACGCTTGATGAGATGGAGCGGATCGCACGTCGTCAGGCACCGCACAATGCGCTCGCAACGCGGATTGCGTTTCACGCAGGTGTCCGGGCCGCAGAGCTGTACGAACTGCGGGAGGCCCACGAACTTGCGCGAGAGCCGAACCGTCCGTGGCGCACTGACCTGTTCACCGGGATGCCTGAGGGCGTCATCTACCGGGTCACTGGCAAAGGTGGGCTGGCGCGCAGCATTCTGATTCCTATTGAGTTGCATGTGCAACTACAGTCTCTGCGGCTTGACACGCCCACCCTCGTCATCGATCGCCTGGTGCACCGGGAAGTACGTTTCCAGGTTGGTGGTGGACAAGCTACTTCGGAATCCTTTTCATCAGCCAGCAATCGGGCACTGGGTTTTTCTTACGGGTTCCACGGCCTGCGGCACCGCTACGCACAAGCTCGTCTCGAGACGCTCCTGAGCATGGGCCTGGATCCATTGGACTGCCTGGAGATTTTGTCCCAAGAAATGGGCCACCTCCGCCCTGATATATCACTTGTCTATACAACTCGGAGAAAGTCAGATGCCACAGAGAACTGATCGTCCGAAAGGGATGCGCGCGCGCCGCGATCGAAACGGGGCAGTCACCTATTATCTGCTGCGCGAGGACGGCTCAAAACTTGTTTTGGGCCAGAACTTTGAGCTTGCCTGTGCGCAATGGGTTCACGAGCAGCAATCGCGCGTCGCGCTCGCTCGTCCGGCGACTGCCCTCGAACTTCTGCACGGCATTGAACAGTGCACATTGCCCCTGGCAAGCAGACAGGCCACCGCTCGCCGGCGCAGCGAAATGGATACACTCCGAGGTTTTTTCACCGAACACGGGGACCCCAAGCTTGAGGAGATCACGGGCGAGGATGTGTTTCTGCGTTGGTACGGAAACACGGTTCGTCCAGGCCGACCTGACTCTGCCATCCGGATGTTCAGGTTGGTGTGGAAATCTGCGTCGAAACTCGGGATCGTTAGCACCGGTTGCCCGTGGAATACCTTCGATTTGCGCAAAGCTCAACTGAAGATGGAAGCGGCGGACGTCGTCCGTCACTTCGCATCGGCCCCACTGTCGGAACTTCTCGAAGACCTCATGGGAAGGACTGCGGTGACCACTGTCGAGTTTCCGGGCGCTGTGGAATCCGACTATGTAGAACGTCTGCGGGTTGAACTCTCGCATGCTGCATCCCGTGCGGTGATGATGCTGCGTAAGTCCGGTCGCACTGATCTTGTGGCACCGGTGTATCAACTCGAAATCAACGATTTGCTCTCGCTGCGGAGATCAACTTGCCTCGCACTGATTCGTCCTCCGGGCTCCATTCTTCTGCAACATCAACGCGCCGAAATACTCGCCTCGCTCAAGACGAAGACCAAATGTTCTGACGATACAGCCGACGTGGGTACGTACTTGGCTCAAGGACCACGAGACCAGGAAAACGAGCCGATGCCCGTCCTCACACAAAAAGATTCGCTGGAGGCAACAACATGGCCGACCGACTGATGACGAATGAGGAGCTGAAACGCGTGACCGGCAAACAGCGATATTCAAAGCAGGCCGAATGGTTCCGGCGCCAATTCAATTTCGACCCGCCGCGTTCCGGCAAGAACGCTGTCGTGGTTACCTGGGAAACGTTCCAGGCCCTGCAGGAGCGTCGGGCCGGGCTCAGGACCGTGTCACTGCCGGGCGACCCGGCTCCGCCTGTTTACCTTTTGCGCAAGGGGTGAATCATGAACGCGAGGCGGAGGACCCGGCCCGATGGATTGCCGGGCCGGGTCTATGAGAAAGGCGCGTCGTATTATTGGGTCCGACCAGACAATCGATGGATTCGTCTGTCGAAGGTCCTTGAGGGTGACCTGAAAATGCTCGAACGCCTGGCTGAAGAAAAGCGCCGGTTCCAGCCGGTGTTTGAGGGGCGCGGCAATCTTCCGGCAATCATTTCCACGTACATGGACCAGAAGGCGTCCACCTACGCCGCATCGTACCGTGACGAGTGGAAACGCCGGGGCGAAGGTGTCCGCAGTTATTTCCGTGACTGGAACGTTGAACGTATCGACGCTGCAGCCGTTGAGGATTTCCTGCTCAACAACTGGCCGGACAAATTGCCGACCCAACGGGCAATGAAGGCGTGGCTCTCGACGTTCTTCAGTTGGGCGGTGCGAAAAAAACATGCCACCGTCAACCCAACGCGTGAGGTCAAGGTCAAAAAACCGAAGAAGCGCAACGTCTATATTCGTGACGACCACTTCCTGGCCATCCGCGAGTGGCTCCTTAAATATTCCTTCACTCTGCACGAAGGTACGTCCCAGGCGCGCAAGGTAACCGGCACCGTGCCCACCGGCCCGATGATGCAATGCATGATCGACCTGTGCTACCTGACCTGCCAGCGTTCCACGGACATCCGCACGCTGACCTGGGACCAGATCGACAATGAGGCCGGTGTGATCCACTTTCTCCCGTCGAAGACGGAAGACTCAAGCGGCGAGGCGGTCGACTGGCCATTGACGCCAGACATCAATGCCGTGCTTAGTCATGCAAAGCTTCTCGCACCGGCGTTTGGCCAGAAGTATGTGATCCGGGACAGGCGTGGCAATCCCAAAACGGATCAGGCATGCCGTGACGCGTGGGAAGGGGCAATGGCGCGGGCTGGCCTCGCAGACAAGCCCTATACGATCAAGGATATCCGGGCAAAGGCAATGACGGATGCCAGACGGGCGGGCTATGATCTGGACGCGCTGCAGGTGGCCGGCGCGCACACCGACCGCTCGACGACTCAGGGGTATATCAAGTCGCGGGAGGTGCCGGTGTCGACCGTTGTGCTGCACCTTCCGCAGGGTGACGCGGCCTGAATATTAGAAATTTCTAATATTCCTTCTGCTTTGCCCAAATTTCAGGCACCAATGAAAAAGCCGCAACGCCTTACGGCGTGCGGCTTTGATCTTGGTCGGGGCGAGAGGATTTGAACCTCCGACCACCTGCACCCCATGCAGGTACGCTACCAGGCTGCGCTACGCCCCGAACAGCTAAAAATTATAACAGACACTTCGAGCGATTAGAACCGCTCTGCGCTAACAAAGCAAACTAGTGACCCAACAAATCGATCACGTGCAGTAATTCCTTGCGCAACTGCTCGACGTCCACCGTAGCCGCTGCTGCCGGCGCCGCTGCGCCCTCGCCTTCCTCGACCACATCAGCCGGCGCACCCTGCGCACCACCGCCATGCGACTCAAGCCGATTGCGCGCACCGTTGATCGTGAAGCCCTGCTCATACAGCAACTCACGAATCCGCCGGATCAACAGCACCTCATGATGCTGGTAGTACCGGCGATTGCCGCGCCGTTTAACCGGCCTCAACTGCGTGAACTCCTGTTCCCAATAGCGCAGCACATGCGGTTTCACGCCGCATAGTTCGCTGACCTCACCAATCGTGAAGTAGCGCTTCGCCGGAATCGGAGGCAAGACGACTTTTTCGATCGTCGCTGTCATCGTCAGTTAGCCGTCGTGGTGGGTTGCGCAGGAACGCGCCAGTCAATCAGCGCGCGAAGCTCGCTTCAGCGCCGTTCTCAACCAGCGCTTTCAGCTTTTGACTTGCATGGAACGTCACAACGCGGCGCGCGGCGATCGGAATCGCCTCGCCGGTCTTCGGGTTTCTGCCGGGACGCTGGGGTTTGTCGCGCAACTGAAAGTTGCCGAACCCCGACAGCTTCACGCTATCGCCACTCTCCAGCGCGTCGCGGATCACCTCGAAGAACGCTTCGACCATGTCTTTCGCTTCCCGCTTGTTGAGCCCGACATTGTCGAACAGCAACTCGGCAAGTTCAGCTTTGGTCAGCGTCGGCGTTTCGGTGGAAACGGCCGCGGGTGATGTCGGAATTTCGCGAATCATGGCGCTGCGTTGCGCCGTAAGAAGGGCTTCGAAATCACTCGAGTTCATTTCATTCATATCTATCAAATGGCGCGCCAAGCAGAAACGGAAGTTGCGGAAAAATGCCGTGCAAATGTTAAATGCGGGTTATCCACGCAACCTTGCGCCATATACTCGAGCCAGACGTTCCACCAGAGTTTGAATGGCCAAATCGACCGTTTCATCCTGAAGGGTCCCGCCAGTATCTTGCAAGGTCACACGGAACGCAAGGCTTTTCTCGTGAGCAGCCAGACCACCGGAAGTGTTTGATTTTGGACGGAATTCGTCAAAAAGCGCAACCTTCTGAACAGTCTTGCAGGCTTCTTCGGACTGAGCCTTCTGAAGCTCGTCGAGCAGCGCTTGCACCTCGATTTTCTGATCGACGACCACCGCAATATCACGACGCACCGGCGGGAATTTAGACACGTCCGTCGGAGTCGGCAATACGCGCTGCATTAATGCTTCCGCTTCGATTTCAAACAGAATCGGTGCATGCGGTAAATCATACTTTTGCATCCAGCGCGGATGCAATTCGCCAATCCAGCCCACTGCGCGGCCATTCAGTTCAATACGCGCGCTGCGGCCCGGATGCAATGCCGGATGCTCCGCTTTCACGAAACGCGCCACGGCCGGCGCAAGCACGGCTTCCAGATCGCCCTTCACGTCGAAGTAGTCGACTACGCGCGTTTGCACGCCCCATTGCTCTTCGAACGCGGGACCATAGGCAAGGCCACCGATCATCTTCGGCTGCGCGAAACCTTCTACTGTCAGCTCGCCTGCCTTGATCGACGGATCGTGCAAGAACACGCGGCCGGCTTCGAACACGCGCACGCGATCAGCCGCGCGACGGTTCAGGTTCGTGCGCAACACGTTGATCAGGCTACCGAACAGCGTGGTGCGCATCACCGACAACTGGCTCGCTATCGGATTCAACAGACGTACCGGCTTGTCGTTGCCGGCGAAGTCCTGCTCCCACTCGGCGTCCACGAAACTGAAGTTGACCGTTTCCGCGTAATCGCGCGCGGCAAGCGCGTGACGGATCACGTGGATCGAGCGCTGCGTTTCGTTGGTCGACAGCATTTCGCTGGTCGCGACCGGCGGACGCGCGGGGATCTTTTCGAAGCCATAGATACGCGCGACTTCTTCGATCAGGTCTTCTTCGATTTCGATGTCGAAGCGGTACGACGGCGGCATGACCGAGAACGTGTCGCCATCGCGTTCGAACGTGAGGCCGAGACGCGTGAAGATCTGCGCGATTTCGTCCGCTTCGACCTTGATGCCGATGATGCGGTTCGCACGCGAGACACGCATCTTCACCGGCTCACGCTTCGGCACGTTGACGATCTGATCGTCGACCGGGCCGGCTTCGCCGCCGCAGATATCGAGGACCAATTGCGTGATGCGTTCGATGTGTTCGACGGTGGTCGCGTAATCGACGCCGCGCTCGAAACGATGACCCGCATCGGTCGAGAAGTTGTACTTGCGCGAGCGGCCGCGAATGCTATCCGGCCACCAGAACGCCGCTTCGAGATAGATGTTGGTGGTGTCGAGCGTAACGGCCGTGCTGTCGCCGCCCATGATGCCGGCGAGGCTTTCGATGTGCTGTTCATCGGCGATCACGCCGACGGTTTCATCGAGTTCGACGGTGTTGCCGTTCAGCAGCTTGAGCGTTTCGCCCTTGCGGCCCCAACGCACGTCCATGCCGCCGTGGATCTTGTCCAGATCGAACACGTGCGACGGACGGCCGAGTTCGAGCATCACATAGTTCGAGATGTCGACGAGCGCGGAAATGCTGCGCTGACCCGAACGCTCAAGACGCTGCACCCGCTCGAGATCAAACCGGTCGAAGTCTCGCGCGCCACGCCGAACACCGACAGGCAGTCCGCCTTGTTCGGCGTCAGCTTGATTTCGAAAACCGTGTCATCGAGATTGAGCGTTTCGCGGATGTCCTGGCCGATCGGCGTATCTTCCGGCAAGATCATCAGGCCGCTATGATCTTCCGAGAGCTTCAGTTCGCGTGCCGAGCACAGCATGCCCTGACTTTCCACGCCGCGCAGCTTCGAGAGCTTGATCGCGAACGGCGTGCCGCCCTCTTCGGCCGGCGGCAGTTGAGCGCCGACCAGCGCGACCGGCACCTTGATGCCAGGCGCGACATTCGGCGCACCGCACACGATGTTCAGCGTGGCGCCCGTGCCGGCGTCGACCTGACACACGTTGAGCTTGTCTGCGTCCGGGTGCTTGACGACTTCCAGCACCTGGCCGACGACGATCTTCGAGGTCGGCGGCGCGGCCGGCCGCAGGTCTTCGACTTCGAGACCCGCCATCGTCAACGCGTGCGACAGCTCATCGGTCGTCAGTTGCGGATCGACAAAGGTTCTCAGCCAGGATTCCGGGAATTGCATGGTTCTGTGTACGTTCTGATCAGGTTAGGTCCACGTCCGGCAGGCGGCCCATTGATTCATTGGGCACTGCCGGGGACGCTGCTGGCGGCACGCACTGTGTGCAGTGCCGCGCTCTATGCTAGTCGCGTTCGTACGCGCCGGTTCACGCGAATTGACGCAGGAAACGCAGGTCGTTTTCGAAGAACAGACGCAGGTCTTGCACGCCGTAACGCAACATCGTGAGCCGCTCGAGGCCGCTGCCGAAAGCAAAGCCGATGTAACGCTCGGGATCGAGGCCCATGTTGCGGATCACCGTGGGGTGAACCTGGCCGGACCCCGAAATTTCGAGCCACTTGCCCGCGTTCTTACCCGTTTCGAACAGCATGTCGATTTCAGCCGACGGTTCGGTGAACGGAAAGTACGACGGACGGAAGCGCACGAGAATGTCGTCGCGCTCGAAGAATTTCTTGAGGAAGTCGGAGTAGACGCCCTTCAGATCCGCGAAGCTGATGTTCTCGTCGATCCACAGGCCTTCAACCTGGTTGAACATCGGCGAGTGAGTCGCATCGCTGTCCACACGATACGTGCGACCCGGCACGATCACCTTGATCGGCGGCGTGTTGGTACGCGCGTAACGCACCTGCATCGGGCTGGTGTGCGTGCGCAGCAGCAGTTGGCGGCCGTCGGCATCTTTGCCGTCGACGTAGAAGGTGTCCTGCATCGAACGCGCCGGATGGTTTTCCGGGCTGTTCAGCGAGGTGAAGTTGTACCAGTCGGTTTCGATTTCGGGGCCGTCGGCCACGTCGAATCCGATCGACCGGAAAATCTGTTCGACGCGCTCCCACGTGCGCATCACCGGGTGCAGGCTGCCTGCACCGGTGCCGCGGCCGGGCAGCGTGACGTCGATGGCTTCAGCGGCGAGGCGCTGGTTCAGCAACGCGTCGGCCAGCGCCTGACGGCGGGCCGTCAGCGCGGCTTCCACTTGTTGCTTGACGAGGTTGATCCGTGCGCCTTCGGTCTTGCGCGTTTCGGGATCGAGTTTGCCAAGGCCCTTCAATAGCTCGGTCAACGCACCCGATTTACCAAGAAAGCGTGCTTTCTCGTTCTCGAGGGAGGTGACGTCGGAGGCTTCTGCGAAGGCTTTTTGCGCGTCGGCGACAATCTGGTCCAGATCCATTGATCCCATCATTTCAACGTCAGTGTTCAATCGATGCAAAACTGGTTCGACCAACAAAAACGGGGCTCGGTGAGGAGCCCCGTTTTTGCTGCAGCGTCACCGAGACTACCGGATGTTCGCTGCAACGAACCACGCAGTTTAATTGCCCAAAGCGCAATCAGGCTGCAACGGCGGCTTTCACCTGCTGAACGATCGCAGCAAAAGCAGCCTTGTCGAACACAGCCATGTCGGCCAGCACCTTGCGGTCGAGTTCGATCGAAGCCTTCTTCAGGCCGTTGATGAACACGCTGTACGTCATGTCGTGCTGACGCACCGCCGCGTTGATACGCGTGATCCACAATGCACGGAACACACGCTTCTTGTTGCGGCGATCGCGGTAGGCGTATTGGCCTGCGCGCATGACCGCCTGCTTGGCGATGCGATAGACGTTATTGCGACGGCCGCGGTAACCCTTGGCCAGCTTGATGATCTTCTTGTGACGGGCCCGTGCGGTAACCCCACGTTTTACTCGAGGCATATTTCGCTCCTATGAGTTTCGGTTAAGGGTTAAGCGAACGGCAGCATTGCGCGCACGGAGTTCATATCTGCTTCATGAACTGACGTGGAACCGCGCAGATGGCGTTTGTTCTTGGTGGTCTTCTTGGTAAGAATGTGGCGCTTGAAGGCTTGACCGCGCTTGACGGTACCGCCCGGACGCACCACGAAGCGCTTTGCAGCACTCTTCTTGGTCTTCATCTTCGGCATGACAACTCCATTATTAGATGGATATGGGTGTGCGGTCGGCCAGATGGCCATTACCCGCCCTTCGAAACCCATTCCACTTGGTATGCAGACTGCCGATACCGCCGGCAGCCGCTTTTCAGGAAACAGCGCCCATTTGCATAGGCACCGATCCGAAACTTGCCGATACCACGCCGGACACCCGGCACAGCATCGTTCTATCTTTCACAACCGGAGCACGCGCCACATGGCGCGCCGCCACTCCAATCGCTTACTTCTTTTTCTTCGGCGCGAGCACCATGATCATCTGGCGCCCTTCCATTTTCGGCATCTGCTCGACCTGACCGACTTCGTCGAGGTCCGTGCGCAGGCGCTCGAGCATGCGCATACCGATTTCCTGGTGAGCCATTTCGCGGCCACGGAAACGCAACGTGATTTTCGTCTTGTCGCCGTCGTCAAGGAAGCGGATGAGGTTGCGCAGCTTGACGTTGTAATCGCCGTCATCGGTGCCCGGGCGGAATTTGACTTCCTTAACCTGGACAATCTTCTGCTTCAGCTTGGCCTCGTGTTGCTTCTTCGCTTCCGAGTACTTGAACTTGCCGTAGTCCATCAATCGGCAAACCGGCGGAACCGCTTGCGGAGCGATTTCGACCAGATCCACGTCTTGCTGTTCCGACATACGGAACGCATCAGCGAGTTTCACGATGCCGAGCGGTTCGTTCTCGACGCCGACCAGACGCACCTCGGGTGCTGTAATCTCACCGTTGATGCGGTGCGCAGACTTATCAGTAGCGATGTTACGTTTCCTCTAAAAATTAAAAAAACGAGCCGGGCTGCCAAGTGGCTCAGTTGAACGACTGCACGTCCTGGCGCAGACGCTCAATGAAGGTATCGAGAGGCATCACGCCTAGATCGACACCACCACGGGCACGCACGGCTACCGTTTGGGCTTCACGCTCTTTGTCGCCGACCACGAGCAGGTACGGCACCTTTTCTAGCGTGTGCTCCCGTATTTTATAGCTAATCTTCTCGTTGCGCAAATCGGCCTCTACTCTAACCCCTTGTTTTTGCAACGATTGGGCTAGAGACTGCGCATATTCGGTCTGACTTTCCGCGATATTCATCACCACAACCTGCATGGGCGCGAGCCACGACGGCATTGCACCAGCATGGTGCTCGATCAGAATACCGAGAAAGCGCTCCATTGATCCGACGATTGCCCGGTGCAGCATGATCGGGCGGCGACGGCTATTGTCTTCGGCGACGTATTCGGCGCCCAGGCGCTCCGGCAGCACCATATCGAGCTGCAACGTGCCGCACTGCCACGAGCGGCCGAGTGCGTCCTTGATGTGGTACTCGACCTTCGGGCCGTAGAACGCACCCTCGCCCTGCAACTCTTCCCACGTCACGCCGCACGCCGTCAGCGCCTCGCGCAGGCCCTGCTCCGCACGATCCCATGTCTCATCCGTGCCGGCACGCGCATCCGGGCGCAGCGACAGCTTGATCTCGACATTGTCGAAGCCGAAGTCCTTATAGACGCTCATCGCCAGCGTGTTGAACGCGATCGATTCGCTGATGAACTGGTCTTCGGTACAGAAAATGTGTGCGTCGTCCTGCACGAAACCGCGCACGCGCATCAGGCCGTGCAGCGCGCCCGACGATTCATTGCGGTGGCACGAGCCGAATTCCGCGTAACGCAGCGGCAGATCGCGATACGAGCGCAGACCGTGGTTGAACACCTGCACGTGACCCGGGCAGTTCATCGGCTTGATCGCGTAGTCGCGCTTTTCCGACTCGGTCGTGAACATGTTTTCACGATAGTTCTGCCAGTGGCCGGACGCTTCCCAAAGCGAACGGTCCATGATCATCGGCGTCTTGATTTCGAGGTAGCCGGCATTGTTCACGCGGCGGCGCATGTACTGCTCGACCTGCTGCCACAGCGTCCAGCCACGCGGATGCCAGAACACCATGCCCGGCGACTCGTCTTGCATATGGAACAGATCGAGTTGCTTGCCGAGCTTGCGGTGATCGCGCTTTTCCGCCTCTTCGAGCATGTGCAGGTAGGCGTCCTGGTCTTCCTTCTTCGTCCAGGCCGTACCGTAGATACGCTGCAACTGCTCGTTCTTCGAATCGCCGCGCCAGTAGGCGCCGGCCACCTTCATCAGCTTGAAGACCTTCAGCTTGCCGGTGGACGGCACGTGCGGGCCACGGCACAGATCGGTGAAGCCGCCGTGCGAATACAGCTTGATTTCGTCGGTAGCCGGAATCGATTCGATGATCTCAGCCTTGTACTTTTCGCCGATGCTCTTGAAATAGTCGACCGCTTCGCCGCGCGTCACCACGCGACGCGAGACCGGCTCGTCTTTTTTCGCGAGCTCCTGCATGCGCTTTTCGATCTTCTCGAGATCTTCGGGCGTGAAGGGACGGTTGTAGGCGAAGTCGTAGTAGAAGCCGTTGTCGATCACCGGACCGATCGTGACTTGCGCTTCCGGATACAGATCCTTCACCGCGTACGCGAGCAAGTGCGCTGCGGAGTGGCGAATGATATCGAGACCGTCTGCGTCTTTCTCGGTGACGATGGCAAGCGCCACGTCGCGATCGATCAGCGTGGACGTGTCGACGAGTTCACCGTCGATCTTGCCGCCGAGCGCGGCCTTCGCGAGGCCGGGGCCGATCGACGCGGCCACTTCGGCGACGGTCACCGGATGCTCGTACTGTCGAACAGAACCGTCAGGCAGACGTATCGAAACCATTGCGTTCTCCGTGATGCCGACCGGCGGCGGCACATGCAAGCAGATCAAAAAGCCAAAAAAAATGCGGCCCCGCTTTCGAGGGGCCGCATTCACATTTCCTGCAAACTACATTGGCGAAAGTGGTCCTCGACTAGCGTCGCTCCGAAGTAGTTTCGGTCAACGTTCGCGGTGCCATAACCGTATTTGCCTTTTGCGCCGAGGCGCTTACTGCAGTTTGCGAAACCCCGGTAAAACCGGAATTTCTCTTTCGTTGGTAGGCTCGATTGGACTCGAACCAACGACCCCCACCATGTCAAGGTGGTGCTCTAACCAGCTGAGCTACGAGCCTGAAGAAACGAGATTATATGGAGCGCCACACCGCTTGGCAAGTACTTTTATGCACCGACTTTAAATTTCTACTCACATGCTCGGGCGCATCGAACGGATGCCTGTCGGCACCCGCCGCCTCGCCCGCACGTCAATTCTTGCGCGAAGCGCGCACCACGCCTGTTACTTCGCCGAGCAAGGTACACGCACGCTGAATTTGCGCCGCGCTCGAGACCTCGACAGTGAATTGCATAAACGCGGCATTACGACGCGATTGCGTTTTCACGCCGATCACATTCACTTTCTCGCGCGCGAAAACTTCGGAGATATCGCGCAGCAGACCTTGCCGATCCGTTGCCTCGATGCTGAGGTCGACGGGATAGACCGATTGGCCGCGGCCGCTCATGACATCTGCCGACCATGCGGTTTGCAACACACGCTCCGGCGCGCGATCGGCCATGCGCAGGAAGGTCGGGCAATCGCTGCGGTGAATCGACATGCCCTTGCCGCGCGTGACGAAGCCGCTGATGTCGTCGGGCGGTGCCGGACGGCAACAGCGCGCGAGTTGCGTGAGCAACGCGTCGACGCCGACCACCAGCACCCCCGTGGAAGCCCCGCGGGCGACGCTCGCGCCGCTACTGCGTTTCTCGAACTGTTCCGGCGCTTCGACTACGGGCTCGGGTGGCGGCGCATCGTGCAGTGCCTGCTCGACGAGCCGCAAACTGAATTCTTCCTTGCCGACCACCGAGAACAGATCGTCGGTGGTCTTGAAGCCGAGCTTGGCGGCGAGCTGATCGAGATTGACCGACGTCTTGCCCTCGCGCTGCAGCGTCTTTTCGACCATCGCACGGCCGCTCGCGATGTGCTCCTGCACTTCGACCGCGTTGAACCACGCGCGCACTTTTTGCCGCGCCCGATGGCTCTGCAGATACCCGAGTTGCGGGTTGAGCCAGTCACGCGACGGACCGCCCTCTTTCACCGCGACGATCTCGACCGTCTGACCGTTCTGCAACTGCGTGTTGAGCGGCACCATCGCGCCGTCGACACGCGCGCCACGGCAGCGATGCCCCAGTTCGCTATGCAGGTGATACGCGAAGTCCACCGGTGTCGCGCCGTGCGGCAACGGAATCACGCGCGCTTGCGGCGTGAGCACGTAGATGTGGTCGTCGTCGAGCGTAGCCTGCCGCAGTTGCTCCCACGGTTGCGCGGCGCGCTTCTCGCCGTGCTCGCCTTCCGACACCTCATCTTTCCACGCGAGCAGTTGACGCAACCACGCGATCTTCTCGTCGTACTTCTCATTGGCGCTGAACTGGCCGCCGTAACCCCGTGTGCCCGCTTCCTTGTAGCGCCAGTGCGCCGCCACACCGTACTCGGCGAACTGATGCATTTCCTGCGTGCGGATCTGCACTTCAAACGCGCGGCCGTCGTCGCCGATCACGACCGTGTGTAACGATTTATAGCCGTTCGGCTTCGGCCGCGAGATGTAGTCGTCGAACTCTTTCGGCACCGGCTGCCACAGGTTGTGCACGATGCCGAGCACCGTGTAGCAATCCTTGATGTCCGGCACGATGACGCGAAACGCGCGCACGTCATACAGTTCGGCGAAGTCCAGCTCCTTGCCGCGCATCTTGCGCCAGATGCTATAGATATGTTTGGGCCGGCCGCTGACTTCGGCCTCTACATTCGCCGCAGCCAACTCCTGCTGCAGCCGCTCGATCGCCTGCGCAACATAACTTTCGCGCTCGACGCGTTTCTCGTCGAGCAGCTTGGCGATGCGCTTGTAAGTGACCGGCTCTTCGAAACGGAGCGCGAGATCCTCGAGCTCCCATTTCAGTTGCCAGATGCCCAGGCGGTTGGCGAGCGGCGCGTAAATATCGAGCGTCTCACGCGCGACGTCGGGCGACGGTGTGAGTTTCGCCGCCGCGTAATAACGCAGCGATTGCAAGCGCGACGCGAGCCGTATCAGCACGACACGAATGTCTTGGGCGAACGCGAGCAGCATCTTGCGCAACGCCTCGACCTGGGCGCGGCGTGCGGCCTGTGCATCGCGCCCAGCTTCAGGCATCGCATTTTGCGCGGCGCGCAAGCTCACCGTACCCAGGCGCAGCAACTTGCGTACGTCGCCAACCAGTTGCGCGACTTCTTCACCGAAGTTATCAGCGATCACGCGTTCCGGATCTTGCAGATGCGGCGTCAGCGCGAACAAGGCTGCCGCCAGCACAGCCGGCGGATCGACGTTGAGCGTGCGCATGATCGACGCCGTACCCGCCGCGTGATCCGCCAGCAACTCGCCCGAAGAGAGCCGCACTTCGCCCGCGTGTTCGCGCACGAACGCCATCGCTTCGTCGAAGGAAGGGATGGGATGCGGCGCGCTCGTAACGATTTCGGTAGTCATGGTGCGACGGCCCAACGGGCCAGACGGATCAACGGAATTTCAACAACAACTGCGAGACCAGGCTCAGCCAGACTTAAGCGCGCTGCGCCGCGACCACGACGATTTCGACGAGGCACTTCGGATTCGCGAGCTTCGCTTCCACGGTAGCGCGCGGCGGCGTGGCGCCTTGCGCGACCCACTCGTCCCACACTGCGTTCATGCCGGCGAAATGCTCCATGTCCGAGATGTAGATCTGCACGGACAGCAAGTGCGACTTGTCGCTGTTCACTTCAGCCAGCAGACGGTCGATATGGCCGAGCACTTCGCGCGTCTGACCCGTGATGTCCTGATCCGCGTCTTCGGCGATCTGGCCTGCGAGGTACACGGTGCCGTTGTGGACGGCGATTTCCGAGAGGCGCTTGCCGACGTGATGACGAATGACTGCCATGAAGAATCCTGAGGTTGGTTGAAAGTTGATCGAAGATGCGTTCCGCATTGCACCCCGTCAGGGACGCCGCGCGGAACTCTATATTATGACGCGTGAGCGGCCGGCCCGATAAAGAACTGCCTCGCGAGATCGATCTGATCGGCCGACAGAAACGCCGGCGCATGCCCGACGCCCGCGATTTCCGCGCTCGATACAGCACGCCCAGTCTCGACCATCTTCGCGACGGTCTCCCGCGAAAGCAGATCCGATTGCTCGCCGCGCACCACCAGCACCGGCCCCTGAAACGCAGCCAGCGAATGCCACAGCGCGGCCTCGCCGAGTTTGGTCGCCTCCTCGGACGTCGCGGCAAATGGCTGCGCAATCCGGGGGTCGTAGCGCAATAGCCATGCGCCATCCCGCTCGTGCAAGAGCGGCGTATTGATCTCACGCCATTCCTCTGGCGTGAGCGGACCGAACGTTTGCGCAAGCAACGCGGCGTAATCGATGCCCTGCTGCAGTGTTTCGAAACGCACGGGCTTGCCGAGGTAATCGCCGATGCGCTCTACAGCCACCGGCTCCAGATGCGGGCCGACGTCGTTCAACAGCATTTTGCGGATCGGCGTTTCCGGCAGGCCGGCCAGCGCGAGCCCGATCAGACCGCCCATCGAGGTACCGATCCAGTCGACCGTTTCGACGTTCAGGCGCGCGATCAGCGTGACCATGTCGGCGACGTACTGCGGCACGCCATAGAAGTTGGGGTTCGCGAGCCACGAAGACAAGCCCCGCCCCGCCACATCCGGACACACCACGCGGTAAGTGCCGGCGAATTCCGCCGCGAGACGGTCGAAATCGCGCCCCGAGCGCGTCAAGCCGTGCACGCACAGCAGCACACGCGGGTTGGCCGGGTCGCCCCACTCGGTGTAGGCGATACGGTGCAAGCCACCGGGGCTCGCGCACTGCACATAACGTTGGCGCGGCGCGGGCCGCTCGGCGGTGGAAGCGGACGTTTCGGTCATCTGGGTTCCTTGCGAAAACGCTGCGGATTCGGCCTGGGCACAGCAGGGATCAATAAGCGTCCAATCTTCAAAAGATTGTAAACCGCTTTGCCGCGCGGCAAGGATCGGCCAAACCGCCTAGGACAACCTATGACGGTCCAAGATTGTGCAGAACGAACACCCACCGAGCAAAACAAAGCGGGCGAGACTCACGCCTCGCCCGCTCAGGGTCCTGCTTCGCCACCACGTGCCGGTCATACGGACCGAAACCGCGGGCGGCTCACAAGGCCGCTCAGTTCACCGCGCTTACGTCCAGCGGCGCGCCCGTCTTCGCCTTGATTTCCTCGACGCTGACGCCCGGTGCCAGCTCAGTCACCTTCAGACCGTCTTCCGTCACTTCGATCACGCCGAGATCGGTGATGATCTGATCGACCACGCCCACGCCCGTCAGCGGCAACGTGCATTCTTCGAGGATCTTGTGCTGGTCGCCCTTCGCGACGTGCTCCATCAGCACGACCACGCGCTTGACGCCCGCGACCAGATCCATCGCGCCGCCCATGCCCTTGATCATCTTGCCCGGGATCATCCAGTTGGCCAGATCGCCCTTCTTGCTGATCTGCATTGCGCCGAGAATCGCCAGGTTGATGTGGCCGCCGCGAATCATCGCGAACGAATCCGCCGACGAGAAAATCGACGAACCCGGCAGCGTGGTCACCGTCTGCTTGCCGGCATTGATCAGGTCGGCATCCACTTCTTCTTCGGTCGGCGACGGGCCGATGCCGAGCAGGCCGTTCTCCGACTGCAGCCACACTTCGACGCCCGCCGGTACGTGGTTCGCCACCAGCGTCGGCAAGCCGATGCCGAGGTTCACGTAGAAACCGTCCTGCAATTCCTTCGCCGCGCGTGCGGCCATTTCGTCACGAGTCCATGCCATGATCAGTCTCCTTTCGCGCGGACGACGCGTTGTTCGATGCGTTTTTCCGGATGCGCATTGAGCACAATGCGCTGCACGAAAATGCCCGGCGTATGGATCGCATCCGGATCGAGTTCGCCCACTTCAACGATTTCCTCGACTTCCGCGACGGTAATCTTGCCGGCCATCGCGCACATCGGGTTGAAGTTGCGCGCGGTTCGGCGATAGATCAGGTTGCCCGATTTGTCGGCTTTCCACGCCTTGACCAAAGCGACGTCGGCCGTCAGCGAATGTTCGAGCACATAGTGGTTTTCGCCGAACTGGCGGGTTTCCTTACCCTCGGCGATCAGCGTGCCGTAGCCGGTGTTCGTGAAGAAGGCCGGAATGCCCGAGCCGCCGGCGCGCAGCTTTTCGGCGAGCGTGCCTTGCGGCGTGAATTCCAGTTCGAGTTCGCCGGCCAGATACTGGCGCTCGAACTCCTTGTTCTCGCCCACGTACGACGAGATCATTTTCTTGACCTGGCGCGTTTCGAGCAGCAGACCGAGGCCGAAACCGTCGACGCCCGCATTGTTGCTGATACACGTGATGCCCTGCACCTTCGAATCGCGCAGCGCGCCGATCAGCGCTTCCGGAATGCCGCACAGCCCGAAGCCGCCGACGGCAAATGTCTGCCCGTCCTTGACGATGTCTTTCAGCGCTTCAGCCGCGCCTGGATAGACCTTGTTCATCGTTTGTCCCTTCCTTTATGGAAACCCGAAATCGGATCGCCGGCCGCCGGTACGCCGGCCGCCGGATCGTTACGGCTGGTATGACGTTTAGCGGGCGCAAGCCCGACACGTCATTCTAGTCATCCGTGGCCGGCTGTGCGCTCAGACTGTCAGGTTTGCCTGCGGGGTTACCTGATCACTTGCGCCAATGCCCGCCACAGACGGCTTCGCCGCGTTGTCATGTGCCCGAAAGAGTACGCTGGACGCGCCATACGGCACAATACGCAAAAATACATAAGTACTTGCCGCCTGCCCATGCCCGCACTGGACTACCAAACCGCGTTTCACCTCGCCCCGATCGGACTCGTGCTGTCGCGCGAACGGATCATCGAAGACTGCAACGACGAGCTGGCGTCGATATTCGGCTGCACGCGCGAGGCGCTGCTCGGCCAGTCGTTCCAGGTGCTGTACCCGTCCACGGACGAATTCGAGCGGATCGGCGCGCGGATTCCGCCCATCATGACCGCGCAAGGCAGCTACGCGGACGACCGGATCATGAAGCGGGCCAACGGGGAATTGTTCTGGTGCCACGTGACAGGCCGCGCGCTGCAACGCGCCGACGCGCACGCAGCCGGCATCTGGACTTTCGAGGATTTGAGCGCGACGCGACGCGTGGCGGTCGAATTGACGCCGCGCGAGCGGGAAATCGCCGCGCAACTGGTAACGGGCAAAACCAGCAAGCAGATCGGGCGGGCGCTGGATATCAGCCCGCGCACGGTCGATGTCTACCGCGCGCGGCTGATGCGCAAATACGATACCGGGAACGCGACCGAGCTATTGCAGCGATTGCTCGGGCATTGAGGGGGCGATCAAGCCGCCTTGACCAGCGCCGCGCCCTCGATGGTCGCGCGCAACATATCCGGAACCGGCACCGACTTGCCCGCGGCATAGTCGATCCACACGCAACGCGCAGCGCCACGGGCATAGACGGTGTTCGGATCGTCGGCGCGCACGAGCTCGAACCCCGTGTCAAAGCTGCTGCGCCCGGGCGTGGCCACGGACATGCGGCCGATCACGTCGCCGGGATAGTGCAACTGCTTGAGAAACTCCATCGACGCATTGACGATCACCGGCCCCTGCCCGTCGGCGTTGCTGCCGGCCAGACCCAGTTGTTCGAACCAGGAAATCCGCACCTGCTCCATGTAACGGAAATAGACCGTGTTGTTCACATGGCCGAATGCGTCCATGTCGCCCCAGCGGATCGGCATCGACATCTCAAAAACTGCGTGAAAATCGCTCATCGTACTTCTTTAACGGGTTGAAACGAGGCTGAAACCGGCAAGTGAGCCGGCGCAGACATGACAAATTGCACGAAGCCCCCAACGGCGCCCCAAATCCGTGTTCAGGCGAGCCCGAACCCATCGTCGGCGGCAATCACCGAGCCATTGATGAACTGCGATTCGTCGGCCGCCAGCAGCAGCAGCAGCCCGTCCAGATCCTCCGGCTTGCCCACACGATGACGCGGCAGCATCGACACCAGCTTCTGCCCCTGCTCGGTCGACCAGTGATGATGGTTGATCTCGGTATCGATATAACCCGGGCAGATGGCGTTCACGTTGATGCCGTGCTTGCCCCACTCCAGCGCCATGGCTTTCGTCATATGAACGACGGCCGCCTTGCTCATCGAGTACAGGCCGATCTGCGGAATCACCCGCAAGCCCGCCATCGAAGCGATATTGATGATCCGGTATGACGGCTTCTGCGCACTATTGCCACGCATGATCATGCGCTTGGCGACTTCCTGGGCGACGAAGAAAGCGCCGCGTGTGTTAGTGTCGAACACGTATTCGAAGTCGGCCGGCGTGACTTCCGTAAGCTTCTGCGTGGTCGACACGCCTGAATTGTTCACCAGAATGTCGATCGTGCCGGCCTCGGTCTCTGCGTGGGCAACGGCTGACTTGATGCTCTGATAATCTGTGACGTCGAGCGAAACAACGTGCGCCGCGCCGCCCGAGGCTTCGATCTCGGCGCGCAACTCCTTCAGGCGCTCGGTGCGGCGGCTCGCCAGCACAACCTTGGCGCCGGCCTGCGACAACACTTGAGCAAAGCGCTTCCCCAACCCGCTCGAGGCGCCGGTGATCAGCGCGACCTTGCCTTCCAGATTGATCGAACGGCCCATTGTCGTTCCTTGTTCGGTTGTTGTTACAGACGCGGTTGACAGATGCGGCAGGACCGTCACTGCGGGTCATACCGTATCACAGAAATAGAACGATCGTGCTAATCTCTGCTCATCTGGTTGCAGTGGCGGAGACCATCGCCCACAATACGATCCCGAAAAAAGCATTCTAACGGTAAGAAGAGGAGCATCAATGACCCCCGCAAGTCTCATTGAGCAATACGGTCCACGCGAGTCGATGGAATACGACGTCGTGATCGTCGGCGGCGGCCCGGCGGGCCTGTCCGCAGCGATCCGCCTGAAGCAGCTGGCGGCTGAAAAAGGCGTCGAGATTGGCGTGTGCGTACTGGAAAAAGGCTCGGAGATCGGGGCTCATATCCTGTCGGGCGCGGTGATGGATCCCCGCGCGATCACCGAACTGATCCCCGACTGGAAAGAAAAAGGCGCGCCGCTCACGGTGGACGTGACCGAAGACAAGTTCCTGTTCCTGACCGAAACCGGCTCGAAGAGCGTGCCGGTCTGGGCGCTGCCGGACAACTTCAAGAACCACGGCAACTACGTGATCAGCCTCGCGAACGTCACGCGCTGGCTGGGTCAGCAGGCCGAGGCGCTGGGCGTCGAGATTTTCCCGGGCTTTCCGGCAGCTGAGATTTTGTATAACAACGACGGGTCGGTCAAAGGCGTCGCGACCGGCAATCTGGGCATCGGCAAGGATGGCGAGCCGACCGAGAATTTCCAGCTCGGCATGGAACTGCACGCGAAGTACACGCTGTTCTGCGAAGGCGCACGCGGGCATCTGGGCCGTCAGCTGAACGACAGGTTCAAGCTGCGCGAAGGCGTCGATCCGCAGGTCTACGGTATCGGCATCAAGGAACTGTGGGAAATCGACCCGGGCAAGCACAAGCCAGGTCTGGTGATGCACACCGCTGGCTGGCCGCTGGAAAACGACACGTACGGCGGCTCGTTCCTCTATCACATGGACAACAACCAGGTGGTGGTGGGCTTCGTGGTGGGTCTCGGTTATACGAACCCGTACCTGTCGCCGTTCGAGGAATTCCAGCGCTACAAGACGCATCCGGCGATCCGCGCGGTGCTCGAAGGCGGCAAGCGGGTGTCATACGGCGCGCGGGCGATCACCGCAGGCGGCCTGCTGTCGCTGCCGAAGCTGGTGTTCCCGGGCGGCGCGCTGGTCGGCGACGATGCTGGGTTCCTGAACGCATCGCGGATTAAGGGCTCGCATGCGGCGATCAAGACCGGGATGCTGGCGGCCGATGCGGCATTTGAAGCGGTGCAGGCCGGACGTCAATCGGATGAGCTGACGGCCTATCCGGAGTCGTTCAAGACTTCGTGGCTGCACACGGAACTGCATCGTGCGCGCAACTTCAAGCAGTGGATGAGCAAGGGCCTGTACCTCGGGACCTTGATGGTGGGTCTTGAGCAGAAGGTGCTCGGCGGCAATGTACCGTGGACGCTGCATCACCAGCATTCCGATCACGAGACGCTGAAACCCGCGTCGCAGTGCAAGCCGATTGTTTATCCCAAGCCGGACGGGAAACTGACGTTCGATCGCCTCTCCTCGGTGTTCATTTCGAACACCAATCACGAGGAAAACCAGCCGGCTCACCTGACGCTGAAAGATCCGTCGGTGCCGGTGAATGTGAACTGGCAGACCTATGCGGGACCGGAGTCGCGCTACTGCCCGGCCGCGGTGTATGAATTCGTGAAGAACGATGATGGCAGCGAGCGCCTCGTGATCAACGCGCAGAACTGCGTGCACTGCAAGACCTGCGATATCAAGGACCCGACGCAGAACATCGTCTGGGTTACACCGGAAGGCGGTGGCGGGCCGAACTATCCGAATATGTGATTCGGTGTTTGTTTGCCGTGCGCGGAGCTTGTTTGTCTGTCCGCACACGGCACGCAGTCAATCGCTCCGAGCAGGTAGAAAACAAAGCGGCATCCACTGCAGACGTACTGCCAACGTCGCCGCAAAGCAACAAGCTTAAGCGCCCCGCATCATTTCAATCCGCTCTCGCACTTGAGCGAGCACTGGCGCCCACGCACCAATCCCAGGCTGTCGAAAGAGCTCAATAGAATCGTACCAGGCCGTGGTGCGCGATTCATCGCCCCAAAACCATGCCGACACATGATCGATCATCAAACACGTCGGCACGCCGAGTGCTCCCGCCAGATGCGCGGGCCCGCTATCAATCGTGACGACCAGGTCCAGATTCGCCAGCAACGCAGCGACGTCGTCGAATCCGGACTGAAAATGGTGGGTCAAGTCGACAACATGGAGACCTTGTGCCCACCACTGCGCGACCGTCTCGCTGCGACCCGGCGACAACGCAAACCAGGTCACGCCGGGCACGCTCAATAGCGGCCCGAGTTGCTCGACGGGCACCGACCGCCGCCTATCGCGGATATGGTCGGGATTGCCGTTCCACACTAAACCGACTTTGCGATTGCCCGGCTTACCGGCCGTGTGCGCATGGACCCGCTCGCGCCACGCCTGCACGCGCGCGGGCTCGGCGCTCAGATACGGCGCGCCCCACCCTGTTGCATCGAAGACGCCAAGCCGCAGCGGCAAGCTCATCAACCCGCAATGGAAATCAGGCCGCGTTTCAAGGCTCGTTTCGAGCGGCAAGTCGGCCGGCAGCATCCGTTCGAATAGATGCCGCAACGGTCCGTCGTGACCGAAAATCACCCGGCCGCCCTCGCGGCGCGCCCGCTCGGCCAGCAGCGGCAGAAAGCGCACCGCCCAAAGACAGTCGCCATTGCCTTGCTCGCCGAACACGACCAGCGTTTTGCCTTCCAGCGATTCGCCCTGCCAATGCGCGCTGATCGCAGCGAGCGCATGCTGCGCGTTGTTCAAATCGTCGCCGAACGCGACGCGTGATTCGTAATGCGCCCAGCCTTCGGCGAAACGCCCGGTGCGGATTTCGAGCTCCGACAGATCGAACAGTGCATGCGCGTTATTCGGCGACAACACCAGCACCTGCCTGAGCAACGCTTCCGCTTCGGCAAGACGCGCCTGCTCCTTGATGCACAACGCGAGCTTGTGAAGCGCCACCGGATTACCGGGCACGACACGCACCGCTTCGCGCAGCAGCCGCTCGGCCGTGTCGAAGTCGTTGCGTTGTTGCACGGCGGCGGCGCGCCAGATCAGCGCGTTGGCGTCTTTGGCGTTCTGGTCGAGAAGCAGCGTAGTGGAGGAGTCGACGAGTGCCCAGTCGCGCACGATGAACGCCGTCTGCGCAATCGTGTGAAGCAGTGTGGGTTCGCAAAAGGGATCGAGTTGATAGGCCCGCACGAGCGCTGCAAGCGCTTCGCGCTGACCGGCTTTGTCGCGCCCGGCGTGTTGCAGCAGCGCTTGTCCGAACGCAAGGCAGTCGGTCGCGCCGGCATGCGGTGCGACGGCACGCGCACGCAGGTCCGCGAGTTGGCTATCTGCCGGCTCGATGTTCGGATCGGTCATTGAGACGATGTTGCGCGCGCAGTACGAAGATGCTCAGAGAGCGCCGCTTACGGCGCGCTCGCCGCGATCTTCGGCGTGCTCACGGCGACATCGCCGCATTGCGCACGGTGGCGCAGCGCGTGGTCGATCAGCACCAGCGCGAGCATGGATTCGGCGATCGGCGTGGCACGGATGCCGACGCACGGGTCATGACGCCCGAACGTTTCGACGATGGCCGGTTGCCCCGCCTTGTCGATCGAGCGGCGCGGCGTGCGGATGCTCGAAGTCGGCTTGATCGCGATGGACACCGTGATGTCCTGCCCGGTCGAAATACCGCCGAGCACGCCGCCCGCGTGATTGCCGACGAAGCCCTCCGGCGTCAATTCGTCGCCGTGCACCGAGCCGCGTTGCGCGACGCTGGCGAAGCCGGCACCGATCTCGACGCCCTTCACCGCGTTGATACCCATCATGGCGTGTGCGATGTCCGCATCGAGGCGGTCGAACAGCGGCTCGCCAAGCCCGACCGGCACGCCGGAAGCCACGACGTTGATACGCGCGCCGATCGAATCGCCGTCTTTGCGCAACGCGTCCATGTAGTTTTCGAGTTCCGGCACGATCTCCGCATTCGGCACGAAGAACGGGTTCTCACGCACGTGTGCCCAGTCGACGAACGGCACGTCGATCTCGCCGAGCGCCGCCATGTAGCCGCGGATCTCGGTACCGAATTTTTCGCGCAGCCATTTCTTCGCAACCGCGCCGGCCGCCACCGTAGGCGCAGTCAGACGAGCCGACGAACGGCCGCCACCGCGATAGTCGCGAATGCCGTATTTCTGCCAGTAGGTGTAGTCGGCGTGACCCGGCCGGAAGGTGTCGGCGATATTGCCGTAATCCTTGCTGCGCTGGTCTGTATTGCGGATCAGCAGCGCGATCGGCGCGCCGGTGGTCTGGCCTTCGAACACGCCCGACAGGATCTCGACCTTGTCTTCTTCCTGACGCTGCGTGACGTGGCGCGACGTGCCCGGCTTGCGGCGGTCGAGTTCGAGCTGGATGTCGGCTTCGCTAAGCGCCATGCCCGGCGGGCAGCCGTCGATCACGCAGCCGATAGCGGGGCCGTGCGATTCGCCGAAGGTCGTGACAGTGAAAAGCGTACCGAGCGTGTTGCCGGACATGGGCGTCGTCCAAAGAAATGCGGGGAAGGCACCATTATGCCAGCCCTCAAGGGGCTAGGGCCGCAGCGCGCGACGCTCTACTTCCGCGCGCCGCGCAATTCGGTAACGATCTGCTGCAGCACCTCCGGCGACGCCTCAGCCGGATCGATCGGCTCGCCCACCGCCAGCGTCAGCCGGCTCATCACGCCCTTCTGGATCGGTCGCGGCCAGCGCGCGTCGTTGGCGCGCGAAAACACGCTGCCCCACAGTCCGCGCAACGCCATCGGTATCACCGGCGCCGGCGTGCGGCGAATGATCTCGGTCACGCCGTGGCGGAACGGATTCATTTCGCCGGTCTTTGTCAGCTTCCCTTCCGGGAAGATGCAGACCAGATCGCCCTCCGCGAGCGCCTCGGCGCAGCGCTCATAGGCGCGCGCCAGCAACTCCGGATCCTGATGGGCGGGCGCGATCGGAATCGCCTTCGCTTGGCGGAACACCCAGCCGGCGAACGGCGACTTGAAGATCTGATGGTCCATCACGAAACGGATCGGCCGCGGGCTCTCGGCCATGATGACGATCGCATCGACGAAGCTCACGTGGTTGCACACCAGCACGGCCGCGCCCTCTTCGGGAATCCGTTCGGCATGGACCAGACGAATCCGGTAGAACGTGTGCACCAGCACCCAGGCGATAAAGCGCAGCAAAAACTCAGGCACGAGCGAATAGATATACGTCGCGACGACAATGTTCAGCAACGCGGTAACGAGGAAAATCGCCGGAATGCTGAAACCCGCCGCGGTCAACCCCATCGCCATCAACGCCGAGACGATCATGAACAACGAATTCAGAATATTGTTCGCTGCGATGATGCGCGCGCGATGGCTCGGCTGGCTGCGGCTCTGAATCAGCGCATAGAGCGGCACGCTATAGAAGCCGCCGAACATGGCCAGCAGAAACAGATCGGCCAGCACTCGCCAATGGGCGGGCCGCACGAGAAATTCGCCGACGCTCAGCAGATGCCCGGCGGCCGGCAGCGTATGACTCGCGAAGAACAGATCGATCGCGAACACGCTCATGCCGATCGAGCCGAGCGGCACGAGCCCGATTTCGATGCGCCGCTTCGAGAGCTTTTCGCACATCAGCGAACCGATGCCGATGCCGATCGAGAACGTGCCGAGCAGCACGGTTACAACATCCGAATCGGCGGACAGCACGTTTTTCGCGAAGCTGAAAAACGAAGACAGAAAGGTCGCGCCCACGAACCACAGCCAGGAAATTCCCAGCAGGCTCAGAAACACCGTCCGGTTTTCGCGCGCGAGCTTCAGGTTGCGCCACGTCTCGCTGACCGGATTCCAGTTGATGCGCAGATCGGGTTGCGGCGCCGGCGTGACAGGCACGAAGTTCGACACCAGCCGCCCCACCAGCGCAATCCCAACACATGCGCAGGCCAGCACCACGGCGCCATGCTCGACGAAACCCGCGCCCACCCCGCCGACGATCGTGCCGATCAGAATCGCGACGAAGGTGCCCATCTCGACCATCCCGTTACCGCCGACCAGTTCCGACTTCGACAGATGCTGCGGCAGGTACGAATACTTGACCGGTCCGAACACAGTCGAATGGACGCCCATCAGAAACGTGCACAGATACAGCAGCGGCGCGCTATGCAGCCAGAAACCCGCGCCGCCGATCAGCATCACGACGATTTCGAAGCTTTTGACGAAGCGCGTGAGCATCGCCTTGTCGTACTTGTCCGCGATCTGGCCGGAGGTGGCCGACAGCAGCACGAACGGCAGAATGAAAATCGCCGAGATCAGGAACGCCGCCGTTTTCGGGTCGACACCGGAAAAGCGCGCCGCCTGATACGTGACAAGCGACGTGAAGCCGATCTTGAACACGTTGTCGTTCATCGCGCCGAGGAACTGGGTCCAGAAAAACGGCGCGAAACGGCGCTGGCCAAGCAGGCGGAACTGCGACTCGTGCGACTCGTGAGAGCGGGCGGCACGGCGGGCGGCAGGTAACGGGCGATCGCTCATGAAGTTCGGGAACGGGCTCTCATGAAATTCGGGAACGGGCAAAAACGGGCTAAAAGAGCAACAAAGGGGCAAGGGCCGGGCACAAAAAAAGCGCACGCTTTCGCGCGCGCCTTGACGGCATCTTCGCACTCACGGCAACGGCGCGAGCGCCGCGGTGAGCCACCGCGCGTTAGCGCGACGGTTGCTGGTCCTGTTGCTCTTCCGGCCAGTCGCGGATGTAGGCCTTGAGCATGCGGTTTTCGAAGCCCTGCTCTTCGACCACCGCCTTCGCGACGTCGTAGAACGAGATCACGCCCATCAGTGTGCGGCTTTCCAGCACCGGCAAATAGCGCACGTGATGCTCGAGCATCATGCGGCGAACCTCGTTGACGTCCGTTTCGGGCGTGCAGGTGAGCGGATGGTCGTCCATCAACTTGCGGATCGTGGAGGTACCGAGGCTGCCGCCGTGCTTGCTCAAGGTCAGAATAATTTCGCGAAACGTCAGCATGCCGACGAGGTCGCCGTATTCCATCACGACCAGCGAGCCGATATCGTGCTCGGCCATGGTATTGACTGCGTCGTGCAGCGTGGTATCCGGCGTAACCGTGAAAAGGGTGTTGCCTTTGACTTTAAGAATGTCGCTGACTCGCATGATCTGTCTCCGTGATACCCGCTAAGCTGATATGACTTTCGATCCTAGCGGAAAGGCCCATAAAAGGAAAGCGGCCCGCCCACCAAGGCGCAACGGGCGTTTGCAAGCTTAGTCCGGCGCCAACTGGTGCGCGCGCATCGGGAAAACCGCGCTTGAAGCGATCCACGCCGGTGATAGGATGGCCGCCACTTTCACCTTTCGCGAGGCCGTCCGTGGCCTCGCCGCCCAGGATGTCCGCCAACCGTTTCGACACGCTTGCGCTGCACGCCGGCGCAGCACCCGACCCGACCACCGGCGCGCGCGCCACGCCTATTTACCAGACTACCTCGTTTTCGTTCCGCGACTCGGACCACGCCGCGGCGCTCTTCAATATGGAACGCGCCGGCCACGTCTATTCGCGCATCTCGAATCCGACCGTGGCCGTGTTCGAGGAGCGAGTCGCCGCGCTGGAAAACGGCGCGGGCGCGATCGGCACGGCCAGCGGTCAGGCTGCGCTGCATCTGGCGATCGCCACGTTGATGGGCGCCGGCTCCCATATCGTCGCCTCCAGCGCGCTGTACGGCGGCTCGCACAACCTGCTGCACTACACGCTGCGGCGCTTCGGCATCGAGACGACCTTCGTCAAACCGGGCGATCCCGACGCGTGGCGCGCCGCGTTGCGCCCGAACACGCGCCTGCTGTTCGGCGAGACGCTTGGCAACCCGGGGCTCGACGTGCTCGATATCGCCGCGGTGGCGCAGCTCGCACATGAGCACCGCGTGCCGCTGCTGGTCGATTCCACCTTCACCACGCCCTACCTGCTCAAGCCGTTCGAGCATGGCGCCGACTTCGTGTATCACTCGGCGACCAAATTCCTCGGCGGCCACGGCACCACGATCGGCGGCGTACTCGTGGACGGCGGCACGTTCGACTTCAACGCGTCCGGCCGTTTCCCCGAATTTACCGAACCGTACGAGGGCTTTCACGGCATGGTGTTCGCCGAGGAAAGCACAGTCGCGCCGTTTCTTCTGCGCGCGCGCCGCGAGGGCTTGCGCGACTTCGGCGCGTGCCTGCATCCCCAGGCCGCCTGGCAACTGCTTCAAGGCATCGAAACACTGCCGCTACGCATGGAACGGCACGTCGCGAATACGCGCAAGGTGGTCGAATTCCTGTGCGCGCACCCTGCCGTCGAAGCCGTCGCCTACCCGGAACTGCCGTCGCATCCGGACCATGCGCTCGCGAAGCGTCTGCTGCCACGCGGCGCGGGCGCGGTATTCAGCTTCAATCTGCGCGGCGACCGCGCCGCCGGACGCAGCTTCATCGAAGCGCTTTCGCTGTTCTCGCATCTTGCGAACGTCGGCGACGCGCGCTCGCTGGTCATCCATCCCGCATCGACGACGCACTTCCGCATGGACGCAGCCGCGCTCGCCGCAGCCGGCATCGCCGAAGGCACGATCCGCCTGTCGATCGGCCTTGAAGACCCCGACGATCTGATCGACGACCTCAAGCGCGCGCTGAAAGCCGCGCAGAAAGCGGGCGGGACGACTGCGCTTGGGAGTGGACCATCCGGTCCGTCCAGCACGGCAAAAGGCAGCCATTCCAGCTCTTCCGCTGCTTCGGCTCAAAGCAGCCCCTCCAGTTCATCTGCTGCTTCGACCCAAGGCGGCCCCTCCAGCTCATCCGCTGCTTCGGCTAAGAGCGGACTCTCCAGTTCGTCCGCCGCTCCAGCCCAAGGCAACCCATCCGACCCGCCCGCCGATGCGGTCAACCCCCGCCCGGAGTCCGCATGATCCTTACTGTTCAAGGCAAGCCCGCCTACGCGTACACCGGCGGCAAACCATTCGACCCCAGCCTGCCGACCGCCGTGTTCATCCACGGCGCCGAGCATGACCATAGCGTGTGGGCATTGCAAACGCGTTACTTCGCGCACCATGGCTTCGGCGTACTGGCAGTCGACCTGCCCGGACACTGCCGCAGCGCCGGCCCGGCGCTCACCACCGTGACAGCCATGGCCGACTGGCTGGCCGCCCTGCTCGACGCCGCCGGCGTACAGCGTGCATTCGTGGCCGGCCACAGCATGGGCTCGCTGATCGCACTCGACTTCGCCGGCCGCTATCCGGAGCGCGTGACGCACCTGGCGCTGCTCGCCACCGCCGTGCCGATGGCCGTCTCTGACGCTTTGCTCGAGGCCGCCCTGCATCGCGAGCCCGAGGCAATCGGCATGGTCAATCAATGGTCGCATTCGACGCTCGCCGCCAAGCCGTCGTGCCCCGGCCCGGGCTTCTGGCTGCACGGCATGAACCAGCGGCTGATGGAGCGTGTCTCGGCGAGCGGCGAGCCGCACCTGTTCCACACCGACTTCACCGCCTGCAATAGCTACGCGGATGGCCTCACCCGCGCCGCCGAGGTGCGTTGCCCGACGAGATTGATCGTGGGCCGGCGCGATGCGATGACGCCGCCGCGCGCGGCCAAAGCACTTGCCGACGCGCTCTCTCAAGCCGGCGTACCGGTCGACACCGTCGCGCTCGAAGCCGGCCATGCCCTGATGACCGAACAGCCCGATGCCACGCTCGACGCGCTGTTCAGCTTCGCCTCGAAGGCCAAAGGCGCTGTTCAATTCGCCGTTCAATAGTCGCTGCGAGTCGTCACGATAACCGCACAGGTAGAAGCGCGCCATCGGCCGAATGGCCAGGTTGCGCGCATAACCCGATAGCCGCACAATGGGTCAAGCCTGTCCTGTTTCGAGCGCGTTCCGAGCATGTCGGCGCGCGGCGAAACAACCTGGGAGCGACGGGCACGGAATCGAGTAGCGTCGACAAGTAGTGTCGACATTCGGAGGCTGTGATGGCTCAAACCGCGCACACCGATCACTTCGCGAGTTTCGCGGAGTTCTATCCGTACTACCTGAGCGAGCATCGCAACACGGTATCGCGGCGGCTGCATTTCGTGGGTTCGCTCGGCGTGATCGGCTGCCTCGCCATGGCGCTCGCCACTGGTGACTGGCTATGGCTGCCGGCTGCCGTCATCTGCGGATATGGCTTTGCCTGGGTCGGACATTTCTTCTTCGAGAAAAACCGGCCGGCTACCTTCCGGCATCCGCTTTATAGCCTGATGGGCGACTGGGTGATGTTCAAGGACATCTGTGTGGGGAAGATTTCGCTGTAGGTTGCCGCCGCATCAGGCTGCCTGCTCATGCAGCCTGCTCAGGCAGCCTGATGCGGCATTGAAGACGTGCCCTGTTCGCTTTCCTGGGCGCGCGCGGCCCGCGCGGCGGCACGCGCCGCCAGCAGCGTAGCGAGCGTCACTTTCAGCTTGTCGTTTTCCAGCGCCGCCAGCAGCGTCTGGCCATCCACGCGCGTAGAGTCCAGTTCAAGCTGATATTCGAGCTCCGCGCGGTCGATCACGAACAGGTCGAACAAACGCTCGACCGTGATTTGCGCCAGATTTGCCAGCAGCAGGAAGTGCGGACGCGTGTCGTCGTCCTGCAAGCGCGCGATCCACTCGATCTCCTCAAGCTTTTGCAGCAGCCTGATCGTGGTATCCATCTCGCGACGAAGCATTCGCGACAGCTCCGGCACCGTGTAGCCACGCTTGCCCGCATCGCGCGCTTCTGAGAGCCGCGCGAGGAGTTCGAGCGAATCGAACAGATCGCTGCCTTCAAAAGTCGGCCGGTGAAACTGGCCAATGCGGATCGCCGGCAGCGCCGACGCGATCATCGCGCCGGCCAGCGCGATGAACCAGCACAGATACATCCACAGCAGGAATAGAGGCACAGCGGCAAATGCACCGTACACCGTGGTATAGGTGGGAATCCGGCGCACGTAGTAGCCAAAGCCGCGCTTGGCGAGTTCGAAGGCGATCGCGGCAGCGACCCCGCCGATCACCGCGTCGCGCCACTCCACCCGGCAGTTCGGCAGAAACACATAAAGCATCGTGAAGGCGAGTGCCGTCAATGGTAGCGCGGCGCCGGTCAGCGCCCAGTCGATCACCGGCGGAATATGCTGGACGGCCGTGGTGAACGCCATGGACCGCGTGAACAGATAGGAAGAAATCGACAGGCTCACGCCGATCAGAATCGGGCCGAGCGTGATGATCGCCCAGTAGACCAGGATGCGCTGCGCGATCGGCCGCGCCTTGCGCACCCGCCAGATCACGTTGAAAGCGGATTCCACGGTCATCATCGTCATCACTGCGGTGACGAACAGAAAAATCATGCCGATCGTCGTGAGGCCCTTGGCCTTCGCCGCGAACTGATTCAGATAATCGAAAATCTGACTGTTGAGCTGCTCGGGCATCAGATGGTCGGCCAAGAAAATCTGCAGCGACATCTGAAACGAGCTGAAAAGCGGAAACGCGGTGAACAGCGCGAACGCAACCGTGGCGAGCGGCACGAGCGCGAGCATGGTGGTGAACGTGAGACTGCCGGCCACCTGCGGAATGCGGTCTTCGCCACTGCGCTTCGCGGCAAACTGCGCGAGCCGTTTGAGCGTGTCGAGATCGAAACGCACCCTGGACAACAAACCCACCTCGTTACCCCCTTGGTTCATAAAACGGTGTTTCAGGACCGTGCGCGAGGCCTGGCCGAATGGCTATGGGTGGCCTGTGCAGCGGACCCAACCCCTATAATACCCGTTCACCGATGAGGCCTATGAAAGACATTCTCGTGCTCTATTACAGCCGTCACGGCGCCACGCGCGAGCTTGCGCTGGCGATCGCGCACGGCGTCGACAGCGTCCCCGGCATGCAGGCGCGCGTGCGCACCGTGCCGGCGGTTTCCACTGTCTGCGAAGCGACCCAGCCGGATATTCCCGCTGAAGGGCCGCCCTACGTCGAACTGCGCGACCTCGAAGAATGCGCCGGTCTCGCGCTCGGTTCGCCCACGCGCTTCGGCAACATGGCCGCGTCGCTGAAATATTTTCTTGACGGCACCACGCCGCAGTGGCTTTCGGGTGCGTTGTCCGGCAAACCGGCCTGCGTGTTTACGTCCACCGGCAGCTTGCACGGCGGCCAGGAGTCGACGCTCCTTTCGATGATGCTGCCGCTTTTGCATCATGGCATGCTGATCGTCGGCATTCCGTACACCGAGAGCGCGCTCACCACCACGCAAACCGGCGGCACGCCCTACGGCGCGTCGCATTTCGCACGCGCGGGCACAGCCGAACAGGGCATCTCCGCCGACGAGAAGACGCTTGCGATCGCCCTCGGCGCGCGCGTTGCCCGCGCGGCGGCTTCCATGAGCGAACGGCCGTGAGTGAGCCGGTTCAGCCCAAACTTGCTACCGCATTCGGCGCAACCGCCGCCCTGCTCGCGCTGATCGTCTTGTCCGTCGCGTGGGAATGGTGGCTCGCGCCGCTGCGTCCGGGCGGCTCGGCGCTGGTGCTCAAAGCCGTGCCGCTACTGCTCGCCCTGCCCGGCGTGTGGCGGCGCCGGCTTTACACGCTGCAATGGGCGTCGATGCTGATCCTCCTGTATTTTGCCGAGGGCATCGTCCGCGGCTGGAGCGACCGCGGCCTGAGCGCCCGCCTCGGCTGGCTTGAAGTCGCCCTCGCCGTCGTTTTCTTCCTCTGCGCGCTCGCGTATGTCGCACCGTTCAAGCGTGCGGCAAAACGGGCAGCGAAATAGGCAGCAAAGCAGGCAGCAAAAGAGAACGCACAGCAGAACGCCGCGCAGGCCAAGGGAAGCACACGATGAGAACAACGCTCCCCGCGTAACCTATCCGCAGAACATCCTGACCGACCAACATGACCCAAGCCGCTTTCCTCACCGCTTGCCGCGACGCCATCGGCGCCGCGCAGGTGCTGACCGACCCGCACGACACCGCTCCCTACCTCACCGACTGGCGCCGCCGCTACACCGGCTCGGCCTGCGCGGTACTCTGCCCGGCCACACCTAACGAGGTCGCTGCGCTCGTCAAACTCGCCGTCGAGCATCGCATCGCGCTGGTGCCGCAAGGCGGCAACACCGGTCTGGCCGGCGGCGCCACGCCGGATGCAAGCGGCGCGCAGGCGGTCATCAGTCTGCGGCGTCTGAACCGTGTGCGCGACATCGATCCCCACAACAACACGATCACGGTCGAAGCCGGCGTCATCCTCGCCGAAGTGCAAAAGCGCGCCGAGGAAGCCGGCCGCCTGTTCCCTCTGAGCCTCGCGGCCGAAGGCAGCTGCACGATCGGCGGCAATCTCGCCACCAACGCGGGCGGCACCGGCGTACTGCGCTACGGCAACACGCGCGAGCTGTGCCTGGGCCTCGAAGTGGTCACGCCGCAAGGCGAACTATGGGACGGCCTGCGCGGGCTGCGCAAGGACAACACGGGCTACGACCTGCGCGACCTGTTCATTGGCGCGGAAGGCACGCTCGGAATCATCACCGCCGCCGTGCTCAAGCTGCATCCGCAGCCGGCCGCGCGCGTCACAGCGCTCGCCGCGCTCGCGTCGCCGCATGCGGCGCTCGATTTCCTGTCGCTCACGCAACGTGTCGCGGGGCCGCTTCTGACCGGCTTCGAACTGATGTCGGATTTCTGCCTGCGGCTGGTGGGCCGGCATTTCGAGCAGATGCGCTATCCGTTCGCCGAGCCGCATGCGCAAGTCGTGCTGCTGGAGCTATCGGACAGCGAGAGCGAGGAGCACGCGCGCGGACTGTTCGAGCGCCTGATGGAGACCGCGCTCGAAGAAGGACTGGTTGAAGACGCGGTGGTCGCGGAAAACCTCACGCAGTCGCGGGCATTCTGGAATCTGCGCGAACACATCCCGCTCGCGCAGGCCGAGGAAGGCCTGAACATCAAGCACGATATCGCGGTGTCGATTTCACGCATTGGCCATTTCATCGAGGAAACCGACGCGGCGATCGCGCAAGCCGTGCCGGGCGTGCGCATGGTCACGTTCGGCCACCTCGGCGACGGCAACCTGCACTACAACGTGCAGGCGCCCGAAGGCGTCGACGCGAAGGCGTTCCTCAAGACCTGGCAAAGCCCGATCAACCAGATCGTCTACGACAGCGTGCACCGGCATCGTGGCAGCATCAGCGCAGAACACGGTCTCGGCCAGTTGAAGATCGACGAGGCGATGCATTACAAACAGGACGTCGAGGTGCACTTGATGCGCGCCGTCAAACGCGCACTCGATCCGCTGAACCTGATGAATCCGGGCAAGGTGCTACGCTAGGGTTTGAAGCCTTCGCCGTTTGGTGCGAGACCCATTGCAGGAGTCGTCGTCGTGAAGATTCGAGTGCTGTCCGATCTGCATCTGGAGAACGACGAGCCCGAGCTGATCCCGCATGCGCACGCGGATCTGATCGTGCTGGCCGGCGACATCCACAATCATGCGGCCGGCCCGCGCTGGGCCGCGCAAACCTTCGACGGCGCCGTGCCGGTGGTCTACGTGCCCGGCAATCACGAGTACTACGACGGCGAATTCGGCGCACTCGAAACGGCCCTCTACGACGCAGCCGCGCAAGTCGACAACGTGCATGTGCTGAACAATGCCGCGCTGGTCGACCCGCAAGGCCGCTGGCGCGTGCTCGGCACCACCTTGTGGACCGACTTCGCGTTATACGGCGCGAATCCTGACACGCTCGCCGAGTCCATCGACGCATCGCGCCGGGCGATGCTCGATTTCCGCGGCCTGATCCAGATGAACTGGCCGCACGGCACTCAGGACTCGCCGCGTGACTTCACCCCGGACGATTCCCTCGCGCTGCACCGCCGGGCGCGCGCTTGGCTCGAAAGCGAGCTGGCGAAGCCGTTCGACGGCAAGACGATCGTCGTCACGCATCACGCGCCGCATCGGCTGAGTCTGGCCGAGCGCTACGCCGAAGACCGCGTCTCGGCCGGGTTCGTCAATCATTTGCCGGAGCTGGTGCGCTCGCCCGTTGCACTGTGGATTCACGGACATACGCATACGTCGTTCGATTACACCGTGAACGGCACGCGCGTGGTCTGCAATCCACGCGGCTATCTCGACCGGCGCACCCGTCAGCCGGAGAATCCGCAGTTCGCGTGGGATAAGGTCGTCGAGATATAGCGTCGGCTTGGGGCCGATCTGGGTAGCGCGGCCAGGCGCCACGCACTACGCTGTTGTTGTTGCTGGGTTCGGCTCTGGCATCGGTCAAACCCGCCAGGCCGGTGATCTCCGGAGGTCGCTCATGTGTGGTCGAATCAGCCAGTACCGCGATCCCCATCTGTACGCACAGCAGCTCGGCCTCGCCGATCCGCTGATGCTGTTCGACGCCGCCGATCGCCGTCCCGGCTACAACCTCGCGCCGGGCACCCATCCGCTGGCGATTTACCCGGACCAAACGCTGCACGCGATTCACTGGGGTTATTGCCCGGAGTGGGCACGCGAGCAACATCTGCCGCAAACCATCAACGCGCGCGCCGAAACCGCGCCGCATACGCGCTACTTCAAAGACCTGTGGAAAACTGGCCGGGTGTTGGTGCCGGCGGACGGCTGGTTCGAATGGCGCATGGAAGCGGCGCCCGGAACATCAAGCGGGGATAACACGGAAGAAGCCGACGCAACGGTCCGCCAGCCCTACTTTGTGCATCTGAAAAGCGACGCACCGATGTACCTCGCGGCCTTATCGAGCGTACGCGGCACGGAACCGCAAACGGAAGGTATGGGATTGGTGATTGTGACGGCCACCGCCGACGCGGGTCTGATCGACGTACACGGCCGACGCCCGCTGGTGTTCGCGCCGGAGACGGCGCGCCGCTGGCTGGATCCTGCCCTGCAGTTAGACGAACTCGAGCAGCTCGCACGCAGCGCCTGCCTGCCCGCCGCGCGGTTTCGCTGGCACCGGGTGAGCCCGGAGGTAGACCGCACGCTCAACGACGAGCCGGGGCTGATCGAAGCGCTGCACTGAAACTGCGGAGCGCGGATCGAAATGGATCGGCAGCCAGAACACAACGGCGCACAACGGCGCCGTAACGCGGAAGACATACCGAAAAAATGAAACAGCAAGCTCAATCTGCGCGCGGTCGGCAATCCGGCGTGCGAGCGAGCTTCAGAGCTTCAGCGATCGCGCCGTTGCGCCTGCGAATCAGGACGCTCGACCTTGATCGGCACCAATTGCGGCTGCTGGTCGCGCAGGCGGCGCAGCAGATCGCGCGATGCGGCGATTCCGATCAGTCCCAGCATGACGGCCACGCCGATCATCAGATGCGTATCCATGGATTTCTCGTCCTTCAATTGTTGCGGTTGTTGCGATTTGCCGAACGGCGGCTAATTGAACGCGCCCGGCTGAATGCGGCAGCGCATGAACCACACGTTAGCAAATCGACCGCGGCGTAGAAGTAAGGAAATGTTGCGGCGCGGCACTTATGTAACAGGCTGTCGCGCCACCTCGGCCCGGAACCGTCAACAATAGTCAACCGCCCGCGTGGCGCTGCTTCAGCTGCGCGCGAACTGGCGCAACTCTTCCTGATCGACGGCCAGCGTGGCGGGCAGTTCGTCGCGCAGGAATTCGACCCAGGTACGAATTTTCGCGTCCAGATACTGCCGGGACGGATACAACGCATACAGATTCATTTCCTGCGACGTGTATTCCGGCAACAGCCAGACGAGGTCACCACTACGCAAACCGCTGATCGCCGAGTAGATCGGAATCAGTCCGACCCCCATGCCGCTGCACACCGCGACCGCCATCGCTTCGGCGACATTCACCTGGAAGGTGGCCGGGCCGAGGGCGATGGTTTCCTCGCCGTTCGGGCCGTCAAAGATCCATTTGTCGGTCGGGAATATCGGCGTCACCATTTGCAGACAAGTGTGGCGCGCGAGATCAGAGGGCGTTTGGGGCACGCCGTGCCGCTCCAGATAAGCCGGCGACGCGCACGCGATGCTGAACGCGCTGCCCAGCCGCTGCGACACCAGCCCCGAATCCGGCAGGCCGGTTGCCAGTGTCAGCGACACGTCGAAACCTTCGTCGAGCAGATCGGGCATGCGCTGCGCGAGCGTCAGTTCGATCTGCACGTCCGGATAGCGCTCCTGATAGCGGCCCACCCCCGGCACCACATAGTGCTGGCCGAAGCTCGTCATCGCGTGGACCTTGAGCTTGCCGGACGGACGCGCGTGGGCATCGCCGGCCTCCGCTTCCGCCTGATCCACGTACGCGAGGATCTGCTCACAGCGCTGCAGATAACGCTCGCCCGCCTCGGTCAACGCGATACGGCGCGTGGTGCGGTTCAAAAGACGCGTGCGCAGGTGCGCTTCCAGGTCGGAAACCGCGCGCGACGCGTACGCCGTGGTCGTGTTCAGGTGCTGCGCGGCACCCGTGAAGCTGCCCGCTTCGACGACCCGGACAAATACGCGCATGTTTTGAAGCGTATCCATACTTTTCCCTGTCGATCCGGAGTTAGTGCTTCAGCACTTACTCCGGTCCCATGCAACATAGTTGCAACATAGTTGCTCATGATCGGTAGCGATTGTTACACGATTCGCAAAGGCGATTGTCTCATATCGCGTAAAAATGCCTTGCATCTTTACCGGTTATTCCCCAATCAATCGAAAAATATAATAACGCACATGCTTCTATAGTCAATTTTGGAGGAAATCGTGCAGTCTCCGGTACAGAAAGGGATCGCCACAGCTGTGGTTCTTACGATCCTATTAACAATCGCCGGCTGTGCCAGTACCGGAGGCATCGCGCCGCAAGACCGCGGAATCGAGCCCTCCTCGCTCGACGCAGGCAACGCCATCCGGGCCGCCAATGCGGACGCCCAATGGCCGGCTGCCGACTGGTGGCGCGCCTATAACGATCCGCAGCTCAATGAATGGGTCGAAGCCGCGCAGGCGAGCAATCCGAGTCTCGCAGTCGCTCAGGCGCGCGTGCGCGAAGCCTTGTCGATGGCGGGCGTCGCCCGTTCGGCGCTATCGCCGCAAGTCAACGGCAGCCTGTCGATCCAGCGTCAGAAATGGGCCGACAACCTCTATTACGGCCCCGGCCCGCTCGCAGGTCAGCAGTCGTGGAACAACACCGGCACACTGGGTCTGTCGTACAACCTCGATCTCTGGGGCAAGGATAAGAACGCCGCCGAGAGCGCGCTCGACGCCGCCCATGCGAGCGCGGCGGACTTCCGCGCCGCCCAGCTCGAACTGGAAGGCAACGTGGTGCGCACGTACATCGAGTTGTCGATGAACTACGCGCTGCTTGATATCGCCAAATCCACGCTGCAGCAACAGCAGCAGATCGTCGACCTGGCGAACCGGCGTCTGAAAGGCGGCATCGGCACGCAGCTCGAAGTGAGCCAGGCCGAAACGCCGATGCCGGAATACGAGCGCCAGATCGACACGATCGAGGAACAGATTGCACTCGGCCGCAATCAATTGGCCGCACTTGCCGGCAAGGGTCCGGGCGCGGGCGACGCGATCCAGCGTCCGACGCTCTCGCTCGACAACGCACCCGCCGCTCTGCCGAGCGCCCTGCCCGCGGATCTGATCGGCCATCGGCCGGACGTTGTCGCGGCGCGCTGGACGGTAGCAGCGCAAGCGCGCGGCATCGACGTCGCCAAGGCCAGCTTCTATCCGGACATCAACCTGCTGGCGTCGATCGGCGGGTATGCGGCAATGGGGCCGCTGTTCCAGTTCCTGAAGGACCCGTCACATAGCTGGAGCGCCGGTCCGGCGCTGTCGCTACCGATCTTGGACGGCGGACGTCTGCGCTCGCAGCTCGGCGCGGCCTCGGCGGGCTACGACGAGGCGGTCGATCGCTATAACCAGTCGATCGTCGGCGCGCTGAAGGACATCTCCGATCAGGTGATCCGGATCCGTTCGCTCGCAACTCAGGCACAAGACGCCGACCGTTCGGTCGCAGCAGCTCGCAAGAACTACGAGTTGGCGCGCGAAGGGTACCGGCGCGGCTTGACCGACTATCTGAATGTCCTGATCGCGCAAAGCCAGTTGCTGCGCGCGCAGGAAGGCGTCGCGAAGATTCAGGCCGAGCGCCTCGCCGCGCATGCGTCGCTGGTCACGGCTTTGGGTGGCGGACTCGACGAACCGGCCAATGGTCCGCAGGCGAATGAGACGTTGCCGGCGCATGGGAAGGGCAAAGCGGTGGCGGCAGGTTCGACCGCTGCGGCGTCCGCCAACGCGCCCGCGGCTGAGTAAGGAAGCCGACCATGTCAGCCTCCCCCTCTCCCTCGCGCCCAGCGTCGTTTGCCGCGCTCTACTCGGCCGCCGCCGACTGGGCGCGCACCGACGGCCTCACGTGGGTCTATCTGTTCAAAGCGCTCGCCGCCTGCTTCCTCGCGCTCGGTATCGCGATGAAGCTCGATCTGCCGCAGCCGCGCACCGCAATGACCACCGTGTTCATCGTGATGCAGCCGCAAAGCGGGATGGTGTTCGCCAAGAGCTTCTACCGGATCTGTGGCACGCTGGTCGGCCTCGTCGTGATGCTCGCGTTGATCGGCCTGTTCGCGCAGCAGCCGGAACTGTTCATCGTCACGACCGCGATCTGGGTCGGCATCTGCACCGCGGGCGCCGCGCGCAATCGCAACTTCAAGTCGTACGGCTTCGTGCTGGCCGGCTATACCGCCGCGCTGATCGGCATCCCCGCTTCACAGCATCCGGACGGCGCGTTTCTGAGCGCGCTCACGCGGGTGGCTGAAGTGGTGGTCGGCATCGTCTGCGCGGGCGCCGTCAGCGGCCTGGTGTTTCCGCAGTTCGCCGGCTTGCAGATGCGCGGCACGGTGCGCGCACGTTTCTCGGCGTTCGTCGAGTATGTGTCGACCTCTTTGGCCGGCCGCAACGACCGCGCGCAGATCGAAGCGACTAACGCGGGCTTTGTCGCGGACATCGTCGGTTTCGAAGCGGCGCGCAGTGTCGCCGTGTTCGAAGGCCCCGATTCGCGGATGCGCGGCGGCCGTCTCGCGCGTCTGAACAGCGAGTTCATGACCGCCTCGACGCGCTTTCACGCGCTGCATCAGCTGATGAACCGGCTGCGCGATACGAACACGAGCGGCGCGACCGTCGCGGTCGAAACGCTGGAACCGTATTTCAAGGAAATCGCCCCGTTGCTCGCGAAATCCGGCGAACCGGTGTTGAGCGCCGCGGACGCCGCCCACGCCGCCGCGCAACTCGATGCGTACAAAGCGGAACTGCCCAAGCGGGTGCGCGCGACACGCGCCGCACTGGAAACGCAACCGGACGCACCGCTGCTCGACTTCGACACCGGCGCTGAACTGCTGTACCGCTTCATCGACGATCTGCATGCGTACGCGGCCACTTATGCGTCTCTTGCCGTCGACACGCACGAACGTGAACGCTGGATCGAGCGCTACGAGCCGAAGACCAACGCGATCGCCGCCGGTGTCGCCGGCGTGCGCGCGGCCATCGTCATGATCGTGCTCGGCGCATTCTGGATCGCCACCGCGTGGCCGAGCGGCTCGACCTTGACGCTGGACGCCGCGGCGGTGTGCGCGCTGGCCTCGTCGTCGCCGAATCCGAAGCGCACGGCGTTCCAGATGGCCGGCGGAACGCTGGTCGCCTCGGTGATGGGGATGATCGCGGTGTACGGCGCGTATCCGCACATCGACGGCTTTCCGCTCCTGTGCGCCGCGCTCACACCATTCCTGCTGCTCGGTGTGTTCATGACGACGCGGCCCGCACTGGCCGGCTACGGTGTCGGCTACTGCATCTTCTTCTGTTTCCTGGCCGGCCCGGACAACCTGATTCACTACGATCCGAGCGGCACCATTAACGATGCGATTGCGCTGGTGCTTTCGATGCTGGTGTGCGCGATCGCCTTTGCCGTGCTGCTGCCACCTTCGACGCCATGGCTGCGCAACCGTCTGCTGGTGGATCTGCGCCGCCAGGTTGCGCTGGCGAGCCGTGCGGGCATGCGCCGGGTGCGTTCACGCTTCGAGAGCGGCGCGCGCGATCTGATGTTCCAGATCAACGCGCTCGCGCAGAACGAACCCGAGCTCAAACGCGACACCTTGCGCTGGCTCTTCTCGGTGCTCGAAGTGGGCAACGCGATGATCGATCTGCGCCGCGAAGTGGCGGCGCTGCCCCGCGACGCGCGCTATGCGAAGTCGATGCCGTGGCGCGTCACATTGCGCGCAATGCGCGATGCGGTGACCACGCTCTTCGAACGGCCCCGCGCAGACCGCTTCGACCGCGCGCTCGCCGCCACCACCGATGCGATTGCCGCGGTTCAACAGATGTTGGCCACCTTCACGCCACCGCGTGAAGAGCGGCATCAGCTGCAACGCATTTTGAGTCAACTGCATTTCATTCGTACCGCGCTGCTCGATCCGCAATCGCCGCTTGAACCGCTGATGAGCGGACGTGCCGACGCGTCAGAAGGAGTTCGTCATGCCACGTGATATCGCCGTTTTCGACGCCTACGTGCCGGCCATTGTGCTGCTGTTTATCGCGGGCGCCGCGCTTACCTGGGTGTTGGACCGCGTGATTGCCTACACGGGCCTGTATCACGTGGTGTGGCATCCGTCCTTGTTCCGGGCCAGCTTGCTCGTGTGTGTGTGCGGCGTGCTGGGTCTCGCCGTTTATCGTTGATCAGAGTCGAAAATGACCATCCGAAATATTGTTGGCTTTGTCGCGACAGCCATTATTTTTATCGTCGCGATTTTGATTGGGCGCGCGTTGTGGGTTCATTACATGGATGAGCCATGGACACGTGATGGGCGCGTGCGCGCTGAAATCGTGAATGTGGCGCCGGACGTTTCAGGCGCGGTGGTCGATCTGCCTGTTAAGGACAATCAACTGGTCAAGAAAGGCGATCTGTTGATGCAGATCGATCCGTCGCACTATCAGATTGCCGTTGAGCAGGCGCAAGCTGCCGTTGCTGCGCGCAAGGCTGAGTTGCAGATGAAGCGGGATGATGCGCAGCGGCGTGCCGATATGGATGCTTTGGTCGTGTCCAAAGAGAGCCGTGAGAATGCGACGCATACTGCCTCTGCTGCCGAGGCTTCGTATCAGCAAGCGCTGGCCGCGCTCGATGCGGCCAAGTTGAATCTCGAACGGACTCGGGTCGTCGCGCCGGTTGATGGCTATGTCACTAACCTGAATGTGTTTCGCGGCGACTACGCGACTGCGGGCTCAGCCAAGCTGGCGATCGTCGATAGCCACTCATTCTGGGTCTATGGGTATTTTGAGGAGACGAAGCTTCCTCATGTTCGCGTCGGCGATAAGGCTGAAGTTCGGTTGATGAGCGGCGGAACGCTGCAGGGGCACGTTGAGAGTATTTCTCGCGGGATCTATGATCGGGACAATCCCGAAAGCCGCGAACTGCTGGCTGATGTGAATCCGACTTTCAATTGGGTTCGATTGGCGCAGCGCGTACCCGTGCGGGTGAGGATCGATTCTGTGCCTGATGGGGTTGTGCTTGCAGCAGGGATTACTTGTACTGTTGTTGTTAAGCCAAGCTAAGTAATTTGCCTTCGCGCCGCTTGTTGGCTGTGTGCCTGCGGCGTTGGCCTTTCCTTGATTTGTTAGCCTACTCCGCGCGTTTTTTCTGTGCGCTTACGGTTTTGGCCTTTCCTTGATTTGTTATTGGTTCATTAGCGTCGCCCCTGTGCGGGGCGGGCACTTACTTCTCTTTGCCGGCCGCAAAGAGAAGTAAGCAAGAGAAAGCGGCTCAAACCGCTAATTCTTAAGCGGGTCCCTCGCACAGTTGCGGTAGTGGTGCATCTGGAATCTGTGCTCTCGCACACTCCGCGCTAGTGACAAAGCAGTCATTCTTCCGGCGGCGCTGCGCGCGCCGACGCGGTCCGTCAGTCGCGGTGCTTCACCGTTTTATAACCTGAACTTCCCAACCATCTGCTTCAACCCGCGAGCCTGATCATCCAGCGATCTGGCAGCCGCGGTAGCCTGCTCCACCAGCGCGGCATTCTGCTGAGTCCCGGAATCCATCTGCGTCACTGCAAGATTAATCTCTTCAATCCCTGCACTCTGTTCGGAAGAAGCCGCTGAAATTTCTCCCATGATGTCAGTCACGCGCTTCACGGCCTTAACGACTTCATCCATCGTCTGACCAGCGTCTTGCGCCAACGTCGACCCATTGCTCACGCGCTCGACAGAAGTACTGATCAAGCCCTTGATCTCCTTGGCCGCCGCGGCACTGCGCTGAGCCAGATTCCGCACTTCGGCTGCGACGACAGAAAATCCACGGCCTTCCTCGCCGGCTCGTGCTGCTTCCACCGCCGCGTTCAAAGCCAGAATGTTGGTCTGGAACGCAATCCCCTCGATCACGCCGATGATGTCGCCAATGCTCCGCGCGCTATCGTTGATCTCGTTCATCGTCGCGACCACGCGGTTCACCACCGCGCCGCCCTTCTCGGCAATCTCCGAGGCGTTGTTGGCCAGCGTGCTCGCCTGCTTCGCGTTGTCGGCGTTCTGCCGCACCGTCGAGGTCAACTGCTCCATGCTGCTCGCGGTCCGCTCGAGCGCCATCGCCTGCTGCTCGGTGCGCTGCGACAGGTCGAGATTGCCCATCGAAATTTCGCCCGACGCCGTTGCAATCGCGTCCGCACTGGACGCGATATCGGAGACGGTCGTCGCGAGGCCGCTTTGCATGTCGTGCAGCGCGTACAACATGCTCGACTTGTCCTTGCGGCCCAACGCGATCTGATTCGACAGATCGCCCGCCGCAATCCGGCTGGCAATTTCCTTTGCGTACGCCGGCTCGCCGCCGAGCTGGCCGGCAAGGCGTCGCACCACCCACTCGCTAATGCCGAACGCCAGCGCGATCAGCGCGACCGTCATTACCGCGATCATCACGAACGACGAATGGAAGATAAAACCCGACGCTTCGATGGTCGCCTTCGCGGCCGTGCCGCGCTGTGCTACGAGTTCGTCGACGAGTTTTTCGAGCTTGCCGGTCTCGACCAGCAGCGAGACGTCCTGCGTGCCGACCTGCCAGTTCATCTGCGAAAGATCGAGCGGCTGCGCTTTCACAAGCGTCACGAAGTCACGCAAGTGGCCGCTCCACACCGCGACGGCAGCGGCAAATTTCTTCTGCTGGTCGACCGCCTTCGCGTCGGACGTGTCGACGTACCGTTGCAACGTGCCGAGTTCCGTGGTCAGACCGCTCAAACCCTTGTCGATGTCGGCGCCGAGATCGTCCCGCTCCTTGGCGGTGGTGGCGGTGAGCAGCATCTTTTGCGCGCGGCTTGCGCGCAGCAGGTGGCCACGCGCCTCTTCGGCAGCGCGGCTCGCCACGTGGCCCTGGTCGTAGATCGATTGTGCGGAAGCGTTCAGGCGGCTGATCTGGGTCAGCGAAAACACGCCGATCGCGAGCGTGCCGATCAACAGCACGGCAAACGCAAGCCGTAGCGTGGCCTTCACCGACAAACCCTTGAGCCGCACGGCACGCGAGCGGCTGCCCTGTCCATGCGATGGCGACGGCTTGCCCGTCGCTTCCCCTTCCGGTACGAACCCCGCGCCCGTCTGGCCGCTCAGTGAAACTGCTTTCATATTCCTCGTCCCCACGTATCGCACTGCCGGAAAGGTCGGTTCCAGCATTAATGCTTATCTCTTCGGGTCTACGGCATAAACGTCTGCGATCTTTAACGCCGCTCGCGTCATGCCGACCGTCGCGCCCGGTCCTCGACGCGTCACTTTGTAAGCTTCGCGCCCGCGACCGTTTTATACACGGCCAAAAATCCCCGAACCGCATTTATCAGATGACTTGCCAGCCACGCGTGGTAATGGCAACACACTCGCCGCGAGCACCGCCGCGGTGCACCAGACGCCCGATTTCCGCGCAGCCGTGGCGCCCGGACGGACCCGCAGGTGTCCGATTCGCGACAAAACTTGTCCTTACATTTCATGGAAGCCACATTAAACTCCGACAAATGGCTGACAACGCCGAACGACGCGTCGAAATGCCGCACCAGTCGAACAGGCAAGCGAACATGAAGAACGACGACGCGCCGGCAGCCTGAAATCATGACCTTTCACCCTCTCCTCTCTCTCATCTAGCGTATGGAAACGAGCCTCGATAAAAGCGCCCTCGCCGGCGCCTCAGCCTCTCCCGCCAGTCCTGCCAACCTCGCTGCCACAGCGCAGCCCGCTAAGGTTCAGCGCACGGTCTACTCCGTGCTGGGCGCGATCAGCTTTTCGCATCTGCTCAACGACATGATCCAGTCGTTGATTCTGGCGATCTACCCGATGCTGAAAGACAACTTTTCGCTGTCGTTCGGGCAGATCGGCCTGATTACGCTGACCTACCAGATCACTGCGTCGCTGCTGCAACCGCTGGTCGGCAGCTATACCGACAAGCATCCGAAGCCGTATTCGCTGCCCGTCGGCATGGGCTTCACGCTTGCCGGCCTGCTACTGATGTCGGTCGCACCGAGTTTCGGCGTGTTGCTGGTAGCGGCGGCGCTGGTCGGCTGCGGCTCGTCGGTGTTCCATCCGGAATCGTCGCGGGTGGCGCGCATGGCGTCGGGCGGCCGCCACGGCCTGGCGCAGTCGCTGTTCCAGGTGGGCGGCAATGCGGGTTCATCGCTCGGGCCGTTACTCGCTGCGTTGATCGTGATTCCGCACGGCCAGCGCAGCATCGCGTGGTTCTCGGTGGCCGCGCTGGTCGCGATCGTCGTGCTCACGCAGATCGGCCGCTGGTACAAGCAGCATCCCGCTGTGAAGAAAGTGCGCAGCCAGACCGGTCACGCGACCTTGTCGCGCAACCAGGTCATGTTCGCGATGGGCGTGCTGATGCTGCTGGTGTTCTCGAAGTACTTTTACCTCGCCAGCATCAACAGCTATTTCACGTTCTATCTGATCGACAAGTTCCATCTGCCGGTGCAGGCCGCGCAGGTCCATCTGTTCGTGTTCCTCGCGGCGGTCGCGGCAGGCACGGTGATCGGTGGTCCGATCGGCGACAAGATCGGCCGCAAGTATGTGATCTGGGTGTCGATCCTCGGCGTTGCACCGTTCACGCTGCTGCTGCCGTACGCCAACCTGTTCTGGACCAGCGTGCTGACGGTGATCATCGGTATCGTGCTGGCTTCGGCGTTCTCGGCAATCCTCGTCTATGCACAGGAACTGATCCCCGGCAAGGTGGGGATGATCGCGGGCCTCTTCTTCGGTTTCGCGTTCGGCATGGGCGGGATCGGAGCTGCCGTGCTCGGGCAATTGGCCGACGCCACCAGCATCACCTATGTGTATAAGGTCTGCTCGTTCCTGCCGCTCATCGGCGTGCTGACGGTGTTTCTGCCGGATGTCGAAGGCAAGCGCGCGAAAGCGTGATGCGCTTATCCGGACATGAATGAGGGAAAAGGCGCTGCGGCGCCTTTTTCTTTGGCCTCGCGGGTTTGCCGGTGGTCTTCGCGTGGATCGCACGGCGCTGCCGTAGCCGCAGCTTGGGTCGAGTCGGCTCTGCGTCGCGCTACGCCGGGTGCGGTGGCGCTCATGGTGAACCCGCGTTGTCCGCGAAGCCACGCGTGCACTATGCTTGTGCGGACGTACGCACGGCTCTCTCGCCGCGCCCAGCAGCCGTACCAAGCCGTACCACTCGCCATCCGTTCACTCACGCAGCAGAAGGATCGCCGCCGATGACCCGCTACCGCGACTTCCACCGCCGTTCAATCGAGCAACCCGAAGCATTCTGGCGTGAACAGGCGCAGCGGATCCATTGGCAAACGCCGTTCGATACCGTGCTCGACCGCTCGAATCCACCGTTCGCGCGCTGGTTCGTCGGCGGCCGCACGAATCTGTGCCATAACGCGGTAGACCGGCATCTGGCCGAACGTGCGCAGCAGAACGCGCTGGTGTATGTGTCGACGGAAACCGGCATCGAGCGGCGCTACACCTACGCCGAGCTGTACGCCGAAATCAACCGCATGGCCGCGGTGATGCGCTCGCTGGGCGTCAAGCGCGGCGACGTCGTGCTGCTCTATCTGCCGATGATCCCCGAAGCGCTGTTCGCGATGCTCGCGTGCGCGCGGCTCGGCGCGATTCACTCGGTGGTGTTCGGCGGCTTCGCGGCCGCCAACCTGGCGGCGCGCATCGACGATGCGAAACCTGTGCTGATCGTGACCGCCGACGCCGGCGCACGCGGCGGCAAGGTGATCGACTACACGCCGCTGGTGGACGAGGCGCTCGCGCGCGCGACCCACAAGACGCCGCACGTGCTGCTGATCGACCGCCAGCTCGCGCCCGAGCGCCTGAACGCGAGCTACCTCGTCGCCTACGAGCCGCTGCGCGAACAGTTTTTCGATGCGCATGTGCCATGCGAATGGCTCGAATCGAACGAGCCGTCGTATGTGCTGTACACCTCGGGCACCACCGGCAAGCCGAAGGGCGTGCAGCGCGACGTCGGCGGCTATGCGGTGGCGCTGGCGGCATCGATGGAACACATCTTTCAGGGCAAACCCGGCGACACGATGTTCACCGCATCGGACGTGGGCTGGGTGGTCGGCCACAGCTACATCGTCTATGCGCCGTTGATCGCGGGCCTCACTACGGTGATGTACGAAGGCACGCCGATTCGTCCGGACGGCGGCATCTGGTGGCGCCTCGTCGAACACCACAAGATCAATCTGATGTTCACCGCGCCGACGGCATTGCGCGTGCTGAAAAAACAGGACCCGGCGCTGCTGAAAAAATCCGATCTATCGAGCCTGCGCACGCTGTTCCTCGCCGGCGAGCCGCTCGACGAACCGACCGCCGCATGGATCACCGACGCGCTCGGCAAGCCCGTGATCGACAACTACTGGCAGACCGAAACCGGTTGGCCGATGCTGGCGATTCCGCGCGGCGTCGAGGCGCTGCCCACCAAGCTCGGCTCGCCGGGCGTGCCGTCGGCCGGCTTCAATCTGACCTTGCGCAACGAACTGACGGGCGAGGCCTGCCCGCCCGGCGAAAAAGGCGTGCTCACGCTGGAATATCCGCTGCCGCCGGGCTGCATGTCGACGGTGTGGGGCGACGACAAGCGCTTTATCAGCACGTACTGGTCGAGCATTCCGAACCAGCAGGTCTACTCGACCTTCGACTGGGGCATTCAGGATGACGACGGTTACGTAACGATCCTTGGCCGCACGGACGACGTGATCAACGTCGCCGGCCATCGGCTCGGCACGCGGGAAATCGAGGAAGCGTTGTCTAGCCACGCAGCAGTCGCGGAAGTGGCCGTGGTCGGCGTAGCGGATGCGCTGAAGGGTCAGGCGGCGATGGCCTTCGTGGTACTGCGCGACGCGCAAGCCTATGCGAACGATAAGGCCAGAGCCAAGCTGGAAGCCGAACTCACCGCGACGGTCGACCGCCAGCTCGGCGCGATTGCGCGGCCGGCGCGCGTAGTGGTGGTGTCGATGCTGCCGAAGACGCGCTCGGGCAAGCTGCTGCGCCGCGCGATTGCGGCACTCGCGGAAGGACGCGAACCGGGCGATCTGCCGACGATCGAGGATCCGTCGGCATTGCAGCAGGTGCGCGAGGCGCTGGGCGGTTCAGGACGGGGTTAGCTCGCGAAGCGCGAGCAATGTGAACTTGTTGCGCGCACGAAGAGTCAGACCGCGCCACGCGCCTCTAAAAACCGCCTCAGAATCGCATTCGAATACGTCCCGGCAATCTCCGTGAGAAACGACGCGAACGATTGCGGCGCGTGATCGTCGGCGGTGTCGGAGATGGTACGCACTACCGCACACGGCACGCCGTACTCGTAACAGACCTGGGCGATCGCCGCGCCTTCCATCTCGACCGCGAGCGCATCCGGCAGCGCATCGCGCAAGGCCTCGACGCCCGTTGCACTCGCGACGAATTGATCTCCGCTGATGATCAAGCCGCGATGGACACGCGGCTCGTGCGTGCCGAAGCGCGCCGCCGACGCGCCGCCCTCTTCGGCGATAAAACGCTCGCATGCCGCGGCCAGTTGATCGGCAAGCGCCCCATCGGCTGCGAAGCGCGACACGCCGAGCAGCGGCACCTCGAATCGCGGAAACAACGGCGACGCGTCGAGATCGTGCTGCATAAGCGCGTTGGCAACGACGATATCGCCGACCCGCACCTCAGTCCCCACGCCGCCGGCGACACCCGTAAACACGACCGCCTCGACATCGAACGCATGGATCAAGGCGCTGACGGTGGCCGCCGCCGCGACCTTGCCGACGCGCGCCAGTGTCACGACGCAAGGCGCGCCGTGGACGGTGCCGAGGTGATAGTCACGCTGACCGTGGGTGATGGTGCGTACGCCGGATTCCGCGCGCATCGCTTCGATCAGATCGCCGAGTTCCTGCGGCAAGGCCGCCAGAATGCCGAGCGGACGATGCGAGACAAGTGCGCCTGCGCCGTCCGCCCCTACCCCTGCGTTTAGCCCGCCCGTGCTCATTCAACCGCCTGCAATTTAGCGACCGCAAGCGCCAGCCACTTCTCGCCGTGCCGCTTGAATTTGACTTGGGCCTTGGCATCCGTGCCGCTGCCTTCCAGCGCCGTGATCGTGCCTTCCCCAAACTTCGTGTGGAACACCTGCTGGCCGACGCGAAAACCCGTTTCAGCCGCGCGCTGTTCGTTCGCGAACGCCGGCAACGGCGCCGGTGTCGACGACGAAGCACCCGTGTAGCCAGGCCGAGCGAACCAGTCGCGACCGTAGCCGGCGTTATCCGAGCGTCCGCCCCAGCGCGCGCCCGCCTCGACCTTCGGCGTGAGCCACTTGAGGGTTTCCTGCGGCAGTTCGTCGAAGAAACGCGAGCGGATGTTGTAGCGCGTCTGGCCGTGCAGCATCCGGCTCTGCGCAAACGACAGATACAAACGCTCCTTGGCCCGCGTGATCGCCACATACATCAGACGACGCTCTTCTTCCAGGCCGTCCGACTCCATCGCGCTGTTTTCATGCGGGAACAGCCCTTCTTCGAGCCCGGTGATGAACACCGCCGTGAACTCGAGGCCCTTGGCCGCGTGTACCGTCATCAACTGCACGGCTTCCTGACCGGCTTGCGCCTGGTTGTCACCCGCTTCCAGCGAAGCGTGCGACAGGAAACCGGCGAGCGGCGTCATCGTGTCCGGGTTTTGCGCCGGATCGACGATGCTGGGGGCGTCCAGCACGACGGTATTCGGATCGTCGGTGGCGACGGCCAACTCGGGCGCCGCGGTTGCGCCCGGGCGCAGCGGAATCGAGCGCGCCGGCGTATCCATGCCGTAGCCTTCTTCGCTGACGAAAGCAGCGGCCGCGTTGACCAGTTCCTGCAAGTTCTCCAGCCGATCCTGGCCTTCGCGTTCGTTCTGATAGAACTCCGTGAGACCGCTCGTGCGAACCACGTATTCGACCGTTTCCGGCAGGCTCATCTGCTGCGTTTCCGCGCGCATTTTACCGATCAGGTTCGCGAAGCTGGCGAGGCTCGACCCCGCCTTACCCGCGACATACGGAATCGCCGCAGCCATCGAGCAGTTGTACAGACGCGCCGCATCGGCAAGTTGCTCGATCGAGCGCGCGCCGATGCCGCGCGTGGGGAAATTGACGACGCGGGCAAACGCGGTATCGTCGTTCGGATTGTCGATCAGGCGCAGATAGGCGAGCGCGTGCTTGACTTCCTGACGCTCGAAAAAGCGCAGACCGCCGTAAACCCGGTACGCGATGCCCGCATTGACCAGCGTGTGTTCGATCGTGCGCGACTGCGCGTTGCTGCGATACAGGATGGCGATTTCGCTGCGCGACGTGCCGGTACTGATCAGCGCCTTGATTTCCTCGACGATCCAGCCGGCTTCCTGCGTATCGGTGGCGGACTCGTAGACGCGCACCGGTTCGCCGTGACCCGCGTCGGTACGCAGATTCTTGCCCAGACGCCGCGAGTTATTGGCGATCAGCTGATTGGCCGCGTCGAGAATATGGCCGTGCGAACGGTAGTTCTGCTCCAGCTTGATCATGTGCCGGACGTTGAACTCGTGTTCGAAGTCGCGCATGTTGCCGACGTTCGCGCCGCGGAACGCGTAGATCGACTGGTCGTCGTCGCCGACGGCGAAGATCGAGTTGGTCTGCCCGGCCAGCAATTTCAGCCACGCATATTGCAGCTTGTTGGTGTCCTGGAACTCGTCGACGAGAATATGCCTGAAGCGCGCCTGATAGTGGGCGCGCAGCGGCGGATTGTGCGCGAGCAGTTCAAAGCAGCGCAGCAGCAGTTCCGGAAAGTCGACGACGCCTTCGCGCTGGCATTGCTGGTCGTAGGCTTCGTAGAGTTCGACGAATTTGCGGTTGAAGTTGTCGGTGGCGTCGACGTCTTTCGGCCGCAGGCCTTGTTCTTTGGAGTTGTTGATGAAGTACTGGAGATTTTTGGCCGGATACTTTTCATCGTCAATGTTAAGGCCCTTCATAAGACGCTTGATCGCGGAGAGCTGGTCCGCGGTATCGAGGATCTGGAAGGTAGCGGGCAGGCCGGCGTCGCGATGGTGCGCGCGGAGCATGCGGTTGCACAGGCCGTGGAAGGTGCCGATCCACATGCCTCGCGTATCGATCGGCAAGAGTGCCGAAAGACGCGCCATCATTTCGCGGGCGGCTTTATTGGTGAAGGTCACCGCGAGGATGGTGGCGGGCGACGCCAGACCGTGCTGGACCAGCCACGCGATCCGCGTGATGAGGACGCGGGTTTTGCCGCTGCCCGCGCCTGCAAGGATGAGCGCTGGCTCGTTGGGGAGCGTGACGGCGGCGTGTTGTTCGGGGTTTAGATTGGCTAGCAGATCGGGCATTTTTTGGGAGGACGGCGAGTGCGTTCGACATTATATGCCCCTCCGGGGTTAGGGTTTTGGCCTACTCGGCGCTTTCTGTCTGTGCGCCTGTGGCGTTGGCCTTTCCTTGATTTCTTAGTGGTCTATTAGCGTCGCCCCTGTGCGGGGCAGGCACTTACTTTCTTTGCCGCAAAGAAAGTAAGCAAAGAAAGCGGCTTCACACCGCTAATTCTTAAGCGGGTCCCCTGGCTTGGAGGAGGTAGTGGTGCATCTGGAATCTGTGCCCTCGCACCTTCGGCGTTAGTGACAAGGCGCTCATACTTCCCGCCTCGCACTACGTGCTCGCCGGAAGGGTCCGCTAAAAACCGCCGGATTGGTTTTGCTTGGGTGGGAGCCATCGGCTTCGCCTCGGCGATGTGCTGAAAACGCCGGATGGCTTTGGGCGTGCCGCCGGGTGCACTAGCGGCTAGCGGCCACTTACGCACCCCTAACACCCGAAGCAGCTAACGGCCTCGTGAAGCAACGGCGAGCGCGGCGATAGCTGGTGGGTTGCCGAATTTCCTCCAAGCGCCGGCAGCAGCACGCGGTTTGATGAACTACCGCGTCGGCGCGCGCAGCGCCGCCGGAAGTATGACGGCCTTGTCACTCACGCGGAATGCGCGAGGGCACAGATTCCAGATGCACCACTGCCCCCTCCAAGCCAGGGGACCCGCTTAAGAATTAGCGGTGTGAAGCGGCTTTCTTTGCTTACTTTCTTTGCCGCGGCAAAGAAAGTAAGTGCCTGCCCCGCACAGGGGCGACGCTAATAAACCAATAAGAATTCAAGGAAAGGCCAACGCCGCAGGCGTACAGACAACAACCACCGCCAAAGGCTAAACCCCCACCTTAAGCGTCCGCCCTCCCCAAAGCCCGCGATTCATCAGCAACATCGCCATCATCACGCGCGTCATTCCCATACTCAACGAGCCGGTTATAAAGCGTCTTCAGACTAATACCAAGAATCTCAGCAGCCCGCGTCTTCACCCCACCACATTGCTCGAGCGTAGCCAGAATCAACTGACGATCCGCTTCGGCAAGCGAAGTGCCAAATGGAATCGTGATCGCCGTGCCGGCGGCAGGCTTCGACAACGTGATCTGCAACGGCACCGTCGCCGTGCTATCCGAATCCGAACCCGACATGATGTGCGCGCGCTGCACATAGTTCTTTAGCTCGCGCACATTGCCCGGCCACGGATACGACATCAACATTTCCTTCACCGCGGCCGGGAAATGCTTCTTCGTACTGTGACGCTCGTTGAGTTCGTCGAGGAACGCTTGCGCAAGCAACTCGACGTCCTTACCCCGCTCGCGCAGCGGCGGCAGACTGATCGGAAACACGTTCAGGCGGTGGTACAGATCGAGCCGCAACTTGCCTTCCAGCACCGCCTGCTCAGCATCGCGGTTGGTAGCCGCAATCAGGCGCACGTCCGTTTCGATTTCCTTGGTCGTGCCGACCCGCATGAACATGCCGGTTTCCAGCACGCGCAGCAGTTTCACCTGCAACTCGATCGGCATTTCAGTGATTTCGTCGAGGAACAGCGTGCCGCCGTTCGCGCGTTCGAAATACCCTTTGTGCTGACGGTCCGCGCCGGTGAACGAGCCGCGCTCGTGGCCGAACATTTCCGATTCGATCAGGTTCGGCGAGATCGCGCCGCAATTCACCGCGAGAAACGCATGCTTGCGACGCAAGCTGAGTGCGTGCAGCGTCTGCGCAGCGACTTCCTTGCCGGTGCCCGACTCGCCCATCAGCATGACCGAGGCCGCCGTCGGCGCAACCCGGCCGATCTGGTCGTAGACCTCCTGTATGGCCGGCGAATTGCCGAGCATCAAACCGAAGCGGCCCATGCGCCGCAACTCGCCACGCAAGGTGCCGATTTCCGCCTTCAGGTCGCCGGCGCGCGGCAGGCGCGACAGGATCGCCTTCACGCGCTGCATGTTGATCGGCTTCACCAGGTAGTCGGTAGCGCCCATCTTCAGCGCGTTGACCGCCGACTCGACCGTGGCGTGGCCGGTAATCACAATCACCTCCACGCCGGAGCGCGGATCGAGATCTTCAAACAAATCGACTCCACTGCCGTCGGGCAGCTTCAAATCGGTAAAGACGACGTCCGGCATCTGCCGGACCAGTTGAATGCGCGCTTCACGCAAATCGCCCGCAGTGGCGGTAGTCAGACCGTCTTCCCCGATGATGGCGGAAAGCGTCTCGCGGGTACCGGCATCGTCATCGACAATCAGTACGTGTGGCATCGCGTCTCGAAAGTCCGAAAGCGTGAATGGGGAAACATGCAAAGCGAATGCTGAATTGCCGGCCGGCGGCTTGCCGCTGCGTCGCGTGTACGCCCCTGATGTGACCACACGCTAACGTTCCACGACAGCGCCGAACCCCTGACTTGATTCAATATCGCAACAATCTACGGGAAAATCCCCCACCAAAGTGCGACATTGTTGTCTATTATACGGCTTTATTGAGACAAATTTGAAATGCGTGCCAGGTGCCGCTTGTCGAAACGGCACGCCGGCGCAGCGGCGCACGCAAGGTCACCATTGCAGCCCTCAGCTACGCGGAAACGGCCATGCGCCGCCTTGGCTGTTCGGATGCGCCGAGCCATTTACACCATGTGCGGTGTCTGGCGTAGATGGGCCGGCACTCGCCGCGCTCACGCTGCCGGACGGCGTAGCCGGCGTCGCCACCGTGCCGCCCTCGCCTTCCCAGCGGCTCAGTTCACGCGCCGCCTGAGCCTGCGCGGCACGGTTCCGCTGCATGTGGCGCACAGCCAGAAACCCACCGAGGGCCACCAGCGCGCCGAAGATGCCAATTTTAGGTCGTGCCATCGTGAACTCTCCTTGTTATCGTCAAGCGGATCGGCGTCGCGCACTGCTCGTTAGCGAGCGCTGAGAGCGCCGAGCAGGAAGCCGGCGCCCGCGGCAATGCCGATCGAGCGCCACGGGTTGCACCGCACGTAGCGCTTTGCGTCCTGTTTCCGGCGCGTAGCGACCAATCGGAGAACCACATCCGCCGTCGGCGCGCTTTGAACAGAGTCGCTCAAAAGCACACGTATGTCGAGTCCACTCCGCAAACGCCGTGCCCGGTAAATTTGCCACTCCCATTCAATACCGGTACGGGCTCAGTCACTTTCGACCGAGCGTGCGCCGGGCTATTTCGCCGGCCGTCGCATGGATTGCCGGAAGCGGGGTCAAAGTGGTTAAATCGACTTTTGTGAGATAGTGACCGCACTGGTCCATCTTGCTCCAAGGGCTTCAAGGCCTGCGCGCCGCAATGCCGAATCCCATTTGCACAGGACTCCCCGTTTATGGCGTCAATCGATCTGGACCCGCCCACCGTCTCCGTCGCACAGACGAAGCAGCGCGTCGCGGACGGCGTCGCGGGGCTGAAATCGTACGGGCTGCTGTATGGCTCGTCGCCGGTGATGCTCGATCTGTACGAACAGATCGAGCGCGTCGCCAGCACCGACGCGACCGCGCTGATCATCGGCGAATCCGGCACCGGCAAGGAACTGATTGCGCGCACGATTCACGATCAAAGCAGCCGCAGGGACGCACCGTTTGTCGCCGTGAACTGCGGCGCGATTCCCGACGAACTCATCGAAGCCGAATTGTTCGGCCACGAAAAAGGCAGCTTCACCGGTGCGATCCAGGGCCGGGTCGGCTACTTCGAACATGCGAACGGCGGCACGCTGTTTCTCGACGAAATCACTGAAATGGCGCCGGTGCGCCAGGTCAAACTCTTGCGCGCACTCGAGACCGGCACGTTTTTCAGGGTCGGTGGCAACGAACTGATTCGCGGCGACGTGCGCGTGATCGCGGCGACCAATCGCGACCCCGCGGTAGCGGTGAAGGAAAACGGTCTGCGTGAAGACCTGATGTACCGGCTCGCGGTTTTCCCGTTGCGCGCGCCGCCGTTGCGCGAGCGCGAGAACGATCGCGAACTGCTCGCGCAACACTTTCTCGCCTTGCTGAATCAGCAGGAAAGCACGAGCAAGAGCTTCAGCAAACGATCGATCGAAACACTGCGGACCTGGTCGTGGCCAGGCAACGTGCGCGAGTTGAAGAACGCGGTGTATCGCGCGTTCATTCTCGCGGAGAAAACGGTCGAGCTGCCACATCCGCATCTCGCGTCGCGCGTGAAAAAGCCGGTGACGCAGGGCGACGCGATGAGCGTGTGGATCGGTACCCCGCTCGCCGATGCGCAAAAGCAGATCATTCTCGGCACGCTCAAGTATTGCGGTGGCGACAAGCGGCGCGCGGCCAAAGCGCTCGGCGTGAGTCTGAAAACGCTGTACAACCGTTTGAGCGTGTACGGCGGCGACGATGGCGCGGAAGAAGAAACCGAGCTATAAGCCGTGCCAGGCGCTCACGCGGTTCGTTCGCGTGAGCGTGTGTTTTCTGCGTGCTCGCCGTCTACTTTTTTGCGCCCTTCTTGTGCGCTAGTTGTGCGCTCCCTCTCTGCTGAAACGGCTCGTTCTGCGCACCTGCCATCTCATAATTAATCCCTTCGCACCACCAATCAAATCGGCTTTTTCTCACCAGAAACCGATTTGACTCGCACCATCTTTTTCAATTGCTTGCACTTTCCCACTGCCAATTACAAATAGCATCCTGCAAAATGCGGCAGCGCACGGCACAACGATGAAAAAGACGTGCCTTTCGCTCAAGCATCGTTCAAACATGTGCTTCGCGTTTGTGAACGATGCGTGAACGAAAAGCACTTGCAGGAGCAAAGACAGGGAAATGCAAAAAAGTATGGTGTGGGCCGAAGGGGTAAAACAAACAACCAAAGCGTCTACAGCAACCAAACGCGGACGTCCGAATGCAACAGCGCTCGTCGCGTTGGCAGTGGCGATCACGTCGGCGTTGAGCGGATGTAGTTCGCTCTATTCGGAAGGCGCCACCGCCGGCGCCGGTATCGCAGGCGCCGCGCTCGCGGCCAAAGTCACCCGCAATGCGGCAGTCGCTACCGGCATCGGTCTCGGCGCAGTGGCCGCAGCGCGCGCCGGCGTTCAGTACTCTCAGCGCGTAGTCCACAAGAATACGCAGGACGGTATCGCCAAAATCGCGGGGCCGCTCGACGTCGGCGCGATTGCACCGTGGAGCGTGACCCACTCGGTGCCGATCGAAGACGACGAACACGGCCGCGTCACCGTCAGCCGCACGATCAGCGCCGGCGCGCTCGACTGCAAGGAAATCGTCTTCTCGGTCGATCAGACCGCCACCAAGAATGTGCCGGCGAGCAGCGCGTTCTACGTCGCATCGATCTGCCGTGACGGCGACAACTGGAAATGGGCGTCGGCCGAACCCGCCACCGAACGCTGGGGCGCGCTGCAATGAGGGTGCTGACGCTTCCACGTCCCCGGAATGAACGCGCGCTGTCCGGACTACGCTTCGTCGATGGCGCGCGTGCAGCCCTGGTCGCGCGCACGCCTGCGGCGGTGCTTTCCGGCAAGCGGCTGCGGCTCGTGCTGGCCGGTGCCATCTGCGTCGGCGCCAGTCTCCTGACGAGCGGCTGCTCGTCGGTCGGCGCGGCGAGCGGTGCCGCAGCCGGTGTCGCGTCGGGCCTCGTGACCTCCAACCCGGCAGTTGGCATCGGCGTCGGTATCGCCGTGCAGGCCGCGACCGACGAAGCCGTCGGCCGCTATATGCGCACCATGCACACCGATCAGCAGAACCTGATCGCCGCGTTGGCGGGCGCGATGCCGGTCGGCGAGACGCGGCCCTGGGCGGTCAAGCACACGCTACCGATCGAGAACGGCCACGGCCAGGTGCGCGTGACGCGCGCGTTCAGCTCGGCGCTCGCGCTGTGCAAGGATTTCGTGTTCTCGGTTCAGGACGGCGACGGCCCGACCGCGCACGAAGACTGGTACACGGCGAGCGCGTGCCGGCAGGACAAGGGCTGGAAGTGGGCGTCGGCGGAACCGGCGGTCGAGCGCTGGGGCAATCTGCAATAAAAAAAGCGGCAGGGTCTCCCCTGCCGCTTTTTGCCTGAAACGTCTTAATCCGCTCGACCGGGTTTAAGACTCCACGTCTTCCAGACTGAAAATTTCCGTCTGGTCGTTGTACGAGAAGATCTCGCCATAACGGCCCCAGTTGATTACTGCGTCGAGCGTCTCTTCCGCAGCGCTGTCCGACAGAAAATCCTCCAACTCCTGCTCGAAGCGCACGCGCGGCGCGCGGTGTCCCGGCCGTTCGTTCAACACCTTCTTGATCCGGGCGGCGAGCGGCACGTGGCGCAGCAGGTGCTCGGCGAACATCATCTTGCGTTCCTGCGTGCCGAATTCCGCGAACACACGGGCCGGCGGCGTCAGGAAAATATCCCCTTCGCGCACGTCGGCGAAACCCAGGTGCTGCAGCACTTCGGCGACCGGGAACAGATCGTCCACTTCCAGATGCAGCGAGCGGGCGATTTCCGGCATGTCGGCACGGCCGTGGTACGGCGCGGCGGCCAGTGTTTCGATCAGACCGGCCATCAAGTTGGTCGACACATGCGGCAGCCAGCTGTGCAGTTCCAGCCCCTTCTTGGTCTTTTCGTCTGTCTGACGCGCGGTCATCTTCGCGTAGATCTCGTCGACCAGCCGGCGGAACGCCGGGTCCAGGCGGTTACGCGGATGCTTGAACGGCACCTTGATCTCGGCGATCACGCGGCCCGGATTGGACGACAGCACCAGAATCCGGTCGCACATGAACACCGCTTCCTCGATGTTGTGCGTGACGATCAGCACCGATTTGATCGGCATGCGGCCCTGCGTCCACAGGTCGAGCAGGTCGGTACGCAGCGTTTCGGCGGTCAGCACGTCGAGGGCGGAAAACGGCTCGTCCATCAGCAGCAGCGTCGGATCGACCACCAGCGCGCGCGCAAAACCGACGCGCTGACGCATGCCACCCGACAATTCGCGCGGATACGCGTTTTCGAAACCGTCGAGACCGATCAGGTCGATCGCGGCCAACGCGCGTTCGCGGCGCTCGCGCGCACCCACGCCTTGCGCTTCGAGGCCCGCTTCCACGTTCTGCAGCACGGTCAGCCACGGGAACAACGCGAAGGTCTGGAACACCATCGCGACGCCCTTCGCGGGACCGTCGAGCGGCTTGCTCAGATACGTCACCTCGCCGTCGGTCGGCTCGATCAGACCGGCGATGATACGCAACAGCGTCGACTTGCCGGAGCCCGAACGGCCTAGCATGCCGACGATCTCACCTTCGCGCAGCGACAGGTTCACATCGTCGAGGACGAGCAACTCACCTTGAGTCTTGTTGAACCCTCTGCACACGTCCTTGACGCACAGAATCTCTTCACCCAGGCGCGGAGGCATCGGCGGCGTCTGGACCGGCGCAGCGGTTATGGCAGCTTTAGGATTTTGCATCGCGGTTTGCCTTAAATTTACTGTCAATCGAGCCGAAGCTTGGCCTCGGCATAGGCGTACATCGGACGCCACAGTAGGCGGTTGAACAAGGTCACAAACAGGGACATCACGGCAATGCCGAGAATAATTTTCGGAAAGTCGCCGGCGGCGGTAGTCTGCGCGATATACGCACCCAAACCGTGTGCGGCGACTTTGGTATCGCCCCACTGAACGAACTCGGAGACGATACTCGCGTTCCACGCGCCCCCGGATGCGGTAATCGCGCCCGTCACGTAGTACGGGAAAATGCCCGGCAGCATCACCCTGCGCCACCACTGCCAGCCGCGGATGCCGAAGTTGGTGGCCGCCTCGCGGTAATCGTTCGGGTAGGAACTGGCGCCCGCAATCACGTTGAACAGGATATACCACTGGGTGCCGAGCACGATCAGCGGCGACAGCCAGATATCCGGGTTCAGGTGAAAGCGCACGATCACGATCACGAATACGGGAAACAGCAGGTTCGCCGGGAACGCCGCCAGAAACTGCGCGAGCGGCTGGATCTTCTCGGCGAGCGCCGGACGCAGCCCGATCAACACGCCGAGCGGCACCCAGATCAGCGACGAGATCGCAATCAGCAGCGCCACGCGCAGCAGCGTGATGAGGCCCAGCACGAACACGTGCCCCACTTCGTCTAGCGTCACGCCGGTGCGCACATAAGCCACGACGCTATAAACGACATACACGGTGAGGAGGATCACCAGGATCCCCCACACAATGTCGCCCACGCGCGACGATTTCTGGCGCTGCGGAATCACGAAGCGGACGCGGTCAAATGCCGGCAGACGCATCGGCACGCGCGCGGCGTTCGCCAAGATCCACCCCATCGGCACGAGCAGGCGGTGAATCAGGCGGGTACGGCGGATCAGGTCGAGCAGCCACGACTCCGGTGCATTGCCGGAGCTGGTCGTTTCCATACGGAACTTGTCGGCCCACGCGACGAGCGGACGGAACAGGAACTGGTCGTAGGCCAGAATCACGACCGTCATCGCCAGAATCACCCAGCCGATCGCGTGCAAGTTCTTATCGGAGATTGCCTGCGCCAGATATGCGCCGATCCCCGGCAGCGTGATCGTGTTGTTGCCCACGGTGATGGCTTCGGATGCCACCACGAAGAACCAGCCGCCCGACATCGACATCATCATGTTCCAGATGAGGCCGGGCATCGAGAACGGCACTTCGAGCTTCCAGAAGCGTTGCCATCCCGTCAGATGGAAGCCGCGCGAGACTTCATCCAGATCTCGCGGCACCGTGCGCAGCGACTGATAGAAGCTGAAGGTCATGTTCCACGCCTGGCTCGTGAAGATCGCGAAGATCGCCGCGAGCTCCGCGCCCAGCACGCGCCCCGGGAACAACGCGAGGAAGAACGTGACCGTAAACGAAATGTAGCCCAGCACCGGCACCGACTGCAGGATGTCGAGAATCGGCACCAGCACGAGGCCCGCACGGCGGCTCTTCGCGGCGAGCGTCCCGTAAACCAGCGTGAAGGTCAGCGACGCCACCATCGCCGCAAGCATGCGCAGCGTGGTGCGCATCGCGTATTCAGGCAGGTTCGACGGGTCGAGCGAGATGACCTGGGTCTTCAATGTCGACATCGGCGCCAGCGTCTGATGAAAGCCGATGGCGGCCATCGCGATCACGCAGATGATCAACGGGAAGGCGACGAAATCCCAGCCGTTAGGTAGCAATCGCCACGCCGAGGCATTGGCGGTGCGTTTCAGGTCGAAACTGAAGTCCATCAGGCGCCCTCCCTTTTGTTACAGGTGTTCAAGTGCACAAAGGAGGCCGCAACTTCGGCGCGGCAGTCTGAAGATCGGTCCGGAAAGCGGAAATCAGGCATGGCAAAACGCGTGTGCGCGGTAAATCGTTAGCGTTGGAGACACGTAGACCGGTGACGGACGTGTCCTCGGGGCATGCCCGGGACCGGTACCGCGAAGCCGGACTCCTCTGTCGCCGCGGGCGCCGCCCGAAGGCCGGCGAACTTTCCTTGTTTTGGACGGCACGACACTACACCATCCTATGTTTCAGGCACAACCTTTCACGCCAAATAGCAGCGGATAGCGGCGTGCGCCGCGGCGACGGCCTTCGACCGGCGTCGCCCAGGCGCGAGCGAATCATCTACTGTCGTGCGCCGGCCACTTTCCCAGCAATCGCGATCGCGGCCGGAATCGCGTTTCAAACACCTTGAAAACCCGCACCACCATTCAGAAAGCTGATGCGCTGCCGTTAAGGATCTGATGGGCGCGGCGGACGTACTTCGCATTCCCGCAATAACGGTGGCGTCAGGCCCCATGACGGTTAAAATCAACAGACGACACGCCTGTTTGCGGTTATGCCGGGCCACAGTTCGGCTCACACCGTAGGCGTATCGCCAGCCGCTTCCACAAAGGCGAAACACGGGGCGAAACAGCGCCAGCGCGCTGCCACGAATGAGCTAGTTGCATGTCACAGCCAGACGGATCAGAGGGTCGATGAACAGGACAACCTTGCGCCAGGCAACCGGACCGATCAGCTTCGTGCTGATCGTGCTCGTTTGCTGGTTCGTGGCCGGCATGGTCGCGGACCGGATGGTACAGCAAGAGCTGGACGCGGCCTTGCGCACGCAGCGGCAAATGTCCACGTCGATCGTCGACAACATGGCGGAGGTGATCGCCAGCGACCTCGCGATGTCTCGGGCCATCCCCGCAACCATGGCCGAAATGGACGTGGTCCAGCACGCGCTGGCGCAATCCCAGAATTATGCCGCGAACAGCGAAACGGCGGAACCCGCCTTGCGCGCCGCGTTGTTAAAAGATCCGCAAATGCTCGCGGTGAGCAGTTTCCTGCACGACGCACAAGGCTTCTCCGGGCTCGACCAGATCTGGCTCGTCAACGCCAACGGCACCTGCGTCGCATCGAGCAACTCCGTCAATAACCCACTCGCCGCGGAACGCTCCTTCGTCGGCTCCGACATGCGCACGCGCAGCTACCTGACGAATGCCCTGCTCGGTGCGTTTTCGGAAGCCTATGGCGTGGGCCGCATGAGCGGCGAGCCGGGCATCTTCATCGCGGCGCCAGTGTACGCCGACGGCCTGCTGGTCGGTGTGGTGGTGGCCAAGGTAGGGATCGCGCGGCTGCGCCACTGGGTCGCGCATGCCGGCACCTTCGTCGCCGATGAGAACGGTGTCATCATCATGGCGCACAACAGCGAACTTGAAGGCCACGCGCTGCCGAACTCGCGCGTCACGCAGATGAACGCCGCCGAGCGCATGGCCATCTATCGCCGCGAAATCCTCCCCGACATCCGGATTCAGGTCGACGCGCAGGTGCGCGAACAGGCGCCCTGGGTGCCCGCAACCATCGCCAACCAGCTGTTCGGCATGAGCGAGCATCCGGCGCCGTCGCTGTATCAGGCACGCGGCGGCCTGAACTCGGGGCTGTCGGCGCATCTGGTCGATCCGCTCGCGGCCTGGCCCGAACTGCTGCGCAATCACAAGCGCGATCAACTGCTGGTGTTTCTGACGCTGGCCGGCACGGTCGCGCTCGCGTGGGTGATCACGGTGTCGTACGTGCGCGAGCGGCGCCACCACCGCGCCACGCGCGATCTTGCAGAGCAATTGCAATCGGCCAACACCCTGCTCTCGGCCGAGGCGCGCCACGATGCGCTGACCGGCGCGCTGTCGCGGCGCTACTTCCTCGACCTGCTGCGCCACGAGATCGAACGTGCGCATGCCGGCAGTGAGCCGCTGTGCATGGCGATCGCCGACCTCGACCACTTCAAGCAGATCAACGACCGCTTCGGCCATGCCGCCGGCGACCGCGCGCTCGAACATTTCGTCGACACCTGCCGGGCTGAGTTGCGCGGCACCGATGCGATCGGCCGGCTGGGCGGCGAAGAGTTCGGCTTGCTGCTGCCTGCCACGGATCTGGCCGGCGGCCGCGAAGTCGTCGAACGCTTGCGCCTGCGTCTAAAGGCGATTCCTTCGCCGAAACTGCCGGCTTCGGTGGGCCTGAGCGTAAGCATCGGCATCACCGAACTCTCCGCCGACGATCTGCCCGAGCGCATTATGAGCCGCGCCGATACGGCGCTTTACGCGGCGAAGACGGGCGGCCGCGACCGCACCGAAGCGCTTCCGCCCGACGACACCGCGCCGCCCGCGCGGACGATGGCCAACGCCTGGTGACGGCACCCGAAAATTCATCCCATCCAGTGCGCCGTCGCCCCCGATGAGCGCGGTAGCTGGCGCAAAGCAAGCCCCCGCCTCGGGCGTCCCGCAACGAAGCAGGTATCATCAACCCTGACATTGAGGTTGCCGCTACCGCTCTAACGGGAGATTCGCATGAAGGGAAATTTGGTCATCGTCTGTCGCGATCAGGATGCTGACGCATTCGACCATTTGCTGGCCGAATATGGCGCGTTCCAGACGCGCTTGTCGTCGACCGCGTGGTATCTGAAACTGGATGTCGCGCCGGAACTGATTCAGGAAGAAATACTCACGCGTCTTGGCAAGTACACCACGCACTACATCTTCGAAGCCGAAACGGTAACGTGGAATACGGTAGATAGCGAGGCGGCGAATGCCTTGAACACACTGTTTTCAGACTAACGTCACGGTTGCCGGACGCGCATTCCAGCATAAACACATCGGGGTAAGCGCTTGGCCGCCCTTGCCCCGCTCAACCTACCAGGCGCTTTCCGAGGCCGCCATGACACGCGGCACCACTTCGAACGGAAAGCTCATCAAGACTCGCAAGCCACGGCCGCCGTGGTTGCCGATCTCCCACTCCCCGCCCGCACGCCGCACCAGACGCTCGACGATCGCGAGCCCCAGCCCGCTATGACCGTTGCCGCCGCGTGCCGGGTCGAGCCGCACGAACGGCCGGCTGGCGTTGATCAGGTCCTGCGCGGCGATACCGCTGCCGTTGTCGCTCACCGAAAGCGTGAAACCTTGCGCCGTGCGCGCCGTGGCGACGACGATTGGCGGCGCGCCATAGGCATGTGCGTTGTCCAGCAGGTTCGACAGGATCCGGTCGAGCGTCGCCGCGGGCAGCAGGAAACCCGGCCCCGCGTTGAGTTCGGTCTGCACGGTGGGCGCCCCGGCAGCGACCGCACGATAACTGCGGACCACGCGCTCGCACTGCGCGTCCACTTCGACCGCTTCACTGCGATCGGCGCCGTCGTGAGCGAACACCAGAAACTGTTCGACGATATGCGTCATTGAATCGACATCGCGCACGACGCCGTCACGCATTTTCACTTCTTCCATCATTTCGGCGCGCAGCCGCAAGCGTGCCAGCGGCGTTTTCAGATCGTGTGCGACGCCGGCCAGCATCACGGCCCGGTCGTTTTCAGTACGCGCCACTTCCTGAACCATCTGGTTGAAGCCGTGCGTCAACTGCCGCAACTCGCGCGGACCGCGCTCGGGCACCGGCGGCACCGGCAAACCACGGCCGAAGCGCGCCACCGCCTGGGCAAGCGAGCGCAACGGCTGCTGCAGCGCCCACGCGGCAAAGAGCGCCGCCATTACCCCGAACGAGAAAATGATCGCAAGCCACAGCACCGTGCGATCGAGCGAACGGGGCGTGCGCAATGTCTGCACCGGCACCACGATCCAGTTCCGATCCGTGGTGGTGCGCACCCACAGCGTAGGCGGACGGCCTGGCTGGCCGATCCGCACCAGCGTGCCGGCGGGCATGCGATCGCGCACGTCCTCGATGAAACGTTCGAGCGGCGCCGGCAGAGCGGTGCTATCCGGCGGCACGTCGGGGCTCGCCGGATCGACCAGCCTGACGCGCGACGGCAAGGGCTGGTCTGGCGTGCGGGCGACGTGCTGGCGCACTGCGTCGACGAGGAAGGTGGCTTCCTCGACTGCGTAGCGCGTTTGCAGCTGGCTGCGCTCGAGCCGCATGAGCGCGTACCACGCGAAATGCGAAAGCAGCAGCACCGCAATGACTAGCAGCGCCAGGCGCCCGAAAAGCGAATCAATGGGCCGGCGCATGCTGTTCGCCATCCGGCACGAACACGTAGCCGCGCCCGCGCACCGTTTGAATGAAGCGCGGCGTGGACGGATCGGTTTCGAGAATGCGACGCAAACGCCACACCTGTACGTCGATGCCGCGGTCCGTGCCGTCGTATTCCGGGCCATGCAGCAGTTCGAGCAGGCGCTCACGTGTGAGCGTGCGCATGGGGTGATTGACGAAAATCTTCAGAAGCGCGAATTCGCTGCCCGACAGCGTGAGCGGCTTGTCTTCGAGATGCAGCGTGCGCGACTGGAAATCCAGCGTGAAGCGGCCGAAGTTGAACGGCTCGCGCTGTTCCGGCGCCGCCGCCGACGGCAGCGTGCGGCGCCGCCGCAGCACCGCCTGCACGCGCGCCAACAGCTCGCGTGGGTTGAACGGCTTGCCGAGATAGTCGTCCGCGCCGAGCTCCAGCCCGACGATCCGGTCGACGTCGTCAGCGCGTGCGGTGAGCATGATCACGGGGATGTCGTCGCCCGACGCGCGCAGCTTACGCAGCGCGGTCAGCCCGTCTACGCCCGGCATCATCAGATCGAGCACGATCAGATCCGGACGCTCGCGTTCGAGCCTGCGCTCGAGCGAGCCTGCGTCGTGCAGCACCGAGACTTCGATGCCCTGACGGGCCAGATAGTCGCGCAGCAGATCGCGTAATTCGACGTCGTCGTCGACAACAAGTATTTGAGTAGCCATGGGATGAAGTTTAACGCGCAGCAGGAAGGGTTTTCGATTTCAAACGACCCGCAAGGGTTACCGGGTGTTACCGTGAAAGGCGCACGTAATGTCCCGTAATAGCCGCATCAATCCACGTAACACAGCGCCGGACGCAGTTCTCTACGCTGTGTCTTACCGAATGCAGGCCGTCCTCTGTCACCGGTTGCATCGTCGGCTATTCCATTACAGGGAGTCTCACATGTCTACCAAAAAAATGTCGCGCGTTCTCGCCGTTGCCGCCACTGCCCTCGCCATCGGCGTGGGCGCTGCCTATGCCGCGCAACCCGCCGGTCAAGAAGGTCACGGCGGCTGGCATGGTCACTTCATGAAGGAACTGACGCAACTGCATGACCAGTTGAAGCTGAACGCGGATCAGGAAAAGCAATGGCAAGCCGCGCTCGACACGATGAAGCAGAACCACGAAGCCATGCGCGCCAACCATGAACAGATCAAGAACCAGATGAAGGCCGCGCAGCAGCAGCCGATCCTGGATCTGAACGCCATGGCTGCCGCGCACCAGCAAGTCGAGCAGAAAGACGCGCAGCTGCGTCAGCAAACCACGGACGCGTGGCTCAAGTTCTATAACGGCTTGAACGACCAGCAGAAGACCACCGTCAGCACGGCGCTGAAGCAGCGTTTTGCGAAGATGGAAGCGCGTCACGAGAAGATGCACGAGCGCTGGGAACATAATAAGGGCGCAGCGTCGGCGCCGGCTGCGAATCAGTAAGCAGGTCGACGTAGGCGGAAGGCGGCTTGCGCGGCCGTCGTCCGAATGCAAAAACGCCACGGGAAATCTTCCGTGGCGTTTTTGTTTGCGTGCAGCTTGAACTTCAAACCGAGGTGCTCGTTGCTCTTGCATCTGGCAACTTGCAACTTGCATCTGGCAACTGGCAACTGGCAACTGGCAACTGGCAACTGGCAACTGGCAATCATCATCGGCCGATGATTGTCCGGCCGGTGATCGGCGCTTACCCGTTGAGCGGCCCCAGATCGAACAGCAGCACTTCGGCGTCCTCGCCCTTTTCGAGCGTCACCGTATCGGTCTCGCTCAACTTGGCGGCGTCGCCGGCCTGGAGCGCTTCGCCATTCACAGTCAGCGCGCCGCGCGCTACGTGCACATACGCCAGCCGGCCTTTCGGCAACGCGAACGTAGCCTGTTCCGCGCCGTCGATTAACGCCGCGTAGATCGAGGCATCCGCATGAATCGTTACGGAACCGTCCCGGCCGTCGGGCGAGGCGACCACGCGCAGACGCCCGCGCTTGTCGGCATCGTCGAAGCGTTTTTCCTCGTAGCCGGGCTGGTCACCCGCGCGTTGCGGGATCACCCAGATCTGCAACAGGTGCGCCGGTTCGTCCTGCGATGCATTGAACTCGCTGTGCTGCACGCCCGTGCCGGCGCTCATACGCTGCACGTCGCCGGGACGGATGGTCGAGCCGTTGCCCATGCTGTCGCGGTGCGCGAGCGCGCCTTCGAGCACATATGTGACGATTTCCATGTCGCGATGGCCGTGCGTGCCGAAGCCCTGGCCGCCGGCGATGCGGTCTTCGTTGATCACCCGCAGCGGTCCGAAATGCACGTGTTGCGGGTCGCGGTAGTCGGCAAACGAGAAGCTGTGATACGAGTCGAGCCAGCCGTGATTGGCGTGGCCGCGTTCGTCGGAACGGCGAATCTCGAACATGGGGGGGTCTCCCGGTCAGTAAATAGCGATGCTCAGAATGTATGGGCGCGAAGCGCGCTAAACAATCGGCAACGGCGCACCGTATCGTTTCATAAATCAGCGCAATCGTGCGCCGGTGGGGTGCGCGGCATTGCCAGGCCGGTTACTGGCGGCCTTCCTCGCCATACCGGTCCCTGGCTTGCCGATCATGAACGCGAATGAGCGCGCGCCAGCACGGCCAGACCGCGGCCCGACACCGTCGCGCATGCACAACGCATGCGCCCGTCCACTGGCAGCCGGCGGCGTCCCGCACTGGCGCCCCGCCCCTGTTCGGGTAAAATACCGCCCTTTTCGAGACGCATGGGCGCTCAAGGCGCGCCGGCGGCCCCGGCAGCCGGGCCCGCGATGGGACAGCCGCGGGTTTCAGCCCCTTGCCAATTTCGCTTGATACGTCGACCAGACATCGGCGGGAGCGAAGTGGGAGCGAAGTGGAACCCATGCGCGGCGCGACAATTTTGACCGCCTAGAATAGCGACGGCCGGCCACGAGCCGACGGTCGTCGAGATCGGCACACCACGACGATCAGTTTGATCCAGGAGAAACATGAAGAAGGCCGCACTGTGCGTGGCGCTCGCCGTCATGGCCACCGGCGCCATGGCGAAAGAATGGAAAACCGTGCGCATCGGAGTGGACGCCAGCTACCCGCCGTTCGAATCGAAGGCGGCCAGCGGCCAGGTCGTCGGCTTCGACGTCGATTTGACGAAAGCGCTGTGCGCGAAAATGAACGTCAAGTGCGTGTGGGTCGAGCAGGACCTGGACGGGATCATCCCGGCGTTGAAGGGCAAGAAGTTCGACGCGATCGTGTCGTCGCTGACCGTTACGGACAAGCGCCGCGAGCAGATCGATTTCTCCGACAAGCTGTTCGACGCCCCGGCCCGCATGATCGCCAAAGCCGGCTCGCCGCTGCTGCCCACGGCTGAATCGCTGAAGGGCAAGCACGTCGGCGTCGAGCAGGGCTCGACTCAGGAGGCCTACGCCAAGGCTTACTGGGAGCCCAAAGGCGTGACCGTGGTGTCCTACCAGAATCAGGATCAGGTGTACGCCGACGTCGCTTCGGGCGTCTCGACGCCGCGTTGCAGGACGAATTGCAAGCCGACGCCGGGTTCCTGAAGACGCCGCGCGGTAAAGGCTTCGCCTGGGCCGGCCCGGAAGTAAAAGACCCAAAGACAATCGGTGAAGGCACGGCCATCGGCCTGCGCAAGGATGACGTCGAGCTGAAAGCGATGTTCAACCAGGCGTTGGCGCAAGTGCATCAGGACGGTACGTTCAAGAAGCTCGAAAAGCAGTACTTCGATGTCGATATCTATCTTGGTCACTGAGTTGGTCACTGACTCGGGGCTCGCCCGCATGGGCTTTCCCTAGGCTTAGTAATACAGTCGGCAATAGCTTCAAAGCAGTTTCAACCCCGATTCAAAACGAGAGTCGAAAAGCGCGCTGCAAGACCGGTAACGGTCATGCAGTCATGATTTGCACAGCGGTGCGCTGTGCGCCGCAGGAAACGGCGAGCCCAGGTTCGCGGCAAACGCGGTGCAGAGCTGGCCGCGTCTTTCGCGGTGCATCGCAAACGCATCGTCAAGGACCCCATATGTTCCTTCAAGGCTACGGCCCGCTGCTTCTTAGCGGCACCTGGCAAACCGTCAAACTGGCGGTGTTGTCGCTGGCGTTCGCTTTCGTGCTGGGTCTGCTCGGCGCGGCGGCGAAATTGTCGAAGAACCGCGTCTCCTATAGTGTCGGCACCGTCTACACGACGCTCGTGCGCGGCGTGCCCGACCTGGTGCTGATGCTGCTGCTGTTCTACAGCATCCAGATCTGGCTGAATAACCTGACCGACCTACTCGGCTGGGACCAGATCGACATCAACCCATTCGTGGCCGGCGTCGCGGTGCTGGGCTTCATCTACGGCGCGTACTTCACCGAGACCTTCCGCGGCGCGTTTCTCGCGGTGCCGCGCGGCCAGCTCGAAGCGGGCGCGGCCTACGGCATGACCGGCTGGCAGGTGTTCTCGCGGATCATGTTCCCGCAGATGATGCGCTTCGCGCTGCCTGGCATCGGCAACAACTGGCAGGTGATGGTGAAAGCCACGGCGCTAGTGTCGATCATCGGTCTCGCGGATGTGGTCAAAGCCTCGCAGGATGCGGGCAAGGGCACGTTGCGGTTCTTCTTCTTCACCCTGTTCGCAGGGGCGATTTATCTCGTCATCACCACAGTGTCCAACTTCGTGCTGATGTACCTCGAAAAGCGTTACTCGACTGGCGTGCGAAAGGCGGATCTATGATCGAGATCATTCAGGAATACTGGCGCAACTATCTCTATTCCGACGGCTACCGCCTCACCGGCGTCGTCATCACACTGTGGCTGCTGGTGGTGTCGATCGGGCTCGGCTTCTGCCTGTCGATCCCGCTCGCGGTTGCGCGCGTGTCGAAGAAGAAATGGCTCGCTGGTCTGGTGTGGCTGTATACGTATATCTTTCGCGGCACGCCGCTGTACGTGCAGTTGCTGCTCTGCTACACCGGCCTGTACAGCCTCGAAATCATCCGCAACCACGAGCTGACCAACGCGTTCTTCCGCGACGGCATGCATTGCACGCTGCTCGCGTTCACGCTGAACACCTGCGCGTACACCACCGAGATTTTCGCGGGCGCGATCAAGGCTACGCCGTATGGCGAGATCGAAGCGGCGCGCGCGTATGGCATGTCGTCGTTCACGCTGTACCGGCGGGTGATTCTGCCGTCAGCGCTGCGCCGCGCGTTGCCGTACTACAGCAACGAAGTGATCCTGATGCTGCACGCCACCACCGTCGCGTTCACCGCAACCGTGCCGGACATCCTCAAGATCGCGCGCGACGTGAACTCGGCCACGTATCAGTCATTCAATGCGTTCGGCCTCGCCGCCCTGCTCTATCTGTGCATTTCTTTTGCGCTCGTGTGGCTGTTCCGCCGCGCCGAGCACCGCTGGCTCGCTTACCTGCGGCCGCAAGGCAAGTAATCAAGAAGGGCACCGTGCCCGCAAGCAAGTAAGCCCGCCAAGGATTCCGATGAACACCAAGAAGCAAAAGCTCTTCGTCGACGAGCTTCACAAACAGTACGGCGACAACGAAGTCCTCAAGGGCGTGTCGCTGAAGGCCAACGCCGGTGACGTAATCAGCGTGATCGGCTCGTCCGGTTCGGGCAAGAGCACGATGCTTCGCTGCATCAACTTCCTCGAACAGCCGAACTCCGGGCGCATCTTTGTCGACGGTGAAGAAGTCCGCACGCAGATCGGCAATGCCGGCGCGCTGCGCGTGTCCGATCCGAAGCAGTTGCAGCGCGTGCGCACCAAGCTGTCGATGGTGTTCCAGCACTTCAACCTGTGGTCGCACATGAACGTGCTCGAGAACATCATCGAGGCGCCGGTCAACGTGCTGGGTCTGAAGCGCAAGGAGGCCGAAGAGCGCGCGCGCGAGTATCTGGAGAAAGTGGGCCTCGCGCCTCGTCTTGAGAAGCAGTACCCGTCGCATCTGTCGGGCGGTCAGCAGCAACGCGTGGCGATCGCGCGCGCGCTGGCCATGCATCCGAACGTGATGCTGTTCGACGAACCGACTTCCGCACTCGATCCCGAGCTGGTCGGCGAAGTGCTCAAGGTCATGCAGACGCTCGCCGAAGAAGGCCGCACGATGATCGTCGTCACCCATGAAATGGCGTTCGCGCGCAACGTGTCGAACCACGTGATGTTCCTGCATCAAGGCCGCGTCGAAGAAGAAGGCCATCCGGACGAAGTCTTCAAGAACCCGAAGAGCGACCGGCTCAAGCAATTCCTCTCCGGCAGCCTCAAATGAGACTGTCGTGCAGCCCGCTATTTGGGCTGTAGTCAAAGCAGCATTACAAGGCGCTTACGAGCGCCTTTTTTACTTCGCTCACCTGCACATTCCGGCCGTTCTGGCCTCGAAAATGGGCCCGCAAGTGACCCAAATCCGGCCCGAGGCACCCTCTCTTCGCCCTACTCTGCCGCATTTGAAGCGTCAATAGTGGCAATCCTTAACGTTGTTCGTCCCAATCCGTGATTCCCTTACGGCATAAGGGTTTCCCGCCTTTTTGTGGATGCTGCGACGATTCCTTGTTCACATTCGTATTGCAATTTGGAGACACCGGCCCAGGCCGGACCTAATTTCTTCTCCCACTCCAGGGTATTTTTGATAAATTAGTAACCAAAGTAGCAAAACAAAGTTCATTAAAAGTAGTTTCACTTCAAAGCAACAGAGGAGAACCGGTCGGCGAGGGATCGGCATGGCGCGAAGAATAGCCCGCTGAGGCTATCCGTCACGGCAGGAGACCCAATCCACCCGCTAATCTCCCTGGTACCGATTTCTGTTCGGCGCGCTTGTGTCCGAACACCATTCGCAGTACTGGGTTTCACTTTTTGACAGGGTATGGAGGAGAAGATGAAGAAAGCTTTGCTCGCCGCTGCGCTGATGACAGCCGGTGTAGTTGCTCACGCCCAAAGCAGCGTGACGCTGTACGGCCGCCTTGACGCTGGCCTGGAATACATGACGGGCGTTCCGCAAGGCGTCGGCGCAAACGGCCAGGCAACTGGCAGCACGAACCGTTGGCGCGCAGAAAGCGGCGACTGGGGTACGAGCCTGTGGGGCATGAAGGGCGTTGAGGACATCGGTGGCGGCAACAAGGTCCTGTTCCAGTTGGAAGGCTCCTTCAACACCATGACGGGTGCAGGCCCGGGCGGTGGTGGTCTCTTCAATCGCTGGGCAACGGTCGGCTTGGCGAACGACCAGTACGGTACGTTCACGATGGGCCGCATGCTGTACATCTCGAACGGCGTGTGGGACTTCGACCCGTTCGGTCAATCGAACTGGTCGTCGGCATCGCTGGTGCGTGGCCGCAACTGGCCGCAATCGAGCAACAACTTCGCATACCAGTCGCCGAAGATCGCAGGCTTTGACTTCTACGGCCAGTACGCCCTGTCGAACGCAACGAGCTGGAACGGTAACGGCACGACCGCTCAAGGTCGCGAAGATGGCGCACAGATCACCTACACGAGCTCGCTGTTCCAGATTCGCGGTCTGTACGACGAAATCCGCAACCCGGCTAACGGCACCCTGTACGGCCCGACCGCCACTGGCGTCAACACGGCCAACATCGGAACTGGCGTGTTCTCGGCGTCGCGTGAATACTCGGCTCTCTTGAACGTGTTCCTCGGCCAGTTCAAGATTCAGGCCGCTTACCAAGCTATCCGTTCGTCGGGTGCGACGGGCGTTCTGCCGGGCACGCCGACCACGCTCAATCACGAATGGGGCGGTGTGACGTGGCAAGCAACGCCGGCTGCAGCACTGATCGCAGCGGTCTATCACGTCAACGGCAACAATGGCGCAGGCAATGCGACGATCTACACGGTCGGCGGCTCGTACAACCTGTCCAAGCGCACGCTGCTGGATCTTCAAGTCGCAACAACGCAAAACAGCAAGACGGCTAACTACGGCCTGAATGCGAATAATTCGGGCACGGCTGTCAGCACGGACAACCCGCTGCCGGGTCATAGCCAGACCGGCGTGTACGCAGGTATTCAACACTCGTTCTAATCGAACGGTGTGCCCCGAGGGAACTTCCTTCGGGGCGTAGTAACGAGTTCTTCAAGAGAATCTTTTTCACGCTGCTGCGAGAGGCGCGTATCGGTGCGATGTCCGAAAGGGTATCGCACCGTTTTTTATTTGTGCGCGCGGTTTCGCCACTGCACCGGTGCACCTGATCGGTGCGCGCGTTGCACGGGTGCCAATACCGGCGCTTTAAGTCTGTGTTTTAGCAGTGCGAGTCAAACCTCTCAAACTGCCGCTTCGTTCTCCTCGCCCGTGCGAATCCGGATCACACGCTCCACGTCCGCGACGAAAATCTTGCCGTCGCCGATCTTGCCGGTACGCGCCGCGCCGATGATCGCGTCGATCACCTGATCGCACTGGTTGTCCGCGACTACCACTTCGATCTTCACTTTCGGCAGAAAGTCGACCACGTACTCTGCACCACGATAGAGCTCGGTGTGGCCTTTTTGCCGGCCGAAGCCTTTGACTTCGGTCACGGTCAACCCCGTGAGACCGACTTCAGCAAGCGCCTCGCGCACTTCGTCGAGTTTGAACGGTTTGATGACTGCAGTGATGCGCTTCATGGCGGACCTCGTCTCGTGATTGGAAGGTTGAAAGGGAAATGGATCATTTTTATTCTACGCCGCGCCGGATGCGTTGCGGCGATCCGGCGGTCCGGCGATCCGGCGATCCGGCGCGTGCTTCTGGTCTGCTTCGGGTAAGTCCGCAGCAGCCTTTCGCTTCTCACTGAACCGGCTCGGTGTAGCGCGACGTAATCGGATAACGCCAGTCGCGGCCGAACGCGCGATGCGTGACGCGAATGCCGATCGGCGCCTGACGGCGTTTGTACTCGTTGATCTTGATGAGGCGCGTGACGCGTTTCACGTCGTCGACCGCGTAGCCCGCCGCGATGATTTCGGCAAGCGAGCGGTCCTCTTCCATGTACATGCGCATGATCGCGTCGAGTACTTCGTACGGCGGCAAGCTGTCCTGATCGGTCTGGTTCTCGCGCAGTTCCGCCGACGGCGCGCGCGTCAGAATCCGCTCGGGAATCACGTCCTGCTTGCCGAAGGTGGTAGCCTGGTTACGGTAATGGCACAGCTTGTAGACTAGCGTTTTGGCGATGTCCTTGATCACCGCGAAGCCGCCGGCCATGTCGCCGTATAGCGTGCAGTAGCCCACCGCCATCTCGCTCTTGTTGCCGGTGGTCAGCACGATCGAGCCGAACTTGTTCGACAGCGCCATCAGCAAGGTGCCGCGAATGCGAGCCTGAATGTTTTCTTCGGTAGCGTCTTCGGCGCGGCCGGCGAATTCATCGGCTAGCGAGTTGCGGAAGGCGTCGAACATCGGCGCAATCGCGATTTCGTCGTAACGTACGCCGACGCGGCGCGCCATTTCGGCGGCGTCGGTAGTTGAAATGTCTGCGGTGTAGCGCGACGGCATCATCACAGCACGCACGCGGTCGGCACCCAGCGCGTCGCACGCGACGGCCAGCACCAGCGCCGAATCCACGCCGCCCGACAGGCCGATCAGCGCGCCCGGGAAACCGTTCTTATTGATGTAGTCACGCACGCCCATCACGAGCGCGGCGTACACCTGCGCTTCGAGCGAGAGCTGCGGCGCGATCGCCGTGGGCACTGGCTTGCCGCCGTCGAACTCGACAATCGTGTTGCCTTCCTCGAACTGCGCCATCTTCGCGACCAACTCGCCCTTTTCATCGAGCACGAACGAACCGCCGTCGAACACCAGTTCGTCCTGCGCGCCGACCATGTTCACGTAGACCATCGGCAAACCGGTCTCGCGAATCCGCGCGCGCAGAATGTCGAAGCGCACCGCTTCCTTGTTCAGGTGATATGGCGAGCCGTTCGGAATCAGCAGCACTTGCGCGCCTGCCGCCTTCGCCATTTGCGCAGCCGACGCATGCCACGCGTCCTCGCAAATCACCACGCCGTACTTCACGCCGTCCAGTTCGAACACGAACGGCTGCGGGTCGGAAGCGAAGTAGCGCTTCTCGTCGAACACCTCGGTATTCGGCAAATCCTGCTTGCGATAGGTGCCGACCACCTCCCCGTCCACCATCAGCGAGGCCGCGTTGAAGGTGTCGACCGGCGGCACGCCGCGCTCGATCGGCGCGTTTGCATTACCATGGCCGTTTGCCGCATCGCGCTGCGGATGGCCGACGATCACGTGCAAGCCGGCGAAGGGCTTCAGTTGCGTGGCCAGATCGGCGAGCGCCGCTGCACTCGCCGTGTAGAACGCGGGACGCAGCAACAGATCTTCGGGCGGATAGCCGGATAGCGCGAGTTCAGGCGCAATCAGCAGTTTCGCACCATCGTTGTGCGCGGCGCGGGCGGCAGCGACAATCTTCGCGACATTGCCGGCGAAGTCGCCGACGGTGACATTGATTTGAGCAAGAGCGATTCGGGTCTTCATGGCAGGATCGACAGGCAAGCCAGACGGCTTGCGAGTACCGCGGCTGGTTAGCTCGACGGCAACGGACAAATCGGATAAACGAACGACGCATCGCTACAAGCCTGCGCCGCTCATTGGGAACAGTCACACAGATTGAACCAGGAACGCTTTGATTATCGCACGGGCATTCTGGCGTCGCCCTCCGAGGTGGACGCCGCGGAATGGAATGCCCTCCTTGCGCAGCAGACACAGCCCACGCCGTTTCTGCGGCACGAGTTTTTGAGCGCGCTCTCCGCGACCCGATGCGCGGTCGCCGATACCGGCTGGGCGCCGCAATTCGTCACGCTCACCGACCCGCGCACCGACAAGCTCGTGGCGGCGGCGCCCGTGTATCTGAAGGGGCACTCGTACGGCGAATATGTCTTCGATTGGGCCTGGGCCGATGCGTACAAACGCAACGGTCTGCCGTATTACCCGAAGCTGCTGTGCGCGGTGCCGTTCACACCGGTGCAAGGCAACCGGCTGTTGTCGGCGGATACGCATGCCCTCAGGCATCTGGCGGCCACGCTGATGGCGTTCGCCGAGCAAGCCGACGTGTCGTCGCTGCACGTGCTGTTTCCGACCGAAACGGAAGCCGACGCGCTGACCGACATGGGCATGATGCAACGCGAAGGCGTGCAATTCCACTGGCTGAACGACGGCTATCGCGACTTCGACGATTTCCTCTCCACGCTCGAACAGAAGAAGCGCAAGAACATTCGTGCGGAGCGTCGCAAGGTTCAGGAAGCCGGCGTGACGATGCGCCGGATTCGCGGCGAGGATATCCGGGACGCCGACTGGCGATTCTTCAGCAAGTGTTATCGGCAAACCTACCGCGAGCACTTTTCGAGTCCGTATCTGAACCTCGATTTCTTCCGGATGATCGGTGCGTCGATGCCGGAAAATCTGCTGCTGGTGATCGCCGAATTCGAAGGCAAGCCGATCGCGAGCTCGCTCGTGGTGTATCAGCGCGATGAAAAAACCGGCGGCACCTTATATGGCCGCTACTGGGGCGCGCTCGAACATGTGCCATGCCTGCACTTCGAAACTGCGTACTACCAGCCGCTCGAATTCTGCATTGAAGAAAAGCTCGGTGCGTTCGAAGGCGGCGCCCAGGGCGAGCACAAGATGGCGCGCGGTTTTCTGCCGACTGTGACGCGCTCGGCGCATTGGCTCGCGCATCCGGGCTTCGCCGATGCGGTCGGCCACTTTCTCGACAACGAAAAGAACAGCATCCACGCGTATGTGGACGAGCTGCGCGAACACAATCCGTTCAAAGGTTGAAGCGTACCCATGGCGTGGTTTCTGTATCTGCTCGAATGCTCGGACGGCAGCGTCTACACCGGCATTGCCACCGACGTGCAGGCGCGCTTTGACAAGCACGTGAGTGGTGTGGGCGCGCGCTATACGCGTTCGCGCAAGCCGGTGCAGGTGCTGGCGTCGTTTGAGTTGACGAACCGTTCGAGTGCGTCGCGTGCGGAGTATTGGGTCAAGCGGTTGTCGCCTTCTGATAAGCGCGCGCTGGCCGCGGGGCTGCGTACGCTCGAATCGGTGCTGCCACTGCCCGAGCCAGAGCCGGTTGCCGCAGACGAGCTACCCTCCGCCTAACCCCTCGCCTCCCGCATGCGCTCAGTCAGTAGTCGATGCATGAGCGCGATTTCGCCCACCGCATCCGCCTCCAGTGCCGAGAGTCGGTCTCGCGCGGGCAGATCGCGCCGTATCGGCCGCAGGGTTCGATTCAATGCCGCGTCGATATCAGTGCTCGTGGCCGCAATCCACGCGCCGAGTTCATCGTGCATGCTGCGCCGGTTCGTACTCAAGCGCAGTTGGGTCGCGGTTCCCGCCATTTTCCGCAACACGCTCAGCACCGTCAGCGTCACCGTGTCGACCATCGAGTCCTCGAGCTTTTCGAGTCGAATACGGCCGATTGCCTCCTCAGCGTTATTGCTGCCCAAGCCAGCGGCTCGGCGCAAGCGTTCCATGTCCTTCTCGCTTCGGTCCGGCGACTCCAGTGCCGCACTCAGATACGCGAGATTGGCCCGCACCGCCTCGCTCAGATAAGCGCGATAGTCGACTTTTTCCCGCGTCGGCCACAGATAGAACGTAGCCAGCAGCGCCAATACGCAGCCGAGCACGTTGTTGCCGAGTCGCATGAGCGCGTAAGCGAATTCGCTGGCGCCGGGCGTCGCGAAGTCGGCCACGAGCACAAAGGTCGGTGTCAGGAACAGAACGAAGAGGCTGTAGCTGACGGGACGCAGCGCCATCGTGGCCACCACCAGCGGAAACACCGCCAATGAAATACCGAGCGGCGAATGAATTGCATAGCCGATTGCAGCCGCCAGCACGCCCCCGACGATGCTCCCGGCAGCGCGCTCGATGCTTCTTGGCCAGGTCGCGGCAATGGACGGTTGCAAGATCAGCAGGGTCGCCATGGTTGCCCAGTAGCCGAAAGGAAGCCCGAGCGTCCGTATGACCAGAAAGCCCGCCGTGGTCGTGACGCCCACGCGGGCGGCGTGGCGCAAGCCGACCGACTGAGCCGAGAGGTTCGCCTTGAGAGTCGACCAGGTCCGCGTCAGGAGTCCGACGACACTGTTCGACCACCCGAGCGGCTGGGCATACGCCGGCGCGAAATCGACCAGTTCGAAATCGGACTTGAGTGCCACGGGTTCCATCAACGCGGATTCGAGTCGCCTTGCGAGGCGCTGCAAACGGAGTTGCAGGTCAGCGAGGCGGTTCCATTGCGCTTCGCCGGTGGCAGCGCCGATTCTTCGCAAAACCTCGCCCATTCCGGTCAGCAGTCGAAGCGCGCGTCTGGCGCGACGTGCGTCTTCCGGGTTTTTTTCGCACGCGCCGGTGACCGCAATCAGATACGCAAAGAGCGCTTCACTTTCGGTCAGCAGGGCGAGGAGATTGTCGTAGGTTTCCCGGCCAGCCGTTCTTGAGCCAGGCACGTTCGCCAATGCCTTGCGCGAGCGTTCCAGCGAAGCCCGCGCATCGGCGCGAAATTTCGCGGCATGCGTGGCCCACTGCCCAGGGGCTGCGCGCCGCTCGAGCAGGCGCGCGCTGTCGAATGCGATGTCCGCCAGACGCACATACACCGCACGCAGCGATGCGCGACTCGTGCCGAACGGATGAATGCGCCACACGGTCAAGCTCAGCACAACGGCAAACAGGCATCCGGCCAGGTAGACGCCGAGAAACGCAATGCCTTCTCGAAGGTCATGCATGGGCCGGTCGACCATCACGACGCAGGCGGTCGCGGCGAGAATCGTCACCTGCGATGTCGCGGCGCCCCAGATCCTGCCGAACGCGCCGAGCGTCGTGAATACCAGAATGGCGAGCGCGGCGAACACCGTGCCCTCGCCTGACGCGAAAGCGGTCACGCCACCGCACACGGTCGACAGAAGCGCAAAGCCCATCATCGAGGCGAAGCGCGCGCGATTCGAGCCGGCGGCGTCGGCGAGACAGGTCCAGAAAGCGCCGATCGCGGCCCATGCGAAGGTCGGGTCGTGCAGCAGATTGCCAAGCACCAGCATGGTGGTGGACGCACAGGCGGCTCTCAGCCCTTCCGACAGATTGGCCTCGCTTGTCGAAAACGACACCATCCATACCGGCCGTTTGCGGTAAATCGCGGTGACGAGCGCGTACGAGCTCGCGTAGAGGCGGCTCGACCAGCGCGGCGGCGAAGGGTTGGACTTGCGATTCAGCATCCGGACGGTGGGCTCCCAAAAACGCACGTTGGCGCTGCGTCAGCGCATTAATACGCCGACGGCAGGAAACCTGCTACGACCGCCGAATGATAAGGGTTAACACTGAGATATAAAAATGGCTTCGGTTCATCCAGTCGATGCGTTGTGTCTATGCGGTGGAACGGGCCACCAGGCAGGCGTGCCGCCGGCGCTACGCATTGAACAGGGAGCGGACTCTCTGAAAACGCCGCCCATGAAAAAACCGCGCGGCCCTTGCGGGCTCGCGCGGTTTTTCATCAACCACCGGCGTAACGCAGCTTACTTCTTGTAGTTCGCCACGCCTTCGCTGATTTCCTTGTGAGCGGCTTCGATGCCTGCCCAGCCTTCGACCTTCACCCACTTGCCCTTTTCCAGCGCCTTGTATTGCTCGAAGAAGTGCTTGATCTGGTCTTTCAGGTATGCCGGGACGTCGTCGATCGACTTGAGATCAGCGGTCATCGGGCAGATCTTGTCGTGCGCGACAGCGATCAGCTTGGCGTCGACGCCCGATTCGTCGGTCATTTGCAGCATGCCGAGTGCGCGTGCGCGGACCACCGAGCCAGCCAGCAGCGGGAACGGCGTGATCACCAGCACGTCGACCGGATCGCCGTCGCCCGACAGCGTTTGCGGAATGTAGCCGTAATTCGCCGGATAGCGCATGCCCGTGCCGATGAAACGGTCGACGTGGAGCAGGCCCGTTTCCTTGTCAGCTTCGTACTTCACCGGATCGCTTTGCGCCGGGATTTCGATGATGACGTTGAAATCTTGCGGAAGGTCTTTGCCTGCGGGGACGTGATTGAAGCTCATGAGCGCTCTCTGATCAGATGGAATTCGGAACACGGCGTGCGGCGCGCGGGCTCGAGCGGCGTGAATCGTGAAGCTCGCCGGGACGAGGCGCTACGGCCGGACAGTGCGGGATACGCCATTATAGCCAATCGGCCGATGGCACCTCTGGTTGGATCGGCGCGATAATCGTCTGGCGTCTCTCGATTGTGCCTCTCGTTTGTGAACACCGCGCGTCCGTACCTCTGCCTGAATCTCGGTCCGAACATCGGCCGCGTGACACCTCAAGGAGCATGCATGGAAGAAGCCAGGCATTTCATCGGCGGCGAATGGTCCGCTGCATCAGGCGGCGAGACGATCGCCGTGCTCGATCCCTCGGACGGCCAGCCGTTCACCCGGCTCGCTCGCGGCACCGCGGCGGATATCGACGCCGCCGTCCACGCCGCCCGCCGCACCTTCGAAGGCGCATGGGGCGAGGCGAGCGCCGCCGAACGCGGCCGCGTACTGTACCGGCTGTCGATGCTGGTGGCCGCCCATCAGGAAGAACTCGCCCAACTCGAAGCCCGCGACACCGGCAAGCCGCTCAAACAGGCGCGCGCCGATTCGGCAGCGCTTACGCGCTACTTCGAGTTTTACGCCGGCGCGGCGGACAAGTTGCACGGCGAAACGCTCCCCTATCAGGCCGGCTACACGGTGCTGACGATCCGCGAGCCGCACGGTGTGACCGGCCATATCGTGCCGTGGAACTACCCGATGCAGATCTTCGGCCGCAGCGTCGGCGCGGCGCTCGCCACCGGCAATGCGTGCGTCGTCAAACCAGCGGAAGACGCGTGCCTGTCCGTGTTGCGCGTCGCCGAACTGGCGGCCGAGGCGGGTCTGCCGGCGGGCGCGCTGAATATCGTCACCGGTTTCGGGCATGAAGCGGGCGCGGCACTCGCGCGTCATCCCGGCATCGATCACGTCTCCTTCACCGGCTCGCCCGAAACCGGCAAGCTCGTGACGCAGATGGCCGCCGAAAACCACGTGCCGGTCACGCTCGAACTGGGCGGCAAATCGCCGCAAATCGTTTTCGCCGACGCGGATCTCGACGCGGCCTTGCCCGTGCTGGTGTCGGCGATCGTGCAGAACGCCGGGCAAACCTGCTCGGCGGGCAGCCGCGTGCTGATCGACCGCGCAATTTATGAGCCGCTGCTCGACCGGCTGAGCAGCGCGTTCCACGCGCTTCGGGTCGGACCGTCGCATGCCGATCTCGACTGCGGTCCGCTGATCAACGCAAAGCAGCAACAGCGCGTGTGGGACTTTCTCTCCGACGCGCAACACGATGGCATTCCGATGGCGGCACACGGCGAAGTGATTCCCGAAGCGCCGGAAAGCGGCTTCTATCAGGCACCCACGCTGCTGCGTGACGTACCCGCGAGCCACCGTCTGGCGCGCGACGAAGTGTTCGGCCCTGTCCTCGCCGCCATGTCGTTCACGGACGAAGACGAAGCGCTCTCGCTCGCCAACGGCACGCAGTATGGCCTCGTCGCAGGGATCTGGACGCGCGACGGTGCCCGGCAGATGCGCCTCGCGCGTCGCCTGCGCTCCGGCCAGGTGTTCATCAACAACTATGGCGCGGGTGGCGGCGTCGAGTTGCCGTTCGGCGGCGTGAAGCATTCAGGCCACGGACGCGAAAAGGGTTTCGAGGCGCTGTATGGCTTCACGGTATTGAAAACCATCGCGATTCGTCACGGATAGTGAGGCACTCGCGTTTGCAGCGAACGGAAGCACACAGAAGCAGGCGCATCACCATCCACAACAAACAGCGGAGACATCATGCGGTTGACAGGTAAAACGGCCATCGTCACGGGTGGCGGCTCGGGTTTCGGCGAAGGCATCGCGAAGACCTACGCGCGCGAAGGCGCGAATGTGGTGATCAACGATCTAAACGGCGCGGCGGCTGAACGCGTGGCGAGCGAAATCGCTCTCGCCGGCGGCAAGGCGATCGCGGTGGCCGGCAACGTCACGCGACGCGAGGACTGGCAGACGCTTCGCGAGGCCGCGCTCGAAGACTTCGGCAGTGTGCAGATCGTCGTCAACAATGCGGGCACTACACATCGCAACAAGCCGGTACTCGACGTGACGGAAGCCGAGTTCGACCGTGTCTATGCGGTGAATGTCAAAAGCCTCTACTGGAGCGTGCAGGAATTCGTGCCGTACTTCCGCCAGCAAGGCGGCGGCGCTTTCATCAATATAGCGTCGACGGCCGGAGTGCGGCCGCGGCCGGGCCTCGTCTGGTACAACGGAAGCAAGGGCGCGGTGATCATCGCCAGCAAGTCGCTCGCCGTCGAACTGGGTCCGGACCGCATTCGGGTGAACTGTGTGAACCCGGTGATGGGCGAGACGGCGCTGCTGTCGGAATTCATGGGTGTCGAAGATACGCCGGAGAACCGCAAGCGCTTTCTCGCCGGCATTCCACTCGGGCGTTTCTCGACGCCGCAGGATGTCGCCAATGCGGCGCTGTATCTCGCCTCGGACGAGGCTGAGTTCATCACCGGCGTGTGTCTCGAAGTGGACGGCGGGCGCTGCGTGTAAACGCCATGCAAACCAAACCATCCAGCACGGCTAGAATCGCGATCGACGTCGGTACTTCATTTCCACAAGAAAAGAGGAGACACCATGGCTAGTCCCGCAGATCCGCTCCACCATCCCGGCGCGGGTGCGCCACCTTCCAGTTTCGAAGAGGCGACCTACCGCAAGGTTAGCTGGCGGCTCGCGCCGTTCCTGATGCTCTGCTACGTGGTCGCGTATCTCGACCGCGTCAACGTCGGCTTCGCCAAGCTGCAAATGACCACCGATCTGGGCTTAAGCGACGCGGTCTACGGCTTCGGTGCGGGGATTTTCTTCCTCGGCTATTTCATCTTCGAAATTCCGAGCAACGTGATCCTGCACAAGGTGGGCGCACGTGTGTGGATCGCACGGATCATGGTGTCGTGGGGCGTGATCTCGATGCTGACCATGTTCGTCACCACGCCGACCATGTTCTACGTGATGCGCTTCCTGCTCGGTCTCGCCGAAGCGGGCTTCTTTCCCGGCATCATCCTGTATCTCACCTACTGGTATCCGTCGCACCGTCGTGGCCGCATGACCACCTGGTTCATGACGGCAATCGCGTTGTCCGGCGTGATCGGCGGCCCGGTCTCGGGTTATATCCTGAAGAGCTTCAACGGCATGAACGGCTGGCATGGCTGGCAGTGGCTGTTTCTGCTCGAAGGGATTCCTTCGGTGATCGTCGGGATCATGGTGTTTCTGATGCTGGACGACCGCATTTCGAAGGCCAAGTGGCTCACCAAGGAAGAGAAGGAATTGCTCGAACGTCAGGTGTCGGCCGAAGAAGCCACCAAGCACGACATGCCGATTCGTCAGGTGCTCACGAGCGGCCGCGTGCTGATGCTGAGCCTCACCTACTTCTCGTTCGTGATGGGCCTGTACGGCGTGAGCTTCTGGTTGCCGACCATCATCAAGGCGACCGGCGTGACGGACGCGTTCATGATCGGCCTGCTGTCTGCGATTCCGTTCGCGGCGGCGGTGGTCGCGATGGTGTTCGTCTCGCGCAGCGCAGACCGCACGCGCGAGCGGCGCTGGCATATCGCGTTGCCGGCATTCGCCGGAGCGATTGGCCTCGTGCTCTCCGTGGTGTGGACGCACAACACCGTGCTGGCAATGGCCTCGCTTACGCTCGCGACCATGGGCATCCTGACCACCCTGCCGCTGTTCTGGAGTTTGCCGACGGCGATCCTTGCCGGCACGGGCGCGGCAGCCGGCATCGCGATGATCAATTCGATCGGCAATCTCGCGGGTTTTCTCAGCCCCTACGCGGTCGGCTGGTTGAAGCAGGCCACTGCCGCGAACGACTCCGGCATGTATATGCTGGCGGCGTTCATGATTCTTGGCGGTTTGCTGGCGATCAGTGTGCCGGCGAAGATGGTCAATAAGTGACGATGTTGGATTCGTGACGTAAGGCAGGAAGCGCCGTCAAACGCCGTACGTCACGGTTCACGGGTCACCGTTCACGGTTCCGTGACTCGCAACGCGCATCACACTGAAGCATCGCACCACCAACGAAAAAGCCCCCGGCGTCTTACAACCCAGCCCCTCACTTGGCGTGTTGTTAGGGGCCTTGCTGGGCGGGGCTGATTCGAGGACAGGGACTCAAATCCCTGTCCTTTTTTATACAAAACAGCGTGTTTGTTTAAAAAAAGTCCAGAATTTCCTGCGGGTCGACCGGATTCGATGCCTGTCCGAGACGCATGGCAGGGGTTTTCTTGTCCTTTCCCACGACACAGAAATTAAAATAAACCCGGCAAACCTCAAGCTCTCGTGCGAGATATTATGGGTTATATGCGGCATAGCCATGCCACATGGCCCGGTTTCTACGAACACTTACGACTGGCCGCTCGGCCTTCGTGAGGCGACGACGGGTAATCATAAAAAACCGGTCAACAGCATGCAATGAGGCTTCAAAAGCAATCGAGCCTCATGATTTTCGTCATAATCTCCGAGGTTAGTTTGCCAGCTTATTTGCTTGCGTGGCTCTGAGGCAATCGGCATGGGATGGCTCACCCATTTGTCGCCCCAGCGCCCAATAGGGGTTGCCGCTTTTACATTTAACTTCATCATCTCGACCTGGGCGGAATACTCATCGGTGATACCGTTTTCCGCCATAAACTGAATCAACTTCTTCTTTGCATCAATAACCGCACGTTGTTTCTGGTACGCCGTAGCGTCCTTGGCGACCTTCACAAAAAATCCATCCGCTGTGCGCGCCTTTATCCTGTCTCGATACGCAGACATAAATGCCGCTCGAAAGCCAGAATCCTGGTCCATGAATACGCGAACCTTCGGTGCATTCTTTAAAAACCGAGCTACCAGCTGAAAGTGAGCATACATCGTATATGTTTCTCGGACCTGCATACCGCTCTTGGGGAGTTGGAGCTCCTTATTCTTAAAATCGGACTCTTCGATATCAGCCCGCGCGTCCGCATCCGCATATTCTTCAACAATCTCGTTGAGCAGTGCGTCATTAAATCCCGGCGGAGGGCTCGTGATAGAGGCCACGACCCGGTGCTGGGCGTCAGTCAGGCCCTCTGTGTAGTCTTGGGCTAACCAAAGCCGTGCGTACTGCCGGAAAGGCCGGGCGTTAAATGGGCATCCCCGGCTGCTGCGGCGGCGGCTTCGATTTCACTCGCAATGGCCGACTCGTCGAAATTAAGATGCATTCCGAAAACGTAGCCACTTTTCAAATCGGCCGTGGCAATCGCATTCAGCTGCACCGCCCTTCGGTCATCTCGTTTCAGCCAGTTAATGAGATAATATTGCCGGTCAACCGCCACATACATTTTCGGGAGAATAAAGTCCGATTCTAATAGTTTCGCCTCACGAGCACCCGAATACAGACGACATTGCTTGTAAATAAACTCCATTTTGTCGTACACCGCCTGGGGCGACAAGGTTGTTGTCTCGACTATCCGTGATAACGGGACGCGATTGACCATCAGAATGAAGACGTCGCGGTTTTTCTCCGGACGTCGTTGTCCGGAAGTTGGTTTTTGTGCGCCAGTAAATGTCTTTTTACATTCTAAACAACGGTAACGCTGCGTCCCAGAAGATGTTTTGCCGAACGCAATATATTGACTGCCCGCTTGAGAGAGCGGAACCTCGCGCATCGAGCAATCTTCCGTTTTACACGAGGGCTCGAAGACCTGTCGGTAAAGATGATTACCCAACCGGGTATATTCTTCAGCTATCGCCTGATTACTGCGAATTGGCGATTTTTCGTTGCAAAACGCGCATTTGATAGACGGCGTGTCACGATTGCTGGTGCCGACGATATAGTCGCCGAAAACGGACGGAGTTCCGTTTCGGCGATAAGGGCGGTTAGGGCTTGCCGGGTAACTGAAATTAACGCACTGAGGCGACTTGCAATGGTTGACTTGAATGCCGTCCACTTCTGGCGGGATTCGGGGCCCCTTCAAGGGCGACGCTTCAGCTTCGTCTTCCCCAAAATCTCTGTCAGACATGATGATGCCCCGTAAGTCCTTGACCTACGGGGCATCATAAAGAATCAACCGCCTCAAAACAACACGCTAAGTGAGGGGCTGGGTCTTACAACGCCTGGGGCTTTTCTCCACCTACTGCAGCGCGCAATCAAACGCAGCAGCGATCAAAGCATCAAACGATATTCATCGCCAACGCACTCTCGCGATAATGCTCGCTCGCCTTAGCAGAATCGCCGATCTGTTCATGCAAACGCGCCAACGCGCGATGCGAACGAATTTTCAGCGTCTCGTTGTCGGCCAGTTTCAGCGCACGCTCGAGGAACGATTGCGCCTTGCCCCACAACTGCTGATGCAGGCATAAGCGGCCCAAGGCGAACATCAAGTCCGCGTCTTCCGGGCGATCCTTCTGCCACCCTTCGGCCTTCTGGATCAGCGGCAGCGCGTCGCCGCCTGTCGTGTCCGGATAACGGCGTAGCAGACGCGCGTCCCAGTTCTGCGCCAGCGCTTCTTCGACGATCTTGCGTGCTTCCTGCGGACGATTCAGCGACACCAGCAATTCCGCGGCGAGATCGGCGAGACGCGGCGAATGACGCTCAGTGGCCGACAGCGAATTCCACAACTCCAGCAGTGCATCAGCGTTATGACGCCGGTCGCGCAGCAGGTTTTCCGCCGCGAGCTGGCGCAAGCGCACCGCCACCGCCGGATGGATCGCTTCGCGCTTTTCCAGCGTCTTGACGAGCTTGAGCACTTCACCCCAGTTCTTCAGTTGCTGTTGCGCGCGCAACATGATCTGCTGCGCGTGAATGCGCCGTGCGCCCTGCGATTGCATTTCGGTGAGCGCGGTCAGCGCGCCGTCCGCGTCGCGGCCATCGGCACGCATGTCGGCGGTGGCCATCAGGCGTGCGTCCTGCCAGTCGGCCTCGTCGATCTGGGCGAGCCATTCGTCGCGCCGCGCATATTCATGCATACGGTGCGCCGCGGTGGCCGCGATCAAACCGGCCGCACCCTTGTTGTCGCCATTCGTGAGCGAATCTTTCGCGGCTTTTTCAGCGCGCGAGAAACGCCCGGCGTACAGATTGCCGATCGCGTCACGCAGTGCGGCGTGCGCCTTCGCGACACGCGAGCGAGCGCGATAGGCAGCCACGCGCTGCGGCATGCGCCAGATATTGCGCACAATGCGCAGCAGCGCGTACAGCAGGATGAACAGCACCACCAGTCCGACCACGAACAGATTCAACGAGATGTCGACGCGGTACGGCGGATAGATCAGCAGCACCTGCCCCATGTCGAAGCGTCCGACCACCGCCAGCACCACCGCGATGGCGAACAGCAACGCGAGCCATAGAAGTCCCCGGATTGCCATGATTAACCTCGGCTCCGGTATTGATTGACGGCCTGCAGGCTGGTGTTCAGATTCGGCAGTTCAACCGCGGCCGAACCCGCATCCACCTGCTTGACCAGATCGATCACGGTCTGCGTTTTCTTCGACGTGTTGTCGAAGTAGCGCGTGAGCGCAGCCTGCGCCGCCTGCAGGTCGGACTTCAGCGTGGTCTGGTTGCGCGAGAGCAGTGCAAGGCGCGCCGACAGCAAACGCAGCTTCAGATTCTCGCGCACGAAGTAGCCTTGATCGGGCGTGACGAGCATGGCGTCGGCGTTGTCGATGCGGCGCACCTGCACGAGGCTCGTCAACTGCTGGCCGATGCCGGTCGTGACTTCCCGCCACCACACTTTCCAGCGCGGCTCGCCGGTGGCCGCGGCCACCTTCGCCGTATCGGCCCAGGTGGCGGCCTTCGGCGTGGCGTGGGCAATCGGTGCTTCGCCGGAGAGCGGCAGGTTGTCGACCTGGTCGATCGCGTTGTCGAGCTTGATCGCCATACCCGTCAGATCCGTGGACGGCGCGGCCTTCAGCTTGTCGATGTCTTGCGCGATCGCCTTGCGCACAGTCACGGCCTGCGGGCTATCCGATGCGGCGAGACGCGTGTCCGCGCTTTGTAGCGCGAACAGCGCGAGTTGCGTATTGCCGGTGAGTTGCAATTGCTGGCTCGCGGCCGACAGCATCTGGCCGACTTCAGCCATCGTCCAGTCGTCGCGATTGCGGGCGAGATCGGTGTATTGCTGTTGCAGCGCCTGCTGCGCGGTTTGCGCGTCAGCGAGCTTGCCTTCGAGTTGTGCGACCTGCGCGTCCGATTGATGCACCGTGGCCAGCGCCTGATCGGTCTTGGTGCGCAGCTCGTTGGTCTGCGCGTCGTTCGCCTGCTGGCGTTGCGCGAGCTGCTGCTGGGTGCGCTCCACCTTGCGATTGAGCGCATAGCCGCCCACGCCCGCCGCACAAGCGATGATCACGACGACAAACCACAGCAGCGGTCCGCTCGCGCTGCGGCGCTTTTGCGCTTCGTAGGGCGTGAAGGGTGGATTCGGCGGCAACGCAGTAGTTGCGGCCGGCTGGGGTGAAGCGTTCGTGGATGCGTTCGTTTCAGTCATGCGTGATTTAGCCGGTGAATGAGCCGGGTTGGACGGTACCGGTTGAACAACGGTCGGGACGGCGGCAAGCAAGGCGCGGGCAATGCGATCATCGCCCGCGCCGGACACCGTAATGCTATCAAAACCCAATGCCCGCGCGGTCTGCGCGATACGGGGATGCGGCGTGATCAGGTTGGCGTGCTTCAGTTGCGCGATTTCGCCGGCGGTCAGATGCTCTTGCGCGAGTTCATGCAAATTGCGCACACCTTCAGAACTGGTGAGCAGCCAGGCGTGCGGTGCGCCGGCCAGAAGCGCATGCACGCGCTCCCAGCCGCCGATCGACGGTTCCGGCACGAGGCGGCGATAGGCCGCAACGGTTTCGACTTCGGCGCCCGCCTCGCGCAAGCGGTCGGCAAGCCATTCGCGGCCGCCGTCGCCGCGCACGATCAGTACGCGCTTGCCTTCGAGGCTCGCCCCGCCGAGCGCGGTATCGATCGCCGCGAACAGGCCTTCGGAATCGAAGCGTGCCGTTTCGTCGTCGGGTTCGGACGGCGGGCTGATGACGTTGTACGCCAGTGCGGTGACGCCGTGGCGCGCCAGCGCCTGCACACTGCCCGGGCCGACTACGCCGATCGGCAGCGCGTGCGGCCAGATCGCATCGCTGCGGGCAAACGCGTGGTCGACCGCATTGGGCGAGACGAACACCACCAGTGCATAGCGTTCCAGAGAAGCCAGCGCTACGCGCAACGGCGCGTCGTCGGTGACAGGCGCGATGTCGATCAGCGGAAAGTCGAGCACGGCGATACCTGCCGCCGCGAGTTGCGCGATCAATTCGTTCGACTGACCGGCCGGTCGCGTAATCACAACCGTGAACGCCGCCTTGCCGACGGATGAGGATGCGTTGCCCGGGATATCGGCCGCCATCACTCGCCGGTCGCCGCGCTATCCGACGCGCCGTCCGCCGACGCTGCCGCGGGACCGTTGGCCGTGCTCAGCGCACGGACGATTTCCATCGCACCTTGCTGTTCGAGCGCGCTCGCCACTTCCTGGCCGAGCGCAATGGCGCGTTCGACGGTGGGCGCCGGCGCCGATGCCTGCGCGCTCAAGACGCGCTGGCCGTCGGGCGTAGCGACGATGCCGCGCAGATGCAGCGCGCCGTCGCGCCAGGTCGCATAGGCCGCGAGCGGTACTTCGCAACTGCCGCCGAGGGCGCGCGAGACCATCCGCTCCGCTTCGACGGCCGCTGCCGTATGTTCGTGATGCAGCGGCGCGAGCCATGCCGCGAGGTCCGCGCGATCAGCGCGAATCTCAATGCCGAGCGCGCCCTGACCGGCTGCGGGCAAGCTGTCTTCAGGATCGAGCAGCGCGCGGATGCGCTCGCCGAGGCCCAAACGCTTCAAACCGGCAGCTGCCAGGATGATCGCCGCATAGTCGCCGCGATCGAGTTTCGACAGGCGCGTGTCCAGATTGCCGCGCAACGGCCGCACCACGAGATGGGGGTAACGCATGCGCAGCATGGCCTCGCGGCGCAGGCTGGAAGTGCCGACCACGGCGCCGGCCGGCAGCGCGGCAAGCGAGTCATAGTCGTTGGAGACCAGCGCGTCGCGCGGATCTTCGCGCTCCATGATGGTGGACAGCGCAAAGCCCGCGGGCAATTCCATCGGCACGTCTTTGAGCGAGTGCACGGCCAGATCGGCGCGGCCGTCGGCCAGCGCCGCTTCCAGTTCTTTGACGAAGAGGCCCTTACCACCAACCTTCGACAAAGTGCGATCGAGAATTTGATCGCCACGTGTCGTCATTCCGAGGATTTTTACGTCACAAGATGGATATAATTTGTGCAGCGCACATCGCACATGCTCCGCCTGCCACATGGCAAGGCGGCTTTCTCGCGACGCAATCACAAGCGTGTGGGGTGGCGCAAAAAACGTCTCGGTGTTCATTAGCTTGCTGATCGAATGACGGGAGGTAATAACAATCAATGTTAGCACGCGCCCCCGTGTCACAAGGCACAGCGGAGCGCCGTGCCGACACGGTATCGATGATGGAGACGGGCCTCGCGCAGCGCGCGCCTGCCTCATCCCAGCCTGTTCAAGCACGGTCGTTCGCGCACCGGAGCGCGGCATGCGGGATGATGCAATGCGGCGCAACGTGCCTCGCGTGCTTATCGTGCATGCAATGCATCTCGTGCGCTTTGTGCAAATGCGCGCGCGGCCACCCTCTCCGGCGCATTGTCATCGGCGCATACCGTTTTGTCCTGGCTTTGTCCTGATTCCGTGCTGGTTTCGCGCAGTTCACGTTGCAACTCATCGTGCAGTTCCGCAGTAGCAGTTCATCACTCAACAGACCCTGGCTTCCCTGAGGAAACCCATCGTGACGTCTTCCGGATCGGCGCGCCCTGCCCGCCGCAACACTGCATCGCCCAACGCTCAAGCGGCCGACGCCGCCGCGGCGCCCGCCGCTTCTGCTTCCGCCGCAACGGCTGCCCAGTTCACACCGGCCAAACGCGCCCGCAAAGCGGCCAAGGCAAGCCAGGCCGCTAACGTCGCCAAAGCCCCTAAGTCCGCGAAAACCTCCGCGTCGGCGAAGGCAGACAAAACGGTGAAGGCCGTCAAGACAGATAAGGCGGCGCAGGCCGCGAACGCCGCCCAGGCGCTGAAACCGGCCAAAGCCAAGTCCCCGAAGATCAAGGTCGCCGTGAGCGAAGCCGCGCCGCAAGCCGCTAAAGCGCCCGCGCTGCAAGCCGTTTCGCACGACACGATCGCGCCCGCGTCGAAAAGCAGCGGCCGCACGCGTGAGGACAAGGATCATCCGCTGTTTCAGGACATCCGATATCTGGGGCGCCTGCTCGGCGACGTGCTGCGCGAACAGGAAGGCGATGCGGTGTTCGACATCGTGGAAACGATCCGTCAGACCGCCGTGCGTTTTCGCCGTGAGGACGACAACGCCGCCGCGCAGACGCTCGACAAGAAACTGCGTTCGCTGAGCCCGGAGCAAACGGTCAGCGTGGTGCGCGCGTTCAGCTACTTCTCGCATCTTGCGAATATCGCTGAAGACCGCCACCGCAATCGCCGTCACCGGATTCACGCGCTGGCCGGCTCGACCTCGCAACCGGGCACCATCGCGCATGCGCTCGATCGGCTCGTCGAGGCGGGCGCCGCCGCAACGCCGGTCCTGCAGCAGTTCTTCAACGAAGCGTTGATCGTGCCGGTCCTGACCGCGCACCCTACAGAAGTGCAGCGCAAGAGTATTCTCGACGCGCAGCACGACGTCGCGCGCCTTTTGGCCGAACGCGATCAGCAGTTGACCAACCGCGAACGCGCGCATAACGAAGCCATGCTGCGTGCGAGCGTCACGTCGCTGTGGCAAACGCGGATGCTGCGCGACTCGCGCCTGACGGTTGCCGATGAAATCGAAAACGCGCTGTCGTATTACCGCGCGACTTTCCTCGAAGAAATTCCGGCGCTCTACGCCGACATCGAAGAAGCGCTCGCCGAGCACGGCCTCGCTGCGCGCCTGCCGCCGTTCTTCCAGATGGGCAGCTGGATTGGCGGCGATCGTGACGGCAATCCAAACGTCACGGCCGAAACGCTCGAGCACGCAATCACCCGCCAGGCCGCGGTGATCTTCGAACACTATATGGAGCAGGTGCACAAGCTGGGCGCCGAGTTGTCGGTGTCGAACCTGCTCGCGGGTGCAAGCGACGCGTTGAAAGAACTCGCGGCCATCTCGCCCGACCAGTCGCCGCACCGTACCGACGAACCGTATCGCCGTGCCTTGATCGGCATGTACACGCGACTCGCGGCGAGCGCGCGCGTACGTCTCGGTGAAGGCAGCGTGCCGGTTCGCAGCGCAGGCCGCGGCGCGGCGCCGATACGCGCCAAGCCGTACGACGATTCCGCCGAATTCGTGCGCGATTTGCACGTGCTGATCGATTCGCTCGCCGAGCATCATGGCGCGCCGCTCGCGGCACCGCGCCTGTCGCCGCTCGCGCGCGCCGCCGAAGTGTTCGGCTTCCATCTGGCGAGCATCGACTTGCGCCAAAGCTCGGACATCCATGAAGCAGTGATCGCCGAGTTGCTGAAACGCGCGGGCGTCGAAGACGACTATGCGTCGCTCTCCGAAGAAGACAAGCTCAAGGTGCTGCTCGCCGAACTTTCACAGCCGCGTGCGTTGCGTCTGCCCTACGCCGAGTACTCCGATCTCGTGAAGAGCGAACTCGGCGTGCTCGAAGAGGCCCGCGTCACGCGCGAGAAGTTCGGCACGCGCGCGGTGCGCAACTACATCATTTCGCACACGGAGACCGTCAGCGATCTGGTCGAAGTGATGTTGCTGCAAAAGGAAACCGGCCTGCTGCACGGCCGTCTGGGCGACGCGCACGATCCCGCGCAAGCGGGTTTGATGGTGATCCCATTGTTCGAAACGATCCCCGATTTGCGCAACGCGCCGCACATCATGCGCGATCTGATCGCGTTGCCGGGCGTGGATGCACTGATCGAACATCAGGGCAACGAGCAGGAAGTGATGCTCGGCTATTCGGACAGCAACAAGGACGGCGGCTTCCTGACATCGAACTGGGAGCTGTATCGCGCCGAGCTTGCCCTCGTGTCGCTGTTCAATGAACGCGGCGTGACCCTGCGCCTGTTCCATGGACGGGGGGGCACGGTAGGCCGTGGCGGTGGTCCGACCTATCAGGCGATTCTGTCGCAGCCGCCGGGCACCGTCGACGGCCAGATCCGTTTGACCGAGCAAGGCGAAGTGATCGCAAGCAAGTTCGGCAATCCGGAAATCGGCCGGCGTAATTTGGAAACCGTGGTGGCCGCGACGCTCGAAGCCTCGTTGTTGCCGCATGGCAATGCGCCCGCGCAACTGCCCGCCTTCGAAGAGACGATGCAGCAATTGTCCGACGCGGCGATGGCGTCGTATCGCGCGCTGGTCTACGAGACGCCGGGCTTCAAGGAGTATTTCTTCGAGTCGACGCCGATCTCGGAGATCGCCGAGTTGAACATCGGCAGCCGTCCGGCTTCGCGCAAATTGCAGGACCCGAAGCAACGCAAGATCGAAGATCTGCGCGCGATTCCGTGGGGCTTCTCGTGGGGTCAATGCCGTTTGCTGCTGACCGGCTGGTACGGTTTCGGCAGCGCGGTGGCCGCGCATCTGGACAGCGCGCCGAGCGACGCCGAGCGCACTCGCCGTCTTGCGCTGCTGAAGAAAATGCATAAGACCTGGCCGTTCTTCTCGACCCTGCTCTCCAACATGGACATGGTGCTGGCGAAGACCGACCTCGCAGTGGCCTCGCGCTATGCGCAGCTCGTGTCGGACAAGAAGCTGCGCAAGCATGTGTTCGAGCGCATCGTCGCGGAATGGGAGCGGACGTCGAAGGTGTTGTCGGAGATTACGGGCAAGAGCGAACGGCTCGCGGAGAACCCGCTGCTCGCGCGTTCGATCAAGAACCGCTTCCCGTATCTTGATCCGTTGAATCACTTGCAGGTCGAGTTGCTCAAGCGTCACCGTGCGGGCGATACCAACGCGCGCGTGCGGCGCGGGATTCATTTGAGCATCAACGGGATTGCGGCGGGATTGCGTAATACCGGCTGATCGGAGCCACATCAACCGGGTGGGTGATCCGCCCGGTTGATTAGCCTTACTGCGCCTCGACCATCAGCGCGTCGAGCTTGAACGAGCCGTCTTCCTGCACGTCGAAATACTGGCGTACCTCATCGGGCGAGTTGCTCCACAGCGAGCGAATCGCCACCACACGCGGCTCCGGCGTGCGCATGCGCGCCACCCACGAGCTGAACTCGATCGCGATGCGCCAACGCTCGCGAATCCATGCCTTGAAACCGGCCGCTTCGAACAAAGCAATCCATTCGTCAGCGCGGTAGTCGCGGATATGCGAGCCGTCGCGCAACAATTCGACCGCCTGAATATGCGTGTCGAGCAGCGGGTGATCGACGCCGGCGATGTCGATGAACAGCACCTTGCCGCCCGGCTTCAACACACGCCGCACTTCGGCCAGCGCGAGCGGCACGTCGTGCCAGTGATGCGCGCTCATCCGGCTGATGATCCAGTCGAAGGAATGATCGTCGAACGGCAACGTTTCGGCGGCACCCTGTTGCGTGCGGATGTTAGTCAGGCCGCGATCTTTGGCCGCGCCGTCGACCGTCGCCAGCATTTGCGGCGCGATGTCGTACGCGACCACTTCTTTTGCATGCGGCGCCACCGCGAAACTCGCGTGGCCTGCGCCGCAGCCCATATCGAGCACCTTCGCATCCGGCGTCGCGGCGATCGATTCGGCCAGCGTCTGCAGATCGGCGCCGGTGGCATGCGTCTGACTCGTCAAATACGCGGCGGCGGTCGAGCCGAAGGCGTCGGCGACTTGATCGTGGTGCTTCATGGAAGGCTCCGGTTATCTATGTGACGTTGGGCCGAGCTTGGGCCTGGTTGGTCTGGACGGCGTTGCGCCGTTCCAGCCGTTACAATAGAACCCGCCGTGTACCAGTACAAGTTAAGCAATTATTCTGGTATCAATAACACCACCCCGACACCACCCGACACGCGCTCCAAGCGCGGCCCGATAAGAATGACTACGCCGTCCTCCGCCGACAACCCGCCGCCGCTCGACGCCACGCCTGCCCGCGCACTCGGCGATTTCATCCGCGCTCATCGCGAACGGCTCTCGCCGCAAGCGCTCGGCCTGCCGCCCGGCCCGCGCCGCCGTACCCCCGGCTTGCGGCGCGAAGAAGTGGCGCAGCTGTGCGGCGTGAGTCCGACCTGGTACACGTGGATCGAACAGGGCCGCCCGGTCTCCGCCTCCGCCGAGGCGCTGGCTCGGATCGCCGTCGCGCTGCAACTGTCGCGCGCCGAGCGGGCGTATCTGTTCGAGCTGGCCGCGCAGCGCGACCCGGCCGAACCCGATCCGGCTGCCGCCGACGCGCCCGCCACCCTGCTCGAAACCGTGCAGCTCGTGAACGCACCGGCTTACGTGCTCGACCGGCAGTGGAACGCGCTCGCTTGGAACGCACGCGCCGCCGACCTGTTCGTCGGCTGGCTGGACAGCACGCACGACCGCAACCTGCTGCGCTACACCTTCACCGAACCAGCCGCACGCGAGCTGATCGTCGACTGGGAAACACGCGCACGGCGTCTCGCCGCCGAATTCCGCGCGGATTCGATCCGCCATCTGAACGATGCGCCCACCCGTGGGCTGATCGACTCGCTCACTGCCGCCAGCGATGCATTCGCACGCTTCTGGGCGTCACAGGACGTCGGCGGCCGCGAAGGCGGCCGGCGTGAATTCAACCATCCGCGCGACGGCCGCATCGTCTACGACCAGATCACCTTCAAGCCCGCGCATCGCGAGGATCTGAAGCTGGTGGTGCTGGTGCGGGAGTAGCTGCGCTTTCCTGTACGGCCGCTGGCGGGCGGCATCTTTGATGCCGCCCGCCAGTGTTAAAATCCCCGTCTTTCGCTCGTTTCGATGGCGCCTGCACCGTACGCAAACGCCGTCAGCGTCCTCACCTCGTTCAACTGCCCAACACCATGACGTCCCAACTGCACAAAAAAGGCGAAGCCTGGTCGGCTCGCTTCTCGGAGCCGATGTCGGAACTCGTCAAACGCTACACGTCGTCGGTTTTCTTCGACAAGCGTCTGGCGCTCGTCGATATCGAAGGGTCGCTCGCGCACGCCTCGATGCTGGCCGCGCAGAAGATCATCGCCGCCGACGACCTCGCCGCGATCCAACGCGGCATGGCGCAGATCAAGGGTGAAATCGAGCGAGGCGAGTTCGAGTGGCAACTCGATCTGGAAGACGTCCACCTGAACATCGAAGCGCGTCTGACCGCGCTGATCGGCGACGCCGGCAAGCGCCTGCACACGGGCCGCTCGCGTAACGACCAGGTCGCGACCGACATCCGCCTGTGGCTGCGCGGCGAAATCGACCGCATCGGTGGCCTGTTGACGGAGCTGCGCACGGCCTTGCTCGACATGGCGGAGAAGAATGCATCGACCATCATGCCGGGCTTCACGCACCTGCAAGTGGCGCAGCCGGTCACGTTCGGCCATCACCTGATGGCTTACGTCGAAATGTTTTCGCGCGACGCCGAACGCATGATCGATTGCCGCAAGCGCGTGAACCGTCTGCCGCTGGGCGCAGCCGCTCTGGCCGGCACCAGCTACCCGATCGACCGTCATGCGGTGGCGAAGACGCTGGGCTTCGACGGCATCTGCGCGAACTCGCTGGACGCGGTGTCCGATCGTGACTTCGCAATCGAATTCACGGCAGCGTCCGCTCTGGTGATGACGCACGTGTCGCGCTTCTCGGAAGAACTCGTACTGTGGATGAGCCCGCGCGTCGGCTTCATCGATCTGGCCGACCGTTTCTGCACGGGCTCGTCGATCATGCCGCAGAAGAAGAACCCGGACGTGCCCGAACTCGCGCGTGGCAAGACGGGCCGCGTGAACGGCCATCTGATCGCCTTGCTGACCTTGATGAAAGGCCAGCCGCTCGCTTACAACAAAGACAACCAGGAAGACAAAGAGCCGCTGTTCGATACCGTCGATACGGTCGCGGACACGCTGCGCATCTTCGCTGAAATGGTCGCCGGCATCTCGGTTAAGCCGCAAGCCATGCGCGACGCTGCGCTGCAAGGTTTCTCGACTGCAACCGATCTCGCCGACTACCTGGTCAAGCGCGGCCTGCCGTTCCGCGACGCGCACGAAGCGGTGGCGCTGGCGGTTCGCGTGTGTGCCGATCGCGGCTGCGATCTGGCCGACCTGACGCTGGAAGAAATGCGTAAGGAACTGCCGAACGTCGCGCATCTGATCGGCGAGGACGTGTTCTCGTATCTGACGCTCGAAGGTTCGGTGGCGAGCCGCAACCATCCAGGCGGCACGGCGCCCGAGCAGGTGCTCGCCGCGGTCAAGGCTGCACGGGAAGCGTTGAAGTAAGGTAAGGCCCGGCGCGCGTTACCGTGTCCGGCAGTGCGTCCGGCAACGCGTGCATTACCGTATGCGTTACCGCGAGCACCAAGCGGCGCACGAAAACAAAGGCGAACTCATCGACGGGTTCGCCTTTTTCGTTTTCGCGGCTGGATTGATTGCGCAAAACGCCGCGCAAAAAAGAAAGCCCGCGCGAAGCGGGCTAAATGAAAGACTTCCACCGATGCCTCTCGAAAGAGGCCATCGAAGTGTAGGCGTATTTTAGCCGCGGACCAATCCGGTCATATTTCAGCCTATTACAAAGCGCACAATCGTTCGGTGCGCAAGCTGAACGGGCGACGCAACGCCAGTCGCTCGCGCACCTGCACCGCGCTTTACGACGCCACCGTCTCCGATACCGGGTCAAGAAAACCCGCGTCACGCAAATAGCCGACGTAGAGCTGGATCAGCGCGCCGTAGTCAACGCTCAGATCCATGCCGTGCCGCGCCAGCTCTGTCAACGTGCCGATCTGGTCGACCGGCAATGGCGCGACGGAAAGGTCACCGGTATAAAAGTCGCGAATCAGCGCCAGACCGTTCGATGGCTCGAGATCCGCCAACCGCCGTTGCCAGCTGGCCACCGCTTGCGGATCGGCGCGCAAACCGCAAGCGGCGAGCGCCGCGAACCACTGCCGCTGAGTGAGCGCGAGCGGGTTGTTCAGATTCACCGTCCGTATTCCAGTACGCGGCTGCAGCGCCACCGCGGTCAATGCGCCCGCCAACAGATCGACCGGCATCATCTCGACTTCCCGCGCCGTTTCCGGATAAGCGCCCAGCTGCAAGCAGCCCTTGTTGAACAGCCAGAAATGGTTGTGCGCGAAGTTGCTGAAGCCGGTACGGCTGTCGCCGGTGATATTGCCCGGCCGCGCGACAACCGCCGGCAAGCCGAAGCGGCGCGCGCACTCCGCGACGCGCTGTTCGCCCACCCACTTCGTCAGCAGATAGCCGTTGTCCAGCAGCGGACGCGCGTTGCTCACGTGCTCGTCGATGCGCACGGCGCCCGCCAGCATCTCGCCAACCGACAGCGTCGAGATGAAACAGAACGGTTTTTGCCGCTGCGTCAACGCGAGCCGCAGCAAGGCCTCGGTGCCGCCGACATTCGCGCGCTTCATCTCCTCATAGCTATGCAGGTGATGCACGAACGCGCCGCAATGCAGGATCGCGTCGACCTCCGCGGCGAGTTGCCGCCAGCGCGGCGTGTCGAAGCCAAGCTGCGGCGCGGCAAGATCGGCGGGGATCACCTCGACGCGGCTGAAGTCGATCGCAAGGCCCGCCTCGCGTGCCTTGTCCTGCAACACGGCTAGCCCTGCCGCCGCGCTCGCACAGCGTTGCAGGCACACCACCTCGTCGAGCCGGCCACATAACGCATGCAGGAGGTAAATGCCAAGGAAGCCGCTCGCACCGGTCAACAGCATGGTGCGGATCGGCGCAGCTTCGGCGCTGTCAGCCAACGCCGGTGCGGCATGTTCGATGGTGAACGGCTCTGCCGCATCCGCGAGCGCGCGCTCGATCATGTCTTCATGACGGCCATCCGCGAGTGTCGCGATGGTGGGCGAACGATAGAACGCAGCCATCGGGAAATCGATGCCGAGCGAATCGCGCAATTGCGCCTGCATTCGCACGGCCAGAATCGAGTTGCCGCCGAGCCGGAAAAAACTGTCGTCGCGGCCGATGCCGGAGGCAGCGTGTCCTCATCAAGCGCGGCACCGCTCGCGCCCGTCCCGGTAACGTAATACGCGGCCAGATAGCGCGCCTCGCCCTCGCCCCACACCCGGCATGCAGCATGCGCGATGCCCGGAGCGGCCGCGATGCAATTCTCGATCTCGCCGAGTTCGATGCGAAAGCCGCGCAGCTTGATCTGCGCGTCGTTGCGGCCGAAGTATTCGATCGTGCCGTCGGCGAGAAAACGGCCGAGGTCGCCGGTGCGATACATCAACGCGTACGGTGCATCGCGAAACGGATCGACCACGAAGCGCTCCATCGTCATGGCCGATTGATTGATATACCCACGCGCCAGATTCTCGCCGCCGATGTAAATTTCCCCGACTGTGCCAAGCGGCGCCAGTTGCCGCTGGGCATTCAGCAGATAGAGCCGGTAGCCCGGCAGCGGCTTGCCGATGATGCGGCTCGGCCCACCCGGCAGCGCTTGCCCGCATGAGGCCATCACCGTGATTTCGGTGGGACCGTACAGGCTGAACAGTTGGGTGTGTTCGCTCCACCAGGCGGCGCTCGGTTGGTCCAGCGTGTCACCGCCGAAGCCGAGCAGTTGCAGATCGGGCAGCGGCTCGCGCGGCAAGCTCTGCACCACCACCGGTGCCAGCGATGCATGCGTGACGCGCTGCGCCTTCAACAAGCTGTGCAGCAGCAGCGGATCGCGGCGCGCCTCCTCCGGCAGCACGATAAGCGTGCCGCCGTGCAGCAGCGCGAGGAACAGATCGAGCACGCTCGCGTCGAAATTGGTGGACGCCGCCAAGGTGCTGACGCTGCCCGGCGCATAGCCGAGCGCGCGGCTCGCGCCGGCCACCATCCGAACGACGCTATGCTGTTCGACCAGCACCCCCTTCGGCTTGCCGGTCGAGCCCGACGTGTGGATCACATAAGCGAGCGCCTCGGGGCCGACAGCGTGGGGCCGGTGCGGCGGCCCCTTCGCCAGCACCGCCGGGTCGAGCTTGCGCAATTCGCCAAGCCCGGCGGCCTCCAGCGCGCGGCCGCTCGGTTCATAGGCGAGCACCGTATCGACCGAACAGTTTTCGACGAAATAGCGCAAGCGCTCGGCGGGATAGGCCGGGTCGAGCGGCACGTACGCGCAGCCCGCTTTGAGCACGCCCAACACGGTCGCCACGAGCAAGACGCTCTTCTGCATGCTCAAGCCGATGCGCGCACCGGGCGGCACACAGGCTGACAAGCCGCGGGCGATGGCATCGCTGAGCACATCGGGTTCGCGATAGCTGAGCTGCTGCTCGCCGCAGCGCACGGCAACGCGCGACGCGTGCGCCGCTACCACCTCGGCGAAACGCGCAGGGATCGACTGCGGTGCATCCGGCAGCGGCTCGCCGCAAGCGAAGCTCAGACACTGAGCATGTTGTGCGTCGCTCATCCAGGCGAGTTCGCCGACCGGCGCATCAGGCTGGTGAGCCGCGGCGTCGCACAGCGTCATGAACACCTCGGCCATCCGCTCGACCGAGGCTGCGCGCAGCACCGAGCTGTTGTCGTATTCAAAGCGCCCGTCCAGACCGCCATCGGGCCGCACATAGAAAATCGCCGACACGTCCGCTTTCGACGTCAGCGGAGGACGTTCCTCGGCGTGATAAGCCGCCTCGCCGATATGGCCATTCAGGTCGATGCCGTTTTGCAAACTGAAAATCGTGTTCAGCGCACCGAGCTGGGCGTTATCGGTTTCGTAAGGCGTAGCGAGCAGATGATCGCGGTCGTCGAGCATCTGGCGTTGCACCGCGCGCGCCAGCTCGCCGAAGCCTTGCCGCGTGTCGATGCGCTGCACCAGCACCGCCATCGAGACGAACATGCCATAGATCCCCTCACTGCCAGGGACATCGCGGCCCGCATACGGATAGGCGCATGCCAGATGCTGCTGGCCGCTCACGCGCCACATCCATACCAGATACAGCGCAAACAGCACGGGCGGCAAAATCATGTCGTGCGCGCCGGCAATCTGCTTCAGGCGTCGCATCTGGGCCGGCCGCACATGCAGCGCCAAAGAGCAGTTCGCGTTGGGCCCGCGCTGCAGTGCGTCGAACGGTAGTTCGGTGCGCAAGGCAACGGCGTCGAGCTTGCGCATCCAGTAGTCGCGCGCGGCGGCAAAGCGCGGCGAAGATGCCAGTTGCGGCGCCCAATGACCGTAGTCGAACCACGAGAGGCGCTCGCCTGAAACCGGCTTACCTTCATAGTGCGACGTCAGTTCATCCAGCAACAGCTTGAACGACCAGCCGTCGAAAATCGCGTGATGAATGCAGAACAGCAAGGTGGTGCGGTTCTCTTGCGGGGACATCAACAGTTGCGCGCGCCACAACGGCGCACAGTCGAGCGGCAAACGCAGCGCGCGCATGGCATCGGCATGCGCGTCGATAGCACCGGCATCGCAGCTTTCCAGCGGAATGTGCAAATCGGTCGGTATGGCGACAGTGCCCGGCAGCACCAGCAATTGCCCGCCGCGTTCTGCGAAGTTCGCGTTGAAGATCGGGTTGTGCGCGAGCACGGCAACGAGCGCCTGGTGCAATCGCAACGGATTCGCGGCCCCGCCGAAGTCCACCCGCATCACGATGTTGTACGCGTTATCGTCACGCTTGCCGAGCGCGCGGGTGTGCATCATCTGCACGAGCCGGCTTGCCACTGGCGCGGGCGTGGGCGCGCCGGGTTGCGCGACGAGCGGCGGCAACGCGGCGCCTTGCTCGACGCTCTGCCGCGCCCTTGCGCAGAAGGCATCGAACTGCGGATGCTCGAACAGCGTCTTCAGCTTGACCGGCGCGGACAAGCTCGCGCTGATACGGTTGCACACGAGCGTGGCGAGTAGCGAGTGCCCGCCCAACTGGAAGAAGTGGCTGTGCTCGCCAACGCTCTCGAGCGGCACGCCCAGCACCTCCGACCAGATCGCTTGCACCGCCAGCTCGAAGGCGTCGAAAGCGCGGCTCGCAGGGTCAGCCGGACCGGTTTGCGGCGCCGGCAATTTGCTGCGGTCGATCTTGCCGTTCAGCGTCAAGGGCAGCGCCTCGATCTGCAGGAGGAACGCCGGCACCATGTAATGCGCTAGACGTTGCGCTAGACGACTTCTCAGCACCGCAGGCTCCAGCGCGGCGCCCACATACCAGGCGACCAGCGCCGTGCCGCCCTGCCGCTCGCACGTGCCGACATAGGCGCTGCGCACCTCCGGCTGCTCGACGATGCTGGCCTCGATTTCGCCCAACTCGATCCGGTAGCCGCGGATCTTCACCTGAAAATCGCTGCGGCCGAGGAACTCGATCGCGCCATCCGGCTGAAAACGGCCGAGGTCGCCGGAGCGGTAGAGACGGCCCGGGCCGAATGGATTCGCCTGGAACTTCTGCCCGGTCAGTTCGGGGCGCAGCAGATAGCCGCGTGAAACAGCCGAGCCGCCGATGCAGATCTCGCCGATCCCCCCGAGCGGCACCGCTTTGCCTTCCTCATCGAGCACATGGATCTGGTAGCCGGGGAGCGGATGCCCCAGTTGATTGGCCGGCTTGTCGCCGTCGAAAGTGTTTTCGGTCGCCATCACGGTGGTCTCGGTCGGCCCGTAGATGTTCGACAGGCGCAGCACACCAGACCAGAAGCGGATCGTCTCGTCGTCGCTCGCTTCGCCGCCGCATAAAACCGTGTCCAGATGCGGCAGCGCGCGACGCGGCAACAGCTTGAGAATCGCCGGCGGGAGGAACGCATGCGTGACGCGTTCGGCGTTGAGGAAGGCGGACAGCGCATCGGCGTCGGTACGCACCGCGTCGGGCGCGACGATCAGGTGGCCGCCGTGCGTCAGAGGGTTGAAGATCTCCAGCACGCTGGCGTCGAAATTAACGGACGCGAACTGTAGCCAGCGTGTACTTGCATCACGCCGGTAGCGGCCCGTCAGCGAAGCGATCAGGTGCGCCAGCATGCCGCGCTCGATGACGACACCCTTGGGTTTGCCCGTGGGGCCAGAGGTGTAGATCACGTAGGCAGTGCGCTGCGGATCGGCCGGCGCACATTGCGCAGTGGTCGCCCCAGCCGCCGGGCCCATCAGTAGATCCTCGATCCGGTACAGCGCGCAATCGGCCAGCGCGCTCAAGCGCTCGTGCGTCGCCGCATCGACAATGACCGCTCGCAGTTGCGCATCCTTGACGATGTAGCGCAAGCGCTCATCGGGCATCTGCGGATCGAGCGGCAAATAGCCCGCGCCACGGGAGAGCACGCCGAGCATTGCCGGAACGATGCGCGCACCGCGCGAAACGCAAATACCGATCAACGCGTCCTGCCCATCCGGTACGTCCGGCTCGAGCGCGGCGAGGGCTGCACCCACACGTTGCGCGGCGAGCGCCAGTTGCGCGTAAGTGAAAGTGGCGTCCGGGCCGCTGACCGCCGGATGCGCGGCGTGCTCGAGTGCTGTCTGCGCGAACAGATCGAGCACGTCGCGCGCGGGTGCCGCGAGCGGGCCGCCCTCGGACCACGCTGCGCAACGCTGCCGCAACGCCGGCGTATAAAGATCGATCGCATCGAGTTTCTGCTCGAGACTCTCGCCGACGCGCCCGAGCAGCGCCGTCAAATGCTCGAACGCGAGACGCAAGCCGTCGAGTTCCTGGGGATGGCGGCTATGCACGTGCAGCGCGATCTCCTCGCGCACATCGAGATAGACGCCCGTGTCCTCGTGCGAGAAGCGGCGCGAGTACGGTGCCAGCAACGCCACCGGCAGCGTGCCGAGCGTGAGCGCGTCATAGGGCAAACTGTCGGTCTCGCACACCACATTGGTCGCGCGCACGAAACCCGGCTCGCGCCGCTCGATGTCGTGCTGCACTTCAAAGGCTGGAAGTTCGGCGTGAAAATCGGCCATCTCGGCGCGCGCCGCGGCGTGCCGTAGAAACTGCCGCAGCGTCATCGTGTCGTCGAAGTCGGTTTTCAGGAGACGCCTCCGTTCGTCGAAACCGATCGTCTCGTCACGCTGGCAGCGGCCGCGCTGATGATGCACAGTGAGCACCGCGCGGCTGCCGGTCATGCGGCGCAGCAGCACGTGAACACACAGTTTGATCAGCAGATCGGGCGCGACGCCGAGCGCTTTTGCTTCATTGCGCAATGCAGCGCCTGTTTGAGCGTCGAGGCGCACCGTAAAGCTGCTGTCGGCGAGCGCGTTCTGCCGGCGCGGCGCATGCCATTCGAACGAGGCGTCCCCCACCTGGCCGATCCAGAAATCGAGGTCGGTCTGCAAACGGTCGCTCTCAAGCAGTGCACGCTCGGCGTCGAGCAGGCCTTGCTGATCGATGCCGAGCGTCGTGCCCGGCGCCTCGCCGCGATAGGCCCGCGAAAGCGCGTCGAACAACGACGTCAGCGAAAAACGGTCGAGCAAGGCGGGATGGCACGCGAACACCAGATAACTGTGCGCGCCGGCGCGTAGCAGCGTGAACGCCCACGGCAGTCCGGCGTCCATGCGGAAGGCACGCGCGCACAGGCCGTCGATCAACGACAGCACGGCTGCCTCGTCGCGCGCGTCACGCCTGTCGAGGTCGATGACGTTCAATTCTGCGCGCACATCGCCGCGGATGACCCAGCGCGTGCCCTGTTCGGCTTCGACGAGCCGGTAGGCGAGCGGCCGGCAATGCGCCACCAGTTGCGCCACGGCGGAGGACAGACGCTCGACATCGGGAAGGCCGTCGATCCGGTAGACGGCGCAGAGATTGGGACCGGCGGCATGCGCCAATGTGCGGGATTGCGTGCGCGTCAACGCAAAGGAAGTGTGTTCCAAACGATACCTCGTTGTCGGGATGGACAGGACCGATCGGCTCGCGTAGCGCCGCTCGCACGCGACTCATGACCGCGTTGCGGCGCTTCGCCCGATGGTCCGGCCCACGCTATTGGCGTGAGGCTGTTAACACCATAGGAAAACTCTTAGAAGTCCTGTTGTGTGCGGATCGGCGTTGACGAACTTTGTTTAAAAACGGTATATGTCAGGCGGATCGCATCAGACTGAATGCGCTCATGCATGCAACAGAAAGGTATTGGAAAGAACTCCAGGAGCGGCGTGCAAGCAAGCCGAATGACAGGGCTCTGGATCGGTATACAGGGTGAACGACAGTTGAATCCTGGTGCTTTTTGACTACCATCAAGTTAGATCCTGTCTCAGTGCTTCCCCCGACGATGCTCACTCGCACGCGTCACCTTTGCCGCTTGACTGGACGCTTCGCTTCGCGCGTTAGCGCATCTTTATCGCATGCGCATAGCGCGGCATCGGCGTTGACGGTAGCGTCGGCTTTGGCGCTCGCAGTCATGGCAGGCTGCACCATCACGCCACCGCAACGTCCGCTCATCATCACGCCGGTGGCCGCCGTCAACAGTGCGACGCTCGACCAATACCGCAGCGCGGTCGCCAAACGCATTGTCGAACGCAGTCCGTCCTACGTGTTGCGCGGCACGCCGCAAGCGATGCTGCGCTCGCTAGTCGTGGTGTCGTTCACGGTGGATCGCGATGGTCGGGTGGTGGCGTCGTCGGTGTATCGCACCAATGGCGACGACGAAGCCGAAAGCACCGCGCTCGCCACCTTGCGGCGCGCCTCGCCGCTACCGGAACCTCCCGGCAAATTGCTGAACGGCAACGGCCAGCTCGAACTGTTCGAAGACTGGCTTTTCAACGACGACGGCAAATTTCAGTTGCGCGAGTTCGCCTCGCCGCAAGCGCAGACCATCAACTGAACGCAGCGCCAAAACAGCGCCCCAAAGGCAAGACGCGAGGCAAGTCTTGTCCCGCCTTGCTGCGCCGCCGCCGCGCTCGTTATAATTTTCCGACTCCCTAAGCCGCCGGAGCCTTCCGGCACGGCTCACGCCGCCCGCTCACCCGTTGGCGCGGCGCGAGCCCGATTGCAGCGCCGCTGCGCCACCCGCACAGGACCGGCTGCCGTTGTAAGCTGTCGCATCGTCGCCCGCGCCGGGCATGGCTTCAATCGCCAGCGAGACGCGCCGAAGCGCACGAACTTAAACAAAGATGCAGCCTGACCACGCGCCGCCCGCACATAGAAGTACGGCGCCCAACGGCATCACGACACACGGAGACCCTGCATGTCCACTTCGCCGATTTCCGCGGCCCAGCCCAACGCGGCCGGGCAGAACAGCAGCGCGCGGATCATCTTCGCGAGCTTCATCGGCACCGCGATCGAGTTCTACGATTTCTACGTCTATGCGACCGCCGCGGCGCTCGTCATCGGACCGGTGTTTTTCCCGCATGGCTCGGCGACCGCCCAGGCTTTGTCAGCCTTCGTCACGTTCGGCATCGCGTTCGTCGCGCGACCGATCGGCTCGTTCCTGTTCGGTCACTTCGGCGACCGGATCGGCCGTAAGTCGACGCTCGTCGCTTCGCTGCTGGTGATGGGGGTGTCGACCACGCTGATCGGTTTCGTGCCGGGCTACGACTCGATCGGCAGCCTCGCGCCGATCCTGCTGTGCGTGCTGCGCTTCGGCCAGGGTATCGGCCTTGGCGGCGAATGGGGCGGCGCGGCGCTGCTCGCCACTGAGAACGCGCCAGCCGGCAAACGCGGCTGGTTCGGAATGTTCCCGCAACTTGGGCCGTCGATCGGTTTTCTGGCGTCCAACGGTCTGTTCTTCGCTTTGGCGTTGTCTTTGAGCGACGAGCAATTCCGCAGCTGGGGCTGGCGCGTGCCGTTCCTCGTCAGCGCGGTGCTGGTCGCGCTCGGTTTGTATGTGCGCTTGAAGATCGCCGAGACGCCGGCCTTCCAGGCGGCCATCGAACGCAAGGAACGCGTGAAGGTGCCGATCGCCACGCTGCTCTCGCAACACTGGTTGCCGACCCTGCTCGGCGCGCTGGCAATGGTGGTCTGCTACACGCTGTTCTACAACGCCACGACGTTTTCGCTGTCGTACGGTGTATCGGTCTTGCATATTCCTCGGCCGACTTTCCTCGGCATGCTGTGCATCGCGGTCGTGTTCATGGCGCTCGCCACGCCGCTGTCGGCCTGGGCGAGCGATCGTTATGGCCGCAAGCCGGTGCTGATCGTCGGTATCATCGCGGCGATCCTGTCGGGCTTCACGATGGCGCCGTTGCTCGGCAGCGGGCAGACGCCGCTGGTGCTGCTGTTCCTCGTGATCGAACTGTTCCTGATGGGCGTGACCTTCGCCCCAATGGGCGCGCTGCTGCCGGAACTGTTTCCGACCAACGTCCGCTATACCGGTGCGGGCGTGTCGTACAACCTCGGCGGGATTCTCGGCGCGTCCGTCGCGCCATATATCGCGCAGGTGCTAGCCGCGCACGGCGGGCTGCCGTGGGTGGGCGCTTATGTATCGATTGCGGCGGCCGTCAGCATGATCGGTGTGCTGTGCATGCGCGAGACGCGCGACGCACACTTGATGTAAGCGGGCGCGCTGCGTTGATGGTCTGATTGCTTCTTTACGCTGGTGCCGCCGGGCGCGCATTGACGAGCGCTGCGGCAGCACCGGCTGGCACTCCGCATTTCTCCCCACTTTTGCGCACTTTGCTGGTAAATCCCCTGCCTTGCGCGTCTTTTTGACTTGCCTATACTCGACTCCAATAACCCTAAGGCAAGCAGGGAGGCCCCGATGAATGTTCATCTTCACAACGCCGACATCGTGATGATCATCGCGCTGGCGTTACTGTGTTCGCTACTGCTGGCCTTGCGTTTTCGTCCCGCGACATGGAAAGGCATCGTCGTGGAAGCGCTGGCCGCGAACGCGGCTGCAATCACTGCGGTGATCGCTTTCGAAATGCTGCTCGCCTGAGCGGGCGAACGCCGCGACAGCCGGTCAGGCGCGACAGCCGAAAGATGTCTGACGTCATCCAAAGAAGCGGTTGAGCGGCTGCCCGTGCCTATGCAGGCAAGCGGCAGCCGTCAGGATTTGGCGCGGCGTCTAGCCGAACGCACACCACAAGCCGTTACCGGTAGTAGTAGCCACCGTGATGGTAGTAACCACCGCCGTAGTAATAGCCAGGCGCCGGTGCAACGATGCAGCCTCCGAGCGCCGTTGCCAGCAGCGTGCCTGCGATCAGGGTCAGGATTAAGCGTTTCATATTATTCTCCTTCGAGTCAGATTCATTCGAGCCGAAACCCCGAATGACTCGATTGAACACGACCCTGCCTCGCGCGAACGTTGCCATTTGTAAGGGAAGATCACTGAGGTGTTACACGTTTGAGCCCCGAAACCGGCCGCGCCGAAGCATGGCGACGACAGACTCACATCGGACGAAAACACCGCCTATACTGCTTTGGACGTGCGCGTTCCGTGCAAGCCCTGTCCGTGGCGGGTGCGCGGATCCCGGCGGTGAGGATGGGTATTAAGTGCGCGCTTCCATGCGCCATGACCGAGCCGACGGCCTCGCGAAAGAGCTCACGTGTAGCCAATTAGGCACTCAACGAAAAGCGACAGATTTAACAGGTGTGTAATGCGCGACACCTAAATGACTCAGCGAATAAGTCAGTTTTTTTCATTGCAGCGATTCCTCTCCGCCCGTTGTTCCCCGACGCGGGCGTTTTTCGGAGGCGTTCCGTGGCAGCGCTCGTTTGATTGGGCGACTGTACGTCGCGCCTCTTTTCTTTTAGCCAAACGATTGCGCGAAAGCGCGGCGTAGCTGCGCTCAGGCGGCTGCCGATCCGTGCTGCATGGCGACGGCGCGCGGCTCGCTGTGCACGTAGTCGATCGCCTCCAGTGCCTCAGCGATCGACGGCACTGAGTGGCCGTCGCCGATCGAAATCGAGCGGAACGGCGCCTCGATGCCGCAATGCGACGGCGAGGTCGCCACAAAAATCATGACCGTGCGCTTCTGCAATGCATGCGCCAGATGAACGAAACCCGTATCGGTGCCGACCACCAGTGCGCACGCATCGATCATCTGCGCGATTTCGGTCACGCTCAGCTTCGGCAGGACGGTCGAGCCCGGCACCTGTGACGCGATTTGCTCCGCCTCGGCTCGCTCGCCTTCCGAGCCCCATGGCAACACCACATGAAAACCGCGCTCCGCCAACTCGCGGCCGACCGCGACCCAATGCGGCAGCGGCCACTTCTTCTCGTCTTTGGAGGTGGCGTGAAACAGCGCCGCGACCGGCGCGCTGTTAGCCGCGAACGGTGCGGCCGCCGGCTCGGGCAGGCGCAGATTGTAGACAGCCGGACCTTCGACCTTATAACCCAACGCCTCACCCGCGCTGATGCGCATGCCATGCCATGCATTGCACTGCGGACGCGGACCGAAACGCCCGGTGTAGGCAAATGCGGCGCCCCGCTCGCCCAGATCCTGGGACTGATAGCCAATACGCTTCGACGAACGCGCCAGAAACGCGATGATCGCGCTCTTATACACGCCGTGAATGTCGATGATGAAGTCGTAGCGGTAGGCGCGCAATTCGGCGATCGACGCCGCAATCGCCTTGAAATCGCCCCAGCGGCGCGCCTTCTTGAAGCGGCGCAGCGGTGCGCAAAGCACGCGGTCCACGCTCTCGCTCCAATGCACCACTTCGGCAAATGCTTCGTCGGCCGCCCAGTCCACTTCAACGCCGGGAAACGCGCGTTTGATGTCGGCGACGACTGGCAACGCCTGCACGATATCGCCGAGTGAAGTGACCTTGACGATAAGGACTCGCTTCATTGAGGACCTATTAGTTGTTCGAACGTCAAACTATTTTAGCCGACGATTGGAATAATCTTTGCTGAACGCGGCGGTGCGCCATCTGGTCATTAATACAACGCGTTACATCGCACGGTTTACAAATTGCCTTTTTACTATATTTCGAAATACTTTCATACGGTTCTGTCGATGCGGCACGCTTTATAATTCACCCTTTGCGCCAGCACATTCCTCATGTCCCGGGCATTCCCTCCGCTATCTTCCAGCATCGTGCGTCGCGCGAGACGCCTGTGGCGGCAATATGGCGTCTTCTGGCTCGGCGCAATCGCCGTCGGCCTGGTGGCGGTGTTGTATGCGAGGCTGATCGATTGGGGCTACGGCGAATTCCGCGCAATGCAGCAACAGCACGTGTGGGCGCCGTTGATCGTCACACCCGCGGTCGCCGCGCTCGCCGTCTGGCTCACGCGCAAGTTTTTCCGCGGCGCTGAAGGTAGCGGCATTCCGCAAGTCATCGCCACCCTGCATTCCAGGCCGGCCGAATACGGCGCACGCTTGCTGTCGTTCCCGATTCTGTTCGGCAAGATCGCGGTGTCGTTTCTGGCGATTCTCGGGGGCTTCACGATCGGCCGTGAAGGACCGACCGTGCAGGTCGGCGCGGCACTGATGTTCAATCTGCGGCGGCTTTATCCGCGCTCGAACGCGCTGATCGAACGGCAACTGGTGCTCGCGGGCGCGGCAGCGGGCTTGTCCGCGGCGTTCAATACGCCGCTGGCAGGAATCGTGTTCGCGATCGAGGAACTCACGCGCAGCTTCGAGGCCCGCGCGAGCGGCGTGCTGATTACGGCGATCATCATCGCCGGTGTGATCGCACTCGGGCTGAACGGCAACTACACCTATTTCGGCACCATCCAGATCGGCACGCATTTCCCCGATCTGCTGGCGGTGGCCGTCGTGCTCACGGCAATCGTCACCGGTATTGCGGGCGGCGTGTTCGGCTGGCTGCTGCTGAATACCGCGCGCTGGATTCCAGCACCGCTGCGTCAGATGCATGGCGAGCGGCCGGTCGCGTTCGGCGCGCTGTGCGGTTTCGTGATCGCGGTGGTCGGTCTCATCTCCGGCGGCACGACCTTCGGCAGCGGCTATGCGGAAGCGCGCGGACTGCTCGATGGACACGAGCACCTGTCCGGGTTCTATCCGTTTCTGAAGATGATTTCGATGGTCGGCTCGTATCTGCCGGGCATTCCAGGCGGCATCTTCGCACCGTCGCTGTCGATCGGCGCTGGCTTCGGCAATCTGCTGCACATGGTGTTCGGCTCGATGCAATTGCCGATGCTGATCGCCCTCGCCATGGTGGGCTATCTGGCGGCCGTCACGCAGTCGCCGATTACCTCGTTTGTGATCGTGATGGAGATGATCGACGGTCATGCACTGGTGATTTCGCTGATGGCCACCGCGTTGATCGCGAGCCGTGTGGCGCGTTTCTTCGCGCCGCCGTTGTATGAGTCGCTGGCAGAGCGTTATATGGCGCCGCTGCCGCAACCGGCACCCGCACCGGTGCCGGAAGTCCCCGAAGTCGAAGCACTCGAACCTGCGGTCGTCGATGAGATCAACGGCGATGCTCGCACTGAAGACAGCGCCCCGCGTCAGTAAACGACAACCGCCGGCCGGCGCGCGCATATAAACCGGCCGCGTCGGCACCACCACGCAACCGGCCAGTATGATCTTAAGCCCAGTGGCCTTCGATCCAGCGATAGTTCGGGCCGTGTTCGACCCAGTGGCCCGGCACCCAGTGGTAGCCAACACGCTCAGCCTGCCAATGACCCGCGACCCACACATAGCGGCCGTGGTCCCAGCGCCAGTGGCCTTGATCCCATACGTAGCCCACGCGCGGCGCCGGCACGGCTTCATAACGCACGGCCGGTGGTGCGGACGGTGCGATTACGACGACTTCCCCGGCGGACGCGGATGCCACAGCGGATGCGCCAGCGGCGATCAGAACAGCGTTAGCGATCAGCAAGCGAAAAGTCTTGTTCATGTTTTCCCTCTGTAGTTGGACATCGACTACGGCGCTATTCGTTTAATGCACGAGAGGACGAACATGCCGACTGCTCGCGTGTAACGGCACATGCTGAAGTGCAACGATTATTTCGCCGCGAGGCGTAGCAACGCGAGGGACAGCGCTTGCGCGCTCCACCTCGCCACGTCACATCGACGAAACGAAGCGGAGCGCGCAGCACGTTATGCGGAACCAGCTTGCGGTATTTCGATCTTGACCTCGAGCACTTCGAGGTCGTCCTGGCGCTCCAGGCTCACGCGAATATCGTCATTAGAGATTTTCACGTACTTTGAAATCACGGCCACCAGTTCGCGTTGCAACGCAGGCAGGTAATCGGCAGGCGCATGGCCGCCGGCGCGCTCGTGCGCGATGATCAACTGCAGGCGTTCCTTCGCTACCGACGCGGACTTCTTCTTCTCGCCCAGCAAAAACGAAAGAATCGACATTACGTGCGCTCCCCTTACTTGGTGCCGAAGAGGCGCTGCAGCAGCCCTGGCTTCTGGTAATCGGTAAAGCGAAGCGACTTCTGCTCGCCGAGGAAACGCGACACTACATCTTTGTAGGCTTCGGCGACATCCGTGCCGTCCAGGTGCACAGCCGGCAGCCCCTGGTTCGACGCATGCAGCACCGCTTCCGATTCCGGAATCACGCCGATCAGATCGATGCGCAGAATTTCCTGAATGTCGGTCAGCGACAGCATTTCGCCTTCGCTCACACGCTTCGGGTTGTAGCGGGTGATCAGCAGGTGTTCCTTGATCGGTTCCTTGCTTTCGATCGCACGCTTGGTCTTCGACGACAGAATGCCGAGGATACGGTCGGAGTCACGCACCGAGGAGACTTCCGGATTCGTCACGATCAGCGCTTCGTCGGCGAAGTGCATGGCGAGCAGCGCGCCCGATTCGATACCCGCCGGCGAATCGCAAACGATGAATTCGAAGTCCATCGCGATCAGGTCGTTGATGACCTTCTCGACGCCTTCCATGGTCAACGCGTCTTTGTCACGCGTTTGCGAGGCCGGCAGGATGAACAGGTTCTCGCACTTCTTGTCCTTGATCAGCGCCTGGTTGAGGTTGGCTTCGCCCTGGATCACGTTGATCAGGTCGTACACCACACGGCGCTCGCAGCCCATGATGAGGTCGAGGTTACGCAGGCCGACGTCGAAGTCGATCACGGCGGTTTTGCTGCCGCGCAATGCGAGGGCCGATGCAAAACTCGCGCTCGTGGTCGTCTTGCCCACGCCACCCTTGCCCGAAGTCACCACAATGATTTTTGCCATTACCCTTACCTTGTGTTCGTCAAATTCATCAATTATGTGCGGCCATATTTGCTGTGAAACGGCGCATGCCAGGTACGTTCAGGGCAGCGCGCGCTCCCCGCAAATCAGGTGAGCCGCAACGGTTCGATCATCAGTTTCTCTTCATCGAGCCAGATCTGCACCGGCTTGCCGAGCACGTCGGCCGGCAGCGGGTTCTCGGTCGTACGATAGATGCCCGCGATCGAGATCAGTTCCGGCTCGAGACACGTGCAGAAAATGCGCGCGTCGTGATTGCCCTGCACGCCGGCCAAAGCCCGGCCGCGCAGCGGCGCGTAAATATGGATGTTGCCTTCCGCGATCACTTCCGCGCCGTAGCTCACCAGACCGAGCACGACCAGATCGCCCTTTGCGTAGATGCGCTGGCCCGAGCGCAGCGGCTTGTCGACCACCATGGTTTGCGATGAGGTGGCAAGACGTACCGGCTCGACGGCGGGCACCGGCTCGACCGCGGCGGCCGTGGCCGGGGTACCGTTTTCCGGGGGTTCGCCGGCTGCAGTTGCGAACAGATCCGCCGGGGGCGTAGCGGTCGCGGCCGTGGCAACCGGTGCCGTAGCGGCGGCACTGGCGCCCTCTTCGTCGGCGAACTTCGCGGCAGCGCCGCGGCGGTCACGTGCTTCGAGCAGCGGCAGCGCGGATTCGGCCGCCCACGCCTGCTGCGCGTTGGCGACGACGCCGACCGGACGCATGCGCACGCTCTCGAGCAGTTGCGCGATGTCGGCAAGCGGCATGCGTTCGTTCTCGGCGAGACGGCGCACGTCGATCGCGACGACGTCGTTAGCGAAAAATTCGGGGGTCGCCTCGAAGCGCCGGGTCAGTTCGGCACGCATCGCGTCGAGGTCGGTTGTCTTGACCACAAACAGGAGCGTGTCGACAGAGCCGCTGCGGAGTTCGAAAAAGGGCGATTTCTTGGGCGACATAGCGTTCGGCAAAAAATTTTGCGTATTTTACAGGCGTCCAGGCAGGGAGCGAGTTTTTTTGCCGACAGAACGCCCTCCTGCGACCTGAATACCCATGACGTGGCCACGCCTCGGCCATTCAGGCCGCGCTTAGGCCGCTTATTCGGCCATGAACGCTGTAGCGACGCGGAAGGGATTTGAGCGGCAGGCAGACGCGCCGCTCGCGGGATCACTGCTGAAACACCTGCGACGTGGTCGGCACGTGGCGCACCAGCAGGCTTTCGGCCTGCTCGGGCGCACGCACGACGCGTCTATGCTCGCCGGTCGGACCGAAGCCGAGCGCCTCGTAAAAGCGCATCGCATTGCGGTTGGCGTCGGCGACCCACGCGTAGATTTCCATGGCGCCTTCGCCGGCGAGCCAGGTGCTGGCGGTGTCGACCAGCAGCTCGCCGCCTCGCAGATGACGCACGGCCGGCGCCACCCACAACTCGCAGACGAACGCGCGGCGCGCCGCGGTATCGTCGAAATGTGCTTCGATCAGTCCTGCCGGATGACCCTCGGTAGAGAGGATGAAACTGGTGACGATAAACGAAACAGCGTGTTCGGCGGCGGTGGCGTCGAACGTGGCGGCATCCGCCGACAACGCGTCCTCAAGCGTTTCGCAGAAGGCATAGGGTGCCTCCCGCAGCGACGCAGTACGGAGTTCGCGCAAAACGGCGCCCTGATCAGCAGCGATACGGCGAACGGTCAATGACGTACTCATGCAGACGAAAACCCCTTGAAACACTAAGGCATAGCTTTAACCGAACCGGCGCGCGAGTCAAATCCTTATTTACTGGATCGGACCGCAGCGGCGGTCCCTGGTGCAGGCGCCGCGCGCCAACTGCGCGGCGATTCACGCGCCCACCGCCTTGATAGCCGGTTCGTCAGGCACGCTTGCCACTGCGTTCAAGGCGCGTCGTAATCGCCGGTGCCGTCCGGCCACGGCGTCAACAGCTCGTAGCCCTCTTCGGTCACGGCGATCATGTGCTCCCATTGCGCCGACAGCGAACGGTCTTTAGTGACGACCGTCCAGCCGTCACGCTGCACCGCGGTACCGGCGCGGCCCGCGTTGATCATCGGTTCGATCGTGAAGACCATACCCGGTTTCAGACGCACGCCCTGCCCTGGCTGACCGTAGTGCAACACTTGCGGGTCTTCGTGGTAGACACGGCCGATGCCGTGGCCGCAGTAGTCGCGCACGATCGAGAAGCCGTCGCGCTGCGCGACCTTCTGGATCGCGTAGCCGACGTCACCCAGCGTAGCGCCAGGCTTGACCTCGCGGATGCCGGCAAGCATCGCTTCATAGGTCGTGTCGATCAGCTGGCGCGCGACCGTGCTCGGCTGGCCGACGCAATACATGCGACTGGTGTCGCCGAAATAGCCATCTTTGATAATCGCGACGTCGATATTGATGATGTCGCCATCTTTCAGGATTTCGCTGCGGTTGGGAATGCCGTGGCACACCACCTGGTTGACGGACGTGCACACGGTCTTCGGAAAACCCAAATAACCAACATTTGCCGGAATCGACTTTTGCGTATTGACAATGTAGTCGTTGCACAGCGCGTCGAGCTCGTCGGTGGAGACGCCGGCCTTGACGTGCTCGCCAATCATCGCCAATACGTCGGCCGCGAGGCGGCCGGAGATGCGCAGCTTGGCGATGTCGTCGGGAGTCTTGTAGGTAATGGCCATGAATTCGGTCGAGGTGGGTCGATGTTGACGATCGGCCAATTGTACAGAGGATCGCCGGACGGCCTCCGCGAACCGGGTCGAGCCTGCTCGCCGGGGATCGGCATCGACGCCCCGCCCGCGCTTGATGCCGCGCGCGTAAATAATATGTAGCGCTAAGCGTTCGTCATAGTCGAAGGCTTTGCCGTTCAGGGACTGTTGTTCACGCCGGGCCGCGAGGGCCCGGCTGAAAACTCCACCGCGTCAGCGCACCGGAATGATCAGGTGTTGACCGATCAGGATAAGGTTGGGGTTCGGCAGGTTATTGCGCTTTTGCACGTCCACAAATCGCGCACCGCTTCCCAACTGACTCGCGGCAATGGCATTCAGCGTGTCACCGGAGCGGACCACGTAGGTCTTCTCGCCGCCGGTCGCAGCGGTGGTGAGCACCTGGTCGCTGATGAAATATTTACGCAACAGGTCCAGATACGCCGTCGACTGCTTCACCTTCGCGATCGCGGAGTTCAGGTAGATCAGGAGCGCGCTGTCTTCCTTGCGTACGCCGATTTTGTACGCGAGATTGGACCCGTCCAGTTTTGTAACCGCGAACGTCAGGTCGGTGCCCTTGATCTCCGACACACCAAACGGATAGTCGTAGACGATGGCGTCGACCTGATGCTCGTCCAGGAAGTGCGACATCCAGGATCGCTGCCCCTCGATGCTCGCATCCGATAGTTCGACGATTTTGCTATTCGGGAACGCTTTCTGGACAAACGCTTTCACATCCGGATCGCCCTGCAGCACGCCGACCGTTTTGCCCGCCAGATCGGCTGCGGACCGGACCGGCGAACCCTTGGCGACGATCAACGAATAGCCGAAGTCCTCGACGTAGGGAATCGAATAGACCACGCCGCTTGGTGTGTTGTCGGGGAACGTCAGGCCGTCCATGGCGACATCGACGACCGCGTTGCCCTGCTTGTCGGTTTTCGTTAGTTGATCGGGGACCGCGGGATACGTGTCCACGCCGTGACGCGTGTCGACCGTGACGGTCGAATGGTCGCCCGAGGTGAACTCTTTCTGAGCGAAGAGCAGATTGGCGAAGTCGACGTTGAAACCTTGCGGCTTGCCGTTGTCTTCCGAGTAAAACGGCCGCGATGGATTTTCGACGCTGACGCGTACGACACCGTTGCTCAATATCGACTTCAGCGCGTCCTTGTAGGGCACGAAACCGTCCGGGTTGCTCGGGGCTGGCGTTTTGACGTCGGCGCTGCTGTTGTTGCCGGTGTCTACACCGTTCACCGCGCCGTTCACCGCAACGGTGTCTTTGTCGGCACTCTGGCCGCTGTTAAGAGGATTTTTCAGGCCGCCTTCGTGGATATACCAACCGGCAGCCAGCAAGATCAGGAAAAGAATCGAACCCAGGATTTTCTTCATTATTTTTTGATCGAGTTGAGTGGTCGAGCGGCGCGCGCCTGATTATTTGGGCGCCGTGGGCGAGCCGAGTTGCTGAGCGGGCGGATTGATAACGCCCATCTCGTTAGCGGCCTTGGCTTGCTGCACTTCCGCGCTTTCCATCAGTGACGTTTCCATTTCGGAAAATGCTTTGTTGACCGAGTTCATCACGGAGTCGAGCGCCGCGTCCGTTTTGATCTGCGCGAAAGTGTCGCTGGTTTGCATGCCGGCGATCTTGTTCATGCGTTGCGCGGATTGCGACATATCCCACAGTGCTTTGGCCCGATCGATCGCGTCGGAGAATCGTTTGAGTTCGTCCTGCACCTGCTTATAGCGCCCCTCGCGAAACGCGAGCAGTTTTTTCATCGTCGCGAGTTGGGTCTCGAAACGATCCGCGTCTTCGGGATACTGCTTTTTGAACTGCGCGGTTTTGTCTTCGAAGTTTTTTACTTCGGTGCGGAAGTCGGTGATGCTCTTCTTGAACCGCTCGGCGCCTTCCTGCTTTTCGGCCAGTTCGTTGTAGAGCGTCTCGATCGGGTTCGACTTCGCTTCGTTCACGAACATCTTGACCTTCTGGTTCGCAAACTTCATGGCGAGAACGGGACCGAAGTTGATCGCCGCGAGCCCGATCACCGCCGCGAGGATCAGGCCGACGAGGCCTTTGACCAGCAGGATGGCGAGTGGCGCACCGATGGCGATGCACAGCCCGATGATCGACCACTTGATGACTTTGTATTTGGTGGTGCTTTTGGTCGTGTCAACGACCGAATTGCCGACTGACATGTGAATCCCCTTTTGAAGCCTGTTTTACAAAACTACTTTTGCAAACTGCTCGGGACATCGTTGTGGCTGTGCGTTCGGCGTCTGTATTTTTGGGCCTGACGCGAAAACGCCGTATGACTTTACAGGCACTCAGGCGACTCGGGAAGTGCCACTTATTTTTCACCATCATTCAGCGGATCACGAACTCGAACCGGGCTAATGGTCAGTGGCGGCGTGCGTCGAATTCAGGCAGAAATTTTCCTGACAAATAATCATCAACTTATTTTCTAATTGCTTTCAATGCGTGCATCTACTGCAAGTGAATTCGTCCAAGCGAACGAGAAAATACACGCCGATTATGTAAATGACATAAATTCAGGTATCCGCTACGCCAGATTGACCTGGTAGTCAGCCGTTGCGGTCATGGCCGGCGCATTCGTCAAACTGACCGATCACGCCTGGGTACGGAAGGCGCACATGCCCTCAGCGGTGCGCCAGGTGACGTAATATGAAGTCCGAAGTCACCCGCGGGTTCGACAACACTGGAGAGCAGATGAAGACGCCCGGACTCGTCAGGTTCACCGACTATAAAAAAACCGCCCGAAGGCGGCTTCTCAAAGTGTTTCGAGCATTGTCAACGTATCTGGATATTTCTCAACCAGTTTGATCAAGACAGCAGCCTGAGCGTTAGGTTTTGCCTTCCCTTGTTCCCAGTTCTGGTAGGTACGTTGATTGACTCGAAGCCGGCGCGCCATCACCGCTTGCGATGCGTGCACGGCCTCCCGCACCGTCTTTATCTCTTCAGCGGAGACCTGTACGACGTCAGGTATTTCGACATCGACTTTGCGCAGAGTTACCTTGCCTTCGCGTTCAGCAGCAAGCTCAGCCATGCCTTCCTTCAACTCGGCAAACAGATTCCTTTTCATCTCACACTCCTTTGCGCTATTTCCCCTTGGAGCATTTCGGCAAATGTCTTGCGCTCAGCGCTCGACAGATCCGACATTTCATCCTTGTCGTAGAGCGTGAACGTCCAAAACTGGGTGCCTCCGACCCAGTAGTAGTAGATCACCCGCAGACCGCCACGCTTCCCCTTATTCCGACGCTTATCGGCGAAGCGCAACTTCCTCAAACCACCCGCCCCTTTGATCACATCACCCATTTCCGGGTTGGCAAGCATGTCTTCTTGAAGAAGTCGATACTCGTCATCCGTCAGGTAGTCAGCACGATATTTCTGGAATGAGGACAGCTCGACAAATGTTGCTCGCATTTTTGAAATGTACGCTAGTTGCGTATAGTGCGCAAGATGCGCGGAGGGCGCAGCACGTATCAGCTCCGCCCAAAGGAACGGTTCTTTTCGTGGGTAGAAACGAAAACAGGCCCCGAAGGGCCTGTTTTCTAAATTTGGCGGAAAGGGTGTCCGCCATTTTTCAGTATCAATAGAGATCACAAAGTCTCATTGAACACGCACCAGACAAGACGTTCACGGTTTTTCTTGCGCTAATCCGATTCAACCAATATCATCAAATTACACAATTTATGGCGGGTACGATGATGGGTTTACCGGAGCAGCAAAAATGCCGAAGGTAGCGAAAGAGCTGGGCGCGCTCGCCGTGTCGAAACTGAAAGATCCCGGAATGCATCCAGTCGGCAAAGTCGCGGGCCTATACCTTCAGGTTGTAAGCCCCACTTCGCGGTCCTGGATCTTGCGGGTCAAGGTTGGTGATCGCCGCCGCGAGATCGGACTCGGCCCCTACCCCGCGGTCTCTCTGAAAGACGCCCATACCAAGGCCCAAGCTGAGCGTGACAAGATCCGCTCTGGTGTTGACCCAATACTTGAGCGGCGCGAAGCCGATAGCCGTCTGCGAGCCAGCCAAACTCTTGAAATGACGTTCGCCGATGCCGCCCAGAAGTTCATGGCAGCAAAATCGTCTGAATGGGCGAACCCGAAGCACGGCGATCAGTGGCGCAGCACGTTAGAGACGTATGCCTATCCGTTCATCGGACGACTCTACGTGCGCCACATTGGGCGCGAGCATGTGACAGAGGTACTCGAGCCGATCTGGCTGACTAAGAACGAAACCGCCTCCCGCCTGCGTGGCCGCATCGAGGCGATTCTCAACTGGTGCAAGGTGAAGGGCTACCGCTCTGGCGAAAACCCAGCGTCCTGGCGCGGCAATCTCGAGAACCTGTTATCGAAACCATCCAAGGTTCAAAAGGTGCGGAATCACCCCGCCCTGCCGTTTTCCGAGATGGGTAATTTCATGCCGCAGCTTCGCGCGATCGAATCGAACACCGCGCGGTGCATGGAATTTGCCATTCTGACAGCAGCACGCTCCGGCGAGGCCAGAGGAGCCCGCTGGGCTGAGATCGATTGGGATAGTAGAGTGTGGCGCGTCCCCGCTGAGCGGATGAAGGCGAAGAAGGAACACCGTGTGCCGCTTTCGGATGCTGCTTTTAGGTTGCTCCAGGCGATGCCTCGCACGCCCGATGTCGTCTTCCCCAGCCCACGAGGCAAAGTTCTCAGCGACATGACTTTGCTGATGATGGTCCGACGCCTGGGCGTCGACGCCGTACCACATGGCTTTCGCAGCACATTCCGTGACTGGGCGGGCGAACGAACGAACTATCCGCGCGAGTTGGCTGAGGTTGCTCTGGCGCACGTGAAGGGCGACGCCACCGAAGCTGCTTACTGGCGCGGCGACGTCTTGGAGAAACGCCGGCGCATGATGGATGACTGGGCGCAATTCATCACACAACCTTATGGAGGCTCCACTGTTATCGCTCTTCAACGACAAGCGACGGTGTAATTGATGGGCGAGACTAATATGACAAAAATTCCCGATGACATTGTCGAATGGCTCGAATCGACCCAGCCGAGGCAACGCGATCGCTCCTATCTGACATGCGTGGAGCAGTACCAGAAAAACACGAAAATCGAGTTTGGGAGTCCCCGATATTACCGTTTCCGAAAGATCAAGGACTCCTTGTGGTTCTATGATGGTCAGATGCATAAGGCTCGGATGCTGGAACAAAGTATTGACCCCGGTGTTGCGGGGGCTTGGGCGGACATACGGGCCGCCCTGCGCCCGCCACTCAAGATGGTCGAGTTCTTCCTAAGTCTTCCGGAAGACCTGAGCCGAGACCCCCATCAAAGGGCGTTCGGCCGCTCGCGGCCTCTCGACGTGAAGGCTGCCCGAAAAAAGCAGCAGCAGTACAGAACTGCAGCTGAAACGCTTCGCGAACTGATCGATGATGAGCGTGCATGTGGCGGCATGCTGCTTGCCGCACAGATCAATGACGACGCGCGCGAACATGTCATTCCTGTCAGCGTCGCTTTGGACGACCTTCGAATCGTCCTCCCGCATTTGATTCAGATGCTTGCGAAAGTTGATCCTGGCGATCAACTGCCCAGTGCGCAACCCGGGGCGGGTGATGTCAACCGTCAAAACTACCGCGCGCTAGTGGCGGAATCTTGTGTTCGGTATTTTGACAGTGTGCCGTATACGGCTGTTGCCATAGTCGCCAATGCCATTGCTGGCGAATGTGAGGACGATGAAGATGCAGTGACCGTCGAGGGCTTGCGCAAGCTAGTCGAACGTCGGCGGACAAAATCATAAATAAATGCGGGCCTGTTTGTCCGCGAATAAAACTATATAGAAATTCAATATCGCACGGCGCGATCAAATTTGAAGTGCAACACCTTCCTCGTGTAAGGTGCGCACATGCAAAAAAGAAGAACGTATCAACAGCTTCAGCCTGAAGAGCGCATGACCATTGCAAGCATGAAGCAGCAGGGTTCGAGTGTTCGGGCCATGGCCCGAACACTCGGGCGCCCGGCATCAACTGTGAGCCGCGAGCTGACCAGAAACACGTGTTCTGCCGTGGGCTATGCGTCTGCGCCAGCGCAGGCGCTCAGCACGAGCCGACGCGAGGCTGCGCGCCCATGTCCCAAGCTGCACCCTCAAAGCGTGTCGTGGCGCGTCGTACTCACCCTGCTGGAATGGAAGTGGTCGCCCCAGCAGATCTCAGGTACCCTCAAGCGCATGTGGCCCAACGATCCGACCCAGCACGTCTCGCACGAGACCATCTACACCGCCATCTATGCGCAGCCACGCGGTGAGCTGCGCCGCCAACTGATCGCCTGTCTGCGCCACGGCCACAGCACGCGTATGTCACGCAAGCGGGGCACTGACCGGCGCGGCCAGATCCCCGACATGGTGAGCATCCATGTGCGCCCGCCTGAGGTCGACGACCGGGTGATGCCAGGCCATTGGGAAGGCGACTTTATCAAGGGCGCCGGCAACCAGTCTTCCGTCGGCGTGCTGGTTGAGCGCAGCAGTCGCCTGGTGCTGCTGGCGAAGATGGAAGACGCCACCGCCGCCTCGGCACTGGCGGGCTTCACTGCCAAACTGAATTCGATCGCCGCCCCACTGCGCCAGAGCTTCACCTACGACCAGGGTAAGGAAATGACCCGGCATCAGGAGCTCAGCGCCGCCACCGGCGTGCGCGTGTACTTCTGCGATCCGCACAGCCCGTGGCAACGCGGCACCTGCGAGAACACCAACGGGCTGCTGCGTCAGTACTTGCCCAAAGGCACCGACCTCTCGATCTACAGCCAGGACGAACTCGATGCCATTGCCGACAGCCTCAACAGCCGACCGCGTGCTACCCATGCATTTCATTCGCCATTCGAGGTGTTCGAACGTATGCTCGCAACCGCTTCGATAACATCAGCTTCCGTTCATTAACCCCCTGTTGCGCTTCACTCTTGAAACCGCCTGACTAAAGGCTACTGAAACGAATAGGCACCGGCGTTGGTCAGAAAGTAAGCGCCCGGGGAAGGCATCTTGACGGCGTCGGGTACGCAGGCGAGGATCGTGTCCATCTAAATTTGTCTGGTCGATGGGCACCTACCCATCGATAACAATTGGCTGGAAAAGCAGATTCGTCCCTAGGCCCTGGAACGCTCTTATCGTCAGTTTGCAGTTATCGAAGGTTCGCTGGAAGTGTATCGAGTGAACAACCGACGATCGATGCCGGAGCCCTGTATTTGCGGGACAACGCGCCGCCGCGATCATGAGCCTGATTCGTAGCGCGCAGCTCAACGGTCACGACCCGTACGTCTACCCGAAAGACGTCCTTACCCGATTGCCAACTCATCGGGCCGACCACATCGCCCAATTACTGCCGCATCACTGGCGGCCGCTCCCCGCCTGAACAGGCAATACCGCGCCTTCGCCGGACGCTTACCAACATTGTTGCGCAGATGGAAAAAGAATAACTAACCTGTTCACTTGTTGTCGTCACGTCACCCGGATAGGATAACCGCAAGAACTTTGCAAATATTGTTACTAGACCGCGGACAGATTCGTTGGCGACCCTAACCCAACTCAAACCGTTGTCGAGCATACGTTCAAGTGTTAATCGCGCAGCGGTACCCTAATCAACATCGCCGGCAGGGTACCGTGGGTCCCTTTTCTGGCAGACATCGCCAGGAGAGCATGACCGATCCACGCTCGTTTTTAGGGGAAGTACGATCCGTTGTTCAACGGTCGCTGAGGTTGCAGCCTGTTAGCGGGATTTGTCGAAATCTGAGACTCATGTTCTCAATGCAGGCCATTTTGCATTGAATGAGAATCCTGATGTGGTAGCTGCACTTGTGCGCAGGTTCGTCGGGCGATTGATATGTGTTCCCATGGAGTAAAACTGGATCAGAGTCGAACTGGGTCTGATGGTCGCGCCCCGGCGGATCCTCATCGATGTGCCGTCATTCGAGTTGCCGTCGCTGTTTGTCCAGGAGAGGTTGACGGTGTCCCGTTGCCTAATTCATAAGGCAGTTATTATCGCTCGCAAACAGCAATACTACTAAAGCGACAAAACTAGCCGTGACTCAATCGCCGACGTCAAACTGCATTTTTACGTTGTTAGGATGACTAACCTGGTGGTTCGCTGCCGCGTAGCGAGCCGCCACCTCCCCAACTAGAAGCAAACCTGGAGTATACAGATGAGCGAGCATGTCCATGTAGATGGGGTTTATCCCTTCCCGGCTGTGATGCAGACGCGGACGATCGAAACCAACGGTACATCCATCCATGTGCGGGTCGGCGGTCATGGTCCAGCGGTCGTCATGCTGCACGGCTTCGGCACAACGGGCGACATGTGGGGTCATCTGGCGAGCGCACTCATCGAAGACCACATGGTTGTCGCGCCCGACCTGCGTGGGTTGGGCCTCTCGTCGAAGCCTGATGGCGGCTACGACAAGAAGAATCAGGCGGTGGACGTGGTGGGCGTCCTGGACGCCCTGGGTGTGCGTGCGGCCGAATTGGTGACGCACGACATCGGCATCATGGTCGGCTTCGCAGTTGCCGCCACCCACCCCGAGCGAGTGAGCCGATGGGTGGCGATCGATGCGCCGCTACCCGGCGTCGGCCCCTGGGATCAGATCACACAGGATCCGGCCATGTGGCACTTTGGCTTCGGTGGTCAGGACATGGAGCGCCTAGTCGCCGGCCGCGAGCGCATCTATCTCGACCGCTTCTGGAACGAACTTTCCCGGGACCGGAAGCGGTTTGATGAAGCGAATCGCCAGCATTATGCGGCGCTCTATGCGCAACCCGGCGCAATGCGAGCGGGCTTTGCCCAGTTCCTGGCGTTCAGCCAGGATGCGGTCGACAACAGGACGTTCCTTGCGCAGGGCAAGCTTCAGATGCCGGTCTTGGCCTTGGGTGGCGAATCTACATTCGGCCCTATGATCGGCGCGGTGATGCGGTGTGTCGCCGATAACGTCGAAGATGTGATCATCCCGGATTGCGGGCACTGGATCACGGAAGAGCAGCCACAGGCGACGACAGACCTGGTCGTCGACTTCCTGCATCGCCGTTCGTGAGTTAGCTAGCGTCACGTAGTGCGGCGCCGCGCGACTGGGTCCAGCCGGCGCCGCAGCCCCTCGACTAGCAATGGATTTGCCGTGACTTCTGGCCGCTCCAGGCGGGAAGCAGCACGCCAACGGCGATCCGACGAAAAAGCACCTTCGCTGCTAACAGTGAGTTAGCTGCCAAAGAAAGAGCAACAGGAAAGAGAGCGTCAAAGACGACAGACGGCGAAGCACTATTCACATCGGAATAGATGCACTACGCTGTCCGGGGGTAGGTCAAATTCAGATGAAAACCGTAGGTAGGAATTCGGTAGAAATCAATACGTCATGCCTTCCATCAAACGGTTTGAATCGCGAACCACTACGGCCCGACGTAGCGTTGCTCTTGTACACCGCCTATGCGGCGGCCATCATCGGCCCGAGCTGAGACCGCGCCACGTCAACGAAAGCCAGCATGGCACTCGAGACATAAGCATCATGCCGTCGGATAAACAGCGTTTCGACGTGCGCCTTTTCTGGCGATATCGTGTGGATATTGACGAGATCCTGTTCCGCTGCCGCCGAGACCACACCTCGCGGCAATAGCGTGATACCGATACCAGCAGCAACGCACGCTATGATCGCATCCATTGAGCCAAATTCCAGGGGTGCGGCCGTGAGCACCCCCATTTCAGCAAGCAATGCGTCGAGCCGCTGACGGTACGAGCAACCCAAACGGAAGACAATTGTTTTGAGGTCCTGCACCGATTTGATCAGCTCGAGCGAGCGCATGGTACGCGGCGTAACTAGAACCAACTCCTCATGAAAGACTGTTTCAGTATGAAGGTCCGGATGGTCCAGCGGACCTGCTATAAATGCCCCATCGAGCCGACATTCCGCAACATCGGCAGTGAGACTGCAACTCGTGCCGGTCGTCAGCGAAAGTCGAACCTGCGGATACATTCGAGCGAAATTACTTAATATTGGAGAGAGCCTAAGCGCCGCCGTCGTCTCGAGCGTTCCGAGCGTGAGAGTGCCGCCCGGCGCGCCGTCATCCAGCGCAGCTATCTTGGCATCCGTAATTAGCTTCGCGATACGCGCGGCATACGGGAGCAGGCGCTGCCCCGCAGGAGTCATGCTCACGCCGCGCACATGCCGCTGAAAGAGAACGACTCCGACCTCCCGCTCCAGAGCTCGAATTCGCGCTGTCACATTCGACTGAACAGTATTTAGCTCGGTAGCTGCCCGGTTCATACTCCCATGACGAGCTACGGCTTCGAAGACCTTGAGGTCGGCAACGTCCATGCTTTGCACCTCTATGAAATAGTCACAACCTTGATAAAGCTTTCGTTGTCCGACCAGCAACCTATCAATGCCAGCGATTCGATAATTTAGATCTATTTTTACGCTTTTACGGCGTAGCTCATTGAAAATGGATGCAGACTTTCGGCAACTATCGAAGTCAGCCAAAACTGCACCACTATCCAGCCCCAAGGGGGCAACAAAATCAGGAGGGACAGCCGCCCCGCCAACTGTGCAACGGCTTGAGCAGCGCTGTGAACTTGTCTTCCATCGTACACCAAAGCGAAATTGAACATCCAACGGAAACAATACCCCATTTGCCATTTTCGCAAACGCAAGCGCTGTTGCAGAAATAGAGTAGGGTTGTAGCCAGGTTCAGCATGTTGCCGAACCTGATGGATTGTCCGCTTCTGCCCGACGCGAGAACGCAGGAAAGACTCAACAAGCCAAAAGTCAGACGTTTTGCATTTACCGCAAAGGCGCAGCGTAAACTGGCAAAGCGGATCTCGTTGATCCGCCCTCGAGCTGAACACACGCTATGCCGCTTTGTTTCGCGACGGAACACCGGGTTGACTGGCCCGCAAGTTCAACCACCTAACGGCGACACGATTTCTGCGTGCCGCCGCTCCTGAATCTAGTGGCTAACCGGTCCCGCGAATACCGGACGCTCTTGTAGAGTCGCACTCCGCGCACGGTCAGTATCCGCCTGTTTGCTACGGTCCAGCACGGATACCAGCCAGCACGTCATAAACGCGAGCGGCATAGTGACTATGGTCGGTGGATCGATCGAGAAAAGTGGCTTCGCATGCCCCATAACATGCACCCAGACGGCCGGGCCTGCGACGGTCAGCAATACGGCGGAGACCAACCCAACAGTTCCTCCCGCAACGGCTCCAAACGTGGTCAATCGCTTCCAATAAAGGGCAAGTAGTAACACTGGGAAAGTTGAGCTACAGGCGACCGAGAACGTGAGCCCAAGCATGTAAGCAACGTTCTGTGTCCTGAATGCAATGCCCAATACCACCGCGATTACCCCAAGCACCAAAGTCGATATCCTCGATACTCGCACTTCATTGGCTTGACTTGCGGTACCTTTGCGGAACACACAGGCGTAAAGGTCATGCGAAACCGCCGAAGAACCGGCGAGTGTCAAACCCGACACAACGGCAAGGATGGTAGCAAATGCAACTGCCGAGATAAACCCCAGCAACGCGTTTCCCCCTACCGCCTTTGCAAGATGGACGGCAACCATATTTATCCCGCCGAGCGGTTTGCCCGCGGCATCCAGGAAGTCTGGATTAGAGGCAACCAGAGCGATAGATCCGAACCCGATGACAAACACCAGTGCAAAGAATATGTTCATAAATACACTGGCCCAAAATACCGAACCGCGTGCAGCCCGTGCGTCAGGAACCGTGAAGAAGCGCATGAGAATATGCGGCAAGCCTGAGGTACCAAACATCACCGCGAGACCCAACGAAAATCCCGATACAGGATCCTTGACCAGAAATTGAGGGCTAAGGATCGCACTGCCCTTTGGATGAATCTCTACTGCACGTCGCAACAATTCGGCGAAGCTGAAGTCGAAATTTCGCAAGACCAGAAAGCTCATCACAGTTGTGCCAAGCAGCAGCAACGTCGCCTTCACGATCTGCACCCAAGTCGTGGCGACCATGCCTCCGAAGGCCACATAAAACATCATGAGAGCGCCCACAAGAATTTCGGCATAGATGTAGTCAAGGCCAAACAGCAGCTTGATCAACTGCCCTGCCCCCACCATCTGCGCGATGAGATATAGCGAAACAATACATAACGATGCGCAGGCCGAGAAGATACGAATCGGTTTCTCGCCAAGACGCACGGAAACCGCATCTGCGACTGTATATTTACCGAGTTTTCGCAGCCTCGTTGCCAGCAGAAATACAACAATTGGCATCCCTGTCGCATATCCAACCGCATAGACAAGACCATCAAAGCCGCTACTGAACACCAAAGCTGTCAGGCCAAGAAATGCACCGGCCGACATGAAGTCACCCGCGATTGCAAGACCATTCTGAAATGCGGTTATCTCGCCTCCAGCCGCGTAGAAATCGTCCGTCGACTTTGTTCGCTTCGCGGCCCAGTAGGTAATAGCCAGTGTCGCTAGAACGAAGGAAAGAAAAAACACTATTGCTACGCCGTTCCTGCTACCCACACCGCTTCCAGCAGCAAAGGATTCGGTACTCACAACGCACGCGGACGCTGACAGCGCGAGCAAAACGCCACATCGAAGAATAGTCATAATCGGCCACCAGTTAATTAACGGTTAACGTTCAGCTGAATCGATACGAAAATTTCGCGAATCGGCTGCGTTTTCGACCAGGACATACAACCCGATAAGCAGCACGCTAGCGATCAGAATCATTATTCCGTACAGGAACGCAACCGTAATCTCCGACCCATCTACCACTGGCGAAGCGAGCGTTGCCGGCGACACGACGGCAAGTGTAATGAACCCAAAAAACATCAATACTTCGACGAGCGTCAGAAATATTGCCAGCCCTACCCTCTCACGTCCGGCATCGACACCGTCGACCACCATCTTTGCTCCGTTCATCTCTCCTCCACATTACTTTGTACTACGTATTATATATATCGAAAAACTTACCTCTCATCAGGCCTGACATAGACAAGCCTATGGCTTCGCCAAATCTTCCATCGTTGTTGGATGTATCTGAACGCTGGCCGCCGGACGCGACGCCCGGCGGAACTCCGAACAAGACCTTAACGCTCAGTTTCGTGCGGCTACCCCGTGGACTTCTTGAAGTCCTCTCCGTTGATCCGACTGGAAATACTGATATTTTCAGCGGGGTGTTCGTGCAAGATCACATTAATGATCTTCGGATCCGATCCGATCGAGTCGTGCGTGACCTGGATGATGTCCCTAATGAGTTGTTCACGTCGTTCTTGCGTAAGACCGCTCTTGATATGGCATTCGATGAAGGGCACGATATTTCTCCGGCAGTTCTATTTAAGACGTTCAATAAGTTCTTTGTCGTTCGCCGCACCCTCGACATACTCCGGAAGATGCTCACCATGCTCGACGAAATTAATTCCACGTCCTTCGCGAATCACGAAAAAAATGTCGTTCTTCGTTTCACCTGTCGCGGCACTGACCACCCGGAGTAAGCCGGCAGCAAGCAGCCGCTTCTGTTCGTCGGTCCGACCGAAACGCATGTCACAAGAAATGAGTGCCATATATATCTCCTAAAGATCGCCATGGATTATTGAATCCCCGGATGCGTCACCGGAAATCGTGGCTCTGGACTTACCTTCACCAAGAGGTTCATCAACTCTTCAATCGAGTGTTGATCCAGCTTCGAGACCAGATCGATGATCTGGTCTCGAAGCTCCTGGTCCGCGTATTGTTCGCTCAACCAGTTGAATTTTTCGACGGTACGTTCCCACGTGAACGGGTTATCCAGTCCACCTTCGAAGCCGACATGCTCAGTAGCCAGAACACGACCATCCTTGCATTTGATCGTCATGCGCGTGTTCAGCGCGCGCGGGTATTGCGCCGAGAATTCGGCATCGGCCTTCACAGTCACTTTCTTGAGCAATGCCTGTGCATCGGGAGCCTGTACACGCTCAGGTTCGAGCTGGGCCGGGCCAACCTGATCATCTAGCAACGCAGCTGCAATCAGATACTTGAGGTTGTAGTCCGCCTGCTCTTTAGTCTGCGGGTTATCCTTTGGGCCAAAGCTGCCGCCGCCGGCAATGTCGAATCCGGTCTGAAAGATGTCACATTGGACTTCATCCACGTCATCGCTCGTCAAACCATGCTTGCGCTTTAACGCGAGCGTAGCCTCGAGGACGGGCTGACCATGAATGAGCGAGCAGTATTTCTTCATGACCGTCTGGTGAACGACCTCGAGCTGCTGGTCTGCCCAATCAACTTCGAGCGGTTGATCAAACATTCTCACCAGACCATTAGGTCCCTCGAAAAGTCGGAGAGGACCTGTAAATCCACGTTTGGCAAGAGATGCTGAATAGACGGCTCTCATACCTGTGATACCGGGCGAGAAGCCCTTCCACTGTGAAACCGGTTCGGAATGTACACACGTCAGCGAAATGTTGTCGATCGTTGCAATTGCAATCGCGTTTGCGATCTGATCGGCATCGAGACCGAACAGCTTTCCCGACCCTGCCGCGGCGGACACAGCCAACTGGATAGCGTGATTGAACCCTTTGGCCATAACTGGAACGATCGCCGTAATGCGGCAGCCAATTTCATAGGATATTGCCAACGCCAGCATGAACTCCTCGCCACTCGCGGACGCATGTTCAGCAGCTGCCAGAATGGCCCCGAAGTTATCGCTCGGGTGACAGAGTCCGCCGGGGGACATGTAGCTATCCAGCAGGTCGACATACCGGACCAAACCGGAGTTGTACAACGCGGCTTGATCGGGCGAAGTCTTACCACCTCCGATCAATGAACACGTCCCCGAGCCACGGTACTCATCGAACTGATCTCGAAGCGCCTTGAACGGCTTACCTGGCAGCGCTGCTATTGCGCAACCCAGGCTGTCAAGAATATTCCGCTTGAAAATTGCCCTTGCGCCAGGCGTAAGATGCTCCGCGCGCGCGTCGTATGCAAAACGGCCGATACGCTGAACAGTCGTAGGTGTACTCATTTGAAGTCTATTCCTCAAAAAATTCTGGATCGCCTCGAACGGCAATCCAATTGACGATTCGCGTTCGCTTCTTCAAATGACGCGCTCCGCCTTTCGCCCGCACCATTAGAGCCGCCGGGCCCTGATTCCCCTTCGCTGCCTAACGACTTTGTCCCTTCAGCAGCGACTCCGATACTTGTTATTTCCCACCGACGTCGAGTTCCGATGTGACATGGCGGTCAGTTATCAATCCAATAATACAAACTCGCACCGTTTGAACTGAATATCAAGCGAAGGTATTACATACGGTTATCTATCTCAGAGATAGCCCCGCCACTCCAGAACCCTGGCCAATCCGGCTGCTGCGCCAGCGGAGCCGTTCATGAGATACCGCTTACGTACTTTGTGGTCTGCGCTGTTTCTCAACGGTCAACAATTTCCCGGATTATTTCGCCGCCGGGATCGAGAGATCTACCTCGGTCGCAATCACAACCTCTCACCGCTCTGGCGGTTTAGGCGCGCAACGCCCACCGAAACCTTCCGATTCAATCGACTGATCAGTTGCGCACGGGTATTTCGCGTTGGCTCGACGCGGCAGAGATACACGATTCATCCACGAAGCCTCATGAGCGGAGGCCACGCGGGACGACGCAGATGCAACGTCCGCCTTATGGTTCCCGCCGTGCACGGCTGCGCCGCAGGCCCAGCATCGCACTTATTGACTCCTGCCGACGACCGGGAATCACTTGAATCAGCGAACCTGCTGAAATAAAACCAGTTTTGGATACGCTTAAATAGACGCCGGAGTACCCGCTCATCATCATATGTTTGGCAGCGCGTACATATCCCATCACAGCGTTAAACTTGTAGCAGGGATTTCGGGGCGACTCGACGCGAAACTCGACGTCACCCATCACTATTCTGTCCCCAACCCAGAGCTGGGCTTCAAGCAGGCCACACGTCGTCAAGTTCTCTCCCACCGCGGCAAACGACAGTGGGTCGTCCGCACCCACAACGCCTGCTTCGAGCCGGCGCTCGCGCCACCATTCGTAGTGTTCGACCGGATACATATACACAGCCTTCTCAAGGCCTCCATGCACACTAAGGTCTACTTGCTCATCGCCGACCAGGCCTAGCCTGCGAACCTCGATACCAGTCTGGTTGCGAAGTATGCTGACAGGGGTTTTGCGTATTCCGGAGTTAACCACCATTCCTGGCGAGGTATTACTTACATCCAATGGGGCACTCGAACCCACGCTAACCGCGAGTAGCCGGGCGGCGATTGAATCCGTCGTTTCCGTGGTTGCATGCGCTAGCTGCTGTTGCATAGCCATTTCCGTATTGCGCTACGTCCCGTGCCACCGATCAGTCTCATTGAGTACGGTGGCGACTGCACTCCAGTAGCGACTACGCTGTAGATGTCACCGTACGATTTTTCGCGTAAAGCGAGTAGCCAAGTATCGCGTCCATTTCCCTAACGATATTTCCGACTATCAATTTGGCCGGCGACACCTCGTGGATCAAGGCAGCAGATTCGCCTGCGATCACGGCAGCGGTGTCGTAGTCGTGATTTTCACGCGCGCTTGAATACTTCGTTCGCTCCGCATGCAGATGTCGAAACAGTTCGCGCTCACGCCCAACCCACTTTTCGGAGAACTCGTTTCGCAGCACCCGGCCCGTGTACGGTGCCGGCCAAACGTTATCGCGCGCTATGTCAAACAGAATCCCACGGATGGTTTGCTCGCCGCCTGTACACTCAACAATCCGCCGTTTGGCATCGTCGTGCCCAATCGCTTCCTCGCTTGCGTACATTCGGGTTCCCAATACGATACCCGAGGCGCCAAGCGCTAGAGAAGCTGCAAAGCCTCTGCCGTCGGCAATGCCCCCAGCGGCAACCACCGGCACCTTTTCACCCACTGCGTCGACGACAGCTGGTACCAGTGAGATCGTGCCGCAGGCAACTCCATGGCCGCCGCCTTCGGCACCTTGAGCGACGATGATGTCCGCACCCTGGCTAACCGCCTCACGTGCCATCGCAACAGTCTGGACCTGGCAAATCGCGAGAATTCCTGCCCTCTTCGTTCGCTCGATGTGTTTGCTTGCGTCACCGAACGAAAACATGATTGCGGCTGGTGAATGTTCAATGCAGACATCAATAAGACGCGGCTGCCTGGATAGACTCCATGTAATAAACCCCACCCCGATCCGAGCCCCATGTGCCGCGGCAAACTGCTCCCGCAGCCACATCTCGTCGCCGTACCCACCACCTATTATTCCGAACCCGCCAGCGTCAGTGACCTCTGCAGCAAGCCTGCCGCCGGCCACCAGGTCCATCGGCGCAAGCAGTATCGGATGATCGACGCCAAGTATCGCTTTAAGTTGCTCGTATCGCTCAAACACTTTCGTCTCCTCGCTGTTCCTCAACGAATCTGTATCGCCCGCATTCGAAGGTGTAATTCTGCTACTCAGATCGCAGCATCTGAAACGATTTGTTTTGATACCAGCGATCTCTCAATCAGATAGGGTAAAGTGAATTGGCACGAATGTTGGCCATTGGGATGAAATAAACTCGAAATCCACGCGAAGCGTGTTGATCAGTCGTTGATTCCTCCGGGCCGGGAGTACGTCGAGGCCTGAAGAAATTGAAGCAGTTCTTTGTAAGCGCTGCTCTTGTAGTTCGATTGGGCAATCAGGTACGTATCGATCGTGGCGATTTTCTGCGCGCAAATATCCATCGGAACACGCTGCAAATTTAGAATCGACCTCGGGCAGAGTGCGAAACACGAACCCGCGGCAACGCTAGCCAGAATGGCATGATACGAAACAAGCTCCATGACCTTCCAGTCACCGCCCGCCTCGAAACTGGTGATGCCCAACCATTGTTCGAGTACGTTCCGATAGGCGCAACCCTTGGAAAAGGCGGCCAGCGTCTTGAGCCTGAGGTCCGTAGGCTTGCTTACCGTTGGATGGTTGGGCGGCAGTATGAGCAACAGATCTTCCCGGTATGCGCGCGTTGCGAGTAATCCGCGCGCGGCGAACTTTGGCCGCGGGTCACGCGTGCCCAGAAAACTACTATCAGCAACAAAACCGCAGTCGAGTTGTCCTCTCTCCACATCTTCGACAAGTGAACGCGACGTACCGATCGAAATCTCCAACTCCACCTGCGGCCACCTGCTATGGTACTTCGAGAGCAGGGCCGGAAGGCGCGCGGCTGCGATGCTTTCCATAGCGCCAATGCTCAATCGTCCGGGCTGCTGTTCCGGATTCATTGCAAGTCTCGCCTCTTCTGCGAGGTACAGGAGTCGTTGCGCATAGTCCAGCATTGTTCGGCCACTTGGTGTCAAGCTCATCCGCTTTCCACTTCTTGAAAAAAGCTGGACCTGCAGTTCCTCTTCAAGCTGTTGTACTCGCATCGTTACATTTGACTGAACACGGGCCAAATGGCGAGCCGCCCGGGTCACACTTTGCTCGGTGGCGACGGCACAAAATATTTCCAACGATGAGAAATTCATTTCGCCCCCAGTTTGATTCTCGCTCGGGAATACAACTATCACGAGTGTTCAGTTTGGGCGAACATACCGTCAACCGGTGGACGGGAAAAACACTCTTTACACAGGGGCAAGATTTTCAGAATCGGTCTTGAATCGTCGCGCTGGCCCTGAACCCAAGTCACGTCCTCTTCGCCAACGGGGACTCAGTTAGTCGACGAGACCCTCAAGCGTTTGTTGAACCTCGGCCGCGCGCATGTATCCCGAACCCAGCCGTCCACGCTTGCCGTTCCACTCGACGAACAGCGTCGGGAATCCCGAAACACCCAGTTTCTGCGTAAGAGCGAAATCCGCCGCGGCTGCCTGTATCGCTTCGTCCGAAGACCAAAGCTCAAAAAACTCCTCCACAGCGACACTGAATCCACTTTGCCGAAGCGCTGCCGCACCGATCTCTGCCAACACCATCCCATCTGTCGTATCGAGGCCGTCCACGTAAAACGCCCGCTGAAACGCACGAAAGATTTTCAACAGATTTGCCGAGGGTTGCATCATACGAGCGGTCACCACCGCACGACATACCGGCTCGGTATCGTACACAAAGTTCTTCCTTGCCAGCAGCGCCTCGCGATTAAACTCTGCACCACTCATCTGTTCGACACGCGACCAGTGCGTCAGACGAAACTGCTTGCCTGCTTCGTCCAGAACCTGTTTTGAACCAGCAGCCAGGCCGCCCATCACGATCTGCACATCGAGCTCAGGCATATTTTCGACAATTGAAGCCATTTCCTTGCTGAATCCATAGCACCACGAGCACATCGGATCGCCTACAAATATAAGCTTCATCCTGTCATTTCCTCTTCGAACATTTACGGCACGCAATAACAGCGCGAATCTATATCAAGGTGCCAAATGCAGACCGGACGTCTGGTTCATTGCCCGGCCGCGGCTCCACACAGTCGAAGATCAGGCGCCGCATCGTGCTGCGCGCGACGCTCGATCACTCGTCGAACCAGCTTGCTTACTTCGCTGTGGGCATTGCAAATTCAGCGCCCTTTTCCGTGCTTTCCGGCCAGCGTTGCATAATCGACTTCTGCTTCGTATAGAAGCGAACACCTTCTTCGCCATATGCATGCGTGTCACCGAACAGGCTGCGCTTCCAACCACCGAAACCATGCCAGGCCATCGGGACCGGAATAGGGACGTTGATTCCGACCATACCTACTTCGATGCGTCGTCCGAATTCGCGAGCGATGTGCCCGTCCCGCGTGTAGCACGCCACACCATTGCCAAACTCATGAGCATTGATCAAATCGACCGCTTCCGAGAAGTCCTTCACACGGACGCAGGCAAGCACGGGCCCAAAGATTTCTTCCTTGTAAATTCTCATCTCCGGCGTGACGTTGTCGAACAGCGTACCGCCTGTGAAGAAACCGCCCTCAAAGCCGTCTACCTTAAGGCCGCGACCGTCAACAACCAGCTTTGCACCTTCGTCGATGCCAATCGCGATGTACCCCTCGATGCGTTCGAGCGCCTGTTGCGTAACGATAGGCCCCATTTCCGCGTCGGGTTCCATGCCATTCTTTACAACGAGATTGCGCGCACGCTCGGCAAGCTTTGGAATAATTTTGTCAGCAACATCGCCTACGAGAACAGCAACCGAAATAGCCATGCAACGCTCGCCAGCGGAGCCGTACCCGGCGCCAACCAGCGCCTCGACAGCTTGATCGATGTCGGCATCGGGCATCACTACCATATGATTTTTTGCCCCACCCAGCGCCTGCACGCGCTTGCCGTTCTTTGCACCAGTCTCGTAAATGTAGTTGGCGATTGGCGTCGATCCAACAAAGCTCACCGCTTTCACATCCGGATGCGCCAGCAACGCATCGACAGCGACCTTGTCACCCTGAACCACGTTGAAAATGCCATCGGGCAGGTTGGCCTCCTTCATCAGCCTTGCCATGAGCAGCGACGCCGACGGGTCCCGCTCGCTTGGCTTCAGAATGAATGCGTTGCCCGCCGCAATCGCAACAGGGAACATCCAGCAAGGCACCATGCACGGGAAGTTGAACGGCGTAATGCCTGCGACAACGCCGAGCGCCTGACGCATTGTCCAGTTGTCCATGCCAGTTGAAACCTGCTCCGTGTAGTCCCCCTTAAGCAGTTGCGGAATGCCGCAGGCGAATTCGATGACATCGATACCGCGCGCTACCTCGCCTTGAGCATCTGAGAAGACCTTTCCGTGTTCGGCTGTGATGATTGCAGCCAGCTCATCGCGATGTCTGTTCATCAACTCAAGAAACCGCAGCATGACGCGGGCCCGGCGGATCGGCGGCGTGTTGCTCCACTTCGGAAATGCAGCCTTGGCGCTTGCCACAGCGGCGCCTACATCTGCGATCTCGCCCAGCAGAAGTTTGCGTGGCCGTTCACCCGTGGCAGGATTGAAAATCGCCTGGGTACGCACTCCTGATCCACGTACTCGCTCGCCATGAATAAAATGGGTGACGTCGGCTGTGTCATTGAACGCTTGCATCTCGATTCCTTGGTTGATGGGTGGTGAATGAAGTTTAGGAGTCTCCATTGAGCTTGCAAAGACGCTAAGATTGAAATGATTGTTTTCAATGGTGAACAAAAAACATATGGACACGCAAAAGGTTGAAAGCCTTTGGACTCATTTGCACTGGCTGACGGTTCTTGCCGAACAAGGCACGTACACCGCAGCGGCCGCTCGCCTTGGAGTGAGCAAAGCCGCAATGAGCCAGCGCATCGCAGAACTGGAGCGAGCTGCGGGCGTCGCACTGGTGCAACGTACCACCCGCAGCGTACGACTCACCGAAGCCGGGCAACGGCTTGTCGACAACACTCGTCTGGAGTACGAGCACATTGCGACGAGTTTTGCGACGGTACGGGAGATGGCGGGCGTGGCGCGTGGGTTGATCCGGGTAACCGCACCGGTGGCGTTCACGCGGCAGCAGTTGGTGCCGAAAATGTCTGCGTTTCTGCGGGCAAATCCCGAAGTACGAGTACAACTTGAAGCGTCTGACCGCCTGACCTCGATCGCCACCGAGGGCTTCGATCTTGCCATCAGACATAGCGCCCAGGTTCCTGAGACTCATGTCGCATGGAAGCTGTGCAAGACGCAATCCGTGATCGTCGCGACATCCGCATACCTGGAGCGTCGAGGCCAGCCTGAATTGCCAACGGATCTCTCCGCTCACGATTGCTTGTTCTACCCTCGTGCTTTAGGATCTGGAATCTGGTCGTTCGAACGCAGAACAGCGCGACGGACGCACTCGGCTCCTCTGATGATCACGGTAAACGGCCCTCTTTCCGCTAACAATAGCGAAGCATTGAGAGACGCCGCCCTTGACGATCTGGGCATCGCGCTGCTGCCCGATTTCACTGCACAAGCAGCAATTCAATCAGGAAAACTCGTTGTTCTCCTGCCCGATTGGCGACCAATAGGCACTTTTGCCGAGCAACTCTATGTGGTTCGGCCATACACCCCGCACGTACCACGCGCTGTCGAACTGTTTGTCACCTATCTGAGGGCAACTTTCGCTGAAGGATTTCCTCCATAGCACCCCGCCCCGCTATGTCTTCACGAGAACCCAGTAGATTTCGAAACGGATTCCCAAGCGTCAATTTCGCGACTCAGTGCAGATATTTTGTCCCGGACCACGCTTAACGCATCATCGCCCAGCACGAGGTGAACCGGCGGGTCAACCTCGTCGATCAGGTCCAGCAGGACCTTCGCCGCCTTCACCGGATCCCCTGGCTGCTTCCCATCTTTCGCCATACGGGCGCGGCGGATCGGCGCAAACACTGGATCGTAGTCTTCGATGTTGTGCTCCGTGCGTACCATCGATCTGCCCGCCCAATCTGTTCGAAACGCGCCCGGTGCAACAGCCGTCACCTTGATACCGAAACTGCGCACTTCCTGTTCCAGGGATTCTGATATCCCTTCAAGTGCGAACTTGCTACCGCAGTAGTATGAGATACCGGGAAATGTAACTAGCCCCGCCATCGACGTGATATTGATGATGTGACCGGTGCGTCGGATTCGCATCGACGGGAGCACGGCTTTGATCATGGCGACTGCGCCGAATACGTTCACATCAAACTGACGACGCAGTTCCTCGAGCGGTGATTCCTCGAGGATTCCTTCATGACCGTATCCTGCACTATTCACGAGAACGTCGATCGCACCAACGCGCTCGACGACTTCCTTGATCGTCGCATTGATTGAATCGAAATCAGACACATCGAGGAGCACACCGTGAGCGTGGTGTGCATGCAATCCCTCAAACTCAGTTTTCGCAGGATCGCTTCTTACAGTACCAATCACAGTGTTGCCGGCTGCCAATGCTGCTTTCGCCAAAGCACGACCAAAACCGGAGCTCGCACCGGTAATCAAAAAAATCCGCTGGGCGGCTTTGCTCATGACCGAAACCTCGCTTTGGGTAATCTTCGAACTGGCGGCGCCAGCAGCTACTATGGTAAGAAATCGGGTGCCAGATACGATAAGTTCGTCTGCGTCAGGTGCTACCTGAACCACTTCATCTATGATTCAGCACAACTCAAGCAGGCTGAATTCGCAGATCAAAAATCGAACTCGAGTCTGATGCCGCCCGGCTCGTACACCATCGTGTGACGCTTGGGTCCTTCACCCATGTTCTCCGGTGCGAATTCAACCACTACCCCCGGCCATCCGGAGACCCGGGCGAAGATTGCGTCGAGAGCCTCTTTACTACCGACCCTCAGCGCGAGGTGATGTAGCCCTACATTCGTCTTGCGGTCGAACTCCACACAATTTTCCGGATCCTTGACCTCCCAGAGCGTCAGCGTGACGTGGCCGTCGGACACAAAAGCCGCCGGATAGTTGGGCCTCCCACCAACCTGGGTCCAGCCCAGGACATTGATGAAAAAGTCCCGGGTCACGCTCAGATTACGGACCGTCAGACCAACGTGGTCGATGCCAAGTGTTAGAGGTGCATCAGTCATTCCCAAGCTCTCCTTTTAAACTTAGACAATATTAGCCAACTCCGAAGCGGCCTCACGTGTACCGTATTGCTCGAGACAACCACGACTGCTCTGCAAGATGAGGCGGAAGAATTGTCATATCGAATTGGCCGTCATACAGATTCACCGCTTCTTCCTGAATGGAAACCATGAGGTTCACGTTGGGGCGATAGCGTGATCGTTCGACGCCAGTCGGGAGAAGGTTTAGCGACGGTTGCCATCATCGCGGATGTATCCTTCAAAAATCCGACGGCCCATACAACAACGTTCGTACGGTCGGATTATTGACGTATCACGTAGGAAGCAGCTTAACAATGTTTCCAGAACGCATAAGCGGTTTGTGACGATATGGGTATCGCGAAAATAGATACCCTTCGAGCCGAAGATCGATCAGCCACGACGTCACGCTCAGCGATTCTTTACCCAGCGGTCCAGCGCCGCACATCCGACCAGCAACGCACCGGTAACGAAGAAGACCGAGCGCATGCCTAAGTGAACGCCAATCAGGCCACCAATCAGCGGACCGACAACCTGCCCTGCGTACTGAGCCGACTGTAGGTAACCAAGCATCTTTCCAGACTCTCGTTCGTCAACTGCATGACGGACGAGCTTCGTAATTGCAGGAAGCAAGCCGGCGAGCGTCATGCCCATCAGACCCCGCAGCGCGGCAAGTGCCCACCAGTTCGTCACAAAAGCTTGCGGAATCATGATCAGCCCTGTGGCAACCAGGCAACCGATAATCACGTTCCATCCACCAATCCGGTCCGCCAGAGCCCCGAGCCGCGCAGCCGTCAGCATGCTGCCAAACGCCGAACACGCCATGACAATCCCGGCCACCGTCGTGAGCTGATGATATGGCACACCCAGTTGGGATATGTAGACGGTGATGATTGGCTCAATCGACATGTTCGCCAGCAAAACCATGGTCGCAGTAGCCAGCAGTGCGGCGATTGCGCTGTAGTTTCTGGCGTGCGCGACAGCACCTGTCTGAACCTTGCTGGCCTGACGCCTGGGCGGTGGGGTGAAGTCTTCCTTGACCAGTACAACGGTCAGAATGGCCGCGACGGAAATCATCGCGCCGGCGGCGAAAAATGTACCTCGGATTCCAATCAGGTTTGGCAGCAGTCCACCAATGAGCGGCCCAACCAGACTCCCGGCGAGAACCCCCGTCGACAGAACCCCTAACGCCCAGCCGGAGCGCTCCTGCGGGGCCTGAGTGCCAATCATCACGATTGACGCAGACGCGTACCCTCCGACGAGACCCGCCGCGAAGCGCAGTGTCACCAGTTCGTAGATGTTGTGCGCCAGTCCGATGGTAGACATGACCACGGCCATGCCGACTGCAGCCCGGATCAACATGGGTTTGCGTCCAAACCGGTCAGCCAGTCGCCCCCAGATTGGAGCGGTCAACGCTGTTCCAAGGAACGTTACGCCAAACGCTACTCCGGACCATTGCACCACCGCTGAACTTGAGGTTACGCCCAATTGCTGAACGTACAGCGGCAGAAACGGCAACAACATGCTCAGGCTGACAAGTGTCGTGAACGACCCGAATACACAGACGATGAGGTTTCTTCGCCAGTACAATGCATTGCGTGCGGCGTACGTAGCCCTCTCGACCGACGGAGAGGATGCAGGAAGTGCGTTTGCGGAATCGTCCATCGCGGCTAACCGTGAGACCTGTATTAACTTGGACCGAGTATAGAGTCCGAGCGGCTCCAAACGGATGCCGCTTTATTCCCTCTATGGAAAAGGTATCTTGCCTTCCGGTTTTGGGAATTGAACTTGAAAGATAGTTTCCTGCCGGTAAAGCGAATTGCCCATGGGGCAATGACTTACCCACTTGGAGGCGAGATCGGACGTTGTCCGCTATGCCGCCGCCATCAAAGGCCCGAACTCCGCGCGCGAGACTTCGACGAAAGCGCGCATCGCGCTCGAAATGTAAGCGTCATGCCGTCGGACGAAAAGCGTCTCGACACGTGCTTTCTCAGGCGAGATCTCATGGATGGCAATGATGTCCTGCTGCTCCGCTGCCGCGACCACGCCCCGCGGCAGCAACGTGATCCCGATACCGGCCGCCACACACGCTATGATTGCGTCCAGCGAGCCGAACTCGAGCGTCGTCGCGAGAATCCCCCTCTCCACAAGCAGCGCTTCCAACTGCTGCCGATACGAGCACCCCACGCGGAACACAATCGTCTTCAGGTGCGGGATTGACGTCAAAGACTCCAGCGAGTGTATGGTGCGAGGAGTCACCAGCACCAGCTCTTCACGGAAAATAGTCTCGGTGTGAAGCTCCGGGTGGTCAAGCGGACCTGCTATGAACGCCCCATCCAGACGACATTCCGCGACATCCACCGCGAGGCTTCGGCTTGTTCCAGTTGTCAGCGACAGTCTGACCTGCGGATACGTCCGCGCGAAGTTGCTTACTATCGGCGAGAGCCGCAGCGCCGCTGCGGTTTCCATGGTTCCCAGCACCAGGGAACCACGCGGCGGACCGTCGTCCATGGCCGCCACGCGGGCGTCTGCAACGAGCTTGGCAATTCGCGCCGCGTACGGAAGCATGCGCTGACCCGCGGGGGTCATGCTCACACCTCGGACATGCCGCTGAAAGAGCGCAACACCAACTTCTCGTTCCAGTGAACGGATCCTGGCCGTTACGTTGGACTGAACAGTATGCAACTCTACGGCCGCCCTGTTCATGCTCCCGTGGCGAGCGACCGCTTCAAATGCCTTGAGATCCGCAACATCCATAACACTGTCCTATCAAAAAAGCGCCTGTTTCAGCGGTAACCGGATTGCGAACGCTTGTTGCAGGATCGTTCGTCCGATCACAGCGCACCCAAGGCCGGAAAACGCGGCACGACATAGGTGGCGAGCTCATCGAGCACCGCCTCCGCGGGCCGGCTTCCGAACTTCAAGTTGAGCAGTACGTGGTTCGCGCCTGCTCGCTCCAGCGCCTCCAGATGCCGCATCAACCAGCTGCGTCCCAGACGGTGGCCGTTATGGATCGGCGTGGGCGATACGTCCGGATCGGCGACCAGATCGATCTTGTACGGCAACGCAAACGGCTTGAACGTACCGGGCGCGACGGCATCGACTGTGTTGTGCCATTGCCGGATCAGTTCCACCTGGAAGTCCAGGGGGCGTAGATAGGTGATCCACCCGTCCGCCCTGCTCGCGATCCATTCGACCGATTGCTGGCTGTTACCGGTGACGATTAACGGAACCCGCGCCGAAATGGGCTTGGGTACGGGGTCGGCGCCGTATAGCGTGCCATATCGGCTCTCGAATTCCGGATACGTGTTGCCCCAAACGGTGTTCAGATAGTCCACCTGCTCGCGGAACAGAACACCGCGTTCTTCGCGGTCGACACCGAACGCCGGAAATTCCACCGGGCGGTCGCCCGAGGCGATGCCGAGCACGAGACGGCCGCCGGTGAACTGATCGATACTGGCTGCCGCCTTGGCGGTGTGCAACGGATGGCGCAACGGCAGCACAATAGCTGCGGGAAACAGGGCGATGGACTCGGTCTGACCGGCCACATATCCAAGCCACGTCCAGGGGTCGTAGATTTGACCCAGATCGCCAAACGTCGGATCGCGCAGTGGCACGTCGCGTACGCCAAGCGCGGCGAACCCCACCTGCTCGGCCTTGCGAGCGAGCAGAATCTGATCGCGCATGGTTGGCGCATCGCCGGGATACGACTCGATTGCGAACGTCAGGCCAAGTGTCAGGCGACCGCGCCCAAACATACGCGAAAAGCCGGGATTGGCCTGCGGCGCGGCATGGGGCGACGGTGTCAGCATGGCAGGCACCTTGGTGAGTGGGTGAGCTCGGCCGGGCGGAACAAACGCCAGGCGAATGCGCAGGGAATGTCCAGCAGGTGGTCGGCCGAGCGGCCGGCACTGTTGCCACAAGTCGTCGCCACGGAAGCGTGTTGCGGGTTAGTGTTCATTTGAATAGCCTGATAATCTCGAGAGACACCATGACGTTTCGGTCGTGATCGGAATGCTCCGTATTCTGGACGACCTTCGGCGCGAAATTATTACAGTGCGTGGCAATTCAATTGTTCCTGGGTGTCAACCATGCATTGGTGCCGTGCATGCATTGCACCGCGTATGGACGCTTGCTGGACGTTTGGAGAAACACTCATGCCGATCCGATTCGTCGGCCTGGTGGGGACAGCGCCGGACGTTTCCTTGGCGAGCAAAGAGTAAGATATCCTGATGATTTCGTCCGACCATGCTCCGTTGCCGCCGCGTAATCGCGACATCCCGTTCCGCAATCGGCGCGCCCGGCATAGGCGCGAGCCAAACACTCCCCTTTTACGCCACGCGATATTCGCGGATGACGTCCGGATTCGGCTCAAGGCCCAGTCCAGGACGTTGAGGGACCGCGATCGCCCCATCCCGCGGGACGATGGCGTCACTATACAGCTGTGCCTCGAGGTCCAGACATCGCCATTCAACCAGGGCGCCTGCGCCGCCCAGCGCCGCGCTCGCATGCACGCTCGCGAGCAACCCCGGGCCGTCATAAAAGGAATGGACCGCCACTTCAACATTGTTGGCATTTGCAATCGCAAATACCTTCTTCAATTCCGTGATGCCCCCCATTTTGGCGGGGCTCGGCTGAATAAAATCAACCGCCTTCGCCTCAAGCAGGTGCTGAAAATCCATTAGCGTCGATGCGTTCTCGCCGGCGGCAATCGGAATACCTCCTTCGCGGCGCACCTGCGCGAGCCCAGAATAGTTTTCCGGGGGCCAGACAGGTTCTTCGAGCCAACGGAGATTGAATTCCCGGAGCTTGTTCGTCATGTCGAGTCCTTCGCGCACGGACCAGGCACAGTTGACGTCGACAGTGATCTCTATGTCATCGCCGGCTGCTTCGCGAGCAGCACGGATGCAGTCGATATTGACTTCGTGCAGTTTGAGATGGCGAAAGCCATTCTTCAGCGCACGCTCAACATGTTCTTTCACCAGCGCGGGGTCGGAATATCGGACCAGGCTGGCGTAGCACCGCAGGGACGTCGCGTCGGCGCCGCCGAGCAGTGCGTGCACTGGCTGGTTCGCCACCTTGCCCGCGATATCCCAAAGCGCGATATCGATCGCGGACAGTCCGAAGATAACGGCCCCGCTACGCCCGAAGATATGAAACTGCTTCTGTAGGTCAAGCGTCAGCTTCTCCAGCAGTGCTGCGTCGCGACCCACCAGCGCGGGCGCGAGGATCGAATCGATCGCAGCCCTGGCGGCTGGAATGCCTGCGAAACCGAACGTTTCGCCCCAGCCCACTACCCCCGTATCCGTTACGACTTTGACAATCAGCGAATCGACCGTCGGCAGTCCTTTCCCACCCCACGATCCGATTTCCAGCCGGCCCTCGCCGGCAAGGGGAATCCGCAGTTGAATCGACTCAACGCTGGCGATCTTCACGATGTTCGTGTCCTCATGTTATCGACCGGCGGCCGCCCGCACCATGGCGAGGCGGGGGCGCCGCTCAAGCTGGTGTATTACTACGGCCTTGCCTTGCTCGTCCCGCCTGGGTCAGGCCTTTGCATGACCATTGACGTACGGCGACAGCGCATTGGTGATCAAGGTGTTGACGGGCACGGGGACATCCACTTCCCGGGCCAGCGACACCACGCCACCACCGAGCCAAGGCAGTTCAAGGCGGTTGCCCTTTTCCATGTCGTGGAACATCGAAGACGTCATCGTGTAGGGAAGGTTGTCGACCAGTTCCATGCATTGGCCGGCATAGTCTTCTGGCAACGAAACACCATGTGCGCGCCCCACCAGCACACCCTCCGCGATAACGGAGCGAAGCACACCCCGGCTGCCCTCACTTTCGCGAATCGGCCCGATTGTCAGGTGAGTGAGGCAGGTCATGGAAGACAGTCCGACCAGGAAGACGTATTTCTCCCAGAGCACTCGCGCGATATTGTCGGACAGCGTCGCCTCGACGCCGGCGTCGGCGAAGCTGCGCACCAGTTCCTCCGTGCGCGCACGCTTCTGGCCGTCGTATTCACCGAGCTTGATACGTTGCAGGGCGCCAACTTGCTTGATCACGCCAGGGCGACCAATTGATGTCGCCACATAGCCCACGCCGCCGATCACGTTTTCCTTGCCAAACTCGCGCCTCAAGACGTAGTCCTTGATCACGCCGTTCTGCAAAGAGAGCACCGCGGTGTTCGGGCCGGCGATCTTCCTCAGGTCGCGCGCAATATCCTCCAGGTCCCACATTTTGACGGCGACGATGATCAGGTCGGGGCGATCCAACGACAGGATGTCATCGGTCGCCTTCACTTTCGCCGAGACGTTATTGCCGAGGTCGTTTTCAATGTGGAGACCTGTTTCCTGCATGGCCCTCAGGTGCGCGCCGCGCGCCACGAACGTCACGTCGTGGCCGGCTTGCACCAGCTTCAGCCCATAAAACCCACCCACGCCACCTGAGCCAATCACTGCAATTTTCATCTCGTCCTCTCCAAATTGGGTAACCAATTAATCAATTGGTTCATTCTCCCCGAACCAATTTGGAGTGTCAAACAAAAAATCACGCGTGGAGCGGAACAGAGGGCGAGGCGCACGGGCAGCCGCCGGGTCGCGACCGATCACGGATGCAGCAAAGCCGAAGTGATGTATTGCAAATGCTCGCGCGCGGCACCGAATGCCGCCGCCGCGTCACGGCTGCGTATCGCGGCCAGTATTTTGTCGTGCTCCTTGCGCGAGGCAACACGGCGCTCGGCGGTAAGGAAGCGCTGGCGAATACTGCCCCACTCTGCCTGCGCATCGGCCGTCATGAAAGCTTCGTACGCGCTGATCAATAGCGGGTTGTGCGTGGCTATGGCAATCGCGCGGTGGAAGCCTTCGTCGGCCACCTCGTACGCGTCGAAGTTGTCCGCATTGTGGTAGCGCCGCGCACACTCGGCGAGCCGCTCCAGATCGAGCGTCGTGCAATTCATGGCCGCGAGGCTCGCGAGATTGGGCTCGAACGCGAAGCGGGCCTCGACGATCTGCTTCGGACTGACGTCGAGCGCTTCCGCTTGCGCGCGCGCCGGGCCTGCCCGTTCGGCAGCCCCTCCGGCGGTCTGCTTGACGAGATAAGTGCCACTGCCGACCTTGCGCATGACGCGACCCTCGGTCTCCATGACGGACAAGGCTTTGCGGATCACGTTGCGCGACACCCCCAGCTGCTCCGCCAGGACGCGCTCGGTCGGCAGTTTCGCTCCGGCTGTGGTACCGGTGCCCAGCAGATGACTGCGTACCATTTCGACGTTTACATCATTCTTCACTTTGTGTGCACTCCAAAGCGTGGATTGATCGACGGCCGCCTCCGAGTCGATCAGGGCAGTCACAGGGGGTATTGTATTGGGTACCCAATTATAGGGATAGCCCGAATTGGTTAAATTTTGGTTACCATTTGGTCCAATATGGTTTATAACTCTACCACCGTGACCTACATGGAGAAATGACGTGACTGCTGGTTCCTCGTCTGGCGTTCAGCCTGTTTTGCATATCTCAGCCATCCGCACCCGCTATGTGATGGTGCCCATGCGCTTTCCGTTGGGCACCAGTGCCGCCAGAATGACAGCCGCACCGTTGTTGTTAGTGGACCTTGAGACCAAGGAAGGGGTGGTGGGCCGTAGCTATCTCTTCTGTTACCGGGAAAGCGGAGCCAGGGCCATCGCGGAAGTCATGAAGGAAGCCGCGGGGCTGATCGACGGCATGCCGGTGGCGCCCGCCGGGCTTGGCGAACTGCTTGGACGGCGCTACGCTCTGCTTGGCGTGACGGGCGTAGTGCGGATGGCGCTCGCCGCTATCGACATTGCGTCGTGGGATGCCCTGGCGGTGGCGGCCAACATGCCGCTCGCCACGTTTTTGGGCGGAAGCCTCGAACCAATTCGTGCCTATAACAGCGACGGGCTGGGAATGATGTCGGCGAAGGAGGCCGCGGACGAGGCCGTCAAGTTGCTCGAACCAGGCTTCGATGCGGTGAAGCTGCGGCTTGGCCACCCCAATCCTGCTACCGATCTTGATGTAACGAAGGCCGTGCGCGCGGCGATTGGCGAGTCCGTCGAACTGATGGTGGACTATAACCAGGCGCTGACGGTACCCGACGCGATCCGGCGCGGGCTCGACCTGCGGGATATGAACATCTATTGGCTGGAAGAGCAGATTCGCCACAACGATCTGCAAGGCTACGCGGCGATCGCGAGCGAATTGACTACCCCGATCCAGCTCGGCGAAAACCTCGATGGCCCTGAGGCCGTATACGACGCCGTGGCGGCGAAGGCCGCCGACTACCTCATGCTGGACGTGGCGCGCATCGGTGGAGTGAGCGGATGGCTACGTGGCGCCGCCATTGCAGCCGCGCGCGGTGTGCCTGTGTCTTCGCATCTATTCCCCGAAATCAGCGTGCATTTGCTTGCCGCAACACCCACCGTCCACTGGCTCGAATACACGAGCTGGGCCGATTCGATCCTCGAAGAGCCGTTGCAGATTTCGAACGGATACCTCACGCCGCCGAACAAGCCCGGTCTGGGACTTCAGTGGTCGAAGGAAGGCATCGAGCGCTGTCGCGCGGACTGAAGGATGCGCTGGTCTCCCGGCTGCCTGCAGTCGGGTTTTTCCCAACCCTGAAACACGTTGTCTTTTAGCGCAGCTTGATAATTGCCCGGCCGGGCCGGAGAATTCCGGCCCCGGAATGTACGGCTAGCTGTGGCAGCGCGCGCTGTAGTTGAGCGGATTCTTGAGTGACGCTCGTGATTCAATGATTTTTTCTGTTTTTTTCAGACAATTAGTCTGTAATCCTTAAAAAAACAAATTGAATCACTAATTTGATCATGGACGCCTCAATCCGCTCGATTCGCCGATGAGGTGGCGCGGGCGGTGCCTCGCTACATCGATCTGACTGTACTTGCGCATCCTGACATGCCGTGCCGGAAAAACAACCAGCGCGGCATCGAAATTGAAAATGAATTACCGGAGATAACTATGCATGACGAGAACCCCTTAGCGTCGGCGTTGCGAAAGATCAATCGCCGCTACATTCCATTGCTTTTTGCGTGCTTCGTCATAGCATGGCTCGATCGTGTCAATGTAGGTTTCGCTGCACTCACGATGAGCCGGGACCTTGGTCTGTCATCAACGGCCTTTGGGATTGGCGCGGGTATTTTCTTCGTGACATACGTGATTCTCGAAGTACCCGCCAACGTCATGCTGGAACGTGTCGGCGCGCGGCGTTGGTTCGCCTTGCTCATGCTAGGATGGGGCCTTGCGTCAGGCGCCATGATATTCGTGCAAGGAGAGAAATCTCTCTATCTGGCGCGTTTGATTCTGGGCGCCGCCGAGGCAGGTTTCGCTCCTGGGGTCTTTTATTATCTGTCTCTTTGGGTGCCGGCCGAAGCGCGCGGCCGCATGATTGCCGGCTTCCTGGTGGCAATGCCAGTCGCCAGTGTGATCGGTGCCCCGTTGTCCGGACTGCTGATGCAACTGGACGGTCTTGGGGGCTTGCACGGGTGGCAATGGATGTTTCTCATCGAGACACTACCGGCCCTTGCGCTCACGCCTTTCGTCCTCCGCATACTTTGTGATCGTCCTGAGCAAGCCACGTGGTTGACCGATGCGGAGCGCGATGCGTTGAGTCGCAGTCTGGTTACCGATACCGCAGGCGTTTCCTCGGGTCATGTTGGCGTGTTGAGTACCATGCGAAACCCACTGGTGCTGGCCTTAGGCGTTGTCTATTTCGGTGTGGTCGGCCTCAACTACGAGTTGAGCTTCTTTTTACCGCAGATCGTCCACCAGTTCGGCTTATCGATCGTCCAAACAGGGTTCGTGGCCGCGATTCCGTTTTTTGTAGCCGGCATCGGCATGACCTGGTGGGGGCGCAGATCGGACCGATTGGGCGAGCGTCGCTTTCACCTGGTCATGCCGTTGGTACTGGCCGTAGCAGGACTGGCTGGCTCCACGGTCACGGATTTGCCCGTGCTTCGCCTGGTGCTGCTCTGTGTTGCCGCCTTCGGGGTGTTTTCCGCACTGCCGATTTTCTGGACATTACCGGCGGCCCTCTTTCCCCTCAGTGCGGTGGCAGCGGGTATTGCGGTTGTAAATTCGGTAGGTAGCGTGTCGGGATTCGTCGACTCATACGCCATCGGCGCAATCAAGGATGCGACCGGCTCCTTTGCAGGTGGAATGCAACTCGTTGCTGGCTTCGGCGCCATCGCAATCTGCATACTGGTTCTAATCACGCGCAACACCGCATGGGCTGCAAAGGGAAATAAACAGACGAAGCGCGCCACGCGGTCAGAGGTGGCGCCGGAAATTCCGACCGGTCGATAAGTGGAGCGGCCGGGGCCTGGATCGATGCCAGGCACGCCCACTGGTCGGCATAGGATTGAAAATCGTCGTCGACAAACATGCTGCAACCCCGTTCGCGCGGTTGCTTCTGCAAGGGCAAGGCGATTCAGGTTACCGAAGAGCACCAGTTCAATCGTGCGTGTCGGCGCTTTCTGTGCACGCTTCTTTGCGGGACGTGCTTCCGTGACGATCGCTTCAATCCCGATGACGTTTCAACCGATCGGCGCCTGGTACGGCGTAAGCTTCGCTCCACTGACATCGATCTGTATGACCAGGGACCGATAGATCCACAGTCACTGAAACGTAGTGCGATAGGCAAACAACGAAGGGGTGCCGCCACTCATGAGAAACAGAACTTTTTGTCCCGCACCGAACTTTCCATTCTCAACGTTCTGGATCAGACCCGCGAACGCTTTGCCGCTATATACCGGGTCCAGTAGAAGACCTTCCTGGCTGGCCAGAAGCGTAACTGCCCGGCGCATTGAACTGGTAGGTAGCCCGTAGCCGCTCCCGAGCTGGTCACCGTGGAGAACTACATCGTCGCCGGAAACCGTGAGACCGGAATCGATCAGGTCAAGCGTCTGCTGCACTTTTTCGTAGGTGGTGGCATAGGCTTTTTCGAGCGGCGCAAGAACCGTATAGCCCACCACTTTCGTTGGCGACACACCAGCAGCGATTGCACCGGCTACAAGCCCCGCCTGCATGCCGCCGCTGCCATTTGCAACAACAATATGGTCGAAGGCAATGCCGAATTCCCTGGACTGCTCGAGAATCTCAAGTGCACAGGAAACATAGCCCAAACAGCCGACCGGGCTCGATCCACCCAGAGGACACACATAGACTTTTCGTCCCTCGCTGCGCAATATTGCGGCGCGCTCTTCCGCAACCTGCAGTGCGCTAACGTTCCCTGGAATGTCATGAATGAGCGCGCCAAAGAGGCGGTTTAGCATCACATTGCCATTTTCGACGTAATCGCCGTCTTCGATCGGAACCAACCTTGAGAGCACCAGTTCACATTTCATTCCAAAGCGCGCAGCCGCTGCTGCCGTCAACCGGGCATGATTTGATTGTCGGCCGCCGACCGTGATGATCGTGTCGGCGCCAGCGGCCTGCGCCTCACCGATCAGAAACTCGAGTTTGCGCAGCTTGTTGCCCCCGCCCCCCAGGCCATCGACGTCTTCCCGTTTGACGTAGATTTCGGCACCGCCCAAGTGCCGGCTCAACCTGGGCAGCGCCAGAATCGGTGAAGGTCCGTCGCGCAATTGCGCTTTGGAAAACCGGGAAAGGTCCGATACTCGTAATGTCATTTAATCGCCCCACAAGTTGGCTAATCGTTCGTCTGGATCTCCAAAATCCTCATTTTCTCAGGCTGGATGCCAGCCATTCTGAAAAGGTTGCGGCAGTTCATCGGTGCCCTAACGGAACTCACCGCGACCCTCACGTCATCGATCCGGAGGTAAGCAATTGGACCGACATCAACGTGCATTCCGCGCATCATCGGACCGTCAAAGATACATTTGCCGTCCGAAAGGTGTTCAACCTCGAACGTCGCCTCGAGAGATCCTCAGACGCATCCTGTCCGACATGACTGTATTTCAATCACGCAGCTCTTCTGCACGGAGGCGAAACACACGCAAAAACGGCTGCCAGGCGCATCGGCATGAAAATATGACGATCAATCGATTCTGATCGCGCGGCGAAAGTTGATCCAAAACGTCTGCAATAGATTTTTGACCTATTGGTTGCGATTGCTATTCGGCCGTCAATAGCGCATGTATTTCGGACACTACGGCAGCACCCTCCCCGACGGCGGACGCGACGCGTTTAATCGACCCCGAGCGCACGTCGCCGATTGCGAAAACGCCTGGAACACTCGTCTGGAAGCCAAAGTGGGCAGCCGCCGACTCCGTCGAACCAGCTCGGCCGGTTATAACGAAACCTTTATCATCAACCTCGACTCCACATCCACGCAACCAGCCAGTGGCAGGGTCAGCGCCGGTAAAAAGGAAAAGATGGCGAGTCGGGATTCGTGTGCGACTCCCAGCCGAACAGAAATGAACCTCCGTCAGGCTGTCTTCGTCAGACTCGAGAGACTCGATGACAGAATTGCTATGAATTGTAACGTTGGCGAACGAGCTCACGCGATCGATCAGATATCTCGACATTGTTTCGCGCAAGCTCGCGCGTCGAATCAGTACATGTACGTGCGCTGCATAGCTCGCCAGGAAGACGATTGCCTGTCCGGCAGAATTTCCCCCTCCCACAAGCACGATTTCCGAGCCTTGACACAGACGACCCTCGATCGACGACGCCCAATAGTAGACGCCACGAATCTCAGGCTCATCGAGGCCCCTGATCTGAGGGCGACGATAGGCAGCGCCAGATGCTATAACGACCGTCTTCGCGCGGGCACACCGACCATCCCGGAGTTCGACCTTCAAGGGCGATTCGGTGCAGTGTAGTTTTGCAACTTCAGTAGGTATGACTATTTCCGCACCGAATTTAACTGCCTGCTCAAATGCGCGACTAACGAGAACGTGACCGGAGATGCCGGTTGGAAATCCGAAATAATTTTCGATCCTGGCGCTTGCGCCGGCCTGTCCGCCGAACCCCTTTGAATCGAAAACCAGCACTGACAGCCCTTCTGACGCGGCGTACACGGCAGCAGCAAGTCCGGATGGACCAGCGCCGACAATGACGACGTCGTACGTGTCGGATTCATCGAAGCCGCAGAGTAGACCAAGCTTCGACGCGAGGAGTGTTTCATCGGGATTGTGCAGGATAGAGCCATCAACCAGCACGGCTAGCGGCATCTGCCCTTCTACGCACTGTGTTTTTGAAAGGAAATCACGAGCCTCGTCGTCCGTGGTCGGATCAAGGATCCGATGCGGATGATTAGTGCGCCGTAGCATATCTGCAAGGACGATGAGTCTCGGGTCGGCCGAAGATCCGATCAGAATCGGACCACTACCATCCTGAATCAATCCGACGCGTCGAAGAATGAACGCGCGCATGATCTCTGAGCCAAGCTGAGCTTCCGCAATCATAAGCGACCGGAGTCGCTCAGGTGCGATGAGGAACGCGTCGACGTCAGTCATGGCAATCGCATCAACGAGGTATGGTTTGCCACTCAGGGTTGCCGTCTCTCCGAGAAAGTGCCCCCCACCGACCTCCTGAAAAAGGTGAGACTGCCCAAGCCCGTTTCGTACGATCAAATGTACGGTTCCACGAGTCAAGACCCTCATGCCTTCGCTCTGCTCTCCGGCGCGAAACATGACGTCGCCTGCTTTCCAGTGTTCCATCGTCCCGAAGCGAGCCGCCTTGGCTACCCGCGTTTCGGTCAAACGGGGATACATCTGATACCGACGACGCTCAATCTGGGTGCGCTGCGCCGCCTCGACGGTTTTGTAGTCTTCGGGCGCGACACGACCTCCCGGTGATACACCGCCTTTCAATGTCATGGGAGTATCCTTGCCATCAGCTGATGGCTTGCGATGAGGCGGCGGGCCATTTTTGCCATCGTTCGAATCAGAGCTCATGGTCACGGTCACACTTGAAAGCAGGATGCGCAATGATCGGAAGCGACTTCTGCCCCGCCCACCAACGTTTCGCGCAGCAGGTCGTCAACACGCATTCCCGATACACCCGCTTGGCGTTGACGGGTACGATGCTCAACGACACCCGAACGCAGGTGCGCAAGTTCCTTGGGAGCGTACGTGACGTTCTCGCGACGATGGGCGGGCACATGTCGTCCTGGATCGCCCCGCCTAGCCACATGCAGATAGTACCTCGACGCGCAATCGCGCAGTACCCCGAAAATCGACTCGACCGCATAGATCCGCCAGCGATCATCGACGAATGTGATCATCACTTCGGTCGGCGGTCGAGTTCGGTCCGTGCCAAATACGCCGAAGCCTCGCGCAGGATCTCATTGATCTGGCACAGTTCACGATCGACAGCCGCTGACTCGGCGAGGCGCGACGGGATGAACACTTGAAATGAGTGTTGCGAAATGATGAGATCCGCTTATTACCCGGCTGGAATCTGGACGTTGATGTCGGTGCGACAATGCTATCGGTTGTCGTCGCACCGTTTGAGAGAAATTTCTATTCTGAACCTTCAACAATCCGAAAATCCCGCTCAACAGCGTCGCCAAGTACCTTTAGCGTAGCTTGGTAGGCATCGCCTTCAAACGTCGCGATTGCCTGTTCGATGCTATCGAATTCGGTAACGACGGTGCGTTCAGCAATACCTGCGCCATGTGCCAGCTTCGCGGTATCACGAACCAGAAGACGTCCACCGCCATCGGCGATCGCCAGCGCGGCGAGCTTCGAATACTCAGCAAGCTGGTCCGGCTTCAGCACCTTGCGATATGACACAACCCAATACCCTTTTGCCATCTTCATCTCCTTCGTGAGGAATATCCGCCGAACTGGCGCATGCACTGACGATCACAGAACTCAAAATCATCTCGCTCCCGTTTAACGGCGCGTCCTTACCCAATCGCCGTGGGCGGTAAACAGACTGCCCTCTAAGTATGCGTTCCCCGCTGACCGCACAACGCCCGTTTTTCTGGGCGCCGCCCATCCACCACACCTGTTCGGCATAGTTGAGCGATGTGGGATCGTGCCACGACAAAGTTACCGTCGAGGGTGACAGGCGTTCAAGAATTCGAATAGTTGCACATGTGTCTCCCGCATTTCTCGCTGGCCGTTTGACCTTGCCCCTGCTTGCCCCCGACAGCACGGACGTGCGGCGACGAATCTGATCAAAATATTCGTCGTCGCAATCGCTCGGCTTTAGTCCCGAGCAACTGCTTAGCATCGCAAGAGTCTGCGACCACGGATCCAGCTGAAATACGCGTTTCATCTTGAGCTCACTATCGAAAGTGGGGCGCGGGCTCTCACGAACCGCGCCGCCCAATCTCACCGCAACTCATGTCAACTAGAAAACACCACAACGCTCCGGCACCAAAACCACACCTGGCTACCGGTGCGCCCAATCAGGAACGCCCGCGCGTAAGCGCTGCTGCAATCTCAGCAATATGGCGCCCCTGGAAACGTCCGCCTTCAAGCTCGTTCTCGCTCGGTTGACGTGACCCGTCAGCCGCGGCCACCGTCGAGGCCCCGTAAGGAGACCCACCAGTGACTTCGTCCATCTTGACCAGACCTGCGTACGCATATGGCAGACCTACGGTGATCAGTCCATGGTGCATCAGCGACGTCAGCACCGAAAAGAGAGTGGTTTCGGCACCGCCGTGTTGACTAGCGGTCGATACGAATGCACCGCCTACCTTGCCGATCAGCTTCCCCTGTGCCCACAGACCGCCCGTCTGGTCCAGAAAATTGGCCATCTGTGCAGACACGCGACCAAAGCGAGTCGGTGTTCCGATGATGATGGCATCGTAGTCGGCAAGCTCGTCGGGAGTAGCGATATCCGCGGACTGGTCGAGCTTTGCTCCAGCCTCCTTCGCAACTTCAGCGCTCAGTAGCTCAGGAACACGTTTCAGACTAACCTTCGCACCGGTCGACGCAGCGCCGTCGGCAACAGCTTTGGCGAGCGCTTCAGTGTGGCCGTAAGTCGAGTAGTACAGCACGAGAACCTTCGTCATTCTTTTCTCCGTAGCAGGGGATTCGTGGATGGCAGCAGTCTTGCCAAACCACCGTGATAGAAATTGAAACATCGTAGATAGCCTTCGTCCAGAAAAGCATGACCTGCTCCAACGGACGCAAAATGAAATGAAGTTTTTATTCGAAACGCCCGACCCACGCCTCGGCTCATCACCACGGGAAATTAGTGACGCCGTGACCGGCACCGCCTCCCGTACGAACTATAAGGTTTGAGACGTCGCTGAATAAAGGTCGCCTCACGAACAACACTTTTTACACGTGGTCAATAAAAACGGTAGATAAAATCAGCACAACCAATTTTCTGGATGTTTGTAGCGTGCTGCCCGCTTTAACGCATGGCATCGACCACATTGGTCCGACGCTCCGTAAAGTTCTTGTGACCAACCGATGCTCTCTCGTCCAGCTTTCAGACCGTTGTTAGCATGTGATCTACGTTGTGGTCCATGGGTTGTGAAATCGTCCCCATCTCATTCGGGATATTTCGGGGAACCGAGCGGAAAAACTCGGTGCAGAAATCGACGAAATTCCTGAGCCTCACAGGAAGAAGTTCGCGGTGCGAGTAGAAAAGACATATCTCGACGCCACTTTCTGACGTGGAGCACTGGGGCAAGATGTGCGTGAGATGTCCCATGGCAATGTCTTCGCGAACCATAGCTTCGGGTAAGGTCGCGATGCCGGTCCCCGTAAGCACTGCCGCCCGAAGCAGCACTTCGTTACCGTCCATGGACGACATTGGAAGCACACTCACTCTTTTCCCGTCTTCAAGCAGATCGATGAAATTCGTGCCCTTCTGCCTCGACGCGGGATCCAGCAGAAGGAAATGGTTAGCCAACTCCGAAGCGGCTTCAGGTGTACCGCATTGCTCAAGATAACCAGGTGCGGCAACGAAGATGTGCGGTGACCTGGACAACGTACGACGAATTACCGCAGACTGCTCTACAAGATGAGGCGGAAGAATCGCCATATCGAAATGGCCGTCATACAGATTCACCGCTTCTTCCTGAACGGAAACCATGAGGTTCACGTTGGGGGCGATAGCGTGATAGTTCGACACAAGTCGGGAAAAGGTTTTGCTCACCAGCATCGGGTGCACAACGAGTCGCAACCGTCCGCTGTCGATTTCTCGCTCTTGCGTAATGCGACGATTCGCTTCGTCAAGTTCTTCGAGGAGACGGCAGCAACTCAGATAGTACGGTTGCGCTGCATCTGTCACTGAAACGGATCGGGTTGTTCTATACAGGACCCGCGTCTGAATACTCTCTTCGAGCTTGGCGATGGCTTTGGAGATCGAACCGGTGGTCACGCCCAATGACGCGGCAGCCTTGCTAAAGCTTCGATGCTGTGCGACTGCAACGAACGTCCGCAACATGTATAGCTGGTCCATCTCCTACCTCGCTGATAGATTCACAAAGCGAACACCCCCGTGACTGGAACTGTCGCGGATGTAAAAATCCAGCGGCTGCCATCATCGCGGATGTACCCATCGAAAATCCGACGGACCAAATAACGGCGTTCGTACGTTCGGATTGTTGACGTATCACGTAGGAGAACAGCTTAGCAATGTTTCCAGAACGCATAGGCGGTTTGTGGCGATAGGGGTATCGTGAAAATAGATAGCCAACATGCCACCGTGTTGAGGTGGCATGTTGGCTTTGATCCCAAGACGCCCCGCGTTCCGGACTAGCGCAGGCTGGTTTGGTCGCGGTAAGGAGAGTAGATGAACCGCGATTGCCATACACAAGGCATTGCTTGTGTTGCCAGGTCGTAGAATCGATCAGCGCCTGACGGATGTCTAAAACAAGCGCACGTGCGCAGCGTGGACTATGCGCGGCCGGCGCTGCGGCCGGCCGCGTTGTGCCGCTCGGAACTACTGACTTTTGCGGACCGAGTCAGCCGTTCCCTGGATAAACGCCTGAATCTTGACCACATCCTCCTTGCTGAGCTTGCCGGTGAAGTCAGGCATGCCTCTATCGACGAATGGACCGTTGAACACGATCTTGTCGAGATTCTCGATCAGGCCCGAACCTACATAACCCAGATTGGGAATCGCTCCACCCTTGTCGACCCCAGGCACGCCATGACAGAACACGCAGTTGTTCACGTAGAGCTTTTGACCTGCGTTGACGTTTGCAGGATCGTACTTCACGCCGGTTAGCAGTTCCGCCGCAGGATATGCCGCAGTCTCCGGCATTGAGGCCTTACCGTCGAGTGCAAACGTGAGCACGCGGCCCGGCGCCTGCCTGTTCGTGTGCCGTTGCATCAGGCCATATACCCCTCCCCAGCCGACCGCAATCGACACATATTGCTTGCCGTTGAGAAAGTATGTGACAGGCGGTGCAATCGCGCCGGTGCCGACCGACGTTTCCCACAACTTGCCGCCCGTTTTCGCGTTATAGGCCACGAGTCGTCCGTCAGCCGTCCCCTGAAATACGAGGCCACCCGCCATTGTGAGCGTGCCTCCGTTCCATGGGGCAGCGTATTCCTGCGTCCATGCCGCTTTCTGGCGAACCGGGTCCCAGGCCACCAGGCGGCCGAACGGTTTGGCTTTCGGTGGGACCGCGTTGATCGTCATACCCAGATTCCAGCCGGTACCCGTTTGTGGCTCGTTGGTCTTCTCCGAACCTTGTAACCAGACGGGATCGTCGGCAATGGTTGCCGGTACGTTTTGCGCGGGAATGTAGACGAGGCCTGTTTGAGGGTTATACGACATTGCCTGCCAGTTATGCGCACCGAAGGGGCTTGGGGTAAGCTCAACCTGATCCGTCCCACCTTGCCCAACCTTTGTCTTGATCGCACGCCCGCTAGCGTCATATCCCGACGCCCAGTTTACGTCGACGAAGTTATTCGCCGAAATGAACTTGCCTGTCACGCGATCAATCACGAAGAAGTAACCGTTCTTCGGCGCCTGCATGATCACTTTTCGCGGCTTGCCATCAATCATCAGGTCCGCGAGAATTAAGTTTGCAGTCGAGTCGTGGTCCGCACCCTCTGCGTCTTCTTCCTGGTAGTGCCAGACGTATTTACCCGTGTCGGGATTAAGCGCCACGATCGAGTCGAGGAACAGATTCCGGCCCAGCTTCGGACTGCGCAGCCTGGCGGCCCATGGCGTACCGTTGCCGGTGCCGATATAGAGCAAGTTCAGATCGGGGTCGTATGTGAGCGCGTTCCATGCGTTGCCTCCGCCGCCGTGTTTCCAGTACTTGGCGCTCGCATCCCATGTCTTCGCCGCCAGCTTCATCGAGGCGTCTTCAAACGGTTTCGATGGATCGCCCGGTACAACGAACCAACGCCATAGCTGTTTGCCCGACTCGGCATCGTAAGCGGAGACATACCCGCGCGTGTCGAATTCTCCTCCACCGTTTCCGATGATCACCTTGCCCTTGACCACGATCGGAGCTCCGGTGATCGTGTATGAACCCGGTAGGCCCTTGACCGTGTCCTGTTCCCAGACCTTCGCGCCCGTCTTCGCGTCGAGCGCGATCAACCGGCCGTCGAATGAGCCGACGAATACCTTGCCCTCATACAGCGCGACGCCGCGATTTACCACGTCGCAGCAGCCGTGAGAGCCGTAGCGGCCTGGCACCTTCGGATCGTAGGTCCACAGGTTTTTGCCGCTGCCCACATCTATTGCATGGACGATGCTCCATGACGCCGTTACATACATCACGCCACCGACCACTAGCGGCGTCGCTTCAATACCCCGACTCGAGTTCAGATCATACGACCAGGCAAGCCCGAGATTCTTCACGTTCGATGCGTTGATCTGGTCGAGCTTGCTAAAGCGAGTGCCTGCGAAATCAAGACCATGCACCGGCCATTCTTGGGTGGCCGCTTCATTAGCACGGACTGAGGCTTCGTCGACGTTCGCCGCAACGGCGGACGTCGCGTCCGCTGCGGCAACGTACTGAGAGAAGACACCTGCCAGCGTAAGTGCACCGCCAAGCACAGCGACTCGACGCGCGGTACGGCAGATGCGAAAGAATAGGGACCGCGCTTCCTGTCCAGACGCGCTCACGTGTCTCATGACGAAACGATGAATGGGTTTCAAGTATGTCTCCATTGCCGCCGCCCGCGTCGCCATCGCGGTGGTCGGCTTGTTCGGGTTCAGGTGTGCGCCAGCTGATCCGCCAGCGCGCGTGCCGCTGGCGCTTAGAACACTTTCAGCAGCCGCACTTTGAAGTGGTTTTCCTCCTTAGGTCCGTTCTGTACCGAAATGTCCTGCCCATAAATGCCGAGAACCTGCCATGTTGGCGCAGGGAACCATGCAAAGCCAGCCGAGAACTTGTTCGTATTGGTCCGGTTCTGTTGCGAGACGCCGTTGACCGTGGTCCTGCCGCCGTACGATTCCGCGAAACCTACGCGTACATCGAGCGACTGTGTTGCGTTATAGCGAAGCCACACCTGCCCTTCGACTAGCGGGTCCTGCTTGAGCGTCGCACCGCCGGGCCCGTAATCCTTGTTGTCGCCGAAGATGGTGACATCCGCAATCAGATCGAGTATCAGATTGCCAACTAGCGGTGTGATGAAGCCCGCTTGCATCGTTTCCTTCCAGCGGTGTTCTCCCAGATTCAAGGCACGGTTTCTGTCATAGCTCCCCGTCGGCACGAAAAGGTACGGTGTGACACCGAAATATGTTTTCTTGTCGGGATTATTAACGAGCCATACGGTCGCAGCCAGGATCAGATCCGCCGTACCGCCGGAACTACCGAGCGCCTGAAGGTTATCGCTCCCGCGAACGTTTCCGAACGGCAACAGAAACTGCGGATCGACGATGAAGCCGCCAATATCCATATAGTGGACGCCCCGCAGAATACTGGTGTCCGATTTCAGGTTGCCGCCAGCGACCTGATTGCCGTTTGCAAACACTTTGTTGTCCTCGGCATGCTGGTAGTACAGCACGCCGAGGTTTGTTCCGGCGGGTAATGCCGTGTAGTCTCCGGCATCGACATCGACTGCCGCGGCGGGCAGCGATGTCACGCCAAGAGCCGCGCAAAGGATGCCTGCTGCCTGGCGAGTCCCAAAAGGGCGAAGCGTTTTCTCCAATTTCATGTCGTCTCGATGTTTGTTTTTCACTAATCGCCTTCTCTTCCACTGGCAATTCGAACCGAATCAAATAGCGAACGAAGTACTCGATGATCTACACCCCGATACGTTTGCGCAGGCGGCCTGCCGTGCTCTTATGCAAGCGTCTGCGCGAACGGCCCGGTCTTATTGCACAGAAGACCACCAAAGCGCTCGGGTTTGTCGCGACGCTCAACAATAGGCTGAGCCTTCCACGGTCGTTGCGCCTGCGATCGGATCACGCTTAGGTGGCCTCGCTCGTCTCGCGAGCCAGTCCGGCACTAGACGCAAAAACAATGCCAACGACATGCATTGTCGTGCCATACGTTACGCCCGCCAGTGTTATGCCGCGCGTTGCGCCTGCTATAGAATCCAGCGGGAAACGCAACAAAAGCAAAACTCGTCGAAGCGGGTTATATATAGCGATATAGAGGTACCTGAAACGAATTGTCAGGGGTGCCGCAGAGTGAGTCAGTGGTACACAACCTGACTCATATGGAGACACCAGAAGGAGGCGTACATCATGCGGCCACACATTGCCCCAGAAGATCGGATACTGCGTGCTCGCCAAGAGTTTTTCGAAACCGGTTCCGTCAGCGACCAGAAAGTTTCCACGCTGCTGCTGCGGTCGTGGGAACGCTCGCGGGGTTATGGGCTTCAGGCCTCAAGCCGACTCTTGCGGGATGCAGCACGCTTGTCCGCCCCCCTTGGCATCGAGGAAGCAAATGCGCAACTGGTCGGCCATTCACGATCTGAGATGGAGCGATTACACCATGCGTTTAGTGGTGGCAACTGGTTGGTGGCATTGGTCAATGCGGAGGGCGTCGTCGTGCGTTCCGTTGGCGGCGAACACGCCACGACGCGAGAGCTTGTATCCGTGCTGCGCCCCGGCACGGATGTGAGCGAAAGGACGATTGGTACCAATGGTCCGGGCTCCGCGCTCGTGGAGCGACGGCCGATGCTGATTCGAGGTCACGAGCATTTTCTGGACGAAGCGGCGGAATTTACTTGTGCAGCTGTGCCGCTGGTGGACCCTTTCGGTGCGCCGGCGGGGGCACTCGATATCAGCTACTTGTACACTCCATCGCAAATAGATCCTCTTCAGCTACTTGCAACCGCCGCGAGGGCCATCGAGAATCAAATGCTCGATAGTCTGAATAACGTTACCGTCGTGCGCTTTCATTATCGTCCGGATATGCTCCGCACGCCGTACGCCGCATTGCTTGCGGTATCGTACGACGGCTACGTGATTGGCGCGAATCAGAGTGCGCGCGCGACACTCTGCCTCGGCGACGGCTCGTTGAAGCGGCTCGAGTTCTCGTCGTTGTTCGACTTGCCGCTGCCGCAACTGATTGTCGCAAGTCGTCTCTCCACCCCAGCGCTGGTGCACCGTCATAGTGGCGTGCGTCTCTACGCCAGTGCCTCCGAGCATCAAGGGAAAGAGCTTCAGCACGCCACCGAACCAGCCCATCGTGGTGCAGGCGTGGGAAGCGCGGCAGGCGTTGCACGCGCTGCATCCCGAGCGGCCACGCACGGCTCTACGGCTTCCGCGCTCGCACAGCCAGGCGACGAATCCTATCTGATGGCCGATTCGCGACTGCAGGCTTCGTTTGACAAGGCGCGACGTGCATTTGACCGCGACATCCCCGTTATCGTTTACGGCGAAACTGGCACCGGCAAGGAGGTGTTCGCTCAGCGGCTGCATACAGGCGGACCGCGGCACGGCGGCTCCCTTGTCGCCATCAATTGCTTTGCGCTGCCAGCCAGCCTGATCGAATCGGAACTGTTTGGCTACGAGCACGGCGCTTTCACAGGGGGAAGGCGCGGGGGAGCACCGGGCAAGTTCGAGGAAGCCCACAATGGCACGCTCTTTCTCGATGAGATCGGCGACATGCCGTTCGACGTTCAGGGCCGACTGCTACGCGTGTTGCAGGAACGCAAAGTGACGCGGCTCGGGAGCAGCCGCGAGATAGCCGTGAATATCTCGCTCATATGCGCGACACATCGCTCGTTGCCCGAACTCGTCGCAGAGGGCAAATTCCGTGAAGACTTGTTCTATCGCTTGAGCGGTGTCAGCATCACACTGCCTCCGCTGCGCGAGCGCTCGGACCTTCGTCAACTGATCGACTGGCTGCTCGCGCGCGAGGCCCTCAATGTCTTCGCAGAGCACGCGCCTTATCGGCTTGACGACGACGCGTTGGACACGTTACTCAATTATCGGTGGCCCGGCAATGTGCGGGAGTTGCGTAGCGTGCTTCGCGCGGCGGCCGCGCTCGGCGACTCCGATGGTGAAATCCGCGCCGAACACCTGCCATTGGAACTGGTCGAGCAGGTCGAGACGGCCCGCCTGAACACGCCGTTGTCGTCATGCGCACCTGGCACATTGGCGGCAATGGAAACCGATGCGATTCGCCAGGCGCTCGAACTTCACCATGGCAATATTGCGGCCACTGCGCGCAGCTTGGGCATTGGCAGAGCGACACTGCATCGCAAGTTGAACAAGATGTGAGCATGCGTGAGACATCTCCGCGTGTCATACCGTGCGTTGAATGCCAGCGAACGCCTGACTGTGCTGATAGAGGCCAGAAACAACATCGGCTTGGGTCAACATTCCGACGAGCCGGCCATGGGAGTTAACAACGGGTATGTGGTGATGTCCGTGCTTCGCGAACATCGGCACAACCGTTATCAGTAATGTTTTGGCTTCGACAGTTTCCGGCATTGCTGTCATCAAACTATCGACTAACGTCTCCTGGCTACGGACAGTCCAGCGCTCGGGACACACATCGCAGGCCTCGGCTATGCTGGCGGCTTCTTCACATCCGCGAACATCCGTCCACGTGACAATGCCAATAACGCGGTCCGATTCGTCGGTTACCGGAAGAGCTTTAATGCGATGTCTAAGCAAAATGTCACGAGCTGCTTTCAGTGAGGTCTTTGTTGATATGCAGATGGCCGGACGCGACATGACGTCGCCACATGTCAGCCCGCTGAAGCTACGAGCGTACGCCAGCATCTGTATTTCCTGCAGCAGCGAGGCAAGATCATCGGTGCCTATATCGAGGAGCTCTCCGCGTCGACGTAAGGCGGACTCCAGCTCAACGCGGGAGATCTCCTGGCGCGACCCGCCGGGGTTATTTATGGCGTTGCTATCGTGCTTAGTATGAGGATAACGGTGACCAGTGAGCGCGTGATAGGTAATCGCGCACACTAGCATGATCAAAGATTGCACTGCGATTGGCGCGAACACGAAGCCGTATCCGAGAGAGTGAATGCCGGGTCCTCCCAACACGGCCGTGAGTGCGACTGCGCCAGAAGGAGGATGCACGCATCTAAGCGCGAACATCGCGCATAGCGCAAACGCGATTGCGGCAGCTGCCGCGAGCACCGGGTCAGAAATAAATTGCGAACAGGTCACACCAATCGTGGCGGAAATCAAATTCCCGCCAACGAACGACCACGGCTGAGCGATCGGACTTGCCGGCACTGCGAAGAGCAAGACTGCCGACGCACCCATAGGCGCAACCAGGAATGGAACCAATACGCTGCTCTGGTTGAAACTGCGCATAGCTATCCCGGTGATCGTAATGCCGATCAATGCTCCTATGCACGAACGAATGCGTTCGGACCAGCTTACCGAGATGGGTGACGGAATGAAGCCGTTAAGCCAGTCGATCATCGGATATTCCCGGGCCTACTGGAAAGCAGTGGATTGCACAGGTTGCAATTCGTGCCCCGCACCTTCTGTGCGTACGTATCGTGAAAGACAGACGACGAGCCTTGCCCACGTAGACTCAACCGTCTTCATGGTGCCTTGAACGACGTCCACTCGATCTCATGTACAAGGCACGCTAGAGCGCTCAGCCCGGCTTGAGTGCCCTCCGCTGCCTGCGATACGCGTCTAACGGCAGTCCACCCCAGCCCCAGTTCTCCGTGTCCACCTCCTCGATAACAACAAACGTCGCGTCGAGGGGTTTATTTAGCACGTCGAGCAGCAAGTGACTGACGCCTTCGATCAACTGTGCCTTTTCTTCTGCCGTGACCGAGGTAGTGCCGGGTTTGTTGCCCTCGCGGGTGATCTGAATCGTAACAATAGGCATGTCGTTCCGCTTTACAGTGATTGACGCAATGGAGCGCCGGCCAACGGCGCCCGGGTAGGTTTAGTGACCAGCACTCTGACCGCCGTCGACGTGAAGGATCTCGCCCGTCACGAACGGCGCCGCATCCAGATACAGGATCGCGTTGACGATATCGCTCATCTCGCCCATGTGGCCCATCGGATGGAACGCGCCGAGCGCCTCGTGCTTTTCAACGGCATGCATCGGCGACTTGATGATGCCAGGGGCAACCGCGTTCGCACGGATGCCGGATTTCGCGTATTCGATGGCAAGCGACTTCGTGGCCGCGTTCAGACCGCCCTTCGTCAGCGATGCCAGAACAGACGGTACCTTGCTATTAGCGTGATCGATCAGGCTGGTGGTGATGCAGACCACATGGCCGCTCTTGTTCTTCTCCATTTCAGCGATCGCCAACTGCGTAATGTAGAAGAAACCGTTCAGATTCACGCCCGTCACCGCGGCGTAGTCTTCAGACGTATAACCAGTAAACGGCTTTGCGATGAAAACACCTGCGTTGTTGATCAGCGTGTCGATGCGGCCGAAGCGTGCCACGCCCTCGGAAATTACGCGACGCGCCGTCGCCGGGTCAGCGATGTCACCCGCCACCGTGACGATGTTGGGATCTTCGGACGGCTTGATGCTGCGTGCCGTTGCCACGATGCGGTAGTCAAGCTTGCGGAATGCTTTGACGGTCTCCGCGCCAATGCCTTGCGATGCGCCAGTAACGACTACGACCTTTTGCGACGTACTCATGGAAAACCTCGAAATAAGTGGATTCGGCTCTCTTACCGTTCGGACCAGCGACACTGATATATGGCGAATCCTAGGCTCGTCGCCGTCGAGTTTGAATACCCGCCATGGACAAACACTCTTTCCCGGCGAGAACAAGTCAGCACACCCAGATCGCACGCACGTCGGGACCGCATCGAGCGAAAATCTACCCTCCGGCAAACATCCTCAATTTTCTGCGTAGATATCCGCATCCTTGGTCTCTTTCATGAACAGCATGCCGATTACGAACGCCGCCAGCGCGATCACGACGGGGTACCACAGCCCAGAATAGATATTGCCCTTCGCCGCAACGATCGCGAACGCCGTCGCCGGTAGAAAGCCGCCGAACCACCCGTTGCCGATGTGAAACGGCAGCGACATCGACGTGTAGCGCACCCGCGAAGGAAACATTTCCACCAGCATCGCCGCAATTGGCCCGTACACCATCGTCACAAGGATCACCAGCACCGCCAGTACCGCCACGGTCATCGGCCAATTCAGTTGCGACGTATCAGCCTTGGCTGGATAGCCAGCCTCCTTTAACGCCGTACCGAGCGTGGTCTCGAACGCCTTCGCCTTGGCCTTTGCGTCGGAAGCCTTGCCGTCATACGCGTCGATCACTGTGTCGCCAACCTTGATCTGCGCCAGCGCGCCTGCCGGCGTCGCCACGTTCGTGTAGTTCAGGCCAGCCTTTGACAGCGCGCTTTTCGCGATATCGCAAGAACTGGTGAACTTCGAGGTGCCAACCGGGTTGAACTGGAACGAGCACTCGTTCGGATTCGCGTTCACTACGATCGGCGACTTTTGTGTGGCGGCTTCGAGGGCCGGGTTCGCGTAGTGCGCTAATGCTTTGTAGAGCGGGAAGTAACTGAACGCAGCGATCAGGAAGCCGGCCATGATGATCGGTTTGCGGCCGATCCGGTCAGACAGCGAGCCGAAGAGCAGGAAGAACGGCGTGCCGATCACCAGCGCAATCGCAACCAGGATGTTTGCAATCGTACCCTCCACCTTCAGCGTCTGTGTAAGGAAGAACAGCGCGTAGAACTGCCCCGTATACCAGACCACAGCCTCGCCGGCAGACGCGGCTAGCGCAAGAAGTACAAGCCTCAGGTTCTTCCATTGACCGAACGCTTCGGTCAGCGGCGCCTTTGAGGTTTTGCCTTCAGCCTTCATACGCGCAAACACCGGCGACTCATGCAGTTGGAGTCGGATCCACACCGACACGCCGAGCAGGATGATCGACCCGATGAATGGCACACGCCAGCCCCAGACGCCGAACGCATCTTCCCCCATCAATGTGCGCACGCCGACGGTCACCAGCAGCGACAGAAACAGGCCGAGCGTGGCGGTGGTCTGGATCCACGCGGTGTAGAAGCCGCGCCGGCCGGCCGGTGCATGTTCCGCGACATAGGTTGCCGCGCCGCCGTACTCGCCGCCGATTGCAAGACCCTGCAGCATCCGCATCCCGACGAAGATGATAGGTGACGCAATGCCAATCGACGCATAGCCGGGCAGCAGGCCAACCACAAAGGTCGATAGACCCATGATCACAATCGTTGCGAGGAACGTATACTTGCGCCCGACCATATCTCCAAGCCGCCCAAACACGATCGCGCCGAACGGCCTTATCGCGAAGCCCGCAGCGAAGCCGAGCAGCGTGACAATGAAACTTGCTGTCGGGTTGACACCAGAGAAGAAACTCTTGCTGATGAAAATCGCCAGCGAGCCGGCCAGATAGAAGTCGTACCATTCAAAAACGGTACCGAGCGAGGAGGCGAAGATCACCCGCTTTTCTTCCTGCGTCATCGGCGCGTGCGACGTTTGCGTGCCAACCAAATCCATATACTGTCTCCAATGCTGATATATCCACGCGACACGCCCCGCAGAGGCGTTCCGTGGAATGATTTACGACAAGGCGGAAGAACTGCTACTCAGCTTTGAAACGAAACCGAGGCTAAATTCCCGCACGAATCCAATGCGCGGCTTTTTCTGCGATCATCATCGTCGGGGCACTGGTATTTCCGCTTGTGATTCTGGGCATCACGCTCGCGTCAACAACCCGGAGCCCGGCGATACCGCGGACGCGAAGATGACTATCGAGCACGACCATGGGATCGGCGAGACGTCCCATCCTGACTGTCCCAACTGGATGGAAAATTGTGGTTCCGATATCACCCGCAAGCTTGGTCAGATCCGCATCCGACTCATATTGGCGACCAGGTTTGTACTCTTCAGGCAGATATTTGGCGAGCGCTGGCTGTTGCGCAATGCGTCTCGTCAAGCGGAGCGAATCGACAGCCACTTTCTGGTCTTCAGCCGTGCTGAGATAATTTGGCGATATTGCCGGTGCGTCTTCAAAGTTCGCACTTTTGATGAGAACTGTACCTCGGCTAGTCGGATTGACATTACAGACACTTGCAGTGAAAGCCGGGAACGTGTGGAGTGGCTGACCGAACGCTTCCAGACTGAGTGGTTGAACGTGATATTCCAAGTTCGCGTACTTCTGAGATGGATCGCTTTTGGCAAAAGCACCCAGTTGTGAAGGGGCCATGCTCATTGGTCCAGAACGGTGCAGGGCATATTCCAGAGCGATTCTGGCTTTACCAACCATGCCGGAAGCGAGAACGTTCAGCGTCTTGGCGTGCTGGATCTTCCAAACAGCCCGTACCTGCAAATGATCTTGCAAATTCGCACCGACGCCGGGCGTATCCTGCACGATGTCGATACCGAACTTCTTCAGATGGCGGGCGGGACCAATGCCCGAATGTTGCAGGATCGTCGGCGAACCGATTGAACCCGCGCTCAGAATTACCTCCCGCGCGGCTTTGACAGTAACCAACTCCCCATCTCGCACAATCTCGGCACCCGTACAACGCAGAGAACCATCAGGATTGCGATCTATGATTAGTTTCTTGACCAGCGAATGCGTCCAGATCGTCAGGTTGGTGCGTACGTCCTTGATGGGTCGAAGGAACGCTTTCGGAGTGTTCCAACGCCACCCAGCCTTCTGAGTCACATCGAAGTAGCCGACACCGTGATTGTCACCCGTATTAAAGTCGTCAATGGCCTGAATACCAGCCTGCTGCGCTGCCTGGGCGAATGCGTCGAGGATCTCCCACCGCAACCTCTGCTTCTCTACGCGCCATTCCCCTCCGCTTGCGTGAACTTTAGCGATCTCGCTGGCGCGTCCATTAAGAGATGCTTGAACCTCGGGATCAAGTTTGTAATAGCTTTCATGAGCCATGAAATCCTTGAGCGCGTTTTCCCACGTCCACTCCGGATTGTCGACCAACGTTGCCCAGGTGTCATAGTCACGCGCTTGACCTCGCATGTAAATCATTCCGTTGATACTGGAGCATCCTCCCAGTGTCTTGCCCCGCGGATAAATGAGTTTCCGGCCATTGAGTCCCCTATCTGGTTCGGTACGAAATCGCCAGTCGGTACGGGGATTGTCGATGCAGTACAGATAGCCGACCGGTATGTGAATCCAGACGTAGTCGTCGGGGCCGCCGGCCTCAACCAGGAGCACAGTTTTTGTCTTGTCAGCACTGAGACGATTTGCGAGCAGGCTGCCAGCAGAGCCGGCGCCAATTACGATGTAGTCGAATAGCGACATATTCATATTTCTACAGGCCTAGATAAATCGGTGCCCATTGTCGACACCAGAGGAAATCCGTGCTTCATAACCAACTTTTTCTTCGCGTAGAAGAGCGCATCTTTTTTACCGTACGCGCTCATATCATCCAAATTATTTTTCCGCTTTGCAGAAAGTTACGGACAAGATAACGAAAGGCCGCGTAATTGCCTTCACATTTGCCTTCGCCTTTACTGATCGGAACTTGATTGTTGCGGTTGTTGTGGCGGTCCAACTGCATCTCCTCGATCGCCGTCCTGCCGGTAGCCAACACTGCCCAAACGCCACAGATTATCTGCTCCAAGCCGACGGACTGATGCGCTCCAGATCCCTCTTTGATCTCGCGCTACTGCGAAGTGCGGGACCGACTGATGTGCAATGGTCTGCCGGCCGACGTTGAGAGAGAGCGTAGTCTGAAGACTGTACAAGCATCCAATGAGAAATCATTAAGCGTGAAATAAGGAATTCTTATAACGCCTTGATTGCACGATGCATCAAGCGCACCCGTCCGATTTCGGCTCTTTTGTTCCCACATGGAAAAACTGATATTCCGGCGACGAATTGCTTACGACGCACGCGTCGCATATGCTTACTCGCGAAATACGGGCGTTCCAAGCGGTACTGTCACACTGTTGGCGAGTTATCGGTCGTGCTGCAACAAGGGCGGACAAGAATCGAACAGTCCACGCGCGGCTCACCGCCGTCACTTCTGCGATTTCGTATAACTGCGAGTACCACACTGACGCCAGGCGAAAGCGGGCGCCACGCACCCAGGCCTTTGAAGCATGGAAAGGCTTGACGTGCAGGCTGATTCTGGATCGCCTTACCGATTAACTTAGCTATACTTATGTACCACGCGTTCAGCAGCGTTTTACCCAACAAATTGAGAATGCCGATGCACCGCATTGGCAACCGCAATCGGCAATTCGACCTGGCTCGCTTGCGCTTCAAGGATGCCGCCATGCCTCCCGTCTGAAATGCGGTCCTCGTTGGCCAATAGCGCATCCGATCTGGCGGCGTCAGATCTCCAAAACTATCGATTTTCACCAGCGCCGTCAGGCGATCGGAAATTCAAAGGTTCCACGCAGATTGACTCCTTCCACTGAGCTTCAAGAGAGGTTCGATGGAACACGCCTCGTGAACATATTGAGGAAATTCGTATGCAGCGCCAATTCCGGCCTGAGGAGATCGATCAGATAAAGGCCTGACACCGAGGTGCAAGATGCCACCGTTGACTTGGCCACCAGAGCAACTTCGTCAAGGCAACCCTGATGCATCGCGATTTGTTTTGGACTTTTAGTAACTGAAATCATGAGGGAAGCCGGTATGTCTATCGAGAAAATGCCCGTGCTTGTCGAAGCGGTCAATCTATATTTTCAAGCGCTGCACGAGTGCGATCTGGAAAAATTTGATCAAGTCTTCCACTCGAGTTGCAGCTTGTTTGACACAGACGATGGAAAACTAACTGTCGTCCCGATTGCCGATTACCGCCGTGTCATCGCTGAACGTGTGTCGCCAATGAGCAAGGGCCAACCGCGTGACGACGCCTTGATCTCCGCAGATTTTCTGTCAGCCGATACTTCGGTCACCAAGGTTCGCCTTCGCATCCACGACAAGGTTTTCATCGATCACTTGAACTGGGCGTATGTCGACGGTTCCTTCATGATTGTGGCCAAGCTGTGGCACGACATATCGACAGCCCCCGCATAACTGTATTCGAGAGCGTGATGCGCTATGTTGTTCACGCTGATGGACTGCATGATGCATGGCATCGGCAGGATGCAGACAGCACGTCGGGTGCTTGCGTTTGTTCTTTTTGCGGCATGAAGGGAGTCTCCTCCTACCCCCTGCCCTTCTCTTGTCGCGGCGCACGCTCTCGAACGTGCGCTTTTTTTTGTGTGACGCAAGGCATGATCGAGGTGCCGCGACGAGGCTGTTAGTCGTGCCCCTGCGCGTAGGAGAGCAATCTCCCACCGCTCGGCGATGGATCGCTTCGAAAGACGCCCAGGCTACAGGCGACGAAGCGAACCTTTGCCGACACAGCCGTATTAGTCGTCTGCCCTTTCCACCGGACGCGCAGCGAGCCAGGCGTTTTCCGCATCGTCGAAAAGGCGTGAGCGCGTCAGAAACCGCAGACCGGTTGGCTGCTCTAGCGAGAACATCCCGCCTTTTCCGGGCACCGCGTCAATAATCAACTGTGTATGCTGCCAGTATTCGAACTGCGCTTCGCCCATATAGAACGGCGCGCTCGCGATCGTTCCCAGCTTCACGTCTGACGAGCCGACCATGAACTCGACTGCCGGAAAACACATCGGTGCGCTGCCGTCGCAGCAGCCGCCCGATTGATGAAGGACTACTGCACCATGTTCAGCAATGAGCCGCTCGACTAACTCGACGGCAGCCGGCGTAGCGACTACGCGCGGTACATCTTCAGGGGTCATCGTGTCTCTCCGTCAATGCACGTAGCCGGGGGCGACGTGCAAATACGAATGCGGGCAGTGCCAAACAGCATGCAACTGCCCGCAGACCATGCGACTACGGCCTTATTCAGAAGAAGCCGAGTGGCTTCTCGCCGTAGCTGACGAGCAGATTCTTCGTCTGCTGATAGTGGTCGAGCATCATCTTATGGGTTTCACGCCCAATGCCCGACTGCTTGTATCCGCCGAAGGCCGCATGCGCCGGATAGGCGTGGTAGCAGTTTGTCCACACGCGGCCGGCCTGGATTGCGCGGCCGAAGCGGTAAGCCCGTGTGCCGTCGCGCGTCCAGACCCCAGCGCCGAGGCCGTACACCGTGTCGTTGGCGATCTCGAGTGCTTCGTCTTCGTCCTTGAAAGTCGTCACGGAAACAACCGGCCCGAAGATCTCTTCCTGGAACACGCGCATCTTGTTGTGACCGCGGAACACGGTCGGCTTCACGTAATAGCCGTTGCTAAGCTCGCCGCCGAGCACGCCGCGCTCGCCGCCAATCAGACATTGCGCGCCTTCCTGCTTGCCGATATCGATATACGAAAGGATCTTTTCCATTTGTTCCCGCGACGCCTGCGCACCGATCATCGTCTGTGGATCGAGCGGGTGGCCCTGCTGGATCGCGGCGACACGCTTGAGCGCGCGCTCCATGAAGCGGTCGTAGATCTTCTCGTCGATCAACACGCGCGACGGGGCGGTACACACCTCGCCCTGGTTCAGCACGAACATCGTGAAGCCTTCGATCGCCTTGTCGAAGTACGAGTCATCCTGGTCCATCACGTCGGCGAAAAAAATGTTCGGGCACTTGCCGCCGAGCTCGAGCGTGACGGGGATGATGTTCTGGCTGGCGTACTGCATGATCAGACGGCCAGTGGAGGTCTCGCCAGTGAAAGAGATCTTGGCGATGCGGTTGCTGGTAGCAAGCGGTTTGCCCGCCTCGAGCCCAAAGCCGTTCACGACGTTTAGCACGCCTGGGGGCAGCAGGTCCTGGATCAGTTCCACCAACACGAGTATCGACGCTGGGGTCTGCTCGGCGGGTTTGAGGACAATGCAGTTGCCAGCGGCCAGCGCCGGAGCAATCTTCCAGGCGGCCAACAGGAGCGGAAAGTTCCACGGAATGATCTGCCCGACCACGCCGAGAGGCTCGTGAAAGTGATACGCCACGGTGTCGCTGTCGATTTCGGAGACCGAGCCTTCCTGCGCACGGATGCAGCCGGAAAAATAGCGGAAGTGGTCGATTGCGAGCGGGATGTCGCCGGACAGCGACTCACGCAGCGGCTTACCTTTATCGATCGTCTCAGCCACTGCGAGCTTGCGCAGGTTTGCTTCGATCCGATCCGCGATGCGGCTCAGGATATTTGCGCGATCGGTCGGCGACGTCCTCGCCCAAGCCGCTTTTGCGCGGTGTGCGGCGTCGAGTGCGAGTTCGATATCCGCTTCACGCGAACGCGGAACCGACGTGAATGGCTCGCCGGTGATCGGCGAAATGTTGTCGAAGTACTCGCCGCCGACCGGCTTGACCCACTCGCCGCCGATGAAATTCGCGTACTGCTTTTTAAACGGAAACTCTACATCGAGAAACTGCATCTCTGCATGGTTCATAGTGAACTACCTCCAGTAGCTGGCATCCGGAATGAGAAGAAACGTGCGAGAGCACTGACGCTCTCGATCCACTGGGCGCTTTGCGCTGAATACAGGTCTAGCGAGAACCATGCCACTGCAACGGCGCCCGTCTAAGGGAAGCGGCGCGGCGCTACGGGCACTTACGCTGCAATGCATCGATGCGCGCAACCCGATGCGCGGCGACTGAAGGATCTGTATTGTTTGGCGACACATGAGCGTGCATGCTGTACCAGGGTGCTACAGTGTTCTCGCGTGACTATCCGCGATTCAGACATGTGATCATCATCGGGGGCAATCACGTAGCGCCAGCGGCCGTCGCCAAAGTTGTCCCCGCGACCTACGCGAATTCTGCGCATTGGGTTTGTCGGGATAACAATTGCAGTGTGAGCACGTAATAGACGCAATCCCCATTTCCGCCTGACCGGAATCGAGGTCGGCGCGACGATACGTGAGTCTGTCGCTTCGGCATGCATGTTGCATGTCAGGCTGTCGTTTGAACGCTTTCGTGGAGTCCCAGTGTTCAATCCATTACTGAGCGAGCTTCGAACATCTCATCGATCAATCGTGCGTCACGAGGTTGTCGGCGGCGTGCCAGCGGAGCGGCCGTCGTCCGGCGCCCACGCGGCAGCCAACCCATTCGGCGAAGGCGTCGGCAGGGCACCGCTCTATATGATTGTGCTCGCCGTGCTGGGCGTGCACGGACTAATCGCGGTCGGACTGCGGCACGTACTCGACGAGAACATGCCCACCGCTCGCTCCCAGCTGCTCAACGTGGAATTCGATGTGAGCATGCCGACAAGCGCTTCCACTTCGCGCATGCCGGAGCCGGCAACTCCTGGCCATTCTCAGCCGACCGCCCCCGCGCTGCGCGCGCTCGAGCGGCCTCTCATGCCGCAACTGCATGAGGCTCGCGACGCGCATTCAAGGCCCGCCCCCCCAGCGCGCATGCCTGCGATATCGCCACAGAGCACGCGTGAAGATACGAAGCATTCACGAGCGCCCGAGCCTCAGGGTTCACTCGGATCGGTTCGGTCGTCCGGCGATCGCGGTGCCGCAGTTGCCGAATCGAAGCCTCTACCTACATTGCCGCCCGCCACGGAAGCTGAAGGGCAGCCCGTCTCCCCGCCAGATTTCGGTGCAGCGTATCTGCACAATCCCGCGCCACCCTATCCCGTCATCGCACGGCAACGCGGCTGGGAGGGCCGTGTCTTGTTGAAGGTCCATGTGCTTGCAAGCGGCCAGCCGGACGAGGTCACCGTCGCGGCGACGAGCGGACACGACTCGCTCGACGTAGCTGCGGTCGAAGCGGTCTCCGCCTGGCGCTTCGTGTCGGCAAGACGCGGGCAGCAACCGGTGGACGGCTGGGTTCGCATACCCATCGATTTCAAACTCGGAACGTGAGGCCCCGACCATGTCCGATTTCATCATCCGCTACATCGTCAACAGTGCTCTCTGTCTGCTCGCTGCTCTCTCGGCGCTCACCTGGATGCTGATCCTGTATAAGGCGTACGCGAACTGGCAGCTCGCCGCACAAGACCGACACTTCACGGGCAGCTTCCCGCAAGCTGCGGGCCGCGGCCTGCTCACTGCGATTGCGGCACAACAGCCGCTGGCGACGGGACCGAAGGCACGCGTCGCGCACGCTGGTTTCAGCGCATTATCAAGCGTCGAGGCGACCGAAGTGGGAGGTCTGTCACGCTCGCCCGCCAGGGACCCGCATAGGTTGCTGGAAAGCGCCCTTACCCGGCAGATCCGGCGTGAACGCCGCGCGCTCGAAAGCGGACTGACGCTGCTCGCGTCGATCGCCAACGTGGCGCCATTCGTCGGGCTGTTTGGCACGGTGTTCGGCATTATCCATGCGTTGCATACGATGACCGGCTCCGATCACGGAAGCATCGGGTCCGTAGCTGTTCCCGTTGGACAAGCGCTTGTCGCAACCGGCGTCGGTATCGCCGTCGCCATTCCTGCGGTGCTCGCCTACAACCTGCTGTTAAGGCGGCTCAATGTAAGCCTCGCCGACCTGGAGGAATATGCCGCCGATTTCGTCAATCTTGCCGAATGCGCCGGCTTCGCGATCGGGCAGACCGATCACTCCGTCGGCGGCGAAGTTCTACCGCTCGCGCGCACCCAGGAGGCACGAGCATGACGTCCACGTCTACTTCCGCTGACAGGCAGGGCTATGCGCCGCTCGCCGAAATTAACGTGACTCCGCTTGTCGATGTGATGCTCGTGCTATTCGTAATCTTTCTCGTCATGGCGCCACTGCTGACTCATGCAATCAGGATCGACCTGCCCAGAGTAACGGCCAGTTCACCGGCGCCGCGCGACAATACCGTGACGGTCAGCGTCGACGCGCACGGCGGGATCGATGTCGACGGCCATGCGACGACGCTCGAGGCACTCGATACGCTGCTCGCGCAGCGGGCTGCGCGGGATGCCGGCCTCGTCGTCACGCTGCGCTCCGATCAAAAGGAGCCGTTCGGCAACGTAGCGCGTGTTCTCGCCGCGATTGGGCACTCGGGAATCAGACATGTCGCGGTCGTCACCGCCGACTCCAACGACGCGGACCCTGCTCAAACAACGGACAGTGTGAAGCGTTGAGGTCCGGTATTGACGATGGGAAGATAGAGGCGCCAGCCACGATTCTCTTTACTTATCTTGAGAGTTGACGTTCGGTGGAAAGTTACAGCGCCCTCGGCTGGGAAGCAGTTTCCTCCCATGTTCCCGTCGACAGGACCGTAGGGGATGTGCCATCGTCTCTGGCGATGAAACAGAGCGGCAGTGCCCCAGGCCGGAACATAGCCTTCCTTGTCCTGAAACACCACAAGCGCTCTGCCCCCTGGATTGCGGGGCTCCCCGACGAACCCACAATCAATTCTGCGTCTCCTGACAGCTGCAGCAGGTCACCGGTTTCGAAATTGCAGAAGACCAGTCCGCACCTCGGGTTGAGAAGAATATTCCCGAGTGTCGCGAAATGAAGATTGCCTGCAAAATCCGGAATGATCAGCACCCCATCATCATCGACGCGTACAAAACCAGGCTTTCCGCCGCGATGTGACACGTCAACCCCACGATGGCCATGTTCGTCATCCATATAGGAGGCGACGAAAAATGTGGCTGCGCGGCGAATCATCTCTTTTGCGCCTGCATCGAGCCTGTCGGATACGGCCGGGGACTCGTCAATCACAATCGTCGGATCCCGCGTGAACTGGAAATCACGAAGATGTATGTATCGAGGGCAATTCCCGAAGCTACGCTCAACGGTCACATCAAACGTCGTCCCGTCAATTCGACTAATTAGGCCGTTGACGCGGTTTCGCCGCCTTGTGTCGAGCGCGATGCCCAGCAGACCGGCAGCGTCGCCGTTCCGCAGCCCCAGGATAGCGGGATCGATCGGGTTCGGAGACGACTTCACTCGCAACGTGTACTGGTCCGGCGACTGCAGAAAGCCCGGATGACCACAGAGTAACGTCGCCCAGGCATTGCCTTCCGGATCGACCGAACCAACGACGATAGAGGGTAATAGTGGATAGAACGCACGGTGTTGCTCAACAAGGTAATCACGAATGACCTTGCGACCCACGACATCCATCTTCTGTGCGACGCCAGCGGCTTCCTGAATCATCAGTTCACCGGCGTGCCATGGCGAATCAGGCGTTACAACCCTATCTATGTGCGTATCGCTCATATCGTTATGCTAGATATCTGAAAAGGTTTCCCGCAACTGTCGCGACGGAGATCGGAAAAACTGGCTTATGTTGCTCCGTTTCCCGCGCTCTGCATCATTTACGCACCCTGCGCAGCCGCGATTGCGTCTTCCAGCATCGGAGTACCAATCAGTGCACCGTGGATTCCGATAACACTCGCAATCTCGATAGTCTCCATGATTTGCTCGGCAGTTGCCCCGTGCCGAAGTGCATTGCGCATGTGGATTTTGATGCCCGGCGCGTACAGATGTGTGGCAGCGACATCGAGTGCGCAAAGCACAAGCTCCTTGACCTTCGGCTCGAGAACGCCGTTCTGCCACGGAACCACGGAGAATTCGAGGTACGCCTCGAAGAAATCCGGATCGAGCTCCAGCACTTCATCCCATATGGGATCCCAATACCCCTGTACTTCGGTGAAACGCCGCTTCAATGCTTGCCGGCGGCTATCGGCAGATCTAGCCGGCTTTCGGAGACCTTCTTCCTGAAGCACCTCGGCCAGGATTGGCATCGCCACATTCGAAGCGTGAATACCGACCGTACTGGTCAGCTCAAGCACTTCCATCAGTTCTTCACGTGTGGCACCAAAATCCACCGCCGCTTTCAGATGCATCTGGATGCCCGGAGCGAAGAGATGGGTCGAGGACGCATTCACGGCAATGTAGATGAACGCCTTGACCTTGTCCTCCAGATGGTTGTGCCGCAGCGGCACCGCTGAGAGGTTAAGGTAGGCATGCAGGAAATCGCAGTCCATGCGAAGAATACTTTCCCATTGCGGAGCCCAAGTCTTCCGCACGCGAATGAACTCGTCCTTGATCGATTGCTGTCTGATGGTAAGCGTCATCACTTCTCCGTTAGGGATAGACATAGTCTGACTAATCGTTAAGGCGATCCGCGCTTGCCCAGTATTTCAGGGAAAACCCATCACATCGTCTATGCGGTCAGGAGCATGATCGACGTCATACCCTCGCACTGTTTAGTGCGATTGACAAGCGAAGGGAAGGTATACGGTTATCTGTTTGACAGATAACGCAACTCCGCCAACGAACGAGACAGCACATTTGCGGGATCTCATTTTTCCGCTTCGATCAGTGTCTCGTTTTGAGACACCACGTGTAGCAGAATCGAACGCTGGGTCTCTTCTCCTCCCATTGGCTCGCAGATCACGGTTTGCAGAAAATCGATGGAGAAGCGTAATTCCCGCGTTCATGCCACTTTCTACTCCCTCGCGGCTAACGTGCGCCCCATGCAGCCATCGGAATCGTCCCCCGGCATGAAGCTTGCGATCGGTGAAGCAGCCGCATTTGTGAAGCGGCCTTTCATCTACGCTGACCTCAAGGAGACATGCATGCAGTGGACTACCCCCGCCTATACCGACCTTCGCTTCGGTTTCGAAATCACGATGTACATCGCCAGCCGCTGAACGGGCGCCGCTGCTCCGCTCGCCTGCACTTGCGGCGCGGCGGCGCTGCAGCGGCACCGCATCCACACCTGCCGCGCAATGCGGAACGCGGCCACGCTCTATAGGCAACATTTCGTTGCACGCCATGAGCATGCGCCTGACTAAGTGGCCGCGTCATTCGCTCCCGGCATTCACGCCAAGGTAAGAACTCGTTCCGGCATAGCCCTTGCGTAAAACGGCACACAGATCCAATACACATCGGAGACACGCATGATGACGACGCACGCCCGCGGCGCAAACCGAGTTCTACACGCTCGCGTATCGTGCCATTACCCATCGCGGATGGGGCCGCGCGAACGCGTCACCTATGCGCTCGAAACGATGTTCGATCCAATCTCATACGAGGGACGCCACGCGCGCCGGGCAATTTGAAGATCAAGGTACTCGGCTCTTCGGCAGGCGGCGGCTTCCCGCAATGGAACTGCAATTGCCGCAATTGCGACGGCGTGCGGCGCGGTACGCTCAAGGCAACGCGCCGCACTGAGTCGTCGATCGCGGTGAGCGCCAACGGCGAAGACTGGCTGCTGATCAACGCGTCACCGGACCTGCTCGCGCAGATTGCCGCCAATATGGAACTGCAGCCCGCGCGGCGTATCCGCGACAGCGGCATTGCCGCTGCGCTGGTGATCGATGCGCAGATCGATCATGTCACCGGCCTTCTGATGCTGCGCGAGCGTGACGCACCGTTGCCGCTCTATGCGACGGACGCGGTATGGCAGGATTTATGCACCGGCTTCCCGGTCGGGGTAATTCTGTCGCACTACTGCGGCGTGGAGCACCACCGCATCGTACTCGACGGCTCGCCGCTCACCATTGGCGCGCTGCCCGGCGTGCAGATCGAAGCACTGCCACTATCGAGCAAGGCGCCGCCCTACTCGCCGCACCGCGCAGCGCCGGAGCGCGGCGACAACATCGGGCTTGTCATCACCAATCTGCAGTCTGGCAAGCGGGTCTTTTACGCGCCTGGGCTGGGCGCGATCGAGCCACACGTGCTCGCTGCGATGCGCTGCGCGGATCTGCTGCTGGTCGACGGCACGCTGTGGACCGAGGACGAAATGATCCGCTTGGGCCTCTCGAAGCAAAGTTCGGCGGATATGGGCCATCTGCCGCAATCCGGGCCGGGCGGCATGATCGAAGTGCTGGACTCGCTGGGTGTCCAGACGGTCCGCAAGGTGCTTATCCACATCAACAACACGAACCCGATCCTCGTCGAGGATGGCCCGGAGCGGCGCGTGCTGACCGAACACGGCATCGAAGTCGCGAGCGACGGCATGACGTTCGAATTGTGAGCAGTGGCGGTTTAATCGCGCAGTGCGAAATGTCGAACCGAAAACGGAGACTGTATGACCGCAATGGACACCTTCGGCACGGCGTCTGTCCGCAAGGCCGACGAGACGCAGCCCGACTGGACCCGTGTCGAATTCGAAACACAGTTGCGAGTCAAGGGCGCGGCGTACCACATTCATCATCCGTTTAACGTGAGGATGAATAGCGGCGGCTGCTCGCGCGAGCAGATTCGCGGCTGGGTAGCGAACCGCTTCTACTACCAGATCAACATTCCCCTGAAGGATGCGGCGATCCTCTCCAACTGCCCGGACCGTGAGACGCGCCGCCACTGGGTACTGCGAATTCTCGACCATGACGGCGACGGCGATCAGGCAGGCGGCATCGAGGCGTGGGCGCGCCTCGCTGACGCCGTCGGGCTCACGCGCGACGAACTGTACTCGCTCACGCACGTGACGCCCGGCGTGCGCTTTGCCGTCGACGCGTATGTGAATTTCGCCCGCCACGCGCCGTGGCAGGAAGCGGTGTGCTCGTCGCTCACCGAATTGTTCGCTCCGCAGATTCATCGCGACCGCCTTGCGACCTGGCCTGCGCACTATCCATGGATCGAAGCCACGGGCCTCGCCTATTTCCGCTCTCGCATCATGCTCGCGCAACGCGATGTTCTGCACGGTCTCGCGGTCACGCTCGATCATTTCACGCGGCGCGCTCAGCAGGAACGGGCTCTCACGATCCTGCAGTTCAAGCTCGACATTTTGTGGACCATGCTGGATTCGATCGAAAGGGCTTTCCCGCAATGAACGCTACCGTATACGCCGCTGACGAAACATCGTCCGCGTATCGCCCGAAAATCAGGACGCTGTTTCGCCTGCAATGGGAACCGGCGCAGAACGCCCATGTGTTGCTCTACCCCGAGGGGATGGTGAAGCTCAACCAAAGCGCGGCGGAAATTCTCAAACGCTGCGACGGCACGCACGATCTGGATACGCTGATCGCCGATCTGGAGCAGGAGTTCAACGCGATAGGCATCGCGACCGAAGTGCACGTATTTGTTGCCGATGCGCGCACGCGTGGCTGGCTGGAGTAATACATTGGCCGATCTCTCGCCCCCCGCCGCCCTGCCACAGCAGGCCAACGCCTCTGCCGGCATCGGCCCGCCGCTCTGGTTGCTTGCTGAACTCACCTATCGTTGTCCGTTGCACTGCGCGTTTTGCTACAACCCGACTGACTACACCAATCACAGCCGCGAACTCGACACCGCGCAATGGATCGACGTGCTGCGCGAGGCGCGCGAGCTAGGCGCCGCGCAACTCGGATTCTCCGGCGGCGAACCGCTGATGCGTGACGACCTCGAAGTGCTGGTCGGTGAAGCGCGCAAGCTGGGCTTTTACACCAACCTGATTACGTCGGGGGTCGGCCTGACCGACAAGCGGCTCGGCGATCTGAAGGCGGCTGGCCTTGATCATATCCAGTTGTCGTTCCAGGATTCGACGCAGGAACTCAACGACTTCCTGAGCAGCACGCGCACGTTCGACCTGAAACAACGCGTGGCAGCCGCGATCAAGCAGCATGGTTTTCCGATGGTGCTCAACTGTGTGCTGCACCGCTATAACCTGCCGCACGTCGACAAGATCATTGAAATGGCGCTGGCGATGGGCGCCGACTATCTGGAACTGGCCAATACCCAATACTACGGTTGGGCACAAACGAACCGCGCCCAACTGCTGCCGACACGCGAACAACTTGAAGCGGCCGAAGCGGTGGTAGAGCGCTATCGCAACACGCATGGCGAGCGTTGCAAGATTTTCTTCGTCGTGCCTGACTACTTCGAGCGCCGGCCGAAGCGCTGCATGAATGGCTGGGGCGCCGTGTTCCTTGGCATCGGCCCGGACGGCGCCGCGCTGCCGTGCCATGCGGCGCGCAATCTGCCGGGGTTCGCGCTCCCGAACGTGACACAGATGCCGTTGCGTGAGATCTGGTACGAAAGTGCCGCATTCAACCGCTTTCGCGGTTTCGAATGGATGAAGGAGCCGTGCCGCAGTTGCGATGAAAAGACCGAGGACCTCGGCGGCTGCCGCTGCCAGGCGTATCTGCTGACCGACGTTGCCGCTAACGCCGATCCGGTCTGCGACAAATCGCCGGCACATGAGCAGATCGTGCACCTGGTGCGCGCCGCAGCGGCGGCCGGAGAAGAACGGGAGCAGCCCATCCTGTTTCGTAACGATGCGAACTCCCGCAAGCTGACGGCCGAGCAACATGCTGCCAATGCGGCACAGGCGCCACGCGAACCACGCTAGGCCGGTGAGCGGCACCCATCACGCCGCCGGTAAAGCGTCGAGATGGAAGCGCGCGAACAACGATAGCCGTCCAATCGGCAGGAGTCGATACCATGAGCACACCGCGCGACCGACCGCCCTTCAAACGGCGTGCCGGCCTCACCCTTTGTCTCAGCAGTGCGCTAGTTGGGCTGCCGACGATAGCCACAGCGCAAGCCGCGGCTGCGGAGGCGGCGTCCGCGGCGGTCGCCGCTCCGGCAGCTACACCTGTGCCCGCCGCGAGCGGCGCAATCGTGCTGGCGCCGATTGTCGTGATCGGCACCACCCCGCTCCTCGGAACCGGCACGCCGTTGTCGCAAGTATCGGCCAACGTTCAGACAGTGCGTGGCAGCGAACTTGAACAGCAAAACAGGAGCACGTTGACCGACTACTTCGAAAAGAACCTACAGAGCGTAGATATCAACGAGGCGCAAGGCAACCCGTACCAGACCGACATCAATTATCGAGGCTTCACTGCTTCGCCGTTGCTCGGCACGCCGCAAGGCCTGACGGTGTTCCTCGACGGTGCGCGTGTCAACGAACCTTTCGGCGACGTTGTGAACTGGGATTTGATTCCGCAGTCCGCCATCGACACCACCCAGTTGATCCCTGGATCGAATCCGACCTACGGACTCAACACGCTCGGCGGAGCACTTGCGATTACGACGAAGAACGGCAAGACGAGCGCCGGCGGCGACGCCGAAGTCACCGCTGGTTCATGGGGCCGCAAGATCGCGCAGATCGAACAGGGCGGCGCCGTCGGCTCGAATCTCGACTACTACTTCAATGCCAACGTGGCGAACGACGACGGTTGGGCCGACCACAATTCGAGCCGGGTGAGGCAGGCGTTCGGCAAGCTGCGCTATACGGATGCGGACACCACGCTGTCGCTTTCCGCTGGCGGTGCGGACAATGATCTGCTAGGCAGTCAGACCATTCCTCGCTCATTCCTTGGCAATCCAAAGCAGGCCTACACGTTTCCCGATCAGAATGAGAATAACGTTGGTTACGTAACGCTGTCGGGTGATCATTACTTCAATGACCACGTCGAACTGAGTGGGAATGTCTACTACCGGCACTACCGGAACAACAACGTCAGCAGCAACAACAACACCAATTTCGGCTCAGTCAATCCGGACGGCAGCGTCGACACCGTCGAAGGAACCAACGAGCAGTCCGTGGTCTCAACCGACAGCTACGGCGTAAGCTTGCAACTCACGCTACTCGGCAAGCTGGCAGGGATGGACAACCAGTTCATCGCAGGCGTCGCGGCGGACCTCGCCAACTCTCAATATACAGCGGCGTCGCAAGACGCTTCGTTCACCGATGCACGCGCGACTATCGGCATCGGCAATTACGTGCAACAGACCGACGCCAAAACGCGCAGTGCAAACTATGGAATCTATTTCAACGATGTCCTGTCGCTGACCAGACAGTGGTCGTTGACGCTGGCCGGACGCTATAACTGGGCAAGCGCCCAGATCGGAGACGAAAGCGGCATGCAACCGCTGCTCGGCGGACGTCATGTGTTTTCGCGCTTCAATCCTTCCGTCGGCATCAACTGGAACCCCACCTCCAGCTTCACGGCCTACGCGACGTACAACGAAGGCATGCGCACGCCGACGGCCATCGAACTGGCTTGCGCAGACCCCGCCGCACCCTGCTCGCTGCCGAACGATTTTCTGGCGGACCCGGCGCTGAAACCGGTCATCTCGAAGACGTTCGAAGTGGGTGCACGCGGCAGGCTGGGCGAGGCCACGAACTGGAGCGCCGCCCTCTACAGCACAACGCTGACGGACGACATCCAGTTCATCAGCAGCGCGGCCAGCACACAAGGCTACTTCCAGAACGTCGGCAAGACCCGCCGGCAGGGTTTCGAACTGGCGGGGCGAACGAAGTTCGGGCCGCTCGCCGTGAGCGCAAACTATAGCTACGTCGACGCTACCTACCGATCGACGTGGACAGAACAAAGCGCAAGCAATTCCAGCGCCGACGCCAACGGCAACATCACGGTGAAACCCGGCAACCGCATTCCCGGCATCCCGGCAAACACTTTCAAGCTGCGGCTCGATTACAACGAGACGTCGAAATGGAACATCGGTACGAATCTGGCCTACCGCAGCAGCATTTTCGCGCGCGGCGACGAAGATAACCAGGATGTGAACGGCAAGATCACCGGCTACTTCCTGATCGATCTGGACTCCACGTACCAGGTGACGAAACAGCTGCAGGTCTTCGCGACCGTGTCCAACCTGCTCGACAAACGGTATGCTAGCTTCGGTGTACTCGGCCAGAACTTCTTCAACGGGCCGAACCATACGTTCGACGGCGCCAATCCGTTCAATGAACAATTCGTCGGACCCGGTGCGCCGCGCGGCGTGTGGGTTGGACTGCACTACGCATGGAAATAGCGTAGACGCACTGCTTTTCCTTCACCTCGAAAACGAACTGGCATTCAATAACCACTACAGAGAGCGGGAATCCAACGTCCGTGAAAGACTATGCAGCGTCAATTTGATGACCTCCTTGTAGGCAGTATCGAACTGTTCTGTCTGGCAGCTGAATTGGGTAGTTTTACTGTAGCTGCGAACGCGGCAGGCGTCACGCCTGCCGCCGTCAGCCGTTCAGTGGCGCGTCTCGAGAAACGACTCGGTGCGCGATTGTTTGTCCGGACAACGCGGCAGATCCGGCTTACAGACGTGGGGAGCCGGTACTTCGAGCAGTGTCGGCAGGCGCTAAGTCATCTCGTGGATGCAGAACGAGAAGCTACCGGGCAACAGACAACGCCGGCGGGTGTGCTGCGAATCAGCATGCCGACGCCCTACGGTCACTACCGCGTCCTTCCCCTGTTGGCAGACTTCCATGAGCGCTACCCGGAGGTCACCGTCGAAACGCACCTCAGCAACCGCAACATCGACTTTGCGGACGAGCCCTTCGATCTGGCGATCCGGGGTCGTACGCCACGGGATTCCGGCCTGATTGCGCGAAAGCTCGAGGACGCGGAACTGGTAGTCGTGGCATCACCGGCTTATCTGCGGAGAGCGGCCAGACTGGAAACGCCAGACGATTTAATCAATCACAACTGCATTCAGTTCGAGTTGCCGAGCACCGGCCGCAACCTGCCTTGGGTATTCAATAGAGATGGCGGCCTCGACGAGATCGCGACGCGCGGCCGTCATGGATCATCGGGCGATGCGCTTGCTGGTGTCACACTGGCGCGCCATGGGGCCGGCGTGTTCCAGACCTATCGGTTCATTGTTGAGAAAGACATAGCGGATGGAACGCTCAAGGAAATGCTCACGCCGTATGGCGGATGTTCGCGACCGTTCATCCTGCTATATCCGCACGGTCGGCATCTATCGTCGCGTGTGCGCTGTTTTGTGGACTTCCTGATGGAGAAACTAGGCGCATAGCGGCATTTGCGATAAACCCTATTTGAAAAGGAAACGACATGATCAACCAGACAGATAATCGCGCATTGTTGCGTCTACTGGGCATTGAAAAGCCGATTATCCAGGCGCCCATGGCCGGTGTCAGCACGCCAGTGCTGGCCGCGACTGTGTCCAATGCAGGAGGCCTCGGCTCTTTGGGTGTCGGGGCGATGAACGCTGAAGGAGCCCGCAAAGTCATCAAGGAGACGCGCGCGCTGACGGGAAAACCCTTCAACATCAACGTTTTTTGCCATAGCCCTGCAGCAGCAGACGAAACGGTCGAGCGCCAATGGTTGAACTGGCTCGCGCCGCAGTTCGAAAAATTCGGGGCTACGCCACCGGCATCACTGTCGGAGATCTACCGGAGCTTCCTTGCAGACCCGGCCATGCTGGAGGTTTTTCTCGAAGAGAAGCCAGCCGTTGTCAGCTTCCACTTCGGTTTGCCGCCCTCCGAGGTCATCGCCGATCTGAAAAAGGCCGGAATCAAGCTGCTGGCCTCCGCGACAAATCTGAACGAGGCTGCGCTAGTTGCGGCCGCAAATGTCGACGCGATTGTTGCGCAAGGTATCGAGGCGGGTGGACATCGCGGGGTCTTCGACCCGGATGCGCTCGACGACCGGTTGGGCACGTTTGCATTGACACGTTTGTTGGTCAAGGAATTCCAACTACCGGTCATCGCGGCTGGCGGCATCATGGACGGCGCCGGGATTGCGGCTGCACTCGCGCTCGGTGCACAGGCAGCTCAACTTGGAACCGCCTTTGTTGCCTGTCCGGAAACGTCGATTGATGACGGTTACCGTCGTGCAATCCTTGGGGAGTCGGCTCGCCACACAACTTTTACGGCGGCGATCTCGGGGCGAGTCGCGAGAAGCATGGTGAACAGGTTCACGGAACTCGGTAGCGACGTGCACTCACCCAGGCCGCCAGACTATCCGGTCGCATACGACGCCGGAAAAGCGCTTCATGCCGCTGCCAAAGCCAAGGGGGAGTTTGGCTACGGTGCGCAATGGGCGGGTCAGGCGGCGGCTCTGACAAGATCGTTGCCTGCTGCTCAATTGTTTGCCCAGTTGGAGATCGAGCTGAAAGAGAGTGTCAGACATCTGCAGCAGTTCGGGAGCTAACGGATTTTACGTGGCGGCGGCCAGCGATCTGCCTGAACGATCTCACTCCCTTGAGCGTCTTTTCGCGCTGAAAATGCCCAAGGTGGGCGATTCGTTCCTACCACGCATTACTGTTCGTACATGATGGGTATTCGAACTTGACGTCAATGCACCTAGATTCAGCACTTATTCGCGCCACCAGCGCGATTTTCCACAGGGACGAGCAATCTTGCGTCGAGTTCAATAAAATTCTGGAGAAACGCCGTGTCGGCACTTTCAAGCCTCAGCTCGCAGTCTGTCCGAAAGCGGGCTTCAATCAAGAATTTGCCAGTGAATCTGTTCGGTTCTGTCATGGGTATCGCTGGCTTGTCCATTGCCTGGAGGATTGCCGGCCATGAATTTGGCGCGAGCCCGCTCATTTCTGACATAGTCGGCGCCTTTGCCGTGATCGTCTTCCTTGTGCTAAGCGCCGGATATCTGGTTAAGGGAGCCAGATACCCTGCTGCAGTCGCCGGCGAATTTCAACATCCGATCGCCGGCAACTTCTTTGGCACCATCGCCATCGGCATCCTGTTGCTATCGACAGTCGTCGCCCCACTGAGCCAGACACTCTCCGAGGTCGTGTGGACGATCGGCACCCTCGCTACGATAACGCTTTCGTTCATATTCACCAGCAGATTGCTTCAGGGAGAGATTGATGCTGCGCATGCGGTGCCTGCGTGGCTAATTCCAGGAGTCGCAACGCTGGATATCGCAGTTGCCGGCGGCACCATGCCCATGCCGTGGGCTCACGAAGTCAACCTGTTTGGCATCGCTGTCGGCGCGATGGTTGCCTTATTGTTCTTCACAATGATCATGTCCCGGTTGATCCATCAAGAGCCTCTGCCGGCCGGAATGGTTCCATCGATGATTATTTTGATCGCGCCGTTCGAGGTGGGATTTCTTGCATACACAAACTTCACGCAGCACATCGACACGTTTGCCGGTCTGCTGTTCTACTTCGGCCTGTTCGTCTTCGCGATTCTCTCCTTCAGAGTCTTCCGTGGAGGTATTCCCTTCGCTTCGGGCTGGTGGGCGGTCAGCTTCCCGATGGCTGCACTGACGATCGCATCCTTGAAGTATTCCATGTTCGTGCAGTCCTGGCCTTTGACGGTCATTGCGATCCTACTACTCACCATTCTCAGTATCGCGATCGTCGTCCTTTTTGTGAGGACGCTGCACATCCTCTTCAACGGCAAACTTCTCGCTGGCTGAAGTTTTACCCTACACCCGTTGAGTACTTTCCCGTGGGTAAGCGCTACGAAGTCAAGTACCGCGAGTCGATGAAAGGTCCACAAACCGGAGACGATTTTCGAACGATGGATTCGTCGGGCGAGAGCGTATTACCCTAAGCAAGACATTGTCGTCGCGCTCTGCCCAATACTGACGATACGCAATGGCTTATCGATGGCGGAAGACGGGAGCGCGCTTGGCCAGGAATGCGTACATGCCTTCCTTTTGACCTTCGGTCGCGAACGCGGCCTGGAAAAGCCGACGCTCGTGCAACACACCCTCGCTCAACGGCGTCTCGAATGCCCGATTGACCGCCTCCTTTGCAAGCCGTACGGCAGGCAGGTTGTAACCGGCGATGGTGTGCGCTGTCTCGAGCGCAGTTTGCAGCAAGTCGGTCGATGGAACAACGCGCGCAACGAGGCCGGCTGCGAGTGCTTCATCAGCGCGCAAATTCCGGCCAGTGAGAATCAGGTCCATCGCAAGCGATTTTCCGACAGCACGTGTCAAGCGCTGCGAACCGCCAATACCAGGCGGAATGCCGAGCTTGATCTCTGGTTGACCGAATTGCGCATCATGGGCCGCAATGATGAAATCGCACGCCATCGCCAGTTCGCATCCGCCGCCGAGCGCATAGCCGCCAACAGCCGCGATGATAGGTTTCGAAATCGTTGCCCGCGGCGATAATGAATCGACCATCCTTGGCAGCAAAGCTTTCGAACGGCGCGAGCGAGGGATGGGCGTCGCCAGTCCTCGTGGGCACCTTTGCTTCGACGTCAAATCTCGCAAACGCCGTTTCCATCAACGCGGCCTGGCAATCGAGCATCGCAATGTCCACGTGCGTGCCTTGGGCGTCCCAGGAGCGCTTGTATAGCCCCGCCAGGATGCCTATCACGGCAAATAGTGCAGCACCGAGATCGCCGAAGGCTGTACCCACGCGTGCCGGCTGATTGTCAGGCCATCCAGTCAGACTCATGACGCCGCCCATTGCCTGCACGACGGTGTCGTAGCCTGGCAGGTCCTTGAACGGGCCGGTGTGGCCAAAGCCCGAAATCGAGGCATAGACAATATGCGGATGCGTTCTTGCCAATTGCTCGGGGCCGTGGCCGAGCCGCTCCATCACGCCAGGCCGGAAGTTCTCGACCACCACGTCCGCCGTGTCCAGCAAGCGCTCGAGAAGTTCGCGGTCACGCGGGGACTTGAAGTCGAGCGCAATGCTCTCCTTTCCGCGGTTGAAGCACATGAAGTACGCCGATTCGTTGTCGACGAACGGACCGAACGCACGCGTATCGTCTCCCGTGCCCACACGCTCTATCTTGATGACGCGTGCCCCGAGGTCAGCAAGCGTCATCGCACAATACGGTCCGGACAGCACGCGCGAAAAATCGACAACCGTTATTCCGTCGAGGGGCAAGCGCTTCTTCACCCCGGGTTTGTTCTCAGCCATAGCCAATTCCTGGTTGAATGAAGGTCCCGGGCCGCCGAACCGCCGCACGCTCGCATCGCGCGTAATGGTGCCGCAAGATCGTCGCGTGGGTGGAACGGCCCTGCAGGTCGCCAATCACCACGGCGACCTGCAGCTGATCGAACAGGATTGCGGCTTAGACAAGCGTCAGCGTTACGTCGATGTTGTTCCGCGTTGCGTTCGAATAGGGGCACACAATGTGGGCCCTGTTTATGAAGTCCTGAGCCAATTCGCGTACCATGCCCGGCAACGATATCTTCAACTCGACTTCGATGCCGAAGCCATTGGGAATGGCGCCGATGCCCACGATTCCGTTGACCGATACATCAGCCGGGACAGCGATTTTGTCGCGCGCAGCAACGAATTGCATTGCACCGATAAAACACGCGCTGTACCCGGCGGCGAAAAGCTCTTCGGGGTTCGTGCCTTTCTCGCCCTTTCCGCCCAAGCCCTTCGGCCTCGTCAGCTTCAGGTCCAGTCCGCCTTCCGGCGCCACGGCGCGGCCTTCGCGGCCTCCGGTAGCCTCGGCGTGAGCACGGTAGAGAACGTTTTCGATCGACATTGTCAGTTCCTTATTGATGAATCAGATAACGGGCGCAGCCAGTAGCGCCGCCGTGGTGCTTTAGTGCCCAGCGCTCTGGCCGCCGTCGACGTGCAGGATTTCGCCCGTAACGAACGGCGCGGCATCCAGATACAGGATCGCGTTGACGATGTCGCTCATCTCGCCCATGTGGCCCATCGGGTGGAGTGCGCCGAGTGCCTCGTGCGTTTCAACGGCATGCATAGGCGACTTGATGATGCCAGGGGCAACTGCGTTCGCACGGATGCCGCGCTTCGCGTATTCGATTGCGAGTGACTTCGTGGCTGCGTTCAGACCGCCCTTCGTCAGCGATGCCAGCACTGACGGCACACCGTCGATGGCGTGATCGATCAGGCTGGTCGTGATGCTGACCACATGGCCGCTCCCGTTCTTCTCCATTTCCGCGATCGCCAACTGCGTAATGTAGAAGAAACCGTTCAGATTCACGCCCGTCACCGCGGCGTAGTCTTCAGCGGTGTAACCGGTAAACGGCTTTGCGATGAAAACACCTGCGTTGTTGATCAGCGTGTCGATGCGGCCGAAGCGCGCCACGCCCTCGGAAATCACGCGCTGCGCCGTCGCCGGGTCAGCGATGTCACCCGCCACCGTGACGATGTTGGGATCTTCAGACGGCTTGATGCTGCGTGCCGTTGCCACGATGCGGTAGTCAAGCTTGCGGAATGCTTTGACGGTCTCCGCGCCAATGCCTTGCGATGCGCCAGTAACGACTACGACCTTTTGCGACGTACTCATGGAAAACCTCGAATATTGAATTGGGCTCTCTTGCCCACCGGGCCGGCGGCTCCGATACGTGCCTAATCTAGGTGTATTTATGCGCCGAGCAAACACCCGCTATGGACAAACTATTTTGCGCGAGCGGAACAAATCGGATCGAGGCTCGATGATTACGGGCTTGCCTGGGTCGAGCGAGGTCCTGATTCCCTATCCTTGTCAGCCCGCCTTGCGCCCGCCCGGCGTCATCCTCTGTTCGCGAATGCCAGCACGATGGCGTTAGCCAGTTCGTCGGCGATGTGCGCGGACGCACCCGCTGCAGTGAAAATCGTGAACTCGACGTCGGGTAGTGAAGGCAAGCCGACATCCGGCGGGACCACGCGCAAGCCGTGCACGAGTTGTGTCTGCACGACCGGCGTCACCGCAAAGCCGGCCTGTGCTGCGGCGCACAGACCGGCGCCGCTTGAGCACACCAGCGCGATCCGGTAGTCGAGGCCAGCCCGGGCGAGTGCGGCCAGTGCCGCCTCACGATACGGGCACGGCTCTGGCAATAGCGCGAGCGGCACCGGGGCGCCAGGCGTAAGCGATGCCCACTCCGCGCCGGCCCACACAAGTGGCTCGCGCCAGAGAACCCGTCCAGAGCGGGCGCCCTCGCAGCGACCGCCGATCACCATGTCGAGTTCGGCCTGATCCATCGCGTGCAGCAGTTCGGCAGGAATGCCGACCCTGACACTGAACGCGATGCGCGGGTAGCGTACCGCAAACGCATGCATGACATTCATAAGCCTGACGTTGGCGAGGTCGTCGGAGAGGCCGACCCGGATCGCGCCCTCGCTGGGTCCGCGAAGCATCTGTGCCCGTGCATCACGGTTGAGCGCGAGGATGGCTCGCGCGTAACCCAGCAGCAGCTCGCCGTCCGCCGTGAGCGTGATCGAGCGCGTGGTGCGCGCGAGCAGTTCGCGGCCGGTCTGTTTTTCCAGACGCCGCAGATGCGCGCTGACGGCAGACTGCGTCAGATTGAGACGGGCGGCGGCGGGCGTGAAGCCGCCCTCCTGAACCACGGCCACGAAAGATCGCAGCAGGACAGTATCGAACATGGAATGGCTCCTTCCAATACAGTGCGAATGCAACTGAATATGGCGATAATACTTCGTTTATATTTTGGATTGAAATATGTTGTGATGGTGGCTCTCAACACACCTGGAGTATTTCCATGCCGACCTTGCTGCATGTTGAATCGTCGCCACGTAAGAGGCGGTCTGCTTCGCTTGACGTCGCACGCGCGTATGTGGACGCTTATCGCGACGCTCATCCGAAGCACCGAATCGACGTGCTTGATCTGTGGTCAGTCGCGATGCCGGAGTTTGACGGCGACGCGCTCGATGCCAAATATGCGGACCTGAGCGGCACACCGCTCAGCGAAGCCCAGCAGCAAGCGTGGACGAGCATCCGGGAACTTGCGCAACGATTGCACGACGCCGATACGTTGCTGTTCTCCGTGCCGCTGTGGAATTTTTCCATTCCCTACAAGCTCAAGCAGTTCATCGACGTAGTGTCGCAGCGCGGCATTTTGTTCTCATTCGATGAACGCGGGCTACAGGGCTTGCTGAAAGACAAGAAAGCAGTGGTCATTTATGCACGAGGCCTCGACTATTCAGTGGGCTCGAGCACGCCCGCCCATTCGTTCGATTTTCAGCGGCCGTTCATGGAGGCGTGGCTGCGATCCGTCGGCGTGACCGACGTTAAATCGATTGTCGTCGAGAAAACACTCCTTGGTCCCGAAGTCGATTACGCGGCGAGACAGGCTGCACGCGAGCAGGCAGTGGCGCTTGCGCAGGCGGCTTCCGTTTCAGTCGGCAAATGAAATATTGCGCGGCGCATGCGGCACATCACTTTGGCTGAAGCAATGTGATGCTCGACTACGTGACGCCGCCTCCATTCCTACTTTTTAACGAGGCACTATTTTGAATACGCTGCTCAAGAAAGGGTTATTGTCACTCGCCATCGCCGGTGGTCTGCTATCCGTTGCCACTGCGCAGGCCGCGTCCGATCCTGATCTCGCAGGAAAGAACGTTGTGCTGGTACATGGTGCCTTCGCGGACGGATCGAGCTGGAACAAGGTCATTCCTCTCCTCGAAGCAAAAGGCCTGCACGTGACGTCCGTGCAAAACCCACTGACGTCACTGGGCGATGACGTTTCGGCCACGACCCGTGCGATCGACCGGCAAAACGGTCCGGTGGTGCTGGTTGGCCATTCGTGGGCAGGGTCCGTCATCACGGAGGCGGGTAACAACGACAAGGTCAAAGCGCTCGTGTATGTGGCAGCGTTTGCACCCGACAGCGGACAATCGGCCAACGACATTCAGAAAGGGCTGCCGGCGCCTTCGTGGGTGGCCGAGCTGCACAAGGACGCTGCGGGTTTCCTGACGCTGTCCGATAAAGCGATGGTCGAAAATTTCGCGCCCGATGTTTCCCACGCGCAAGCGCTTGTGCTCGCTGCGACGCAAGGGCCGTGGTATTCGGGCTGTCTCGACGAAAAGATTGGTCACGCGGCGTGGCATGACAAGCCGTCCTGGTATGTTGTCTCGACGAAGGACCAGATAGTCCCTACCAGCTTCCAGATGAAATTGGCGAAACAGATCGGTGCTACGACCCTCGATGTCGATGCAAGTCACGTACCGATGCTATCGAAACCTCAAGAGGTCGCCGCTGCAATCATCTCGGCAGCACGTCAGGCAAAGTAGCAGGGACTGACCAAGCATGGCCACGGCGGCTCAAGATCCCCGCAACTCACGCACTCCCTTACCTATCCGCCGCCGAAGCAACGTTCGCAAAGTGACGCCATCCGCATATCCGACCTGCTCGGCAATGCGATCAACGGTGAGCTTGCTCGTCTTGAGCAGTTGGATGGCGCGCTCGATCCGCAGATCCTGAATGTACTCGACCGGCGTTTTGCCGAGCACGGCGTCCAGACGTCGCGTCAACGTCCGCTTGCTGGTCGCCAATGCATCGGCGACGACGTCGAGCGAGATTGCAGCGTCGAGGTGTTCGCGCACCCAACGGTCGAAACGCTCGACGAGCGGGTCCGAATGGGAGAGGTGATCGGAGATCGCATAGGCAGACTGCGACAGCCGTGTATCGAATACGAGGTACTTGGCCACGAGCGCCGCAAGCTCAGGACTGTTGTTGCGGATCAACCAGAGTGCAAGGTCGAGGTGGCTCAGGGCCGCCCCTGCCGTCAGCGCGCCGCCGCTGGGGACGACAATTCGATGCGCATCCAGGCGCACGTGCGGGTAACGCTGCCGGAACAGCGGTGAGAGCCACCAGGTGGTCGTGGCTTCGCCTCCGTCGAGCAAGCCGCTTTCAGCCAGCACGAACGTACCCGTACAGGCGGCTGCAACGCGGGTGCCGCCACTGCGCCACGAGCGCAAAGTACCTAACGCATCGACCACATCGTCCCGGCCAAGTGCAGGCACGAGTTCCTCGGCCGTCGTGCGGTTGAGCGCCGGTACGACGACCCAATCCGGGGCAGGCATGTCGGTCACATCGTGGACGGGCACTTGCATCCCAAGCGAGGTACGCACCTCGGGCCGCATCCCCACCACGGTGATGTCGAAGCCCGCTGTGGCCATCCCCGTCGTGCGCGCAAGACTGTTGGCCATCGTCAAGCTATCGAGCACGGTCGTGAGACCCGTGTCGAACACCCCTTCGAGTGCGAGGACAAAAATTCGCATGGCAGGATTGATACCAATATTGTCGATTGAGACAGTATTCCCCAGCGCACTCTGTTTGTACAGTGTCACTCACCGCAGAGCCTCTCACGCGGACACTGGAGAAGGAAGATGATCAGAAACGCATTATTTGTCCGACTTGAAGCCAGACCGGGAAAGGAGCAGGCAGTAGCAGACTTCCTTGCTGCCGGCCTTGACATGGCAGGCCAGGAGGCGACCACGCCGATCTGGTTTGCCCTCAGGCTGTCGCCAACAACGTTTGGCATCTTCGACGCCTTTGCAAGTGAAGAGGATCGCCAGGCACACCTGCACGGAAGTATTGCCGCCGCCCTGGCGGCGCACGCCGACGAGATGCTGGCAAGCCCCCCGTCGATCGAACCGATCGACGTCCTGGGCATGAAGAATCAACTGGCGTGAGTCGTTTGCGCCCTGGCAGCGCATGTCGACCGGAGTTAGTGCTTCAGCACTTACTCCGGTCCCACGCAGAGCGCTCCGGTCCGATGCAAGATGGTTGCTGCAACCGTGGCGTCTGCCAGCGTCTGGCGCTCCGATTCAATCGCATTCACATAGATGGAGTAACTCGTGTCGATTCATTACAAACTAGCTGCCTTATTCGCTGCCCTTGCGCTTTCGAGCGCGTCTTTTGCGCAAACGCCTGACGTCAAACCGGAACGAATTCGTGGCGATGTCGTGTCGTTCAAAGGCGAAATTCTGACCGTACACAGGAACAGCGGCGACACCGTGTCGATTGATGTCAAGCCGGACGTCGGGGTGTCGGCTTTCAAGCCCGCCAAGCTTTCCGATGCCAAAGTCGGTTCGTACGTGGGGACGCCAGCGATCACGGGCAGCGATGGGAAATTGACTGCCACTTCGATGATCGTTTTTCCTGAGGCGGCACGCGGTACGGCCGAAGGACATTTCGCTTATGACTTCGGTCCCAACAGCACAATGACGAATGCAAACGTGGTGTCGGTTGTCACCGGCACCAACGGCCGTGAACTGAATCTGTCATACAAGGGCGGCACCAGCACGGTGACAGTGCCGGCAAACGTGCCCGTCGTGACGCCGGTTCCGGCGAGCAAAGCGGATCTGACGGCAGGAAAGAAGGTGTTCCTCGTGGTGACACCGGGTGCGAACGGTGTTTATGACGCTCACGTGATGTTCGTCGAAAAGGACGGCTTGGTGCCCCAGTTCTAACGCATGATGTCGGTCCACTGAGGCCGCTCGCGGCGATGAGCGGCCCCATTTGCTGTAAGCGCGGGCGGCCACAGCGCCGGCGTGATAGGGTGCTGGAGATCGTGGATGACTACGACAGCGACTGCAAGTCGCCTCATGCCGCTGACATTACGGTCTTCTTTTCCATTCATTCAACAATCCTAATCGATTGTTGCGTTTCCATTATTCAAGGATTCACCATGCGTTTCCCGACGTTACGGTCCGCCGCGGCGCAAGCCGCTGCTGCACTCTGCCTGCTTACCACTGCCGCTGCGCCTGCTTTTGCCGCACCTGTCAAGAACATCGTGGTGGTCCACGGCGCATTCGCCGATGCCGCAGGCTGGCGTCCCGTCTACAACATTCTGACGAAAGACGGCTACCACGTCACACTGGTGCAACAACCCCTGACGTCGTTTAACGACGACGTGACTGCCACGAAGCGTGTGCTCAATAGCCTCGACGGTCCGTGCGTACTTGTCGGTCACAGCTATGCTGGCGCGATCATTAGTGAAGCCGGGAACGACGATCACGTGAAGTCGCTGGTGTATATCGCCGCCCATGCGCTCGACGCCGGTGAAACCATCGGTGAGAACGGCAAGAAGTACCCGGGTGGCCCCCTGTCCATCGTCGGAACGCCGGACAATTTTGTTTACCTGAAACCGGCCGACTATCCGTTGCAATTCGCACCCGACCTGCCCCGCGCGCAGGCCGAGTTCGAAGCGCACGCGCAGATACCGCTCGCGGCATCCGAGTTCTCCGCGCAGGTTTCCGATCCGGCATGGAAGACAAAGCCGAGCTGGTATATGGTCGCGAAGGCCGACAAGATCATCAATCCGGAGCTCGAACGCATGTATGCATCGCGAGCTCACGCGACTACGGTCGAAATCAACGGCGCAAGCCATGCGGTGTTTGAATCCCATCCGCGGGAAGTCGCTGCAATGATCGAACAGGCGGCACAGCAGTCTGGCCAGTAAGCCATTGGTCTTCCGCTAGCAGTGGATGTGCCCGTGACAGGAAAGGTAGTGCTTGAGGCGCTCTTCCTGTCACGGGCATGCTGCCGATCTGATCGCAAGCCGCGTCACGTAGTCAATAACAAATCTCAAGGCGCCGGATTGGCGTTTCCAACGACGGGCAACCTCATCAATCACGAGATCGCTTTGAGCCACGTAACGATTCAACCCGCCTGGGTCCGCATCACGCACTGGATTAACGCGCTCGCTGTCGTACTGATAGTCATGAGCGGCTGGCAGGTCTATGATGCCTCACCGATCTTTCCAGTCTTGCGATTTCCTTCCGCCATCACATTGGGCGGCTGGCTCGGCGGCGCATTGCAATGGCATTTCGCGATCATGTGGATGCTGGTCGCGAATTTCATCGTATACGTCGGGCTGAATCTGGCGTCCGGACGTCTGCGCTGGAAACTGCTGCCGATCAGCTTCGAGTCACTTACAACCGATCTCGTCGCCGCGCTGCGTGGCAAGCTCGGGCATGAGGACCTCACACGCTACAACGCGGTACAGAAATTCGCCTATCTCGTCGCCATCGTCGATATTGCGCTCGTCATCCTGTCGGGACTGGCGATATGGAAGTCGGTGCAGTTCCCGCTGCTGCGTACGCTGATGGGCGGATACGACAATGCGCGCGTCGTGCACTTCGTTGCAATGAGCGTGCTGGTGGCGTTTTTCGTCATGCACGTCGTCATGGTCGCGCTTGTGCCGCGCTCGCTGCTTTTGATGATTCGTGGGAGGTAGCCATGACTTTTCGAAAACGGGCCGTGAAGCCCGATACGTTTCTTTCGTCTCACGCTGAATCCATCATCAAGGATGCGCGCAACGAACTGAAAGATCCGGCACGTCGCCTGCTCGGAAAGCGAATCCTCACGCTCGGCGGTATTGCGCTGCTGTCAGGCTGCGATTTGTCCAATGACAAGTCAGTGAACACCATGCTGCGCAGAATGTCGTTCTTCAACGATGACGTGCAAGCCCTGCTGTTCAATCCGAACGAGATGGCCCCGACCTACCCCGAGTCGATGATCACACGGCCGTTTCCGTTCAACGCGTTCTACGGCGTCGACGATGTGCCCCAAGTCGACGCCGCTACATACCGGCTCCAGGTAGGTGGCTTGGTGAATGGCAAACGCGTCTGGACGCTCGACGAACTGCGCGCGTTGCCGCAGGAAAGCCAGATTACGCGTCATATCTGCATCGAAGGATGGAGTGCTATTGGCCGATGGGGTGGCGTGCGCTTCTCCGATTTCATGAATCGTGCGGGCGTGGACATGACGGCAAAGTACGTGTCACTGCACTGCGCGGACAACTATTGGACCAGCATCGACATGCCGACGGCGTTGCATGCGCAGACCCTGCTCACATTGACCTATGACGGTGAGGTGCTGCCGCCGAAATACGGCTTCCCGATGAAGCTGCGCATTCCGACCAAACTCGGCTACAAGAATCCGAAGCATATCGTCGCGATCAGTGTGACGAACGAATATCCCGGCGGTTACTGGGAGAACCAGGGCTACAACTGGTTCGGCGGCTCCTGAACGGCGCCACCTCGCCGGTTGCATCCTGATATTCGAGCAAGGCAGCCTCTACGGCCAATCATGGCCTGGTGGGTTGAAGCGGTGTCGCTTTCTTTACCGGCGACGCGCCAGGATGATGCGCAGGCGGGTCACATGCGCGCTACGTCGATCACGGCATCGGCGAAGGCTTTCGGCGCTTCTTGCGGCAAATTGTGACCAATGCCGCCATCGATATTCCGGTGCTGGTACTTGCCGGTGAATTTTTTCGCGTACGCCGCCGGATCAGGATGCGGCGCGCCGTTCGCATCGCCTTCCATCGTGATCGTCGGGACCGTGATGACGGGCGCCGCTGCAAGGTGCTTTTCCAGCGCGTCGTATTGCGACTCGCCCTTCACGAGACCCAGCCGCCAACGATAGTTGTGAATCACGACTGCAACATGATCCGGATTCTTGAAGGCCTCTGCGGACCGGTCATAAGTCGCATCGTCGAAGCTCCATTTCGGCGACGCAAGCTGCCAGATGAGCTTCGAAAAATCATGCCGGTTGGCCTCGTAGCCAAGCCGTCCGCGCTCGGTGGCGAAGTAAAACTGATACCACCACGCGAATTCGGCCTTTGGCGGCAACGGCGCCTTGTTGGCTTGCTGGCTGCCAATCAGATAGCCGCTGACGGAAACCTGCCCCGCACAACGCTCCGGCCACAGCGCCGCGATAATGTTCGCGGTCCGCGCGCCCCAGTCGAACGCGCCAAACACCGCCTTCTGGATCTTCAACGCATCCATCAGCGCGATGATGTCGACCGCGACCACGGCCTGCTCGCCATTGCGCATCGTTTTGCTCGACAGGAAACGCGTCGAGCCGTAGCCGCGAAGATACGGCACGATGACCCGATAGCCCGCCGCGGCAAGAATCGGCGCAACCTCGACGAAGCTATGGATGTCGTAAGGCCAGCCGTGCAGGAGAATGACGACAGGACCGTTCTCCGGCCCGACTTCCGCATAGCCCACGTTGAGCGTGCCCGCGTTGATCTGTTTGATCTGGCCGAACGACGCATTCGACGTCGCGCCGTTCGTCGCAGCGACGTCTTGCGCGGATTGATTCGACTGGGCGCGAACAAGCCCGGTCAGGCTCAATTCCAGTGCGCCGATACCGACTGCCGTGGTCCGCAGAAAGCGGCGCCGGGGGTTGATCTGATCCGACATGAGAATTCTCCTCTTAGGTTGATTTCATTCATGAGCGCGCGAGCTTGAATCGCGCCGGCACGCATGCGAAGTTCGTGTGGTCGAGTGTGTTGTCATGCGGCGGCTGAGCGAATCTCGTCGAAGGAAGGCCCCTTCGGACGTACCCGGATGTGTGGGTCAAGACGCTGCCACGGCAGATCGGCCGGGTCCGCAGCCATCGGTCCGGGCGCCTTCGCGACAAGAATGGTCTCTGCGATAGCCTGAAAATCCGCACGAAAATGGACGGAGCTTTTATTGACCAGAATCTTCATCAGCTCGGGTTCGATGCCCGCAACGCGATAGAGATTGCGATCGAAAATCTGCATCTTGACGCTGCTGACAGCGATTCGCACGCCTTCTATACGCAGGCACGCAACCGGTCCGAGTTCGCCCGTCATGCCGTTCAGCATCGGGCCGTCAAAGCGGAAGCGGCCATCGGACACATGCTCCACCTCGAACGTGCCTTTCAGCGGCTCATCGCCGGGCACGCCTGAACGGCCCGCCAGCGCAAGCTCGATGCGCGCGCCGACACCGGCGCGATGCGCGGCGGCCGCCGCGTCCGCATCCCAGATCACACCGACGGCCGCGTCGGTTGCACCATTGCGCAGCAGCGCGCGAACCATGCCCATCGTATTCGAGTCGCCGCCCACGCCGGGGTTATCCTGCGTGTCAGCGATGATGACCGGCTTGTCGGCGTTCCGGCTGATCCGCATGGCTTCGATAACGGCTTCGTCGGGTGTAAGGAACGGCACTTCCCATGACGATTCCTCCGCGAGCATTCTGGCGTACAGCGTGTCGATCGCCTTCGTGAGCGCGTCATTGTCGAATCCGTAACCCCAGATCACCGGACCGCACTCGGGGAAGTCCGCAGCCGGAAAACCGGGCGCAAACGACAGCGACACGACCGTATCGCGCTCAAGCGATGCCAGCGCGGTGTACATGTCATGGGCGGGCGCGACCAGCGTGCACATGCCGTTCACCGGAATCAGAAATGGAATGCGCCGGACGACGCGCGTGAATTTGCCCTTCTCCGCGATCAGCCTGTCGAGCAGGTGCGCCGCACGCTCGCCCGTTTCGGCCATGTCGACGTGCGGGTAGGTCCGGTACGCAACCATCGCGTCCGCATGCTTCAACATACGTTCGGTCACGTTCGCATGCAAATCAAGCGACACCACGATCGGCATGCTGTCGCCGACCACCGCTCGCACGCGCTCAAGCAACTCGCCTTCGCCGTCGTCGGCATGCTCCGCGACCATCGCTCCGTGCAGGTCCAGATAGATGGCATCGAAGCCGCCCGCTTTGACAGCGTCGGTGATCTCGACCGCAATGCGCTCGAATGCTTCCACGGTCACATGCGCCGACGCGCTCGCGCCCGCCCAGATCACCGGAATCAGCTCATGCCCTTGTGCCTCCGCGACCTTGATGAAACCGCCGATCGGCACATTTACGTCGCGCAGATTCAGCACGTCGACGCCGCGTGCCAGCGGCGGAAAACCTTCGCCCTGGATGAAGCTCTGGAACGACGCCTTGGTCGGCGCGAACGTGTTGGTCTCGTGTTGAAAGCCTGCGATCAGAATCTTCATTGCCGTTCATCCTTTTGTTCGATATGGAAAGGACGTCGCCTTTCCAAAGCTATGACTCGTTGCCTGGGGAAACACTCAGCCGTCAGGCGCTGCATGGCAGCACCGTTGAATCGTTAATGGATGCCGCGCTTGCTCGTGATAAGAACAACCGATGCAATCGCAGCCATACCTGCCATGACGAGCAAACCTGCGTGCATGTTGCCCGTGGCGGCCTTGGTCCAGCCGATGACGGCCGGTCCCCAGAAACCACCGGACAATCCGATCGTGTTGATGAGCGCAATGCCGCCCGCCGCAGCCGGCCCTTTGATGTACTCGGACGGAATGGCCCAGAAAACCGTGTAAGCCATCCACATCATTGCCGTCGCAAGCGTCAGCGCAGCGAGCGTCAGGAAGAGATTGCCGTCGGTGAAAATGGTCGACGCGAGAAGCAGCGCGCCGACGAACGCGGGCACCGCGCTGTGATGGCGCCGTTCGCCGAGACGGTCCGAACGGCGACCGACGAAGTACATGCTGAACGCGGCCGCAACATAAGGAATCGCGACGTACCAGCCGAGCCGCGTCGTGTCCGCCACACCCTGATCTCTCAGCAACGTCGGCAGCCAGAAGCTGATCGCATAGATCGGGAAGATGATGCAGAAGTAAGCAAGCGCGAGAACGTAGATGCGCGGGTTCTTCGCCACGGCGCGAAACGAATGGTCGTGCGTGGTGGGAGTACCGACCTCGCTTTCGAGAAGACGTTGCTCGTCGGCGGAAAGCCACTTCGCTTCGGACGGACGGTTCGACAACACGAACAGCGTCAGCACGCCGAGCACGATGCACGGCAAGCCTTCGACAAGGAACATCCACTGCCAGCCAGCCAATCCGCGGACACCCGAGAACCTCGTCATCAGCCACGCCGACAACGGCCCACCGACAATGCCGCCAATTGGCCCAGCGACGAACACGACGGCAATCGCGCGTGCCATGCGCGCGGGGCCGTACCAGCGCGACAGGTAATAGATCATGCCAGGCGCGAAGCCGGCTTCGAATACGCCGAGCAGGAAACGCATCGCGTAGAACATCGGCACGTTGCGCACGAACAGCATGCACGCCGACGTAATGCCCCACAACACGAGAATGCGGCTGAAGGTCTTGCGTGCGCCGACTTTCGGCAGCATCAGGTTGCTCGGAATCTCGAACAGCACGTAGCCCAGAAAGAAGATGCCCGCGCCGACGCCGTAAGCGGCATCGGAGAATCCGAGTTCGCTTTGCATCTGAAGTTTGGCAAACCCGACGTTCACGCGGTCGAGATACGCGAACATGTAGCAGGTGACGAGAAACGGCAAAAGCCGCCAGTTGAGCTTGCTATAGAGAGACGAAACGGCATCTTCGGCTCCCAAGGTCTGAATCGCTGACATGTGTGTCTCCGTTTTCCCTGTGTTCGCCCGGCTCGTCGGGTAGGAGTATCGTGTCGCGGAACAGATCTGCTAGCAAGAGCAACTATGTTCACGTATCGTTGCTCTATGAGCAACACAAGGAATCGGAGCCTTTCAATGCGCGAAATTAACCAGACACGGCTGCGCTATTTCCACGAAGTGCTGGTTCACGGCACAATTCGCGGCGCCGCGGACAACATCAACACGTCGCCGTCCGTGATCACGCGGCAGATCAAGCTGCTGGAAGACGAGCTGGGCGCGACGCTCTTCGAGCGCGAGGCGCGCGGCGTCAAGCCGACCGAGGCGGCGGCGCATCTGCTGGAGTTCTGGCGCGGGTATCGGTCGCAACAGGAAAAGCTCGAAGACCAGCTACATGCACTGAAAGGCCTTCAGCAAGGACATATTCAGCTGGCCATCAGCGAAGGCTATGTCGACACGCTGGTCGACGACGTGCTCGCGCAATTCTGCACGCAGTATCCGAAGCTGGACGTCGGCGTGGAGATGCTGCCCGTCGACGATGTATTGAATGAAGTCGCGGAAAGCCGCGCGCATATTGGGCTCGCGTACAACCCGCCGCCGCATCCGCGTATCGAATATCGTGCGAGTTCGGCACAACCCGTTGTGCTGCTCGTTCGCCGCGATCATCCGCTGGCGACACGCGGCGGCCCGGCGAATGTCGACGATCTGCTCGCCTGGCCGCTCGCACTGATGCCTGCGACGTTCGGCATCGGCCATGTCGTCAAGATGCTGGAATTCGCCGAGAACATCAAAATCAGCCCGACATTGACCACGAATTCGCTGGCCGCGCTGAAGCGCTTCGTTTCAGCCGGGCATTTCGTGACGCTGATTGGCGAATTCGCCGCATATCGCGAGATCGCTGCCGGCGACCTGTGTATCGTGCCGATCGCGCACCCTCTGTTTCAGGGCACGAAAGCACGATTGCTCGTTAAATCCGGGCGGCCGCTTGCGGCCGGCGCGCAGGAACTGCTCGAATGGATCCTGAGGCGGATGCCGATGTTCGACAAGGAAAGTTGAACGCGGCGATCAGGTAGTCGCGACGCTGCGGCGCGAGGGGGCTCGATGATCTAAAAAACGCTACGACGACAGGTTGCATGTGCTGACATTCGATGTCACCGACACGCGCGCAGTTCGGACGGGTACCGCTGACGCATTTGAAACGATGGGCCCTATCGACGTCGTCGTGAACAACGCGGGCTACGGATTATTTGGCGCGGCCGAGGAAGTGACCGATGAACAAATCGACCGGCAGATAGCCACCAATCCCACCGGTTCGATTCAGGTCATCCGTGCCGCGCTGCCCCACCTGCGCCGCCAGGGTGGCGGCCGGATCGTCCAGGTCTCGTCCGAAGGCGGACAGATCGCCTACCCGAACTTCAGCATCTATCACGCTACGAAATGGGGCATCGAAGGTTTCGTCGAGTCTGTAGCGAAGGAGGTGGCGCCATTTGGCAACGTGGGGTGCTGACAAAGGTGCGGCCGTGGTGTCGAGCGATTCAATCATCGCCCGTTGTCCGCGCGCTTCGGTGATGACACGCACGATGCGCGCCCGATACCGCAGCAGCGCCCCGATCGGCGGGCACAACGCTTCCCGGCAAATCCGCGATCGTTTCTTTTCCATATCTCTATCTATAGATATCCAGTAAGTTGCACAGTCGCCGCAAACCTACCGCGTCGCCGACCTGATGCTACCAGGTCGGCTGGGGCCGCTCCAGGTGTCCGCCAGAGCGGCACAGCCCACGGTGCACCAAACCCTGGCGGCGACGTTTCCGCAAATCTCGACACCGGAATGTCTGCAGCCGGCGATTGCCGCTCCTTGTCAGTGCCCGTTCACGGCGTCCTTGAATGCCTTACCCGCCGTGAACTTGACCGTCTTCGCCGCGGGGATCTGGATTTCTGCACCGGTCGCCGGATTGCGGCCGACCCGCGCCGCGCGGGCCCCAGTCGAGAACGACCCGAAGCCGATAAGCTGGACGGTGTCGCCCTTCCTGACGGCAGCCGTGACCGCGCCAATGAAGGCATCGATCGCCTCGCCAGTTGCCGCCTTGCTTGCGCCGGTCGACGCAGCGACCGCATCCACCAGTTCCTGTTTGTTCATTGCCGATCCCTGTTGTGGTTGTAAAGTCCCCACCCTAACCGATCGCCGCATGGTCGTGCAATTGCCAATGGCGCGCTTACCCCTTCGCCGCCGAACGGGGCGAATTTCTTCCGCAGCTCAGACTTCGAAGGGCCGGGATCGACCATGACCGGATCGTGCCTGCGATCGAGTCGATTCACACGCCAGATGTTGCCGGCGGAAATACACTCCTCACCGCCGCTGTCGACGATGACATGCTCGTCGGTTTCGAGCATGAACAGGTTGCCCGCTGCGAGCGTTGTCACGGGGTGTGAGATTTTCGATGCTTTGGCGAACGCCTTGCGGGCGTTCTCGAGGCCGAACTTTTCCACCGACGGTGGCGCGAACTGATGCGTGCCATGGCCGCCGGAGCAGGCAAGAATTTCCGGACCGACAACGTCGGTATTGCTATGGTTGTTCGGCATATAGTCATTCGCCTGGGTTATACCCCGAAACACTATCCTGGGGCCTTAAGGACGTGCTAGAAAGAGCCGATATCCCGGAAGCGCGGCTGGAAGTCCGGTCCGGAGATTGGAGAATCCCACGCGGTCTGTCGCACGGAATTCCGAGGTGAAAGTATGGAAAAAAAAATGCTCGTCGCGGTAGCCGCTGCGCTTATGTCTTCTGTGGGCGCGCTGCATCCCGAATCCGCCCGTGCCGCTGAAGCTGAAGCCTCGGCCTTCGAAGACTCGACCGTCGACGCATCTCTCGATCCCGGCGAAAAACGCGTCTCCGCCGAAGCCGACATTCAGGCGCGCCTGGCAGACCTGCGCTATGCGTATTTCATCGGCTATAACGCGCGCGCCAGGGAAGACTCGAAATCCTATGCGACCTTGGGCGACGAGGTGAAGCATCGGCAAAAGCAGCTTGCTGCGCCGGCCATGCCCGCATCGCCGAAGCCGGTTGCCGAGCGGGTGGCACCCCCAAGGCGGGTCGTAGCGCAAGCCGCGTCGCTGAGGCAAGTATCCGCGCCGGTCGCTCCGGCGAAGCAGATACCCGCGCCGGTCACATCGTCGAAGCGGGATGCTGCTGCGCGAGCCAGGCCGTCCAGGCAGGTCGTCGTGCAGGCCGAGCCTGTGCCGCTGAAGCACGGCCCCGCGCAAGTCGCGTCTGTGCCGCCGAGGTGGGCCTCTGCGCCGGTCGCGTCGTTGAAGCAGGCTTCAGTGCGGGTTACGCCGCCTAAGCGGGCTGAAGTACAACCTGTGCCTCTGAAGCAGGTTTCTACGCGGACTACGCCGCCGAAGCTGTTTGCCACCGAGTCCGAGCCTCCGATACTGATTCCGACGCAAGCCGTGACGGCATTGCCGGAAGCAAAATCGGACAATGATGACGACGCGCAGGTGACGCAGAGGCGCGATTTCCAGAACGCTCAGCGGGCGGTGCCGCAATATCGGCAGGCCGATGAGGAACCGCAATACGCCGTGGAGCAAGGAACTCAAGCGGCTCCACCGACTCAAGCAGCGCACAACCGGCAACCTCGGCAATATCAGAATCAGCAGCCCCAGCAATACGCGGCGCCGCCGCCCTATAACCAGATGTCAACAGAGTCTCAGGAGTCGGGTGGGTACGCCGGGCGGGAATACGCGCCGCCGCCTCGAACCGTTCAGGCTAACCAGTACGCGCCCGCTCCTTATCCGCCCGCTCGGTACCGACCGGCTGACCCGCAGTCCGCCTACGTGCCTCGGCCGCCCACTCAAGCGGCGGCGCAGCAGGTCATCATAGTGGGCCGCCCGCCTGCCTATCCGGCATATAACGAGATGTACACGCCGCCTGAACTGCGGCGGCCGCACCCCGCCGGTTACGGCAATTCGGCGCAGCCAGCCGGATATCAGGGATGGGAGTAGGCACACTCACTCGCATGTGCCGCAGGGCGCGCTAACTCACGTATGCAACGGGCCGTTACAGGCGTCCCGTTTCCATGATGGAAGCAGCATGCGCGTGCCGGACACGTGCGATGGCACTGCCGTGACTCCGATCCCCCATCAGGGCAATACCTGCTCACAGGGCGTCCATGCAAAATAAAAATCGTCCCATCCATCGATGGTGAGCACGCCCTATAGCAGCCTGCGCTGGCATTTGTCGATGGCCGTGGCGAACGTCTGCTGCCGACGTCAATGAACGGGTGTTTTTGCCGACGAGCGGGCAGTGGCAGTTGCGCGCACAACGACTCAAGTTCGGCCTTATGGAAAGCTTCACATAAGGCCGACGATGCGCCACTCACTTCTGGACGGTAACAGTCGGTCGATGAGCAACGTCCGCACGGCGTCACTTTTCTGACAAGATCGCATGACGCTACTTCGGCCAAATTGTGGCGCCGGTCCCGAAATCTGCTTGCTGGAGCGCCTTTTCGAAGCCGAGCATCGGGCACCGGCGGGCCGTCCGACAAGTCACATTACTCTTAACTATCCACACGGCGTCTGACAGGCACGCGTTACTGCAAGAAAATGCTCAACTTCCACTTTATCAGCCGATTTTATCACCCAACAATCTCTTAACAATCAACAACCTACGTCATTTCGTGAGCAATTTCATGTTCCGATTTAACGCTGCGAAAAATATCTATATTTCGCTTTAACTACCGACTTCGTTTGTTTCGACCACGCCCCTCTCGCCGTTCAACTTCTAATTTAATTTTCATCAGCTTTTGCTTTATTCGACAAGCACCTGACAAATAAAGCATAAGTTGGCTGCCAAATACACCTTATGGTTTATCGCGAAAACCGGCAGACTTATGCTTTATCCCCACTCACGCTCTACATCCTGTAGCGGGTGCAGATCGTACATGCTACGCCATGGGAACCGTATCGGCCAGCTGACTAGCGTTTTCCTCGCAGCACCAATTTGAATATCCGACGGTTGTCTGTTCCAGTCCAGAATACAAGACCGGTACGGGACTGCGCGACGCGTCTCGAATCGACAAAGCGAGATCGGTATTGCGCGCGGTCTTCCGCGAGGCTCGCGGGGATTCATCTGTCTCGGCGTCAGGAAGCCAGCCGGGACTAGATGCATCGAACTCCGGTCCTACCTCAAGGATTCCTTACGCATCCCTCCGAGGGAGTACCTCTTCGCGCCCCTTGCCCCACCGATATTGGCCGGTGAATGTCGCCAGAGTGATGACACCTTTGGAGACCCGAACGTGAGTTCAGTAAACGATGCAGGTCAGGAGCTTCATCTTGCCGCGCCAGTAGACGCAACAGGACTTCAGAGAAAGATCGGCTGGGCAGGCGCATTCTGGGTAGCCAGCGGCGTACCGGCGTTGGTGCTGTTCTCGATCGGCTCGATTGCGGCGACCGTCGGCAAGCCGTCGTGGATCATCTGGGCGATTTCGATCTGTTTCGGCTTCATCCAGTCCTTTTCCTATGCCGAAATCGCCGGGCTGTTTCCGCACAAGTCCGGCGGCGCATCGGTGTATGGCGCGGTCGCCTGGGTGCGCTACAGCAAGCTGCTCGCTCCGCTCTCCGTGTGGTGTAACTGGTTCGCGTGGTCGCCGGTGCTGGCAATCGGCTCGGGTCTGGGCGCAGGCTACGTGCTGAACATGTTGTTCCCGGCGACTGCCGCGATCAACACCTGGCAAATCACGCTGGCCGATCTGGGCTGGTTGTCGAGCGGCCTGAGTCTGCGGGTCAATGCCACCTTCGTGATCGGCGCCGCGATTCTGCTGACAACCTTCGCAATCCAGCACCGCGGCATTCTCCAGGCCGCGCGGCTCCAGATGATTCTCGCGATCTCCGCGCTGCTACCGCTCCTATTGGTCGGCGTCTATCCGCTGCTGACGGGCGATCTGCCGATGCACAACCTGTTCCCACTCTACCCGCTGGCAAAAGACGCCGGCGGCCGTGTTATAGACGGCACGTGGAATCTGAGCGGTATCGAACTGATGGCCGGCGGACTCTTTATCGCAGCCTGGTCCACCTACGGATTCGAAACGGCGGTCTGCTATACACGCGAATTCAAGGATCCGCGCCGCGATACGGTCAAAGCGATTGTCTATTCCGGACTCCTGTGCCTCGTGTTCTTCACGCTCGTCCCACTCGCGTTCCAAGGCGCCCTCGGTCTCGGCCAACTCGTCTCGCCCGAGGTCAAGGACGCCGCCGGCAACGTCACGCAACCCGCTGTCTATGACGGCATTCTTTCGCCTGGCATCTACAGCTGCATGGGTGTTTCCGAAGCGATGGCGAAAATCGTGCATGCCGGCAGCTGGGGTGAATTCATTCTGAAGCCGATGCTAGTGTTCGCGCTCGTGCTCGCCATCATGACCTCGATGGCGGGCTCGTCGCGCACGCTCTACCAGGCTTCCGTCGACGGCTGGCTGCCCAAATATCTTTCGCACGTCAACCACAACGGCGCACCGACCCGCGCGATGTGGACCGACCTCGTATTCAATCTTGTGCTCCTGCTGATGTCCGACTACGTCGTCGTACTCGCGATGTCCAACGTCGGCTACATCATTTTCAACTTCCTGAATCTCAATGCCGCGTGGATCCATCGGCTCGACCGGTCAACCTGGGAGCGCCCTTTCAAAGCGCCGAAATGGGTACTCGGCGCCGGCGCCGTGTTGTCATTCGTCAATCTCGCACTAATGGGACTGGGGGCGGATGTATGGGGCAAGGGCACGCTGATTTCGGGCATTGTCTTCTCGGCGCTGATCGTGCCGGTGTTCATCTGGCGCCACTACGTGACTGACAAAGGCCGCTTCCCGGACGCAATGCTGGACGATATGGATCTGTCGGACTCCAGCAGCCAGCGGCGCGCGGGTTTTCTGCCGTATGCGGCGTTAGTGCTCGGCGTGGTGGTCGTCTTCGTGAGCCACTGGATCACGACCTGATTGCGCACGTTTCTCTGAAGATCGAACGCCCGTGTTGCGCGCATCTCCGCGCAACACGGGCGAAGTTCATCGCACAGCAAAGATCGCGCCTTCGATACCCAGCACCTCGCTGCTGGCCGAATAAATACCGATGCCGCGCTCCCATACGTTTCTCAGATCGCCATTCGCGCCGCGAATGCGATAACGCAGTTCGAACGGCCTGCGATCTGCCAGCGCCTCCTGCACGCCGCGCCAGACGTAATCAACGTCCTCCGGCACGATCAACTGGCTGTAGCTATGTTCGTGACTGTCGACAAACCAGGCAGCTGGATAGCCCGTCAACTCTTCGCAGCCGTCGCTGACGAATTCCATTGACCACGATGGATTGTTGCGGCCGCGATAGATCAATCCCGGCACGCCGTTCAGGAGTCCCATCGCACTACGCAGCCGGGCTTCGATTGAAGTCTCCTGACGCTTTTGCGCCGTGGTGTCGAACGCGGAGATAAAGAAGGCGTCTTCGTGCCGGCGACATGCCACCTCCAACCAGCGAAGCTGACCGTGAGGATGAACAAAGCGTATCCGCTCGCGACCGCAGACACCGGCTTCGTTACGCAGCCTCTCCAGCATCTCGCGCCAAATCAGGCGATCTTCCGGATGGACATATGCGGCCATCTCGACGCCCACGGCACCTGCGTCCATCAGTTCGACCCATGCAGCGTTCGCGTTGCGAATGCTGCCCTCGTTATCCACTTGAAGCAGCGCGACCGGATAGGCATCGAGGCTCATCGCGGCGGCGGCGAATTCGCTTACAACAGCATTGTCTTGCATTCGTTTACGCCTTCATCATTGACGCGTAAGGGCATCGCGGTGAACCCTCGCTGCCAGTTCAAGCCGGGAGCGCAAATTCAGCTTGCGTAGCAGATTCTTTACGTAGACCTTAACGGTGCCATCGCTAATTCCCAACTGCCGGGCGATCTGCTTGTTGCTCATGCCCTCCGAAATGAGCGCCAGTGTCTGCGCTTCACGCTCGGTCAGTTCGACCTGACGAGTGCCGCTTTCACCTTCGGGCACAGCTTCGTCTTTCGCAAGGAGCGTGACCAGACAATCGTCGAGCACGATCACACCCTGCACGCAGTTGCGTATGTACAAGCGCAGATCTTCGGGCTCGGTTTCCTTCAGCATATAGCCGTCGGCACCGAGGCGAAGCGCGGTCAATAACTCGTCGCGATCGAGCGAGGCGGTCAGCACGACCTTGCGGCTTTCAATCTCGAGCTGGCCCAGTTCATCAAGCACATGCAAACCACCGAGTCCCGGCATGTGAAGATCGATCAGGATCAGGCCGGGTCTTAACTGCTCCGCGAGCGCAATGCCCTGCCGGCCGCTGGAAGCTTCGCCGACTACCTGAAATTCCCCGGTCGAGTTGAAGTACTCGGCGAGGCCACGCCGGAACAGCGGGTGGTCGTCAATCAGAAGCAACGTCGTCGGACCCATCAAGAGACTCCCTTCTGGAATCGTCATTCGGGACAAGCAGGCGTACCCGCGTGCCATTCGGCTGCACATTCTCGATCGCGACTCGCGCGCCGATCGCACGCGCCCGCTCGCGCATGATCTCCAGCCCGTAGTGATTTTCCTCCACCGATGCAGGCCGCAACCCGAGCCCGTCGTCAGTCACGGTCACACACAAAACGCCTGCGGGATCGTCTATCACTTCGATCCGCGCATGTCTGGCGTGAGCGTGGCGGACCACATTCGACAACGCTTCGCGCACGATCTGCAATGCGTGCAGCGCGACGTCCGGCGCGAGTTCGATTTCCGGCAAGCGGTTATCCAGTTCGAAGACCACATTGCAGCGACGCGAAAATTCATCGACGGAATCAGCCAGCGCCTGGCGCCACGAGCGCCCTTCGAGCGTCAGGCGCGCACCGGTGATCAACTGGCGAACGTCGCGCTGCAGCCGCGTCATCATGGTCCGCAACTCGGCGAGCAGCGGTTCCGCGGTCTCAGGATTACGCACCTGCTGTTGTACACGGCTGACGAGAAACGACATGAAGCCCAGTTGTTGTGCGACCGAATCGTGAAGCTCACGGATAAGCGCACGGGTGCCCCCGTCGCAATCGACCTCATCGCCCCCATCCACCCCTTGCGTGGATGCCTCGCGCTGCATCAGGGTCCGGCTCACCGCCATCCAGGCCACCCCACGAGAAAAGCGATTTTAGAGGCAAGAAACGTGCCGTTTGCGGCACTACTCCTTTGGACATACCTCGTTATCAGGATTGAACGGCGTTTCCCTTTAAGAAACTATTTTGCTTGTGGGGAATGCAGCTTTCCGAATGTTTTATCCGTCAAACCGGCGCTTCGCAACGCACTCGAATGGAGCAGACGCCCCGTTTTAGTTCAGATGCAAATGCACACGTTTGAAGCGAAACAGGATCCACGTGCTTTACCCGCATCGACAGAACCGGCGACTAAATACATGACTTCGACGCACAACAGGACATCAGGCTCTCCTCCGAGCCTTCCGCGGTATCAGGCGCTCCGGATATGTGAGGATGCGCGTCAACACGTTGTGGTCGTTCAAGCCGACGCACTCACGAAGGTCGAAGCTTTCATCGCGACGCTGCCGGTCGAGCCTGGCGTGAGCACACTGCTCGTTCAAGGCGACACGTCAGCAGCGGCTCACCGTGCATCGTTCTTCCCGACACACGACGCGCTTGAGCGCCATCTTTTCGCGACCCTGGATCGCGCGGCAATCGGCTTGCGGCTCTATGTATGCGGCGACGAAGCGTTCATCTGGCGCATCCGTCGCCTCGCCGGTGAGGCAGGCATGCTGCCGGAAGAAATCACCTCCGAGCTGGATACCGCAGCGCGCGCCGTCTATTGCGTGCATTGCAGCGCATCGCATGTGTACGACGCGCTGCCCGAGGTCGAATGTGCCGGCTGTGGAATCAACCTGAGTGTGCGCCAACATTTCTCCCAGCGCATCGGTGCCTATCTGGGCGTCTGCGCCGATCCGGATCGTCCTTACCTTGAGCGCTACGCATGAACACGATCGAGGTTCGAATCGAAGCAACGCGGCTGCTGACACCGGTGGTACGCGAGTTCACCCTCGTCGCCGTGCACGGCCGGCTGCCGAAGTTTTCCTCGGGCAGTCATATCCAGGTGCAGCTGCCGCTGGATGAGCGCCCATTGCGCAACGCCTATTCGTTGCTTGGCGATCCGGCGAACACATCCAGCTATCGCATTGCCGTGCGCAAACAGGACGATTCGCGCGGCGGCTCGGTGTTCATGCATGAGCGAATGCGTGAAGGTTCGGCATTGAAAATCGCGCCGCCAGCCAATCTGTTTGCACTGCATTCCAGCGCTCGCGCTCACATTTTGATCGCGGGCGGCATCGGCATCACGCCGTTTGTCGCGCATGTCGCCACGCTGGAACGCGATGCTGCCGACTTCGAACTGCACTACGCCTACCGACGAGGGCTCACTGACGCGTATCGCGCCGAGTTGAGCGAACGCCTGGGCAGCCGCTTCCATGGATACGACGGCGAGTGCGCGCGCCTCGATATCGAACGGGTGCTACGTGGTCGCCCGTTGGGCGCGCATGTTTATGTGTGCGGTCCGCAAGCCCTTCTGGATTCAGTGCAAGACACGGCCCGTACCCTCGGCTGGCCGGACGGCCGCGTGCACTGGGAAGCTTTCGCTGCGCCGCAGCCCGGCACGCCGTTTGTCGTGACACTCATGCGCAGTGGCTCGAGGTTGGACGTGGCAGCTAACCAGAGCCTGCTGGAAGCGCTCGAAGCGAGCGGACTCGACATCCCGAACCTGTGTCGCGGCGGTGTCTGCGGTCAATGTTCGACCCGTCACGTTGCCGGCGAAGTCGACCACCGCGATTTGTTCCTTCGCGAATCCGAGCGCGCCACGCACCTGATGCCGTGTGTCTCGCGTGCCCATAGCACCTCCCTTTTCCTGGATCTTTGAGGAACGCCGCCATGAGCGTCATGCTGAAGCCCGCCGAAAGCTACCGTGAGGCGTTTTCGTTTCGCAACAGCGAAGCCGCCATTGCGCGCTTCCCTTTTCCGTTTCCCGAAGACGCCTACATGTATTCGGTGAATATCGAACCGGCCACGCCGCGCGATCCGGGTTCGGTCTTCGAGCACTGGTTCGATATCGACGAGCACTATCGCTCCGAAGTCGCTGAACGCGCGATCGTGCTGCAAAACGATCCACGCCGCCGCATGGTGACGCCGCACATGCAGAAAGCGTCGTGGGACGCGCTGGAAATGATCATGGAGCATCTCTCCCAGGATTATCCCGAGCTGTTTTCCCTCAAGCGCAAGGGCGATCAGTGGTTATGGAGCAATCGTGCGCTCGGCATCGAGCAGGCGTTCCGTTTCGGCGACGCGCAGACGTTGCCGTGCGAACCGCTCGAATACATCATGCGGCAGACGCAAGGCGATATCGCGCTGCTCGATCAGCGCGACGGCGACCTCTTCATGGATGCCGGCATCATCACCGGACCTGCGGACTGGTCGCTCGCATTCGATGCGGGAATGAGTTTCAAGCAATGGCATTCGCCGGTGCCGATGGCGCACGAGATGGGCATCTTCGATCGCGCGCTGAAGTATCTGCTCCATATCCAGGTAGACCGTCCGGTACGGCGTCTGAACTGGACGCTTACGGTCAACCCGCGCCTCGATACCGCACCTGAGAACTACCACCTATGGGGCGCGGAGCGCGGCCAGGTCACGCCGGAGAACGTCGCGCAATGCGTGCATTTGCGCGTCGAACTGCAATTCATGGCGCGGCTGCCACAGAGCAACGCGCTGATGTTCAGCATCCGCACCTATCTCGCCAGCATGGCCGAGCTCGTCACCCATCCGGTGTGGGCGCACCGTCTTCATCGGGTGCTGCGCGACCTGCCTGAACCGATTGCCGACTACAAGGGTATGACGCGTTACCGGAAGACCCTGGTCGACTGGTTGAGTCAGTTCGACAACGGCATCTGATGCCCTGCCGATTTCGTACGCAAACACATCCTCACCTCTGGAGTAGCTGACATGGCTAATTCATGGCGTATTTCCGCGCTCGCGGACCGTCATCGCGCATTGGGCTCGAACCTCGAAGACTGGAACGGAATGGGCACCGCATGGACATACTCCGGCGACCTCGCCGATCAGCACGAGGCGATTCGCACCAAGGCCGGCTTGATGGATGTATCCGGCCTGAAGAAGGTCCACTACGTCGGCCCGCACGCCGAAAGCCTGCTGAACTGGGCAATCACGCGCGACGTCAGCAAGCTCTACCCCGGCAAGTCGGTGTATGCGGCAATGCTGAATGAAGACGGCAAGTTTATCGACGACTGCATCGTCTACCGGACCGGGCCGAACGCATTCATGGTCGTGCACGGCTCGGGAACCGGCTATGAACGCCTCGTGCGCTCGGCGCAAGGCCGCCAGGTCGCCGTGCTGTTCGACGACGATCTGCATGATCTGTCTTTACAGGGTCCGGCCGCAGTGGACTTCCTCGCGGAACACGTGCCGGGCATTCGTGATCTGCCGTATTTCCATCACCTGCAAACGCGCCTCTTCGGCAAGCCGGTGATGATCTCGCGCACCGGCTACACCGGCGAGCGCGGTTACGAAATCTTCTGCAAGGCCGCGGATGCACCCTTCATCTGGGACACCGTCCTCGACAAAGGCGCGCCGTCCGGCATCATCCCGTGCGCGTTCACGGCGCTCGACTGGCTGCGCGTCGAAAGCTATCTGCTGTTCTTCCCCTACGACAACTCCGAGATGTACCCGTTCGCGAACGAAAAGGCGGGCGACACGCTGTGGGAACTCGGCCTCGGCTTCACCGTATCGCCGGGAAAAGCAGAGTTCTGTGGCGCGGGCGAACACTTCCGTCTGCAAGGCAAGGAGCGTTTCAAGATCTTCGGCGTGCTGGTGGACTCCACCGCAGCAGCCAACGGCGGCGACGCATTGTGGAACGACGGCAAGCAGGTCGGCGTCGTCACATGCGGCATGGTCTCGCGACTGACCGGCCGCTCGATGGCTATCGCACGCCTCGATGTGGACTATGCACGCCCCGGCGCGCCGCTCGAAGTGCGCGGCAGCATCAAGGCCCGAGCAAACGCCGCCGAATTGCCGTTCGACGATCCGGAAAAGAAAAAACGCACCGCGATCGGCTAATCCGTCGACGGCCTCCCGTTACGTCTCTCACGCCGTCCCTTACGTATTTTCAGGAGTGTCGCAGTGACCCAGAACTACATACTGACGATCAGTTGCCCGGCCACCTCCGGCATCGTCGCGGCCGTCTCGTCCTATCTCGCGCAATCGGGCTGCTATATCAGCGAGCTGGCCCAATTCGACGACGAATCCAACGGCACATTCTTCATGCGCGCGGTGTTCCGCTTCAACGAAGAGAAGACCGGCAGCATCGACAAGCTACGCACCGACTTCAGCAGCATCGCAAACGACTTCGCGATGCAATGGAAGCTCTACAGTGCCGCACAGCCGATGAAGGTGCTGCTGATGGTCAGCAAGTTCGATCATTGCCTCGCCGACCTGCTGTACCGTCATCACAAAGGCCAACTGCATATGCAGATCACCGCCGTCGTCTCCAACCATCTGGACCTGCGGCCAATGGCGGAGCGCGAAGGCATCCGTTTCATCTATCTGCCCGTCACATCGGAAACCAAGGACCAGCAGGAAGCCGAACTGCTGAAGATCGTCGCCGAAACGCAGACGGAGCTCGTGGTGCTCGCGCGCTACATGCAGATCCTCTCTAACAACCTCTGCAAGCAGCTCGCCGGCCGGGCCATCAATATCCATCACTCTTTTCTGCCGGGATTCAAAGGCGCGAAGCCGTATCACCAGGCATTCGAACGTGGCGTCAAGCTGATCGGCGCCACCGCGCACTACGTCACGTCGGATCTCGATGAAGGACCGATCATCGAACAGGAAGTGCAGCGTGTCGATCACGTGCTGCAACCCGACGGTCTCGTGGCAATCGGGCGCGATACGGAGACCGTAGCGCTCTCGCGCGCGGTGAAATTCCACACCGAACATCGGGTCTTCCTCAATCGCGACCGCACCGTGATCTTCCGATAACCCTGGCTCAACTCATTGACGGCAAACCATGAAAAAACGCGTCGCAATCATAGGTGCAGGCCCTTCCGGAATGGCGCAACTGCGCGCCTTCCAGTCCGCGAGAGAAAAAGGTGCGGAAATCCCCGATATCGTCTGCTTTGAGAAACAGAAGGACTGGGGGGGCATGTGGAATTACACCTGGCGCACCGGCACCGACGAGAACGGCGAACCCGTGCACGGCAGCATGTATCGCTACCTGTGGTCCAACGGGCCAAAGGAATGTCTGGAGTTCGCGGACTACACCTTTGATGAGCACTTCGAAAAACCGATCGCCTCGTATCCGCCGCGCGAGGTGCTGTGGGACTATATTCGCGGACGCGTCGAGAAAGCCGGCGTGCGGCCTTATATCCGCTTCAATACGGTTGTCCGTGAGGTGAGCTTCGACGCCGCAAGCAAAAAATTCACGGTCACCGCGCAGGACTTTTCCGCCGGCACGACGGTATCGGAAGATTTCGACTACGTCGTCAACGCGTGCGGCCACTTCTCGACACCGAATGCGCCGACCTTCCCCGGCTTCGAGAGCTTTGGCGGCCGCATCCTGCATGCGCACGATTTCCGCGACGCGCTGGAGTTCAAGGACAAGGATGTGCTGCTGGTGGGCAGCAGCTATTCGGCGGAAGACATCGGCTCCCAGTGCTACAAGTACGGCGCGAAGAGCATCACGAGTTGCTATCGCACGGCGCCGATGGGTTATCACTGGCCCGACAACTGGGAAGAGAAACCGTTACTGCAGCGCGTGCGCGGCAATATCGCTTACTTCGCTGACGACACGCACAAGCGCATCGACGCGATCATCCTGTGCACCGGGTATCAGCATCACTTTCCGTTCCTGCCCGACGAACTGCGCCTGAAGACCGCTAATCGCCTGTGGCCATTGAACCTCTACAAAGGCATTTTCTGGGAAAACAATCCCGGCCTGATCTACCTCGGTATGCAGGACCTCTGGTATTCGTTCAATATGTTCGACGCTCAAGCCTGGTATGCGCGCGATGTAATTCTCGGACGCATCACGCTGCCACCGAAAGCGGAAATGACCGTGCACAGCCTCGCATGGCGCGCGAAAGAAGAAAAGCTCGTCACCAATCAGGAAATGTTCGAGTTTCAGGGCAGCTACATCCAGGAGTTGCTCGACTCGACCGACTACCCGAGTTTCGACATCGAAGGGGTAAACCGCACCTTCCTCGAATGGAAGCACGACAAACATGACGACATCATGGGCTATCGCAACAAGTCCTATCGCTCGCTAATGACCGGCACGCAATCTCCGCCGCATCACACGCCGTGGCTGTCGGCACTCGATGACTCGATGGACGCGTATCTGGGCGAACCTTTTCCGGCGCTGAAAACCGCCAGCTAACCAGCGCGAGCCAGGGAAGAACATGCTGATACGTACCCCCCAAAACTCACGTCCCGCCGAGCCGGCGCTGTTTGCCCGCGCGGCCGGATGCGAACGATATCGCGTGGCGGGCGGCGGCCTCGCGGTTGTCGCACTCACGCCCGGCGATACCTTGCAGATCGTGGATATCGAAGGGCGGCAGCCCTGCGAACTGACCGCTTTCGACGCCCAAAGCAAAACCGCTCTGGCGGTGCTCGAGCTTCAGGCGTCGGCGGGCGCGTCGTTTATTGCGAGTTTATTGCGCAACGGCGGGGGCTCGGCTGTGCTGACCGGTCTGCTCAAGCGTGGCGTCAACGCAAGCGCATTGCAGCCTGCGGCGGCAATCTGGAGCGGCGACACGCCGGCAGGCTTTACGCGAAAACTCGTCGCCTCCGAAGCGCTGCTCGTCATCGTCGCCGCGCCAGGCATCGCAAGCGCGATCGATTCGCAAAACCCGCCCACCGGCTTGCGTCTCACGATCGATCGCGCGAATCCCGCGCTGCTCGCCTCGCCGCCACTTCCCGCACCATTGGCGGACACGCTGAACGACTTCACGATCCAGCCCGGCACGGCCACCGCGTACACGGTGCGCGCGGGAGAATACATTCAGGTGCTCGACGTCGCGGGACGGCAATGTTCGGACTTCATCGCCTTCGACCTCGCCGCGCTGGACAGAAACGAAGAACTCGACCTCGACCAGACCGTGACGAGAACGCTGAACGGCAATGCGTATCCCGCTCCCGGCCTGTTCTCGAAGTTCTTCAATCGAAACATGCAGCCCATGCTCGAAGTGGTGCGCGACACGGTGGGCCGTCACGATTCATTCGCGCTGGCGTGCGCAGCGCGCTATTACGAAAGCCAGGGCTACTTCGGCCATAGCAATTGCAGCGACAACATGAGCCGCGCTCTCGCCGACTTCGACGTGGCGCCGCGCCCCGGCTGGCCCGCGATCAATTTCTTCTTCAATACCGGCATCAACGCACATCAGCAGATGACGCTCGATGAACCGTGGTCGCGCCCCGGCGACTACGTGCTGATGCGCGCGCTGACCGATCTCGTCTGCGTGAGCTCGTCCTGCCCCGACGACATCGATCCCGCGAACGGCTGGAATCCGACCGATATCCAGATCCGCGTCTATCCGAACAAGGAACGTTTCTCCATTGCCATGGCTACCCGAACCACGCCCGATGCCGAACTGGTCCTGACCCGCGAGTCAGGCTTTCACGCGAAGACCTCTGCGCTCACCCGCCATTTCACTGACTACCGCGGCTGGTGGCTGCCCACGCACTACGAAGGTTTCGGCACGGTTGAAGAATACTTCGGCTGCCGGGAGCGCGTCGCCATGATGGATCTGTCGGCGCTTCGCAAGTTCGAAATCATCGGTCCCGACGCGGAAGCCCTGTTGCAATACTGCCTGACGCGCGACGTCCGGCGCCTCGCGGTCGGCCAGGTCGTGTATTCGGCGATGTGCTATCCGCACGGCGGCATGCTCGACGACGGCACGCTGCTGCGCCTCGGCCCTGACAATTTCCGCTGGATTTGCGGCGAAGACTACGCCGGAGTCTGGCTGCGCGAGCAGGCGGCGGCGCTCGGCATGAAAGTGTGGATCAAATCGGCCTCGGATCAGATTCACAATCTGTCGATTCAGGGACCGCTGAGCCGCGAGTTGCTTAAGCAGATCGTTTGGACGCCGCCTACCCAGCCGGCGCTCGAGAGCCTCGGCTGGTTCCGCTTTCTGGTCGGCAGGCTCGACAGTTATGAGGGCTGTCCGATCATGGTCTCGCGCACCGGCTATACCGGCGAACTCGGCTACGAAGTCTGGTGTCACCCGCAGGATGCCGAACGCGTGTGGGACCGCCTATGGTCCGCAGGGCAACCGCTAGGCATGGTTCCACTTGGACTGAACGCGCTCGATATGCTGCGCGTTGAAGCCGGCCTGATCTTCGCCGGGTACGAGTTCACCGACGAGACCAATCCGTTCGAAGCAGGCATCGGCTTCTCGGTGCCGCTGAAGAGTAAAGCCGACGACTTCATCGGCCGTGACGCTTTGCTTGCCCACAGTGCTCATCCGCGGCACAAGCTGGTCGGCCTGGAACTCGCCGGCAACGAACCCGCGCGTCATGGGGATTGCGTGCACGGGCAACACAACGCGCGCGCGCAGATCGGCGTGGTCACGAGCGGCGTGCGTTCGCCGATCCTCGGCAAGAACATTGCGCTGTGCCGGATCGATATCACCCAAGCCGAACCGGGAACACGCGTGCAGGTCGGCAAGATCGACGGGCATCAGAAACGCATTGACGCTCAGGTCGTGGCGCCGATCTTCTACGATCCGGACAAGAGCCGTGTCCGCGCTTGAACGGCGGCAGCACGGGCCTCAGCGTGGGCAATGGCGCGCGGCTCGCGCCTGGTGGCGCGGCGGGACCGCGCCACCAACCCCGCTCAATGCCGCATCAAGGACCACAACAGCAGCGCCAGCAACAGCACCACGACCACCTGCCAGAACAGCACCGGATCGCTCTCGAGCAAGGGCTTGCGCCGAATCGGCGCCATTGCGTCTCGACCGCTCGAAAAACGTTCGAGATCAGCGCAGACTTCGAGCACGTCCTGATACCTGCGCGCCGGATCGGGCTGCAGCGCTTTCTCCAGCACCAGGTCGAGCCATTGCGGCGCGTCGAGCCGGTACTGATAGAGCGGCACGCGGCCATTAAAGCCGTAGGGCAGCCTGCCGCCGCTGAACAGCCGGTACAGGGTCACGCCATACGCGAACACCTCGGAGCGCGCATCGCCCTGTGCGCCCTTCATCAACTCAGGCGCCATATAAGCTGGCGAGCCCGGTGCGACGTCAGGGCCCGGCAACTGCATGCCCGGCATATAACCGAAACCGAGATCGAGCAGGCGCGTGCTATCGCCCCGCATCACCAACACGTTCTCGGGTTTGATGTCGCGATGGAAGATATTGCGGCGATTCAGCACGTCGATCGAATGGCCCAACTGCCGTGCGATTTCGAGCGCACGCGGCAGCGCCATGGGCTGAGGCGCCGCCAGCAGTTTTTCGAGCGTGATGCCTGCGCCGAGCGGCATCACCACATAGAGCCGGGTTTGCCGGTCGGCATCGACCGGCATCGGCGCGAGCACGCCATCGTCGCCGATCTTGCCGGCCAGCCAGCGCTCGCGCACGATCGACTGGCGCACGTTCTCGTCCTGCTCGACACGCGGCTTGGGAAACTTGAGCGCCAGCGGCGTGTTCGGATCGGCCAGATCGTAGCCGGCGAAAATCCGCGAATAGAAGCCATCGCTCAACACGCTCTTGAGCAGATATCCATCGACCATATCGCCGGCATCGGGCACGGCCGGAATCGGCAAGGCGCCGACCACCCGCTCAAGGTAACCGACATCGAGCAAAGGCAGGCTGCCCACATCGAGCACCGCGCTCGTCACGTCGTCCTGCGAGCCGCGCGTCACCGCCAGCGCGCCGAGCCGGCGCGCAGTTTCGAGCGCACCGCTGCGCGCCGCCAGCACCGTCTGCAACTCGCGCATCGGCACGCGGCGATAGAGCCCGTCGGAGCACATCAGCAGACGATCGCCCTCGCGCAGCTCAAGGGTTTCGATGCGAGTCACCAGCGTCGGAAGCATGCCGACCGCATGCGCCACATAAGAACCGAAGGCGACCGGCACCACGTCGTCGTCGCCGAGCTGGGTCAGTTGGCCATCGCGCAGCAGATAGAGCCGCACATCGCCGGCCGCCACCAGATACGCGGTGGCGCGGCGCACGATCAGCGCCGCAAAGGACGCAGCCATCTGATTCAGTGCGGGATCGACGCGGCCGATCTGATGCAGCCAGCCATGTATTGCCTCGAGCGAGCGCGCAGCGGCCACACCGGGCTGCAAGGTGTCGGGGAGCGCGTAATAGGCATCGATAAAGGTCCGCACCGAGAGTTCGGCCGCGACCCGCCCGCCCTTGCTACCGCTCACGCCATCGGCGAGAGCGATCACGCTGCCACGCGCAGCGCGCGCCGCCAGATCGCCGAGCATCACGCCGACGTAGTCTTCGTTGATGTGATCCTGCCCGCGCCCGCGGGCAGGGCAAGAGACACAACCGATCTCGAGGGCGGCGCACTCGCCGCGCTCCGGCCGCAACTGCAGGTCGATTTCCTGGCCGCCCTTTCCGCGACGGCTAGCGGGCCTTCTCTCTGGATCGTCTGGCATCCGGCCCGTGTTCGGTGCGGGCAAGCTATCCGGGGAGAAGGGTTCACTCATTTACTTTTTGCCGTGGGTCATCACGTCGCTTGTTTCCAGATCGTGCTCGATCTTCTCGAGCACCTGCGGCGAGCGCTTCTTGAGCATCATCAACCAGACCGCGCCAACCAGCATATACGCAACGAACAGATAGGGCAGGATGTTATACGGATAATCGGGCACCGGATACACGCTGCCGATCACCGCACCGACCATCGCCAGTGCGCCGAGCACGCCCCACACCACGTTGCTCGTCTTGAGCTCGCCCTGCTTCTTCAGATAAACCGGTGCCGCGATGGCGACCAGGAAATACACGACCAGGAAGCCAAAGGTCGCAAACGTACTGGTATAGCCGAAGGTGTTGAGTGGCCCCGTGCCGAGCATCGCGATACACACCACGAAGGTCACGATGGAGGAAAACGCAACGGCCAGGTACGGTGTCTGGTGCGTGCGGTGCACCATGCCCATCGAGCGGTGCACGAACTGATAGCGGCCCATCGAATACAGCAGGCGGCTGGACGAGTTGATGCACGCAAGCACGCACGAGAACGCGCTGACCGAGGCAATCAGATAAAACACCGGACCGAGCGGCGAGGCGCCGACGCTCGTGAGCAAGGTGCTGAGCACGGCCGAATCGCCGCCGAGCTTGGCTACGTCGTCGTGGTAGGCGATCGTCATCGAATAGGCCACAAACATAAAGAACAGGCCCGACAGGATCACGCACCAGACCACCGCACGCGGAATGACACGCAGCGGGTTCCTGGTTTCCTGGCCGAGCGAGGCCGCGCTCTCGAAACCCACGTACGAGAAGATGCCGAGCACCATGCCCTGTGCCATGCCCTTACCGCTCACGCCCTGCAGCCCCAATTGCGTATGGTCGACGATATGGTCCGGATGCAGTGCGAGCACATAGATCAGCACACCGCCCACGATCACCACCGAAGCGGCTTCGATTGCCAGCGACAGGCGCGAGGAGAGCTTCACGTCACGTGCCGAGAAGAACCAGGCCAGGCCGACAAAGATCGTGTAGATCGCCCACGACGGGATATTGACACCCCAGGCCGTAAAAGCGTTCTGCACGAACACTACGCCTGCGGCGCCAACCCCCATTGCAGTGCCCACGTAAGCCGCGATCAGGCCCCAGCCGGCAATGCCACCCGCCATCGGCCCAAGCGCGCGCGAGATATAGATAAAGAACGAACCGGCCGAGGCGATCCGGCTCGAGAGCGCGATGATGCTCATGCTCACCAGCAGCAGCCCGAGTGTCGAAAGACCATAAATCAACCATGTTCCGGCGCCGGCCAGCGCCGCGATCGCGGTCACGTTGATCGACGGCGTGAAGGTCGGTGAAAGGTTCGCGATGGATTGGCCGATGACCTCGGGAAAACCTAACGTGCCGGCACGCAGACCGCCGGATGGTGCCGGCGCTGCTTGCGTGGTGCTTTGCGGAGTGCTCATGTCGGGCTCCTGATAGATTGGTGAATCAAGGTGGATTGCGCTCAACTTTTCCACAGTCAAAAAAATCGAAACAACTTAATTCATTTGTTCCAGCCGGGAATCCACGAAGTACCCGCGAGCGGAATGCGCGCCATTGCCGCCGCTTCGACCGTCAGCGCGACCAGATCCTCCGGTTCGAGGTGATGGACGTTCTGCTTGCCGCACGCACGCGCGATCGTCGTCAGTTCCATATTCAGCGTCTTCAGGTAGTTGCGCACGCGGCGCGAACCTTCATCCGGCTGGACACGTTGTTCGAGAACCGCGTCCTGCGTGGTCACGCCGATCGGGCACTTGCCCGTGTGGCAGTGATGGCAGAAACCCGGCGACGTGTTCAACGCCGCGTAATCCGCCGCTGCCGAATGCAGTGCGCCGTTCTGAAAGTACGTGTCGCTGTTGCAACCGAGCGCCATCAGCATGCCCTGCCCGATCGCCACTGCGTCCGCGCCGAGCGCCAATGCCTTCGCCACGTCAGCGCCGGTGCGGATGCCGCCCGATACGATCAGTTGTACCTGGCCTTTCATATTCAGATCTTCGAGCGCGTCCACTGCCTGACGAACCGCGGCCAGCGTCGGAATGCCGACGTTCTCGATGAAGCAGGTCTGCGTCGCCGCCGTGCCGCCCTGCATCCCGTCGATCACCACCACGTCCGCGCCTGCATGTACCGCGAGCTTGACGTCGTTGAACGTACGGGTGGCGCCGACCTTCACGTAGATCGGTTTTTCCCAATCGGTGATTTCGCGCAGTTCCTGAATCTTGATCGCCAGATCGTCGGGGCCGGTCCAGTCCGGATGACGGCTCGCCGAACGCTGATCGACGCCGGCCGGCAACGTCCGCATCGAGGCGACGCGCGGATTGACCTTCTGCCCGAGCAGCATGCCGCCGCCGCCCGGTTTCGCGCCCTGGCCGATCACGATTTCGATCGCGTCGGCGCGGCGCACGTCGTCCGGATTGAAGCCGTAGCGCGACGGCAGGCATTGATAGACCAGCGTCTTCGACGAGCGGCGTTCTTCCTGCGTCATGCCGCCGTCGCCGGTAGTGGTCGAGGTGCCCATCGCGGTCGCGGCCTGGCCGAGCGCTTCTTTCACGTTCGCGGACAGCGCCCCGAAGCTCATGCCGGCGATCGTGATCGGAATGTCGAGCACCACCGGCTTTTTGGCGAAGCGCGTGCCAAGCACTGTCTGGGTCGCGCATTTCTCGCGATAGCCTTCCAGGGGATAGCGCGACAGCGAGGCGCCGAGAAACAGCAGATCGTCGAAATGCGGCACGCGGCGTTTCGCGCCCAGACCGCGAATTTCGTAGAGGCCGCGCTGCGCGGCGGAGTGGATATAGTCGATCGTCTTGCGGTCGTAGCCTTGCGACTCTTCCTGCTGCAAGCGGGCGAAGTGAACGGGTTTGGCTTCCATGAGGACCTTTTTCGAGAGCGTGTGTTCAATATTCCTGGTTCGCGTCGGCGTTCCAGTGATAGAGCGTGCGAGCGGAGGCGATCCGTTTGAACGACGCCGGGTCATGGTCCATGCCCGCAGCGGTAAGCAGGCCACGCACTGCGTCGAGGTCCGCGCCGGTCATCGGTTCGTACTGTGCGTCGGCGCCGAGCGATTTCACTTCACCGCGCACGTACAGCACCGCTTCGTAGAGCGAGTCGCCGAGCGCATCTCCCGCGTCACCGCAGATCACCATGCGGCCCGCCTGCGCCATGAACGCAGAGAAGCTGCCCACCGAGCCGCCCACCACGATGTCACCACCCTTCAGCGAAATGCCACAACGCAGACCCGCGTCGCCATCGATCACGAGCAAGCCGCCGTGCGCAGAAGCGCCCGCACCGTTCGAGGCAAAACCCTTCACATGCACCTTGCCGCTCATCATGTTTTCCGCGACGCCGGTGCCCGCGCTGCCTTCGATCTCGATGGTGGCGTGCTTGTTCATGCCGCCCGCGTAGTAGCCGGCGTGACCGGCAATCGTCACCTGCACCGGCGCATCGACGCCAACCGCGAGGTTGTGCGCGCCGTCGGGCGTGACGACCGTCACCTTCTGCCCTTCCAGTTCGTTCGCCGGCTTGTGCAAAAACTGATTCAGCTCACGAACCGTCGTGCGCTCCAGATCGAAAATCAGGCTTTCCATACATACATCTCCTCAGGTGCAGGTTCGAAGACCCTGGCGTTCTTGATATCCGGCAGGTGTGCGAGCGAGCGGAACTCCGAAGCAATGGCGACGTAATCGTCGTTTTCCGCGACCACCGCCGGCTTGCATGCGAACGGGTCGCGAATCAGTGCGAGCTCCGTCGAGGTGCCCATCAAGAAGGTGTAGAAACCGTCGAGTTCTTCGAAGCCTTTCTGCAACGCGGCCGGCAGCGTGTCGCCTTCGCGCAGGCGCCATTCGAGAAAGCGGCAGGCGGCCTCGGTATCGTTGTCGGTATCGAAGTGAATGCCTTTCGGTTCGAGCTTGCGGCGCACGCCATGCGCGTTCGACAGCGAGCCGTTGTGAACCAGGCAGAAATCGTCGCCGGCCGTGAACGGATGGGCGCGATCGGGCGTCACGGCGGATTCGGTCGCCATGCGCGTATGGCCGACCAGATGCGAGCCCTTCAGATTCGCGAAGTCATAACGCTCGGCAACTTGCGATGGCGAGCCAATGTCCTTGTACAGATCGATCGAGCGGCCGCTCGACAGCAGATACAGCTTCGGATAACGCTCGCGCAGCCACGTCTTCACACGCTCGACATTGCCTTGCACCGTCAGCACCGCGTGATTGCCCTTCGCGTCCACGCGCGCGGTCACGTCCATCGCCGCGTTCAATGCGTCCAGCAGCGGTTGCCATGCGAAGTCCGCGCCTTCGTCGGTGAAACCCGCGTAGATGCTCAGCTTGCGCTGACTCGCATCGACCGGTTTGCCGAACACCGCGAGGCCCGCCGAATCCGGTCCGCGCTCGGTCATGCCGATCAGCATCGGCACCATCAGTTCGCCGAGCCGTTCGCGCAATGCCGGCGTCTTGACCAGCAAGCCCACAATTCCGCACATAGTGTTTCTCCTTAGAAAAATTCGAGGTAGGTCTTCAGCTCCCAGTCCGATACGTGGCGCATGTATTCGAGCCACTCCATCCGTTTGAGGTTGAGAAATTCATCGGCAACCGGGCCGAGCGCGTCGCAGATCACGCGGTCGCTTTCGAGCGCGTCGAGCGCCTGTTCGAGGTTTTGCGGCAGCACGCCGATGCCGTGTTCCGAGAGCCGCGCGGGCGACCATTCGTACAGGTTTTCGTTAGCCGGTTCGCCCGGCGACATCCCGCGGTCGATGCCGTCGAGTCCCGCGGCAATCACGACCGCGGTCGCGAGATAGGGATTGCATGCGCCGTCAGGCAGGCGCAGTTCGATACGCTCGCCAGGCATGCGCACCATCGTCGAACGGTTGTTGTCGCCGTAGCTGATGTACGCCGGTGCCCACGTTGCGCCCGTCAGCGAGCGGCCGACCACCAGCCGCTTGTACGAGTTCACGGTCGGATTGCACAGCGCGGTCAGCGCGGGCGCATGCGCGAGCAGGCCGGCCGTGAACTGGTAGCCGAGCGTGGAGAGGCCCATGCCGAGCTTGTCCGATGGATCCGCGAACAGATTGCGTTCACCGTCGCCGATCGACATATGCATGTGCATGCCGTTGCCCGGACGGTTCGCGAACGGTTTCGGCATGAATGAGCAGATCATGCCGAGTTCGTTGGCGATCTCGGAGGCCGCCATCTTGAAGAACACATAGTGATCGCAGGAGGTCAGGCAATCGGTGTACGTGTAGTTGATCTCGAACTGACCGTTCGCGTCTTCGTGATCGATCTGATAGACGTCGATGCCGACTGCACGCATCGATTCGGTGAGTTTTTCCAGAAAGACGCGCGTGCGCGACAAGCCTTTGTAGTCGTAGCACGGTTTGGCGAGCGTATCGCTTGGATCGCATGGCTCGAGCGAGCCGGAAGCCGAGCGGCGCAGCAGCGAGAATTCGGGTTCGAGGCCCGTGAAGAGCGTCCAATTACGCTCGGTCATGCGGGCAACCTGCTTCTTCAGCGTCACGCGCGAATCGTATTGCCACGCCTCACCATCCACATGACCGTCGCAGACGATCCGTGCGAGGCCCGGCTGCCAGGGCACTGGTGTGAGCGTCGCCAGATCGCCGACGGCCATGTAGTCCGGACCGTTTGGCGCGATGCCGACACCCCAGATCGCAAACCCCGCGAAACCGGCGCCGGCTTTCAGCACGCTTTTCAAATGACTGACCGGCACCGATTTCGCCTTAGCCACGCCGTGAATATCGACAAACTGCGCCAGCACGTACTTCACGCCCTGCTGCGTCAGATAAGCTTGCGCCTCCTCCGCCGAGCCGAAGCGGGGCACGCATCCGAGTTCGTTGACCGGCAGCTTGCTCGCATCGTTCAAGTTCATCGCCACTCCTTGCAACTGCATCTTTCGTGGTTTGGAAAAGCCACACGCAAGGCGTGTGACCGGGTTACGCAACACGCTTCCGAACGCCGGTTGTGGCGCGCTTCGAGCTTGTTTTCAATCGGCCGGATACTTTATTGGTGAGAAACAAAGATTCTTTTAGTGAAACTCTTTGCGCACGACTTGGCGCTGCAATCTGCTACGCTTTCCTTTTACGTGAGGCTTACATGCAAATCGGTGAAGACAATAAAACGCCGCTTGAACGCTACCTCGGCAACACCATTCGCGAATTACGCCAGCGCCACGGCCTGACCATTGCTCAGGTTTCCGCTCAGGCCGGCATCAGCCGCGGCATGCTCTCGAAGATCGAAAACGCGCAGACTTCCGCAGGTCTCGAGGTCCTCAACCGCATCGCCCAGGCGCTCGGCGTTTCGCTCTCCATGCTGTTCCGCAATTTCGACGTGCCGCAAGGTGGTGCACAACTCGTCAAAAAAGGCAGCGGCATGGAAGTGGTGCGCAAGGGCACCAAAAGCGGCCACACCTATCACCTGCTTGCCTATGACCAGGGTCCGCATAAGCTTTTCGAACCCTTCCTGATCACGATGGAGGACGAAGCCGAACGCTTTCCAGTGTTTCAGCATCCGGGCACCGAGTTCATTCACATGCTCAAGGGCGTGATCGAATACCGCCACGGCCAGCACACCTACATCCTGCATCCTGGCGACACCCTCACCTTCCAGGGCGAGATACCGCACGGTCCAGAACGCCTGATCAAGACGCCCATTCAATTCCTGTCGATCTTTGTGTATCCGCAATCGAGTACAGCGGACTGATCGCTCGCTGCGGCCGTCTCAGTCGACGCCTCTATCAATGCAACGTTTGTGCCATGTTTATCTGAGTGAATCAAAGATTCCCACCAATAAACGCGCTGGGCTTCATGCGCCGTTCCTGATATCGACGCTGAAAGGCTCATCAGCCTGACTACGGTGCACATCGTCGTTGTGACTGGTGCGACTTTGCACAAAAACGAGGTGCGCGGTTAAGCACTGTCAGAAGCAACGCTTATACAAACGGGCGCTATATCGCCTGAATCAGCGCAATGCATCATCCGGCAGATCGGGCAGCGCCCGCGCGAGCGACGGTTGAATCGCGTTGTCCAGCACGCCGCGTGTCAGCATGACGATGTCGCCGGCAAATTGATCCCATTCGCCCTGGCGATGCAGCAGAAAGAAATCGCGCCGCCCGAGACGGCTCGGCGGCAACGGCATCACCGCGATATCGTCCAGATAGTGCCGCGCCTGCCACAGACACAAAGGCGTCGAGATCGCAAACCCCACCCGCGCGGCCACCAGACTCAGCAAAGGGTCGGTCGCGTCGAACTCGTAACGCCGCGGACTGTTGATGCCGAGGTGGCGCACGAAGCGCTCGATCTGCTGGCCGATCACCGAGCGGGCCGTATAGCGGATCAGCGGCAGTTCGAGCGCGAGCGTGCGCCAGTCGAGATTGCGGCGCCCGCTCAAGTGGCTGCGCGCAACCACCACCACGAACGCCTCGGAAAACAGCGGCACTTCGACGATCCGTGCGTCGTTCAGCGTGGTTTGCGTGCAGATCGCGATATCCAGTTCGCGGTCGTGCAACTGCTTGCTCAGGCCCGGCGTGAGGCCGGACCACATCGAAATCTGCCGCTCCGAATTCGACACCGCGCGAATCAACTCAGGTCCAACGGTGGCCGCGAACGAATCGACACAGCCGAGACGCACCGGCATCTTGCCGGTATGCGAGGCATCGCCGATACGCGCACTCACCATCTGCGCGTGTTCGATCAACGGCCCCGCCAACTCCAGCAATGCGCGCCCCGCTACATTCGGGCGCGGCGGACGGCTCTCGCGATCGAACAGCGTCAGGCCCTGATCTCGCTCCAGCGCGGCGATCGACTGGCTGATGGCGCTCTGGCTCACGCCGAGCTGCTTCGCCGCGCCCGTCATCGAGCCGCTGTCGCAGACAGCCACAAAAGCCTGCAACGCGCGCAGATCGATCGGGGTCGGGGTTCGTCTCATGAAATGCTCCGCTTGCGTGGGTGACATGCAGGTCATCCTGTGCGGTACGCGCAGCTTGGTGCCGAGGTTCGCAGGATTGGTGCACAGGATGAGAAATTGCATTGGCTCGCCATAAGTTTGCCTAATACAAAATTGGTGCGGCCAACGTTTTCCTAGAATTCGCCTCATTGCCCACACAGAGGTCCATATGAGCCACTACGATTTCATCGTGATCGGCGCTGGTGTCATCGGCGCGTCGGTCGCCCATCATCTCGCCGCACTGGGCGCGCAAAGCGTGCTGGTTATCGAACAGGGCACGATCGGCGCGGGCACCACGTCGCAGTCATCCGGCCTGTTGCGCACGCACTATTCGGTGCGCCAGAACGTGGAACTCGCGCGCTCTTCGTGGTGGGCATTCAATAATTTCGCTGACTATCTCGGCGACGACGAAGCGTCCTGTGGTCTCGTCAAATGCGGCTATCTGATCTGCGCGCCCGACGGCGACAAGCTGGAGCCGCTGCGCGCCTCGCTCGCCGCGCAGCAGGATATGGACATCGAAGTGCAACTGCTCGACAAGGCGCAGGCGCACGAGCGCCTGCCGATCGCGAGCTTCGACGACGCCGCGCTGATCGGCTATGAACCGGAGGCAGGTTTTGCGGATGCCTATCTGGTGGCGACCGGCTTTGCCCGTTCGGCGCGCCGGCGCGGCGTCAAGATCATGGAAGGCGTGACGGTCACGGGCGTCGTCCGCGAAGGACGCCGGGTCACCGGTGTCGCAACCAGCGCGGGCAACTTCAGCTGCGGCACACTGATCAGCACACAGAACATCTGGACGCCGGAACTCGCCGGCTGGATCGGCGTGCCGCTGCCGGTCAAGCCGGAGCGTCACACGGTGCTCGCGCTCGAATGCGATGGCGCTGCGTACTCGTTCAAGATGCCCGCGTTCAAGGACCTCGGCTCGGCCGGCATGCTCTATTACCGCAGTTACGGCGGCAGCCAGATGCTGGTGTCGGAAGGCGTGGTGGGCGAAACGCTGAGTTCGCCGGAAACGGAACAGGGCGATATCTCGCTCGACTACGTCGCCGAAGTCGGCGCCCAGGTGGCCGAACGGTTCCCTGCCTATGAGGCCGCGGGTCTGGCTTCGTCATGGACCGGTGTGTACGACGTGACGCCCGACTGGAACCCGGTATTGGGCAAGGTCGGCGATATCGAGGGTCTCGTAGTCGGTTTCGGTTTTTCGGGGCACGGCTTCAAGCTGTCGCCCGGCATCGGCAAGATCCTCGCCCAGCATGCACTCGGCCTGCCTACCGATGTTTCCCTCGCGCCCTACGCGCTTGACCGGTTCGCCAGTGGCGCGCTACTGGTGGGCAAGTACGGCTCGGGCGCGGTCTCCTGACTACAGGACGTAAAGGATGCTTCCGTCATGACAATCAACATTCTGGTTCCAGTCAAGCGCGTCGTCGATGCCAACGTACGCGTGAGGGTTGCGGCGAACGGTTCGATCGACACCACCGGCCTCAAGATGTCGCTCAACCCGTTCGACGAATGTGCCGTCGAAAAAGCCTTGCAACTCAGGGAAATCGGCTCCGCAGCGAAGGTGACGGCAATCACATGCGGCACGCCAGCCAGCCAGGACGTGCTGCGCGCAGCGCTCGCGATGGGCGCCGACGATGCCGTGCTGATTGACACATCGGCGGCAACCGCCACGCTGGATTCGCTGGCCGTGGCGCGTCTGCTGAACGCTCACATGGCGAGTCGCGAGTACGGCCTCGTGCTATGCGGCAAGCAGGCCATCGACGGTGATATCGGCGGAGTGGCCGCCATGCTCGCCGCCCTGCTCGACTGGCCGCAGGCGTTGAACGCGAGCGAACTCACAGCCGACGGCAACGGCTGGGCCGTAACGTGCGGCGACGACACGGGTACGGCGACGTGGCGGCTCGAAGGCGCGGCTGTCGTCAGTGCAGACCTTCGTCTCGCCGACCCGCGCCGCGTGACCTTGCCGAGCATCGTCAAGGCCAGGCAGAGGCCGCTCGTGAGTGTCGACGCCGCCACACTGGCCGTCGAACTCGTGCCGCGGGCGCAAATCGTCAAACTCAGCGATCCGCCGGTTCGCCAGGCGCGGATCAAGGTCGCCGATACCGCCGCGCTTATCGCATCGCTGGCCGAGCGGCACGTGTTCGATCAAACAGGAGTGTCGGCATGAGAAGCCTTGTCGTAGTGGAAACGGAAGGCGGACGGCTTGCCGATGCGACGCTTCGGGTCATCAGCGCTGTCATGCAGTACGGGCGGCCGGTTGACGTGTTATTGCCTGATGCCGCGCTTGCAGCCTCTGTCGAGAAGATCGCCGGCATTGAACGAGTGCTCGTGATGACCGGTGAAGCGAATGAGCATGTCGTGCCTGAAACACTCGCCGCGCAATTGCACGCGATCCATGGAGCGTATTCGCTGATCGCGGCGAGTCATCGCACGCTCGGCCGCAGTGCATTGCCGCGCGCCGCCGCGCTGGCCGGCGGTGCATTCATTCCGGACGTGGTCGCGGTCGAGGGCGATAGCGGCTTCGTGCGCAGTCTCTATGCGGGGAGCGTCGTGGCTAATGTGCGCACAAGCAGTGCCGTGACGTTCGCGAGTTTCCGGGCGTCGTCGTTTGCGCCTGCTGCGGACAGCGGCGGCACCGCCACGCGTGTCACGCTCGAACCGGTGGCCAGATTCACCAGGACGAAGCTCGTCGAGCGACAGGCATCCGCCCAGACCGGACGCGATCTGCCCGACGCGCGAATCGTCGTTTCGGGCGGACGCGGACTCGCGTCGAAGGACAACATGGACCGGCTTGGCGACCTCGCGCAAAAAATGGGCGCGGCGCTCGGCGCGTCGCGCGCCGCCGTGGACGCCGGCTATGCGCCGAATACCGCGCAGGTCGGGCAAACCGGCAAGATGGTCGCGCCCGACGTCTATCTCGCGTTCGGCATCTCCGGCGCGATCCAGCATCTGGCCGGGATGAAGGACTCGAAGATCATCGTCGCGATCAACAAGGATCCGGACGCACCGATCTTTTCGGTCGCGGACATTGGCCTTGTGGGCGACCTGTTCGAGGTGGTCGGCGCACTCGAAACGCAGGTCAGCGCAGGGAGCGCGAGCCAATGACACCTGAACTGTCCCACGCGACGCTGAGCGGGGCCGCAAAGTTTTCGCAGTTCCCCGGCTTCGATCGCACACTCGTCCTGCTCGACGACGGCGCAGTCGATCTGCATTCGCAGGATGGCCAGCTCGTCGCCCGCGCGGGTCAACCGGTACAGTTCTCCGGCGACCTGCACGTGTGGGTGACGCCCGAGGGCGCCAGCATCCACCACCAGATGGGCCTCGCAATCGAAACTCGCCGCTGAGCCGTCCATCACGAGGCTTCCGGTGCGGCGCACATCCCAGGAAGGCACCGGGCAAGAACTGCGGGCATGATCCAACCCGCTCCGCCGAACCTCTCGAGTGCACCGTATTTTCCTTAATAATGCGTTAGGCTTTTGCCGCCAGAGCGTTACGGCCGCGAAACGCTCAACATATGCTTTATCCAGCAATTCATTGACAAAAAATCACATTAAAAATCAATGCTCTATGCTGACAATCAAACAATCTCAGTTTTTGCTTTATTTCCGCAAATAATTGCAGGCTTTTGGTTTATTCAGCATCTGCCGCACAGAACCTCGCACCCGATCTGACGTTCAACTTTTGGTTTATTTTTTTTCAGCTTTTGCTTTATTTGTCAAACACCTGAAAAATAAAGCATTTCCTGAAAAAATTTGCGTTAAAGCATAAGCGGATTTTTCTTTGCAACTTATGCTTTATTTGTCAAGTCTCTTGCTGCGATCCGAAGCATTCTCGCCGCGCGTTCAGCGTCGACGTTTCGAAACTCGGCGCTATGCGTTCGCGGTGGTTCCCGCTGGCTTGTATCAGCGTCAGGGAACAGAGCTGCTGCCCCAGTCTGGACCAGGACGATCCGCGAAATCATGTCGGTCATGGACTTAACCCGCCGTTGTCGATGGCTTGCTGTCCAGTTTGGGGCAAGCAGCGAAGCTATCCAATATGCACTACTAAAAAACTGGGATTAGTCCGCTCAAGTCGAGCTTTGCGCATTGACGAGCGCGACGGGCGCGTGATTGACCCGCTGCGCCCACCTACTTGTCCGGGCGCGTCCCACCTGCCTGGCGCACGATGGACGCCGAGGGACACGCGTGGCCTTCGGTCGCGCATCCGCTTCAGTCCAGGTCTCACACGGAAAGGCACGGTGCCCTTTTCTCGATCGTATGATCCGCATCATGCGTCCCCTCGTATCGGCTTGCCACATCCGCCGTACACGTGACGGACCTGCGCTCACGACAACGTCGAAGGTTGTTGTAGGGAAATGAAATTATAATGGCGCGGCCCATTCACTTTCGGATCGGCCGCATGATGTGTCCCTCTCATGCCGCGCAAGAGCATTGGGCGTCCTGACTTTCTGGCATCAGACCCCCTGCTCCGCTCAAGCCGATCCATCGTATTCAGCCATGCATACTCAGTTCCGCTTTTCCTCCGCGGCTTTCGTGCTTGCGCTAGGAGACCGTCGGAGTTGAGGTGAAGCGTAATTCAAAACACTTCAAGGTCCGACTGAGTTCGCGCCGGTTTGCGGACTCACTTCGTCGTCGACACGCAATGAAAGCAATTTGAAGGCTGATT
>NZ_WOEZ01000042.1 GCF_013177735.1 Paraburkholderia elongata | reverse complement strand
ATCACCTGTTCATCGCCTTCCAAACCGGATGCGATTGCCACGCGCGTGCCGAAGTCCGTTCCGAGCGAAACCGGCAGCAGTTTCACTTTGTGCTGTGGATCGACGGTGGCCACTTTCACGCCGTCCGGCCGGAACAGCAGTGCGTTGCCAGGCAGCGTAAACAGCGCGGCGCCTGCGCCCAACGCGAAATGCACTTGCGCGTATGCACCCGGCAGCAGCTCGCCGTTGCGATTGTCAACATCGACTTCGACGAGCATGGTCCGTTGCTGCGGATCGACGGCGCCCGAGGTGCGCGCCACGGTCCCTGGATAGTGTTTGGAAGGTGTCTCGGTCAGCGTCAGAAATGCCGTCTGCTGCGCACGGACCTGCTGCGCATAGGCCTGCGGCACGTTCACATACACGCGCAATCTGTCGGCCTGCGCGATATGGAACAGCTCCTTCGCTGGTCCGCCGGAACTGCCTGCATCGATCAGCGCGCCCACATCGACATTGCGCGCCGTTACCGTGCCGTCGAACGGCGCGTAGACCTTCTGGAACGATTGGGTCTTCTCCAGGCGCGCCACGTTGAAGCGCGCGGCATCTAGCGTGCCTTTCTTCGCGAGCATGTCGCCGACCTTCTCGTCGGTTTCCTGCTTCGAGACCGATTTGCTTTTTAGCATCTCCGTCCAGCGGTCGGCGGTGCTTTTCGCGAGCGCATAGTTGGCGTCGGCATTCGCCAGATCGGCGCGGGCGGCACGCAGTTGATCGTCCACTTCGGGCGTGTCGATTTCCGCGAGCAACTGGCCGTTCTTGACGTGCGCGCCGATTTCCGCGTACCACTTCTTCAGATAGCCGTTGGTGCGTGCGTAAATCGGCGTGTCGAGAAACGCCTGCACGTTGCCGGGAAGCACGAGGTCGAGTCCCGCCGTCGACTTCTGCGGGCGTACGACTTCAACGCTCGTCTGGCGGGTGTGCTCGGCGTCGCGCTCGAGTGCCGCATGCGCGTCATGACGCGACCAGATGCCTTGCGCAGCGAGTACGAGGATCACGACGGCCACTGCCACGATCAACCAGCGCGCACGCTTGCTCTTCGCTGGATTGAGCGTGGCGTCGGATCCGTCTGGACGTTTTCCTTCCATCAACCTTCCCCTATCAGGATGCCTGGGCAGTCGAGGCTGCCTCTTGGTTCTTTCATGCTTCGTGTTGCGTGCGTCGCGCGAGTCGTCATGGCTTTTGCACCACATGCTCGGCCGCACGCTGACGCCGCGCTGCGAGCCGCCGGTAGATCATCGAAAACACAACAGGCACGAAGATCAGCGTCGCCAACGTGCCGACCGCCAAACCGCCGATCACCGCGCGCCCGAGCGGCGCATTCTGCTCGCCGCCTTCGCCGAGACCGATCGCCATCGGCACCATGCCGATCACCATCGCGAGTGCCGTCATCAGCACCGGACGGAAACGCGTGAAGCCAGCATCGATCGCCGCGCGCGTCGCGTCGCCGTGTTCGCGCAACTGCTCGCGTGCGAAGCTGATCACGAGAATCGAGTTCGCGGTGGCGATGCCGATACACATAATCGCGCCGGTCAGCGCCGGAATCGACAGTGTGGTGTGCGTGAGAAACAGCATCCACACGATGCCCGCGAGCGCGCCCGGCAGCGCCGTGATGATGATGAAGGGATCGAGCCACGACTGGAAATTCACCACGATCAGCAGATACACCAGCAGGATCGCGAACACGAGACCGGCGAAGAGACCCGAGAACGATTCGTTCATCGTTTGCACCTGGCCGCGCACTTCGATGGTCGAGGTTTTGGGCAGATCGGCCTTGGCGTCGTCGATGATCTTGCTGATGTCGTCGGATACGCCGCCGAGATCGCGGCCGTCGGCGGTGCCGAAAATATCGATGGTGGTCTGTGCGTTGTAGTGCGTGAGCACCGCGTTGCCCGCTTCGCGTTTCATCGTGGCGAGCGAACCGAGGATATTGCTGCGGCCGTTGGCATTCAGCGGAATGTTCGCGAGCGATTGCAACGAATCGATCGTGTATTGGGGCGCTTCCGTGATCACGTTGTAGCTGACGCCGTTGCGCGGATTGAGCCAGAACGTCGGCGTGGTCTGCTGGCTGCCGGACAGCGTAATCAGCAGATCGCTCGCGATGTCGCGTTGCGAGAAGCCAGCTTGCTGTGCGCGCGTGCGGTCCACGTCGATAAAGATGCGCGGCAAATCGGCGGGCTGCTGGACGCGTGCATCGGCAAGACCCGGCACCGTGCGCAGGCGATTCAGCAACTGCGCGGCGAAGGCGCGATTGCCGGCTACATCGCGCCCGACGATCTGAATGTTGATCGGCGAGGGCATGCCGAAGTTAAGTGTCTGACTGACGATATCCGCGGGCAGGAAGGCGAACTGCACGCCGGGGAATTCGTCGGTGAGCGTTCGGCGCAGCGTGCGCACGTAGCCCGCGCTCGGATGATGATCGGGATTCAGTGTGATGAGTACGTCCGAATCCGCGGTGCCGATCGTGCCGGTGTTGCTGTACGAGAGGTTAATGCCCGAGACCGGCAAACCGATATTGTCGATGACCGAGTGCAACTCGCCCGGCGGTATCAACTGACGAATTCGCGTGTCGACGCGATCGGTGACCACTGCGGTTTCTTCGACCCGCATGCCGGTTTTGGCACGCAGATGCAACGCGATGGTGCCCGCATCGACTTGCGGGAAAAAATCGCGGCCGAGAAACGGCATCAGCAGCGTCGACGCGCCACAGCAGACGAGAAACAGCGTCACGAACAGGCCGGGCCGTGTGACCCGCGCTTCGAGAAACTCGCGATAGCGCGCGCGAAAACGCACGAAGCCGCGCTCGAAGGAATAGTGCACGCGCATGAACGGATTGCGTGTTTGCTCGGGGGCGTGATGCAGGTCGGCCGGCTTGTGGTGATAGCGCAGCAGATACTTCGCGAGCGTCGGTACGAGCGTACGCGAGAAGAAGTAGGACGCCAGCATCGCGAACACCACGGCTTCGGCGAGCGGGATGAACAGATAGTGCGCGACGCCCGTCAGCAGAAACATCGGCACGAACACGATGCAGATGGCCAGAGTCGAGACCAGCGTCGGGATCGCGATCTGGTGCGCGCCGTCGAGAATCGCCTGCTCCAGCGTCTTGCCTTGTTCGAGTTGATGGCTGATGTTTTCGATTGCGACGGTCGCGTCGTCGACCAGGATACCGACCGCGAGCGCGAGCCCGCCCAACGTCATGATGTTGATGGTTTCGCCGAGCATCGACAGCGCAATGATCGAGGTGATCATCGACAGTGGAATCGACACGGCGATGATCAGCGTCGCGCGCCAGTTGCCGAGGAACAGCAGAATCATCAAGCCAGTCAGGCACGCGGCGATTAACGCCTCGCGCAGTACGCCCTGCACGGAGGCGCGCACGAATAGCGACTGATCGGCGACCGGATCGATATTTAGCGAAGCCGGCACGAGATTGCGCAGCGTGGGCATCATCTTCTTGATGCGGTCGACGATTTCGAGCGTGGACGTGTTGCCGCTTTTGTTGATGGTCAGCAAGGAGGCGCGCTGGCCGTTCACGCGCACGATGTTGGTCTGCGGCTGGAAGCCGTCGCGCACATGAGCCACGTCGCGGATATAGACGGTGCCGTTAGAGGTGGATTTGATCGGAATGTTATTGAGGCCGGCGAGCGAATCCGGGCTGGCGTTCAGTTCCACCGAATATTCCGTCGAACCGATTTTCGCGGTGCCCGAGGGCAGGATCAGATTCTGCGCGGTGACCGCGTTGACCACGTCCATCGGCGACAGATTGCGCTCCTGCAGCTTGCGCGAATCGATATCGACCATGATCTGCCGCTGCTTGCCGCCGTACGGTAACGGTGCAGAGGCGCCGGGCACGGTGGCGAGCTGCGTCTTCAGGAAGTTGTTGCCGAAGTCGTATAGCTCCTGCTCGGTGAGCGAAGCGGACGACAGCGCGAGGCGCAGGATCGGCACCGTCGAGGCGTTGTAGCGCAGGATGAACGGCGGGTTGATGCCAGGCGGCAGCGAGCGCAGTTGCGCCTGTGACAGCGCGGTGACTTCGGCGAGTGCTTCATCGATATTCGCATGTGGCTGGAAGAAGATTTTGACCACAGCGATGCCGTTCAGCGAGGTCGACTCGGTGTGCTCGATATCGTTGACCGCCACCGACAGCCCGCGCTCGTAGTTGAGCACGATGCGCTTTTCCATCTCGTCGGCGGGCAGGCCGTTGTACGACCAGATCACCGACAGCACCGGAATGTCGATATTTGGGAAAATGTCGGTCGGCGTGCGCAGGATCGTCAGCGGACCGACGATCAGCAAAAGCAGGGCCAGCACGACGAAGGTATAAGGGCGCCGCAGCGCCAGACGAACGATCCACATGGCTAGTGAGGTCGATGAAAGCCGGCGCCGCCGGCGCGGCACGCACGGCAGCCACGGCGCGTGCCGCGACGCAGGCCGGCGGGCGTGCTGGACGGATCAAGCGGGTCGTTCTGGCGGTGCATGATTTTGATATATCGCCCCGGCTGGGTTTATGATGGTCTCGTTACAACGCCTTACGCCCAGATCATCGGCCCGGCGCGCTGTAATGGGAATAGGGCGAAACGACGGGCGAACAGCCTCGAATTCGCGCTTTCCATGGCCCCGCAAATCGGGAACAATGACTCGAACCTCTCACGCGTCTTACGCGCAGCAGATTGGGTGCGTACGCAACGTTATTGGCGAAGCGGCGCTTTTATCATCACCTTGACCGGCGAGGAAACCATAAAGCCGGCTATAGGAGAAACGGGGAAACATCATGCAAATCGGTTCCATTGTCCGATCGGTGCATATCGCCGTGCCGCAAGGCGCGCGCGGGATCGTCATGCGCATTCTCGGCGACATGGCGATGGTGGCCTGGTATGCCGGCGAGCCCGGCACATCGGAGCATCTGAACACTGAACCCTTTTTCCTTGAAGATCTGATCGATACGGGCGAGCAGGTTCGCCCGTCGAGCGCGCAGGTGCATTGACGCTGGTTTGAGTCCGATTCATATCGTTGCAGGTGGCAGTCAACCGCAAGGTGAGCCGACGCCCTCGTCATTGACGGCGGCGCGGCGCACAATGCGGACATGAACGACGACAATTTCGACCCACAGGACGACGCCGATAGCGCCGTGCCTTTCGCCCGGCTCAAGCCGGAAATCGTGCTCGACGCGCTCGACAGCGTGCTCAGCAGCGTCGGTGTGTACACCGACGGTCGCATGCTGCCGCTCAACAGCTATGAGAACCGCGTGTACCAGGTGGGCGTCGAAGACGGCCCGCCCGTAGTCGCCAAGTTCTACCGTCCCGAGCGCTGGTCCGACGCCGCGATTCTCGAAGAACACGCCTTTGTCGCCGATCTCGCCGCGCGCGAGATTCCGGCCGTGCCCGCGCGTGTTTTCGAAGGCAGCACGCTGCATACCTTCGACGGTTTCCGTTTCTCGATCTTCGAACGCCGCGGCGGCCGCGCGCCCGATCTGGACCGGCGCGACACGCTCGAATGGCTGGGGCGTTTTATCGGCCGCATCCATGCAGTGGGGCAGACCCAGAACTACACCGAACGTCCGACGCTCGACATCAATACGTTCGGCTACGAGCCGCGCGACTTCCTGCTGTCACACCGCTTCGTGCCTGACGACGTGCGGCCCGCGTGGGCAGCCGTGGTGAATCTCGCGCTTGAAGGCGTCGAACGCGCATTCGAGCGTGCCGGCGATATTCGCATGCTGCGAATGCACGGCGATTGTCATCCCAGCAATGTGTTGTGGACCGACGCGGGCCCGCATTTCGTCGACTTCGACGATAGCCGCATGGGTCCGGCAGTACAGGATTTGTGGCTGTTGCTGCCGGGCGAGCGCGCCGAGGCTTCGCGTGCGCTGGCGGATCTGCTCGCCGGTTATGAAGACTTCTGCGACTTCGAGCCGCGCGAACTGTATCTCGTCGAAGCATTGCGCACGTTGCGGCTGATTCACTATCAGGCGTGGCTCGCGCGCCGCTGGGACGACCCGGCGTTTCCGGCGGCGTTTCCGTGGTTCAACACGCAGCGCTATTGGGAAGACCGCATCCTCGAACTGCGCGAGCAACTCGGCGCGATGCAGGAAGGGCCGCTCTGGCCGGTTTGAGCGTTTGCGCTTTCACGCATTTGCCGGTCGGTCGCCGCAGGTGATGCCGCGGCAGCACATGGGGCGTTGGCTCCAAGGCGCCGCCACGGCACGTCGACGATGTCTCACGGCGCCTGCGAGGCCATGTTCGACGATTCCACCAGCGTCGATTTGACGATCACTTCGGCGCGCACGTCGCGCCCAATCGCTTCGATCGCGGGACGCATCTGCACGAAGTCGTCGGGTGTGCAGACATCGCTGTCGAAATGGGTGGCGCCGTCGCGCGTCATCGTCACCACGTTGCTGAGCGGATCGAACGTGTATTGCGACTGAAAATCGACGAAGCGGTCCTGGGTTCGTTTCGCTTCCGGCATCTCGAGCACGTGGAAATTCGCGGGCAATTCAATGCGCGCGCGTTCATGCAAGGCCAGGTTGTGGCAGACGAACGGTTGTGTGCGCTGCCGTTCGCCGAGCCAATAGCGGGTGTCCGCTTCGAAGCCGCCCGCCAGACTTGTCAGCGCCGGAATCGATGCCGCTGCGCCCGGCACCACGAGACTTTCGAGCGTGCCTTTCATCGTGATCGTCAACGGGCCGTCGGCCACGCTGAGGTCACTGGTGGTCAGCGTGGCGGTGCCGCGCAAGTTGGCGCTGCGCAACTCCGCCTGGATCGAGTCCTCACGTTGCGCGGGCGTCTGCGTGCGCAACATCGCGCGGCCCTGTTCGGCTGTGGCGCCCGATGCTTCCAGCCGATACGTGAAGCTCGCCGAGCCATCCGGTTCGACCTTGATCGACAAGTTGGTGCTGCGTGTCGTCAACTCGGTGGCCGGCGTTTGCGCGACCACCCCTTGATTCACGAGGACGGTAGGCCGGTTCATATCGGACGACGGCAGAAAACCGAATTCGACATTCGACGCCGTCGAGTCGGCGTATTGCTGCAAATCCGACAGCCAGGTGATGGCGTGATTGATGACACCGTAGCCCGGCACGCTGGGCAGCGTATAGATCGAACCGCTACTGATCAAGGCCGGCTCATTGCGAATGCCGACCGCGTCGAGGAGCGCGCCATATAGCGCCACGTGATCCTTGCAGTCGCCGTAGCGGTTCGCGAGGATCGCGTTTGCGCTGTGCGGCACCACCGAGCCGCGCCCGACATAGATCGCCACATAGCGGACGTTGCGGCGCACCCAGTCGTACAACGTCTTGGCTTTGTCGCGCGGGGTGTGGTCACGCGCGGTGAGGTTTTGCGCGAGACGCGTGACGGCGGCGTCGCGTGCGCTCCCGTCGGCGGTGGAAGCCCTGTAGCTGGCGGCGAAAGCGGCGTAGTCCGGAAAGGTCGAGACCATCAGCCGGTCGCCATACGATACGTATGCGATCGAGCCGCGCTCGAGCCGGCTGAAATGCGCCTTGTCGTAACGATATTCGTAGCGTGTGCGGCCGTCGCGCGTGACCGGTTGCAGCGTGGTGAAGCCGCGTGCATCGGCATAAAGCGGCTTGTCGGCGGGCAGGTCGTAGATCAGGTGGAAGTTGCGGGTCGGCGCGAGATCGGGCGGCGTGAAGTCGCTGAACTCGCCCGGCACGATCGGCTGCTTTTGCGTCTTGCGATAGGTGAGATGCACGCGCGCGCCTGGTTCGACGGCGGGGAACACGATTACTTTTTCCTGAATGTCCTGGAACATCGGCGCGTCGAACGAGCGGGCTTCCTGCACGTCGCGCATCTGCTCGGGCTGCACGTCGTGACGCACGCCGTCGGCGGTGGTCGTATACGCCTCGATGATCTGCACGTCCGCCATATTGCGGTTGAACCAGACGTATTGCTGCGCCACCCGCGCGACGCCTGCTTCGTTGTTCACGTGCAGCGTCATCGAATCGAGCTTCGAGAAGGAGCCGTCGGCGTTGACGGTGAAGGTCTGCGTTTCGCCTTCGTTGGTATAGGGATCGTCCAGTTTGGCCGCGATGCTCGCGCTCGCCGCGTGGGTGCACGCAAGCCAGCCGAGAGAAGCAAAACAGACCAAAGAGGCGAGGCGCATGGCGGGCAGGTATCCGGAACGGCAACGTTGACGGGGTCGCCAGCTAGAGTCGGATTGCGCCGCCAGGATGTCAAGCGGATACCGCGCTTTGCGATTGAGCAAATGGTCTAATTGTGTAATGATATCCATTCTCAATTGAAAGGCATCGCCAGCTTTCTGTCACATTTCTTCTCCTCTGTGACTGCCAGCCAGCCTCTCAGCCGGACCGCCTGGACCGCAAGCCGGGTTTGTCCGGCCCTTCTTTTCGAACTTTCCTTTGCCGGTGGTGTGAGCGAGCGCCGTGTCGTCGCTCGTCGTCCGTCGGCGAGGGTTTAACTTGCTGCGCCTGGAGCCTGGATGTGAACGCGCCTGATTCGATCGATATGAAACCTGCTGCTGGTGGCGGCACGCAATACACCGCTCATACGCCGGAGCGTGGCCATCATCTGATGGACGACGCCGAGCAGGCGGCGCGGCGCCAGCGTTCGCGGCGGGCGAATTTCATCAAGTGGTTGCGCAAGGTGCACGGCTGGGTCGGCCTGTGGGGGGCGGTGTTGGGGCTGATGTTCGGCGTGACCGGCTTTTTGCTGAATCATCGGGGCGGACCGTTGAAGGTGTCGTCCGGTGAGCCGCAGGTCGAGGAGATGCAGATTCCTGTGCCGCAAGGGCAGCTGAAGTCGCCGATGGAGATGGCGAAATGGCTCAAGGGTGAGTTGAAGATTGACGGCAAGCCGGGGCGGGTGAAGCGCGAGCCCGCGCATCCGGTGGCATGGGGGGATCGCAGCGCGATGCAGCCGGAGTTCTGGCAGGTCGGGATTTTTGGGCCTGGTCAGAATGTGCAGGCGGAGTATTGGGTTGGGAATGGGTTTGTTGCGGTGAAACGTACGCAGAACTCGTTTCTTACGACGATGAATAATTTGCATCGCGGCGTGGGGTTGAGTGTTGGGTGGGTTTTGTTGATCGATACGATCGCTGGGGGGATGGTGTTGTTGTCTTTGACTGGCGTTCTGCTTTGGACTGAGTTGAATAAGCGGCGTGTTGTTGGTGTAGTGCTGGTTGGGGGCTCCGTTGTCGCCGCTGTGGTTTGTGGATTGATGTAGTTGGTTTTTTTGCCTTCGCGGCGCTTGTTGTCTGTATGCCTATGGCGTTGGGCTCTTCTTGATTTTTTTGCCTGCGCGGCGCTTTTTTCTGTGCGCTTACGGCGCTGGCCTTTCCTTGATTTCTTATTGGTTTATTAGCGTCGCCCCTGTGCGGGGCAGGCACTTACTTTCTTTGCCGCCGCAAAGAAAGTAAGCAAAGAAAGCGGCTTCACACCGCTAATTCTTAAGCGGGTCCCCTGGCTTGGAGGCTTGGAGGGGGTAGTGGAGCATCTGGAATCGGTGTCTTCGCACATTCGACGCGAGTGACAAGGCAGTCATACTTCCGGCGGCGCTGCGCGCGCCGAAGAGCACTTCATAAAATGTATTAGCCTGGACTTGATCTGACAGGTAGTCGGAGAGTGAAGTAGCGAAGCCGATGGCTCCCGCCACGCCCAAACGAAGCCCCAGGGTTCCCATGCAGACCCATCCGCGACGCACGCAGTGCGAAGTGGGAGCTGATGAGCGCTTTGTCACTCACGCCGAATGTGCGAGGGCACGGATTCCAGATGCACCACTATCCCCTCCAAGCCAGGGGACCCGCTTAAGAGTTGGCGGTTGGAGCCGCTTTCTCTTGCTTCTCTTTGCGGCGGCAAAGAGAAGTAAGTGCCCGCCCCGCACAGGGGCGACGCTAATAAACCAATAACAAATCAAGGAAAGGCCAACGCCGTAGGCAAACAGACAAAAAGCGCCGCGCAGGCAAAAAAGGCGACTAAACACTACAAGCAGTGCCCCCAGAAGCGGCAATCTCCCGCGCGGCCTTAGCGCCCTCAACCTGCAACAAAGTCGGCAACGAAACCCCATTCTTAGCCGCAGTAACCTCAGCAAGAATAGAAACAGCAATTTCAGGCGGCGTCCGGCTGCCAATATAAATCCCAACCGGCCCATGCAGCCGGGCCAACTCAGCATCGTTCAGATCGAACTCCTTCAACCGCTCGCGCCGCGCCTGATTATTCCTTCTCGACCCCAAAGCACCCACATAAAACGCCGGCGTCTTCAATGCCTCCATCAAAGCCAGATCATCCAGCTTGGGATCATGCGTCAGCGCAATCACCGCGCAGCGTTCATCGAGCTTCATCTCGATCACCGTATCGTCCGGCATCGTCCGCACAATCTTCGTGCCGGGAATGCTCCACTCCTCGGTGTACTCCTCGCGCGGATCGCACACGGTGACCTGATAGTCGAGCCCGACTGCGATGTTGCACAGATAGCGCGACAACTGCCCCGCACCGATCACCAGCATCCGGTACCGCGGGCCGTGAATCGTCAGCAGACGCTCGCCGTCGAAATGCACGCCGTCCGTCGCCTGCGCCGCATCGAGCCGTACCGCGCCCGTTACCATGTCGACTTCGCGTGCCACCAGACGGCCGTCCTCTACCGCATGGCACAGCTCGGCAATCCCGCTCTGCTGTGTCAAAGGCTCCAGCACCAGCTGGATCGTGCCGCCGCATGGCAGGCCGAAGCGATGCGCTTCTTCCGCCGTGATGCCGTACTTCACCGCCTCCGGGCGGGTCTGCTCAATACCCCGTTGCCGCACGCGGTCGATCAGGTCGTCTTCAATGCAGCCGCCCGATACCGAACCCACCACGAGTCCGTCGTCACGCACCGCGAGCATCGCGCCCTCGGGACGCGGCGACGAGCCCCACGTCTTCACCACCGTCACCAGTAGCGCGCGATGTCCCTCATCCAGCCAACGTGCGCTGGACTTCAGAACTTCGAGATCCACGCTTTCCATGATTTCTTCCTTTTTGTTCCGTCACCGCCGGACTCAGCGTCCGCGGCCTCATTCGATTCCGTATTTTGCGCCGCCGCTTCACTTGTTGCAGTGACCCCGTCATCCGGGGGCGTTGCGCCGTCCGTGTCGCCGCCGACCTGTGCGCCGAAGCGCTTGAAAAATTCGCCCGCGATTTTACGCGCCGCGCCGTCGACCAGCCGGGAACCGATCTGAGCGAGCTTGCCACCGACCTGTGCCGTCGCCGTATACGTGAGCTTCGTCGCGTCGTCGCCTTCAGGTTCGAGCGTGACGTGCGCATTGCCCTTGCCGAAGCCTGCCGCGCCACCCTGGCCTTCGAAAACGATGGTGTACGTGTTCGGCGCCTCGATGTCGGTCAGCTGCATTCGTCCTTTGAAGCGTGCTTTCACCGGACCGACTGACGCGCTCATCACCACCGCGTACGCATTTTCGCCATCCGGGTCGATGCTCTCGCAGCCGGGAATGCAGGCGCGCAGGATTCCAGTATCGTTCAGCGCATCCCAGGCGCGCTGCTGGGAAACCGGCAGCGTATGGGTTTCACTCAATTCCATGGCGTTGCTCCTGCGGTTGTTGTGGCGGATACGGCGAAACGAGGCAGACGAGGCGCGCGCGTGAGTTGCGCGAGATCGCGGCCGAACGCCGCCAGACTGTCTAGATTATGAACGGGACGATGCGCGTCGACATACGGCAGGATCGCCTGCACGCCGCGCGCTTTCGGTGAAAAACCGCTGAAACGCAGCAGCGGATTGAGCCACACGATACGGTGTGCGAAGCGGCGCAAGCGGGCCATTTCGGTGTCGAGCACGTCGATTGCCTCGTGATCGAGGCCGTCGGTGACGAGCAGCACGGTAGCTCTTCCAGTCAGCACGCGGCGTGCCCAGCGTCGGTTGAATTCGGCGAGCGCCGCGCCGATCCGTGTGCCGCCCGACCAGTCGACCACCTGATCGGCGAGCGTCGCGATCGCCACGTCGGGATCGCGCTCGCGCAGCGCGCGCGTCGCATTGGTCAGACGCGTGCCGAACAGGAACACTTGAAGGCGCTCTCGCGATTGCAGTAGCGCGTGGCAGAAGTACAGCACCGCGCGCGAATAGTTGCTCATCGAGCCGGAGATATCGAGCAGCAAGACCAGCGGCGGTTTGCGTTCCACCACCGCGCGATATTTCCACACCGTCCAGTCGCCACCCGCGCGCACCGCGTGCCGGGCACTCGCGCGCAAGTCCGCGTGCGTGCCGTGCGAGGCGGCCTTCAGGCGGCGCGTCGGTTCGGTGGCGAGCGGCAGACGCTGGCCGCGGATCAGATGACGCAAGGTGCGCCATTCGTCAGCGGAAAGCGTGTCGAAATCGCGATGACGCAGCCGCTCTTCAGCACTGAAGGTGACGTGCGCGTGCAGGTCGTGCTGCTCGGTTTCCTGCGGCGCTTTGCGGTGCGGCGAGGGCGGTGTGCGCACGGCAAGGGCGTCGGCGAGACGGTTGTTGCGTTTGGGTGGCGGCAGGCCATCGCGGACTTTCGGCAGCAGCAGCGCGCGCAGCTTGCCTTCCCAATCCGGGTCGCGCCAGAAAAGATCGAAGGCGGCATTGAAGAGGTCGCGTTCGTCCGGCGCGCAGACCAATAGCGTGGCGAGCGCGGCGCGTACATCGTCGCGCCGGCCGAGGTCGATCCAGTGCAACGCGGCGAGTGCATCGACGGCTTGCGCCGGCGACATCGGCAAGCCCGCGCCGCGCAGAACGCGCACAAAGTGCACGACGTTGCGGGCTAATGTGGGCGTATCGATCGGCGCGGTCGACGTGTCGGCGGAGACGGTCATCGCCGTTATCCCGGCGTCGCGAGACATTGCGTGATCTGCGCGGCATCGACGCGCGCCAGATCGTCCTGATACTTGAGCAGCACACCCAGGGTGTTTTGCACCGATTGCGGGTCGAGCTCCGTCACCGACAGCGCTTCCAACGCGCGGCACCAGTCGATCGTTTCGGCGATGCCGGGCGCCTTGAACAGATCCATACCGCGCAGCCGATGCACGAAATCGACGGCACGCCGTTGCAATTCCGCCGACGTCTGTGGCGCACGCGCAGCGACGATTTCCAGTTCACGATCGCGCTCGGGATAGCCGATCCATTGATACAGGCAACGGCGCTTCAGTGCGTCGTGTACTTCGCGCGTCCGGTTCGACGTCATCACGACGAGCGGCCGCTGCGCCGCGCGCACCGTGCCGTATTCGGGAATCGATACCTGGAAGTCCGAAAGCAGTTCCAGCAGGAAGGCCTCGAACGGTTCGTCGGCTCGGTCGATCTCGTCGATCAGCAGCACGCGCCGCGCGCCCGGATGATTTTCGTCGGGCATCAGCGCTTGCAGCAGCGGACGCTTCAGCAGGAATTCGCTGCGATATAGCGTGTCGTTGCCGGGGCGCTCGCCGGCGGCTTCGGCCAGACGCAGCGCCATGATCTGACGTGGGTAGTCCCATTCGTAGAGCGCGCTGGCGGTGTCGAGTCCTTCGTAGCATTGCAGCCGCAGCATCGAGGTGCCGAGCATCCCCGCCGCGGCTTTGGCGAGTTCGGTCTTGCCGACACCTGGCTCGCCTTCGACGAACAACGGCCGCTCCATGCGCAGCGCGAGATACAACGCGGTCGCGAGTTCGCGGCTGGCGAAGTAGTCCTGGGCTGCGAGTTGCGCGAGAGTGTCGTCGATTGAAGCAGGCTGCATGGTGTTCCTGAATCTGCACGGTGAAACGGGTGACGCGCAGGGCGGCGCGACGGGTAAGAAGATCATGACCGCAGCCGCAACAGTGACGGACAGCGCGGGCCGGGAATGCGGCTAACGCGCCATGCCGAGGCACGTCACGTCAGCCGCCAACCACAAGGATCGCTAACCGTTCGCCTTCGTCACCGATCGCGCGGCCAGCACCGGAATCAGATGCGCGCGATATTCAGCGCTCGCGTGCATGTCGGTGTTCAGGTCGTCGTCGGATACGGTCACCGCTCGCGCAGCCTCGGGCGTGAAATTCGCCGATAGCGCGCTTTCCAGTTCCGGCGCGCGAAATACCGAAGACGCCGCACCTGTCACCGCGACGCGCACGCCGCTCGCGAACTTCGCGACGAACACGCCGACCAGCGCAAAGTGCGAAGCCGGATTCTCGAATTTCACGTAGGCCGCGCGTTCGGGCACCGGAAACTCGACGGCCACGATCAACTCGTCGGACGCCAACGCGGTCTCATACATGCCGACGAAGAAATCGCTCGACGAAATCCGTCGCCGATCCGTGACGATGGTCGCGTCGAGTGCCATCGCCGCAGCCGGATAGCAGGCGGCCGGATCGTTGTTCGCGAGCGAGCCGCCGATGGTGCCTAGCGCGCGCACCTGGCGATCGCCGATGTGTCCGGCGAGGTCCGCGAGCGCCGGCAGCACGCGCCGAAGCTCGGCGTGGTCGGCGACGTCCGCGTGACAGACAGCGGCGCCGACTGTCACCTTGCCGGCATCGACGGTGATCGATTTAAGCGCCGGAATCCGCGTCACGTCGATCAGTTGCGAGGGCTGCGCGAGCCGCAGGCGCATGGTCGGCAACAGGCTTTGCCCGCCGGCAAGAAACTTCGCTTCGCTGTCGGCGGTCATGGCTGCGACGGCCGCTTTCGGATCCGTCGCGCGTTGATACTCGAATGAATACATGTCGAATGCTCCGCTCAGGATCTCAGTGGGGTTGTTTGGCAGCGTGGATCGCGGACCACACGCGATGCGGCGTCGCCGGCATTTGCAGGTCGGTCACGCCGAGCGGCGCAAGCGCGTCGAGGATCGCGTTGATGACCGCCGGTGGCGAGCCGATTGCGCCCGCCTCGCCGCAGCCTTTCACGCCGAGCGGATTGTGCGTGCACGGCGTGCCCTTCACGGTTTCGACGGTGAAGTTCGGCAGATCGGACGCATGCGGCATCGCGTAATCCATGTAGGAGCCGGACAACAACTGACCGCTCTCGTCGTCGTACACGCAGCGCTCCAGCATGGCCTGGCCGATACCCTGAGCGAGCCCGCCGTGCACCTGGCCTTCGACGATCATCGGATTGATCACGTTGCCGAAATCGTCGACCGCGGTGAACTGCTGGATGCGGCTCACGCCAGTCTCCGGATCGACCTCGATCTCGCAGACGTACGAACCCGCCGGGTACGTGAAGTTGCTCGGATCGTAGAACGCGCATTCATCAAGACCCGGTTCGAGCACGTCGAGCGGATAGTTGTGCGGCACGTAGGCGGCGAGCGAGATATCGGCGAACGCTTTGGTCCGATCGGTGCCCGCGACGCGGAACACGCCATCTTTGAACTCGATGTCTTCCGCTGCGGCTTCCAACAGATGCGCGGCGATTTTCTTTGCCTTCGCTTCGATCTTGTCGAGCGCCTTCATGATCGCTGAGCCGCCGACCGCGATCGAGCGCGAGCCGTACGTGCCCATGCCGAACGGAATGCGGCCGGTGTCGCCGTGAACGATCTCGACGCTTTCCAGCGCAATGCCGAGCCGGTCCGCGACCACTTGCGCGAAGGTGGTCTCATGCCCCTGGCCGTGACTGTGCGAGCCGGTGAACACGGTGACCGAACCCGTCGGATGCACACGAATCTGGCCGACTTCGAAGAGCCCGGCTCGTGCGCCCAATGCACCGGCGATGTTCGACGGCGCCAGACCACAGGCTTCGATGTAGCACGAGTAGCCGAGGCCACGCAGCTTGCCGTTCTTTTCGGATTCCTGCCTGCGCGCGGCGAACCCTTTCACGTCCGCGAGTTCGAGCGCGCGGTTCAGGGTGGTGTCGTAGTCGCCGGTATCGTAGGTGAGGCCGACTGGCGTCGCATACGGAAACGTGCGGATGAAGTTGCGACGGCGGATTTCGGCCGGATCGAGCTTCATCTCACGTGCTGCGGTTTCGACCAGACGCTCGACGACATAGGTCGCTTCCGGGCGGCCTGCGCCCCGGTAAGCGTCGACCGGGACGGTGTTGGTGAAGACCGCTTTCACCTCGGCATAGATGGCGGGCGTCGCGTACTGGCCGGCGAGCAGCGTCGCGTACAGGATGGTCGGCACGCTCGACGCGAAGGTCGACAGATACGCGCCCATGTTGGCGATCGTATGAATGCGCATCGCGAGGAACTTGCCGTCGGCGTCCATTGCCAGTTCGGCTTTGGTCACGTGATCGCGGCCGTGCGCGTCGGACACGAACGCTTCCGAGCGCTCCGCTGTCCATTTGATCGGACGGCGAATTTTCTTCGATGCCCACGTCAGCGCGACATCTTCGGCGTACAGGAAAATCTTCGACCCGAAGCCGCCGCCGACATCCGGTGCGATGACGCGCAGTTTCGATTCCGGCAGCGACAGCACGAAAGCGGCCATCAGCAGGCGTTCCACGTGCGGATTCTGATTCGCGACGTAGAGCGTGTAGCTGTCGTCCTGCGCCGAGTAGCTTGCGTTGACCGCGCGCGGTTCGATTGCATTCGGAATCAGGCGGTTATTGACGATGTCGAGCGTGGTGACGTGCGCGGCTTTGGCGAAGGCGGCGTCGGTCGCGGCTTTGTCGCCGTGGCCCCAGTTGTAGCAGACGTTGTCCGGCACTTCGTCGTGAACCGCAGCCTGGCCCGGATCGGCCGCATGCGCGGTGTCGACCACGGCCGGCAGCACGTCGTATTCGACCTCGATCAGTTCGGCGGCGTCTTTCGCGGCCTTGATCGAATCGGCGATGACGAGCGCGACCTGATCGCCGACGTGGCGCGCTTTCGTGTGCGCGATGATCGGATGCGGCGGCTCGTTCATCGGCTTGCCGTCGGTGCTGTGGATCAGCCATCCGCACGGCAATCCGCCGACGTTGTCCGCGGCCATGTCCGCGCCGGTGAAGATCGCGACAACGCCGGGCGACTGTTTGGCCGCGGTGGTGTCGACACGGTCGATTCTTGCGTGCGCGTACGGCGAGCGCAGGAACACCGCGTAGGTTTGTTGCGGCAGGACGATGTCGTCGGTGTACTGACCGTTGCCGGTGAGGAACCGATAGTCTTCCTTACGTTCGACGGAGGCGCCGATGAGGTGGGTGTCGGGTGCGTTCATCGTCGTCTCCTCAGGCGGTGGCTGGCGCAGTGGCCGCAGTGTTGGCGTTGGCTGTGCCGGCGGACTTCATGCCTTCGGCGCCTTCGAGCACTGCTTTGACGATGTTGTGATATCCCGTACAGCGGCAGAGATTGCCGTCGAGTTGGGCGCGCACGTCGTCGCCGGTGAGATTGGGCTGACGCTCGACGAGCGCGACCGCGCTCATCACCATGCCGGGCGTACAGAAACCGCACTGCAGGCCGTGGCAGTGTTTGAAGGCGGCTTGCATTGGGTGGAGGGTTCCGTCTTTGGCGAGTCCTTCGATGGTGGTGATGTTCGCGCCTTCGGCCTGGACTGCGAGGATGTTGCAGGATTTGATTGCACGGCCGTTCAGGTGGACAGTGCATGCGCCGCACTGGGCGGTGTCGCAGCCGACGTGCGTTCCCGTGAGGCGAAGTTGATCGCGAAGGAACTGGACAAGCAGGGTGTTAGGGTCGATTGAGGCGCTGATGGGCGCGCCGTTCACCGTCAGACTGATGCTGATCGCCATGAAGTTGTCTCCTTATGGGGTGAAACCGGACCTTTGTTTTTCCTGCCTTCGGCTGCCTGTTCGTGGGGTCCGATGAGGGGGATGCTGTTTTGTTGCTTTTTGCGGTTGTTTTTTTATGGGTCTGCCGAAAAGTAAAGCACAAATTGCCTGGCGGCGCTATTGGGTTGTGTGCCTGCTCGGCGTGTTTGTCTGTTTGCCTGCGGCGGTGGGCTTTCCTTGATCTGGCTTCTTGGCCTTTCCTTGAATTCTTATTGGTTTATTAGCGTCGCCCCTGTGCGGGGCAGGCACTTACTTTCTTTGCCGCCGCAAAGAAAGTAAGCAAAGAAAGCGGCTTCACACCGCTAATTCTTAAGCGGGTCCCCTGGCTTGGAGGAGGTAGTGGTGCATCTGGAATCCGAGCCGTCGCACATTCGGCGTTAGTGACAAAGCGCTCATCAACTCCCACTCCGCACTGCGTGCGTCGCGGATGGGTCTGTCAGGGAAACCCGGGGCTTCGTTTGGCGCGGTGGGAGCCATCGGCTTTGCCTCGGCGAGGCGCTCCCGCTCTCATTGGCGAACCCCCACTTCGAATGAAATGTCGATGCGTCGCACTCGCTGCGCGGCCGCCGCAGTTGCGCCCGCTGCGGCGATGCAATGACGAGTCAGGGAACTGGGCAAACCGCGGGAGCGAAAGCGTAGCGGGTGGTTTTATGAAGGACTGTTCGGCGCGCGCAGCGCCGCCGGAAGTATGACTGCCTTGTCACCAAGGCCGAATGTGCGAGGGCACAGATTCCAGATGCTCCACTGCCCCCTCCAAGCCAGGGGACCCGCTTAAGAATTAGCGGTTGGAGCCGCTTTCTCTTGCTTACTCTTTGCGGCGGCAAAGAGAAGTAAGTGCCCGCCCCGCACAGGGGCGACGCTAATAAACCAATACCAAATCAAGGAAAGGCCAACGCCGTAGGCAAACAGACATACAGCGCCGCGCAGGCAAAAACCCTCCCAAATTTTCATTTGGCCAACTTGGAATGCCGCCGCGAATAGCCAAAATAAATAACCATCCCAATGAGCAACCAAACCACAAACGCCACCCAGGTCACAGCCTGAAGATTAACCATCAAAAACAGACAAGAGGCGACAGCTAACACCGGCACAACCGGCACACCAGGGCACCGAAACGCCCGCGGCAACTCGGGATGCGTCTTCCGCAAAACAAGAACCGCAATCGACACCATCGAAAACGCGGCCAACGTGCCGATATTGATCAGCTCAGCCAGCACATTCAATGGCACCAGCGCGCCAATCAACCCGAAGAAAATCCCCACGAGCCACGTCGTAAAGAACGGCGTAGCAAACTTCGGATGCACACGAGAAAGCCGGGCAGGCAACAAACCATCCCGCGACATCGCGAAAATCACGCGCGTCTGCCCATAAGCCATCACCAGAATCACCGTCAACATGCCCAGCACGGCGCCGAGGTCGATAAAACCCGCGACCCACTTCTGACCCGCCACCTGCAACGCATACGACACCGGATGCGAAATGTTCGCGAACTGCGCCGACGGCACGATACCGGTGACCACAGCCGCCACCGCGACGTACAGCACCGCGCACACGCCCAGCGACGCAATGATCCCGATCGGCAGATCGCGCTTAGGATCCTTCACCTCTTCCGCAGCGGAAGACACCGAATCGAAGCCGATGAACGCGAAGAACATCACCGCCGCCGCGCCGAACACGCCGTTCCAGCCGTTCGGCATGAACGGATGCCAGTTCGCGGGCGTCACGTGGAAAACGCCCACGCCGATCACCAGCAGCACCACGACCACCTTGATCGCCACCATGATGTTGTTGATCCGCGCGGATTCACGCACGCCAAGCGACAACAGCGCCGTGATCGCCATCATCACGAGGAAGGCGGGCAGGTTGAACCAGGTCTCGTGCCCCGGCAAGGCGCCCGGCGCCGCCGTCAGCGCAACCGGCAAGCTCACGCCGAAGCCCGACAGCAGCGATTGCAGATAGCCCGACCAGCCGACCGATACCGCTGACGTTGCCAGCCCATACTCGAGCATCAAGTCCCAGCCGATGATCCACGCGGCCAGTTCGCCGAGCGTCGCGTACGAATACGTGTAGATGGATCCCGCAACCGGAATCGTCGACGCGAACTCGGCATAGGCGAGCGCGGCGAACCCGCAGGCAATCGCGGCGATGAGGAACGAGACCATCAGCGCCGGGCCGGCCTGAACGGCGCCCGTGCCGGTCAGCACGAAAATGCCGGTGCCGATAATGGCGCCGACGCCGAGGAAAGTCAGATCGAGCGCGCCGAGCGCTTTCTTCAAGCCGGCGTTCTGAGCGCTCGCGGCGAGCATGTGCTCGACGCTCTTTTTGCGAAACAGGGACATTGGCGGTGGGTCTCCAGTAGTGCACGCATCTTGCGCGCCGAATGTCGGGGAAACCCGCGATTTTAACGGAAGCGCGCTTCTGCACCATTTTGGGACGGTGTTTTTGCCGGCCGTGCGGCGGGCGAAAAATGCCTGGGGAAGGGCCTTGGTCGCGGCATTTGTCTGAGGATAGCGCGCAGTGAAAAGGCTTTCACTCGCCGCACGCTCAATCGGGTGGGAATCGCTCTCTTGCCATCCGGTCCGTGGCGATCGCCTGCCATGCAGCGATCGCGGAAGGAGAACGTCAGCCGGCCATCGCCGGATTCAGATCCACGAGACGGTTGCTCATCACATAGAAGGTCAGCTCGGCGTTATTGCGCAGCTTCATTTTCTCGAGCAGCCGGGTGCGGTATACGCTGACCGTCTTCACCGATAGCGATAGCGTCGTGGCGATATCCGTCAGCCGCTTGCCGGACGCGAGCATGCACAGCGTCTGGTATTCGCGGTCCGAGAGCTTTTCGTGCGGCAATTGTTCGCCGTCGAAGGAGACGTAGTCCGCCAGCGCTTCGGCCATGGCCGGGCTGACGTATTTGCGGCCCGCCGCGACCTGCTGGATCGCCCCGATCATCTGCGCGGCGTCGACCGTCTTCGACAGGTAGCCGGCGGCGCCGGCCTTCAGCGCGCGCACGGCGTACTGGTCTTCACGGTACATCGAGAACATCAGCACGGACACGCGCGGCGCTTTGCGCTTCAGACGCTTGAGCACTTCGACGCCGTTCATGTCGGGCAGCGAAATGTCGAGCAGCACCACGTCGTAGCTGTGTTGGGCGACGGCCTCGAGCGCTTCGGCGCCGCTTTGCGCCTCAGTGACTTCACGCGCCACGCCTCGGTCGAGCAGCAACTGGCGGACGCCTTGGCGAACCACAGCGTGGTCGTCGGCGAGCAGGATACGCAGGCTCATGATGGCGTGCTCACGATTGCAGCACGCGACGCTCGGCGCCCAGCGCGCTCGTCAGCATCGCATCCCACGCAAAGCGTGCATGCACGAGCGTGCCGCGCGACACTTTGCCGCTGTCGTCGCGGCATGATCCGAGCCGTCGGGCGCTGACGCGCAGGGTGCCGTCGAAGGCTGCGCAGCGAGCCTGCATGCCGCTCAGGCCGAAATGGCCGTGACGGCTGCGGGCGTTGCGCGTCACGCCGATGCCGTCGTCGCTGACGATCAGCGTAAGGTGACGGCGGCCAGTTTCGATCCGCACGTCGGCGGATTCGGCTTGCGCGTGCTTGGCAATATTGTTCAGTGCTTCCTGGGCGACCCGGAACACGGCCAGCGCGGCGTCGGCGGGCAGGCGCGTGAGCCGCACGTCGGCAGCGCAGACGAAACTCGTGCGCAGGTTCGTACGTGCGGTGAAGTCGCGGGTCCATTGTGCCAGCGCCCCGACAATGCCCGCCTCGAGCGACGGCGCATGCAGTTCCGCGACGGCCTGGCGGCTGGCGGTGTACACGGCGTCGAGCGAACGATTCGCGACGGCGAGCGCTGCGGCGCACTGCGGCGGCGCATCGGCGGGCAGCCAGGTTTCGACGCCGGCAAGGGCGAAACGCGTCGCGGTCAGCTCGGCGCCCACGCCGTCGTGCAGCTCGCGCGCCACATGGCGGTAGGCAGCTTCTTGCGCCTGAACGAGCTCAGCCGACAGTTTGCGGACGCGGGTGCGCAGCAGCGCGAGTTCGCGCTCAGCAGCGGATTGCGGCGCGGCGTGGGCAAGTGAAGGCGGAATATGGGCGCTAAACGGGACGACAGTCGACGTATCCATGACTTTCCCTCTCAGGAAGCGGTGTGGACGGCGAAGCGGGTGCGCATCGGCGGCGCGAAGACAAAAGAACACATGCGAGTCTCTGGCCTCCTGTGATGTCCTTGACGCGTTGTGCGCGACAGACAAATTGCTACGGCGCAGCGTAACGAAATTTACATTCAGTAACATGCAGGTCGTGCCATGGCAGGCATATAAACCGACCGATCGTGCGCCGCGATGATATCTCAAAAAAAGAAAAAATGCAGGCGTACCAAGGGTTAGCGCGTACATTTCACGCAATGGTTGATGTTCGGCAACGCCCGTTCTGTAGGAATAATACCGACGCTAAATGTTAAAGCGATGGCGCCGATTTGTAACCGAGCAACAAAAAAGGAGCCCGAAGGCTCCTTTCTGCTGTGTACGCGGCGTGAGCCGCTAATTCTGAGTGTCCGCTTAACCCACGAACGCCTTTTCGACCACGTAGTGACCCGGCGCGTTGTTGCTGCCTTCCTGGAAGCCCAAGTCGTCGAGCAGCTTGCGCGTGTCGCGCAGCATGTGCGGGCTGCCGCACAGCATCACGCGGTCGTCTTCGAGCGAGAAGCCCGGCACGCCGAGGTCGGCGAACAGCTTTTCGGTTTCGATTAGTTCGGTGATGCGGCCGCGGTTCTGGAACGCTTCGCGCGTCACCGTCGGGTAGTACAGCAGCTTTTCCTGCACCAGCTCGCCCAGATGCTCGTGCGCCGGCAGGTGGTCCGTGATGTATTCCTTGTACGCCAGTTCGTCGACGAAACGGCAGGTGTGCGTCAGGACCACGCGCTCGTAGCGGTCGTAAATGTCCGGATCTTTGATGATCGACATGAACGGCGCGAGACCCGTGCCGGTGGACAGCAGCCACAGCGTCTTGCCCGGCAACAGGTTGTCGGCCATCAGCGTGCCGACCGGCTTCTTGCCGATCAGGACTTCGTCGCCGACCTTCAGGTGCTGCAAGCGCGACGTGAGCGGGCCGTCCTGCACCTTGATGCTCAGGAATTCGAGGTGCTCTTCGTAGTTCGCACTCGCGAGGCTGTAGGCGCGGATCAGCGGCTTGCCTTCGACTTCGAGGCCCACCATCGTGAACTGGCCGTTTTCGAAACGGAACGACGGATCGCGCGTGCAGGTGAAGCTGAAAAGCGTATCGGTCCAGTGATGGACGCTCAGGACGGTTTGTGAATTCAGGTTGCTCATGGCTTCTTGGATAGTGCGAAAACAAAGGCGGCCAGTCGTTTTAGCCGGCCGGCACGGCAAGGGCGATGCTGCGCTAACCCGAGATCGGGAATCACGCGCAATCCGCTATTTTACCGCGCCCGCTGCCGAAGGGCTGCGGCGCGGCGGTTGAGCGTGGTGAAGCGGGTTACCGGACTTGGAAGCGTCGGCGCCGACGATGGTTACGATCGGCGCCGCGAAGTACGTTGGCGTGGCTGCAGCCGCGCTTCAGCAAGGGTACGGCGATGGGCGAAAACCGCGCAGGGTGGCTGCCATCGGCTGTCCGGCATGCGCCGGATAGGCGCGCCGCGCGGACAACATTTTCAGGATGATACCGAAACCCGCCGTGCGCCGCAGCATTGACCCTGCTGATAAAACTGGCAAAAGCAGCGGGAATCCGCGCGAAAGGGGAAATGTCGGGCCGCTGAGGCGAGATGCGTGCCGCCCCTTCAACTTGGCTCACCCCACCCGCAACCGTGCCATATATGGCAAATGATCCGACAGCCACGCAGTTTCCTGCGTCGGCTGGATCCATTCGACCGGCTCCATGCCGCGCACGAACATCTTGTCGAGCGCCAGCGCCGGCGAGAAGGCCGGGAACGTGCGGGCGGATTCACCGAGCAGCGTGGCCACTTCCTGCAAGCCGTGTTCGGCGAAGAGCGGTACTGAGTCGTTGCGCCAGTCGTTGAAGTCGCCAGCCAGAACGAGCGGGCCCTCTGGCGCTTCCTTCGCGATCCAGTGCGCGATCCAGTTCATCTGCCGCAAACGCGCGGAGCGCGTGAGTGCGAGGTGCGCGCACAGCAGCGTGACTGAATGACCGCCGAAGGTCGCTCGCGCTACCAGCAGTCCGCGCTTTTCGAAGCGATGCGCGGAGATATCCCAGCGCCCGCCGAGATCGAGCGGATGCGGTGACAGAATCGCATTGCCATGCCGCCACGACGGCTTGAACACGTTCGGCCCAAGTGCGATTTCGAGCTCGGCCGCGCGTGCGATCTCGGTGGCCTGGCAATGCCAGACGTCGCTCAACGGATCGGCGAGCGGCGCGCCGAAACTACTGGCCAGGATCGGCGAAGGCATGCGCCGCGCCATCGCTTCCTGTAAAAAATACGCGTCCGCGTGGGTCGACTGAACCCAGCGCTGCATCGCCTGCCAGGCATGAAAGCCGAGGGGTGTGCGGCCCTTATGCAGATTCCAGCTCACCGCAATGAAATCCTTGGGCGCTACGCTCTCGCGGATCAATTCTTCTGGGTTTCGCATGCCGCGTTGTCCACGTGTTCTGTTGGGGCTTCGGTTATTCGCGTGAGTTCGCTTGAGGTTGCTGTGATTCGCGCTGGGTTGCCTTAGCTCGGGCTATTCGCTAGGCTCGCACGCACGCGATAGACCAGGTTCGGATTCTTGTCGACGATCGTCCAACTGGTCCACTGGCCGGCCGGCACTTTCAGACCGGGATGGCTCGCACTCACCTGACGCGGTTGCGGCGGCAGCTTGCAGCCGGTATCGGTTTGTTGCGGGGCGTCTTCCTCGAACGTTTCCTGGGCTTCGATCGACAGCGTGACCGCGTTTGCATCAGCCTGCAGCGGCGAGACCGTCAGAGTGCGCGCCAGATCGATGCTGCCACCGGGCTGGTCTTTACAGCCGACGTTATGCTGCACCACCTTGTGATGCGTGTCCGTCCGCGCCTGGCCGACGGTGGTGGTGCCGTCGAACGAATCGATCTGCTGGCCGTCGCGCATGACCTGCAACTGCCATTGCACGACCTGCTGGGTCGACCCTTGTGCGTTCGCAAGCAGCGAGGTGCCGAACAGCACGGCGGCCAGCGCAGCGACGATACTGGTTTTCCACATAAAAAAAGTCTCCGGTCACTGCATCCGGCAGAGTAGTCAGAGGGCCATCTTACGCCTGATGGGCTGAACGCTTTTCTGACACTTCAAACGGGGCCGGGTTCTGCAACACACCATTTCAGGTGGGCGGGGAATCCCCCAAGGGGACTTCCTCCGGGGCGTCACCGAAACAAGCCGTTGTTAGCAGCAGAGCCGCACGACTGCTGGCTTGCACACGAATATGGCGTCGCTACACTGGACTTGAAACGGCGCCCACCAGGTGCCGCAGCAGCAGGACCAGTCAGACGGGGTGAGTCATGACAACAGCAATGGTCAAACAGGAACTCGCCGTGGCGTCTTTCAGTCGGGTGTACGACCTCGATCAGGTCGAGGCCGCGCTGAACGATCTCGGCGAAGGCGCGAACGAGGCACTGCGCGCCACTTACGAAAAGATGCTGAAAACCGGCAATCTGCGCTTCTGCGTCAAGCCGAACCGGATGCCGTCGATCGACGATCTGATCGAGGCGCTGCCCAACTTTTCAGAGCCGCTCGACGATATCCGCAAGCAGGTCGCCTTGTGTCTCGAGACCGAAGACCGGCTCGAACTGATGCCGATCTTGCTGCTCGGCGACCCGGGCATCGGCAAGACGCACTTTGCCAAGCAGTTGGCGCGCCTGCTCGGCACCGCCTACCAATACGTGGCGATGAGTTCGCTGACGGCGGGGTGGATTTTGTCGGGTGCGTCGTCGCAGTGGAAGAATGCGAAGCCGGGCAAGGTGTTCGATGCGCTCGTGAACGGCAGCTACGCGAACCCCGTGATCGTGGTCGACGAAATCGACAAGGCCACCGGCGATTCGCAATACGATCCGCTCGGCGCGCTTTACGCGCTGCTCGAGCACGACACGGCGCAGACTTTCATCGACGAATTCGCCGAGATTCCGATCAATGCCGGCCACGTGATCTGGATCGCGACGGCGAACGACGAGCGCTCGATCCCGGAGCCGATTCTGAACCGGATGAACGTGTACGAGATTCCGCCGCCGGATCATGACGGCGCACGCCGTATCGCTCAATCGATCTACGACGAGATTCGCTCGGCGCATAACTGGGGTCTGCGCTTTCCCGAAACGCTCGGCGACGCCGCGCTCGATGCGCTGAAGCTGGCATCGCCCCGCGAAATGCGGCGCGCGATTCTCAATGGCTTCGGCGCGGCGCGCATCGGCGGGCGCGATCGGATCGAAGCCGGCGACATCCGGCTGGATTATGGAAATCGCCGGAAACCAATCGGTTTTTGAGGTTTTTTGCCCTGTTTTTTGCCTGAAAGCGGCCTTCGGGCGGCTTTCTTATGGCCCCCAATCGGGTATCCATATTAAAAATATGATTAATGCTTCGGCAATTGTTGCTAATTGTGAGGTGCGATTGCATGTCATTACGTGACACCACGCGACACCACCCGGCGTCCCGCCCGCATGAAGAGTTGAGCGCGGCGACCGTCGACGGCGTACACTAATCTTGTCCGGCCCATACGTTTTGGACGTGCTCAAGACCCAATGCCCGCAGTCGTCCGCTGCGGGCATTTCTGTCTGTGCAGCGTCGTACAATTTTGCAAAGCGGTTGCGTAAGGCCAGATGCGTTCGACAGCGAGCGGTGTGCGGTCCTCGATAGCCGCACTCTGTCTTCATGATTATCGGGTGAACGAGGCAGCGCGCGGCGAGGTTAGCCGCGTCAAGGGACATGGATCAAATCGAATGTGTAGTGATCGGCGCGGGCGTGATCGGTCTCGCGGTGGCGCGCGCGCTGGCGGCGCGCGGGCGCGAGGTGATCGTGCTGGAAGCGGCCGAAGCGATCGGCGTGGGCACCAGTTCGCGCAATAGCGAAGTGATTCACGCGGGGATCTACTATCCGCGCGGCTCGCTGAAAGCGGGGCTCTGTGTGCGTGGCCGCGAAATGCTCTACGACTACTGCGTCGAGCACAACGTGCCGCATTCACGTTGCGGCAAACTGCTGGTGGCCACCTCGCGCAACCAGATTCCTCAGCTCGAAAGCATCATGGCGAAGGGCCGCGAAAATGGCGTACTCGATCTGATGCGGATTACCGGTGACCAGGCGCAAGCGCTCGAACCGGCGCTCGAATGTGTCGAGGCGGTGTTCTCGCCGCAGACGGGCATCGTCGATAGTCACCAGTTCATGCTGGCGCTTCAGGGCGACGCTGAACGCGATGGGGCAGTATGCGCGTTCCATGCGCCGGTCGAAGAGGTCGAGGCAAGCAACGGCCGCTTCGTCATCCGGGTGGGCGGCGGCGCGCCGACCACGATCAGCGCCGCATGCCTCATCAACAGCGCCGGCTTGTACGCGAATTCGCTGGCGCGCAAGATCCGCGGACTCGACGCGCGCCACGTGCCGCCGCTCTACCTCGCGCGCGGCAATTACTTCAGCATCTCGGGGCGCGCACCGTTCAGCCGCCTGATCTATCCAATGCCGAACGAAGCAGGCCTCGGCGTGCATCTGACGATCGATCTCGGCGGCCAGGCGCGTTTCGGTCCCGACGTCGAATGGGTCGATGCGATCAATTACGACGTCGATCCGCATCGCGCGGAGTCTTTTTACGCGGCGATTCGCGCGTACTGGCCGGCGCTTCCCGACGATGCCTTGCAGCCCGCTTATGCGGGGATTCGTCCGAAGCTTTCCGGCCCAGGCGAGCCCGCCGCCGACTTCGTGATTCAAGGTCCGGCCGCCCATGGCGTGCGCGGGCTCGTCAATCTGTTCGGTATCGAGTCACCGGGATTGACGGCCTCGCTGGCGATTGCGCAGCGAGTCTGCGAATTGAGCGGCCGCGCCTAATCGTCGCACCCCGGGTTTTCACCCGGGCTCTTACGCCAGGCGATCAACCAGCGTGCCGCGCTCGATATTCGAGCGCGGCGTCGTACCAATTCGCTTATCTCTATCATTTGAGCTGTCACGCGCGACGGCTTCATTGCTATCCTTGGGGACCGCTGTCATCAGAACGGCGATCAGTTCAATATAAATGGAGTGAGTCCCCATGAAATCTTCCCGTCGTACGTTTTTGATCACCAGCATTGGTGTGGCATCCACCTTCGCGCTATCGCGCCAGGCTTTTGCCGACGCACCGAAAGTTGCCGAGACCGATCCGACCGCACAAGCGCTCGGCTACAAAGCTGATGCGAGCAAAGTCGACAAGGCCAAGTTCGCGAAATACGCAGCGGGCCAGGACTGCGGCAACTGCAGCTTCTATCAGGGCAAGCCGACCGACGCCTACGCGGGCTGCCCGATGTTTGCGGGCAAGCAGGTCGCGAGCACGGGTTGGTGCAGCGCATATAACAAGAAGGCCTGATTTCGTTCGCACCGCGCACACGCTCAGTGGCACGGCAAATGCGCTGCAACATGACAGCGCCGGACTGCGGTCCGATCATCGAGGCGTCTGCCGCCCTGCGCGACAGACGCCTTTTGCTGCTCAGCTATCTGCCGACTTTGCGGTCAAGCAACTGAAGCCGCCCGCCTGAGTCGATACGCCGGGCACCGTTTGTCTAGCTACGCGCCTGTATCAACGGCGGCCGCTTGTCGAACCATGGCCGCGCCGCTTCGAGTTGCGCCGCCAGCCGCAACAGCGTTGCTTCACCGCCGTTACGCGTGGCGAACTGCACGCCGATAGGCAGCCCGCGCGCGTTCCAGTAAAGCGGCACCGACATCGCCGGTTGTCCGCTCAGATTGAACAACGCCGTGCATCCTGCCCATGCGAACCCCTTGTTCGACGCTTCGGTCAGCACCTTCTTCATCAGGGCTTCGAGCGGCATTGCCGTGACGGCGCGCATCTGCATGCGCTCCGCGGAGGTGGGGAGCATTTCGCCGATCTTGATCGGCGCGTCGGCGAGCGTCGCGCACAGCAGCACGTCGTAGCGGTTCAGCAAATCGGCGAGGCGTTCTGTGACGCGGCGCTGTTCTTCCAGTGCGCTGGGCAGGCCGTGCTCGCCGAGTTTGCGGCCGATGTGCGCCATCGTCCATGTCGAGATTTCGAATTCGTCGCGCAGCGGTTTGCGGCCGGTGATGCGATCGGCGTTCAGCACCATTTCTTCCGCCGTCACCGACCAGATCATCAGGAACGCATGGCGGATTGCCGCGAAATCGATGCCGAGCGACACCGGTTCGATGTTATGGCCTAGCGAACTGGCGAGTTGCGCGGCGTCTTCGAGCGCGGCGCGCGAGTCGGCGGAGAGCGAGAAGGCCAGCATCGGATCAGTGACGTAGGCAATGTTCAGCGGCTTGCATGGCTCGCGGCTTGCACCAAGGAAAGTGCCCGGCGCGCCGAGCGGTCTGTCTGCGTTGCCCGCCAGCAGATCGAGCAGCAACGCGCTGTCGCGCACGCTGCGCGATACCGCGTGATCGATGCCGAGCTCACCGACCGCGGGAGTCGGCGTCGGGCGCGGCACACGTCCGCGCGAAGGCTTGAGGCCGAACAGTCCGCAACACGATGCGGGAATGCGGATCGAGCCCCCGCCATCCGATGCATGCGCAAGCGGCACAATGCCCGCGGCGACCGCCGCGCCCGCACCGCCGCTTGAACCGCCAGGCGTATGGTCGAGATTCCACGGATTGCGGCACGCGCCGAACAATTCGGGCTCCGTATAAGGCATCTGGCCGAGTTCGGAGGTGCTCGTCTTGGCGAAGATATTGAGGCCGGCCGCTTTCGCAAGCGCGACGACCGGTGCGTCCTCGGTAGGAATGAAGTGGCGATAGTGACGGCTGCCCATCGCCATGCGCAACCCGGCGACCGCTGCGCCCAGATCCTTGATCAGATAGGGCACGCCCGCGAGCGCCGCTTGCGCGCTTCCCCCATCCGTAGGGTTCGCGCCATTCGCTCTGCTCGCATCATCGCGCGAGGCACGCTGACGCGCTGCGTCGTAGTCCTTCAGGACGATCGCATTGATCGCGGGATTGACGGCCTCGGTGCGAGAGATCGCAATGTCCAGCAACTCGCGCGCGCTTGCTTTGCGGCTTCGAACCAGTTCGGCGAGGCCGATGGCGTCATGGGCGAGATAGTCTGATTGCACGACAGAGGGGCCCTCGCTCTCGAGTGTTGGAATCTGCATGTTGCATCGGCGCCGACGAACCGCTGCGCTGGACGTCCCGTCGCCCCCGGTTCATGGAAGCACAATGAAGAGGACGGCGCGCGCGTTGCGCGCCGTCTTTGAGAGCGTAACCGAGTTACAGGCGTTCGCCGAGGAAAGTCAGCGTGCGGCCATGCGCGAGCGCTGCGGCGTGCTGGTTATACGACGCGCGGTCCGAGCAGTTGAAGCCGTGATCGGCGTTCGGATAGATGTTGAATTCCGCATCGGTGCGGCCGGCGAAACGTTCCTGAATCTGGCCGACTGCCGACAGCGGAATATGCGCGTCGAGTTCGCCGTAGTGGAATTGCATCGGAACTTTGATCTTCGCGGCCTGATCGAGTTTGTTCTGGATGCCGCCGCCATAGTACGCAACTGCGCCGTCGAGCGTGCCTTGCGCGGCTGCCAGATACGCGAGCTGACCGCCGAAGCAGAAGCCGATCGCTGCAATCTTGCCGGTCACTTCCGGCATCGCGCGCAGCGCTGCGGCGGCTGCGCCGATGTCGGCCACCGCCTGGTCGACGTTGGTTTTCTGCATCAGCTCGATGCCTTTCTCGCGATCCGCGCCGTCATACGTCAATTCGACGCGCGGCTGCACGCGCCAGAAGACGTCCGGTGCGAGCGCGATGTAGCCGTCTTGCGCGTACTGATCCGCGATCGAGCGGATATGGCTGTTCACGCCGAAGATTTCCTGAATGATGATGACGGCCGGTCCCTTGCCGCCTTTGGGCAGCGCCAGATAGCCGCCGAAACTGTCGTTGCCGGCGGGGATGTCGATCCAGCGGGAAGTCGTGCTCATGGTGCTCTCCATTTACCCGTGCGTCGAAGCGCGGTGTCGGTCTGAATGAATGCCAGAGGCCTGAATGCCTTAAGCGGGCGGTCAGTTTGCCATCAAAAGAAACGCCTTGCAGCGAGGCCTCGCGCGGCCTGACAACGCCCGCCGCGCGGTGACAATCTCGTAAGGCGATTGAAACATTCTCGATAATTCATTTCTCCGCGCGCGCACGGCTCGGTACAGTCCAGAGTCCTGGCTCGCCGATGCTGCGAGCGTGTTGCGCAGAGGGAATCGATCATGAATGAAGGCAGTTTTGTGACGCCGTTTGCGGCGCGTTTCGAGTTACGGGTGCCGGTCGTGCAGGCGCCGATGGCCGGCGGCGCGACGACGCCTGCGATGGTCGCCGCGGTATCGAACGCCGGCGGTCTCGGTTTCCTCGCGGCGGCGGCATTGTCGCCCGAGAAGATCGCGAGCGAAGTCGCGGCGATTCGCGCGCTCACGGATCGCCCCTTCGGCGTGAATCTGTTTGTACTGGAGCCGGCCGCGCCGGATGAAGCCGCCGTGCGCCACGCGCTCGAAGCAATCGATCCATTGCGCGCGGACCTCAGTTTGCCGCCGGGTCGGCCGCTCGAACGCTATGCACCGGATTTTCGCGCGCAACTGGAAATGCTGATCGAATTGCGCGTGCCGGTGGCGAGCTTCACGTTCGGACTGCTTCGCGCCGAAGATGTCGCCCGTCTGCATGCCAACGGCCTATATGTAATAGGCACCGCGACGCATGTTGCCGAAGGTGTCGCCTGGCGCGACGCGGGCGCAGACGCCATCGCCGCGCAAGGCGCGGAGGCGGGCGCGCATCGCGGTACTTTCATCGGCGCATTCGAGGAGGCGCTCGTCGGCACGATGGCGCTTGTGCCGCAACTCGTCGATGCGACCGGCCTGCCGGTGCTGGCCGCCGGCGGCATCATGGACGGACGCGGCATCGTCGCCGCGCTCGCGCTCGGCGCGCAAGCCGCAGTGATGGGCACCGCGTTCCTCACCTGTCTGGAGAGTGCGATACCGCAGGCATGGAAAACCCGTGTACGCTCGATGTCCGATACATCGACCTCGGTGACGCGCGTGATCACCGGTCGCCATGCGCGTGGCATACGCAATCCGTTGATGCAGCGTTTGAGCGAATCGGCGCATAAGGTCGCACCCTATCCGGTGCAAAACGCTTTGACTCAGGAACTGCGGCAAACCGCGAGCCGCGCGGATAACGGCGACTATCTGTCTCTATGGTCCGGCCAGGGCGCGCCGCTTGGCCGCAAGCGTCGGGAAGGCCTCGGTGCGGCGGAACTAGTCGGGCAACTCGAGCAGGAATGGCATGCGGCGACAGCACGGATCGCCGCGCTCAAACGTTGATTCAGCATGATTGATTCAGCCTGGCTCAGGCGCCTCTCGCAGCAACCTGCGAGGCGTCTTTTTTACGCACAAAGCCTATTCGAAACATTAACGGTTTAACACGCTAAAAGCTTTAGGCCGTGCTGTTAGACGAAAGGCTCACCTGGCGGAAACCCGCATGGGCTGGTGCTTTCCAGCCTGTCTTTTCAGCCGGAATCGGCGCCTGTTGGATAAACGCTATTAGTGTTCATCCCACTTCCTCAAAAAAGTCCCACAATTTAATTTGATGGCCTACACTTGCGCGCAAGTACGGTTTGCCGTCTGCCACAAACAGTCCGGTGAACGTGCTGGCCAAGTGCATGAACGATGCAACCGGCGTGGTCGTCCACGGGACTGAGCGACACGTGTAGGGAAGCGGGGGCACAGGGCGATTACGTTGTTTTTGGGACCGAAACTGGAGACTTACATGAACATCAAGATTCAAAAGCTTTTGCCGATCAGCGCTGCGGCCATGTTGTTTGCGTCGTTGGCAACGGGCGCGGTGGCGGACGAGGTCGTCAAGATCGGCCACGTTGCACCGTTGACCGGCGGTATCGCTCACCTGGGTAAAGACAACGAAAACGGCGCGCGCCTGGCAGTTGAAGAAATCAACGCCAAGGGCCTGTCGATCGGCGGCCAGAAAATCACGCTGCAACTCGACGCACAAGACGACGCAGCTGACCCGCGTACGGCTACGCAAGTCGCGCAGAAGCTGGTTGACGATAAGGTCGTCGCAGTGGTCGGCCACTTGAACTCGGGCACCTCGATCCCGGCTTCGAAGATCTATAGCGATGCTGGCATCGTGCAGATCTCGCCGTCGGCAACGAACCCGGCGTACACGCAACAGGGCTTCAAGACGACTTACCGCGTCGTGGCGACCGATGCGCAACAAGGTCCGGCACTGGCTAACTACGCATCCAAGACCATGAAGATGAAGAGCGTCGCAATCGTCGACGACTCGACCGCTTATGGCCAGGGTCTCGCCAACGAATTCGAGAAGACCGCCAAGTCGCTCGGCATGAACGTGATGTCGCATGATGCGACCAACGACAAGGCTGTCGACTTCCGCGCAATTCTGACGAAGATCAAGGGCGAAAACCCGGACGCGATCATGTACGGCGGCATGGACGCCACCGGTGGCCCGTTCGCCAAGCAAGCCAAGCAACTCGGCCTGCGCGCGCGCGTGCTGGCAGGCGACGGCGTGTGTACCGACAAGCTGGCGGACCTGGCTGGCGACGCAACCGACAACATCGTCTGCTCGGAAGCCGGTATGGCGCTCGAAAAGATGGCTGGCGGCGCAGCGTTCCTCGCCAAGTATCAGAAGCGTTTCGGTCAGCCGATCCAGATCTACGCTCCGTTCACGTATGACGCTGTGTACATCGTCGTCGACGCTATGAAGCGTGCTAACTCGACCGATCCGGCGAAGATCCTGGCAGCCATGCCGACCACCGACTACAAGGGTGTGATCGGTGAAACCACGTTCGACTCGAAGGGCGACCTTCAACACGGCGTGATCTCGCTGTACAACTACAAGGCGGGCAAGAAGACGCTGCTCGACGTAGTGAAGATGTAAAGACCGCATGACCGAAGACAGCTTTGTTTGTCTTCGATCAAGCAGTTAAAAGGCACGCGCGCCGCATGGCTCGCGTGCCTTTTCTTTTGGGGATCTGCGTGCGAGGCTAGCGGGTTTGAGAACATTGTTTGGGAGAGTGCCGTGACCACTGTGATCCGCTCGATCGACAACGGCTGGCGCCGCTGGATTACCGAGAATCTGCTGCTCGACGCACCACCGCCCGCCGTGCACGGTGCGCTGGTCGGGCATGGTTTCGACCCGGCCGAAGCCGCTCGCGAAATCGAGGCAGCGCTCGCGAGTCCTTACTTTGAGGGTGCCGCGCGCTTGCGCAATCGTTTGCGCAAGCGCGAATGGATATTGTCTGTGTACGGCACGCTCAATCGGATGCGCGCTGGAAGCGGTGTGATCGAAAGGCGCGAGCATTTATCGCGTGACGAGTTCTTTGAGCAGTACTACTTTCAGAACCGGCCGGTCATCATCACCGGCGCTTTCGATTTCTGGCCGGCGCGCACGCAGTGGAGTTTCGACTACTTTCGCGAGCGTTGCGGGGATTGCGAAGTCGAAGTGCAGTTCGGCCGCGAGTCGGATGCGAATTATGAAATCAATCAGCCGAAGCTCAAGCGCATGATGCGCTTTGCCGATTATGTCGATCTCGTCGAACGCAGCGGCCAGACTAACGATTTCTACATGACCGCCAATAACACCTCGCACAATCGCGCGGCGCTCGCGGCGTTATGGTCCGATGTGCCGGTTATCGGCGAATATCTCGATGCCGGATCGTCCGATACCGGCTTTTTCTGGATGGGGCCGGCTGGAACGAAGACACCGTTTCACCATGATCTGACCAATAACTTCATGGCGCAGGTGATCGGCCGCAAACAGATCAAGCTAGTTCCGTTGTCCGATACGCCGCATATGGTGAACATGCTGCATTGTTATTCGCAGGTGGACGGCAGTGCGATCGACTACGAGCGTTTCCCGTCGATGCGCAATGCGCATTTGATGGAATGCACCCTCGAACCCGGCGAATTGCTGTTTCTGCCGATCGGCTGGTGGCATTACGTGGAAGGACTTGATGCATCGGTGACGATGACGTTCACCAATTTTCTGCAACGTAACGACTTCTCGCGCGATTACGTGACATATCACGAGCTGTGACAAAAAAACGGCGAGCCGGTTGACCCGGCTCGCCGCCCCCCTTCGGCGCTTGTTTTTTGTCGCGCCGTTATTTGCTGTCGTTATTCGTATTCGTCACTTCTTCGTCGTCAGACCGCCCAGACCGCCGAGCAAGCCGCCGCCCGTGGTGCCGCCCGCCGAACTCGCCGTGCCGGTCAATGTGCCGGTGACGGTGTTCAGTAGACCTGTGATCGGCGCAAGCGGGTTGCTGGTGCCGCCGGTGCCACCGCTGCCACTTGTGCCGCCCGAACCCTTAGCCGACCCGAGCGCGCCTGTCAGCGACGACACCGCCGCCGTCACCGGAGCAAGCGGGTTGCCGCCGCCGCTACCCGTCGCGCCGCTCAATGCGCCAGTGACCGAGTTCACCACACCGGTCAGCGGTGCAAGCGGGCTGCCCGAGCTGCCGGAGACGCCACCGAGACTGCCAGTCACCGTATTGAGGACGCTGGTCAGCGGTGCAAGCGGGCTGCTGCCCGAACTGCCGCCGACGCCACCGAGGCTGCCAGTCACCGTATTGAGGACGCTGGTCAGCGGTGCAAGCGGGCTGCTGCCCGAACTGCCGCCGACGCCACCGAGGCTGCCAGTCACCGTGCTGAGGACGCTGGTCAGCGGCGCAAGCGGGCTGCCCGAGCCGCTGCCGCCGGTCAGGCCGCCGCTCAAGGTGCCGGGCAACGCGGTGAGAATGCTGGTCAACGGCGCCAGCGGATTGCCGCCCAGCGGATTATCCCCAGTACCGCCGCTGCCGCCCGGATTCAGAATGCCGGTGAGGCCGCCGAGCGGGTTGCCGTTGCTCGAGCCGCCCGCGGTCAGCAAGCTGCCGGCGGACGTGACGGTGTCGCCGAGCTTGGTCACGACATTGCCGAGGTTCTGGCCGATCGGGTTGTTGGTCGCGCTGCTGACCTGGTTGCCCGCGGTGTCGAGGCCATGACCGATGGTCGACAGCAAACCGTTCAGCGGTGAACCGAGACCGGTCGTATCGCCGACGGTTTGGGTCGTTTGCGCGAGCGTGGTGGTGATCGGCGTGATCGCGGTGCTGACGGTTGGCGTGACTTGCTGGATCGGGCCGTCCGTCAGCTGCGAGCCCAGTTGCGTGCCGAGGCCGCTGACCGCATTACCGACCGTCGAGACCGTGCTGCCGAGCGGCGTGGTCAGCGGACTGAGCGGCGCGGTGGGGCCGCTACCGAGACTCGTCACGAGCTGACCCGCGCTGTTGACGGCCTGGCCTGCGTCATAAACCAGGCCGCTGCTCGCCAGCGTCGTGCCGAGCGGGTCGGTGGAATTGCCGAGCTGGCCGAGGCCGTTCGCCGCGCCCGTGCCGAGCGCGGTGACGCCGGCGCCGAGATTCGAGACGACGTTGCCGAGCGCGGTCGTGGTGGCCGGGTTCGCGCCGGGGATCGGCGTCAGGCCGATCTGGCTGCCGACTGCGGAGACGGTCTGGCCTGCCGCGCCGACTACACTGCTGGTGTTCTGGACGACGACGCCGATCGGATTGGCGCTGCTTGGCGTGGGCGTGGGTGTCGGTGTTGGGGTAGGTGTCGGCGTCGGAGTAGGCGTCGGCGTGGGTGTCGGAGTAGGCGTGGGTGTCGGCGTAGGTGTAGGCGTTCCGCCTCCGCTTCCCGAGCCGGAACCCGAGCCGCTTCCGGAACCACTACCCGATCCGCTTGCGACGCCCGGCCTGACCAACGTGCTCCCGCATCCGGTCAGTAAGATCATCGACGTCACGCACATGGCGATCGCCGACAGTTTGAAATTGCGATTCATGGTCTGCTCCCCCGTAATTTGGAAATTGCTGGGGAGCTAACTGCAAGGCCTATGCCATTTGTGTTTGCATAACCGACGCGCGGAATAAGTTCATACAAATCAACGAGTTGATGGCATTCGCGTGAGGCGGTGAAAGCGCCGGTGCCGCCGATGTCGTGGGGAACACATCAACGTGCAGATCTCGCGTAACGTAACGTAAGGTCGCGCGTTTTCGTATGGTGCGACGTCCGCGGATGCAGCAGCAGTGCGCGTCTGCGTCAGATCTTCAAACGCCGCAGCACCTTCGGACCCGCGATCGCGATGAGCGCCGAGCACACGGCCACCACGGACAATCCGATCGGCAAACTGGTCACCTGCGTCACCGCGCCGATGATCACCGGCCCGAGCAGCAGCCCGAAGTACGCCAGCCCGGCGACATGCGCGAGTCCCTCGGCCGCGTGAATGCCTTTGACGCTTGCCGCTGCCGCGAACAGCACGGGCATCATGTTCGCGAGCCCGAGACCCATCAGCGTGAAGCCGATCAGCGCGGCGACCGGATTCGGCACCAGCAGTGCGCCGACCATCCCCGCGCAGGCAAGCGACGCGCTCGCCATTACCAGTTGCGGTGCGCCGAAGCGGGCACGCACGACATCGCCAGCGAAACGCGCCGCTGCCATCCCGCCCGAAAACGCCGCGTAGGCCGCGCTCGCGAGAGCCGGCGTGGACAGCACGACGTCACGCATGTACACGGTGGCCCAGTCGTACATCGCGCCTTCGGCGATCAACGCGACCAGTGCCATCGCGCCGAGCGCCCACAAAGCCGGCGATCGCCAGCGGTTGGCGCGTGGCGTGGCGGCGTCGGGATGATCCGCGTGCGGCACGTGTGGCAGGACGGAAGGGCAGGCCGCGATCAGCACCAGCGCGCTGACGGCCGCAGCGAGCGCGAGATGCACAACCGGCGCCATGCCGCGCGCCAACAAGGCACCGCCCACCGCCGCGCCGAACATGCCGCCGATACTAAACATGCCGTGCAGCGACGACATGATCGGCTTGCCGAGTGTCTTCTCGACAGCGCTGGCTTCCGCGTTCATCGCGACGTCGAGCGTGGCCATGCCTGCGCCGAAGGCGGCCAGCACGATCAGCAACATCCAGTAAGCCGGCACGATCAGGATCAGCGCCGCGCACGCCGTCATCACGAGACCGCCTGTCAGACAGGCGCGGCGTGTGCCGACCCGCGCAATCCATGAAGCATTCGCCGCCATTGCGCCGATCGAGCCGCCGGCCACGGCTAGCAACGCGAACGAGAGCATCGCCGCATTCAGATGGAAGCGGTCGCGCACGGTCGGCACATGCACCCCCCACGACGCGTACGTCATGCCGGCGATGAAGAACACCGCCATCGTGGCGATCCGGGCGCGTTGCCGTGCGGTGTCGGAGAGATCGCGATGAGCAGCGGGGAGGGTGGCGAATTCGGAGGAGCGGTCGGACACTGAAATCTCGTGGAGGGGACGCGTAAGAAAGCGCGTTGAAAGCGAATTTCCGATTCTAACGAAGCGCGCTGTCTTATGCTTGAAGCGGATCGATCCAACGCTTATCCATCGAGGACCGCGCACTTGAACATTCCCGCTCACGCTCCGCTGCATCTACTGCATATGGCCGCCATCGGCACGCTCGCGACCCACGCGCGTCAGCCGGAAGGTTTTCCTTATCCTTCGGTGCTGCCGTTCGCACCGGACCCGCAGCACCGCCCGACGATCCTCGTGAGCCGGCTCGCTGAGCATACGCACAACCTTCACGCCGACCCGCGCGCCGGCTTTCTGGTTGTCGACGCCCCCGACGGCGACGTGCTGAACGGCCAGCGCGTCACCTTGCTCGGCACGTTCGAACCGGTCGACTCAACCCCCGAAGTCGTGCAGCGCTATCTGCGCTATCACGCAGACGCGGAACGGTACCTGGTTCTCGGCGATTTCACGTTCTGGGTGATGAGGCTTGAACGGCTGCGCTACATCGGCGGCTTCGGCGCGATGGGCTGGCTCGGCGGCGCCGAACTCGATCCCCTGCCGCCACTCGGCTTCGACGAAGAAAACGCGCTCATCGAGCACTTCGCCAGTCATGCCTCGAGTGCCAGGGGACTTCAACTGCTCGGCGTCGATCGATATGGCGCCGATCTGAAGCTAGGCGGTGCGCGCACCCGTTTCGCCTTCGACGATGCCAAACGCAATATCGAAACCTTGCGTGCCGCGCTCGAAGATTGCATCCAGCGCCACGCTAATTAAGTTTTGATTGCTGTTTCGGGAAAACACTCATGCCGCAATAACCATGCGGCGCATGTGTCTCAATATGTTCCGATGTTTCATGTTGAAGCTTTCATGGCGTGAAATGTTGGTGCGATTTTTTTATCTTAAATTTCATTTTTTGATAGTTAATCCAATAATTGCTGATATGTAGCGGCGCTTTTCAGCAAAATGCGAAAATTATCTAATTGAAAGGGTCTGCGTAACATCGCGTTCGAGAGAAATTTTTTGAAACGAATTGAGATTAATTTTACGACGGCGCTTTTGTAGTCTTTCTATTTTGTGTTAATCTCGCCATCAAATTCCGAGGCATGATCACTTCAAAGGGCAAGCTGGCTTAAGACTGGCAGTCATTTATCCAAACCATAAGGGAACCTATGTCTTCCTACAAGGAACTACTCGCTCAGCGCGAGAAGCTCGAAAAGCAGATCGAAGAAGCAAAGTCGCGCGAATACGCAGAAGTGTTGAATGAGATCAAGCAGAAAATGGCCGATTACGGCATTTCGCTGACAGAACTTGGCGGTGGCCGTGGTGCCAAGGCAGCTAAAGCCGGTCGTCCGCGTGCGGGCGTCGCGCCGAAGTATCGTGACCCGGATAGCGGCAGTACGTGGTCGGGCCGTGGCAAGCCGCCGCGCTGGATCGCAGGTCTGGATCGCGAGAAGTTTCTGATCCAGAAGTAATACTAATACGGTCAATCAGCGGCGCCTGTATCCCCCGCTGTTGCCAGAAGAAACCGCGCACCGTCAAGGGCGCGGTTTTTTTATTGCCGCAGCGAATTGCAGTGCCGCTTTGCCGCACGCGTTCCATGAAACTGGAACGCGAATGCTTTTCGTTTAGATAAGCAACTGATTTAAAAGGATTTTTTGTGGTCTCTTCAGCGCATGTCGAGATGCGCCGGGTAGAATGCAGGCATTGAACTTTTTACGTCGTTTCAGAGATGCCTTCCACCTCCGCCGTCCAGTCCGCCGAAAAACATCGCGTCGCGCGCAAAAGTACCTTTGTCAGTATTGCGCTCAATACGGTGGTGATGGCGCTGCAAATCGTCATCGGGGTGTTTGCCCATTCGCAGGCGCTGGTCGCCGACGGTATCCATTCGTTAGCCGATCTGATTTCCGATTTTGTCGTGCTAATCGCTAATCGGCACAGTGGTGCCAAGCCTGACGCGGATCACAATTACGGACACAGTCGTTACGAAACGGTTGCGTCTCTGTTTTTGGGTGGGCTGCTGATTGCGGTGGGCGTCGGTATGTTGTGGCGTGCCGGGACGCGGCTCGCCGATTTGCAAAGCATCCCTGCCGTGCATATGAGCGCGCTCGCGGTCGCGGTGCTGGTGCTGATTTCCAAAGAGAGCCTGTTTCGCTACATGCTGCGCGAAGCACAACGCGTGCGTTCAGCGATGTTGATTGCGAACGCATGGCACGCCCGCTCGGACGCTGCTTCGTCCTTGGTGGTCGCGATCGGCATTGTTGGTAGCCTCGCAGGCGTGCGCCTGCTTGATCCGATCGCCGCAGCGATTGTCGGCTTTATGGTGGCGCGCATGGGCTGGACGTTCGGTTGGGACGCGCTGCAAGATCTTTCCGACCGCGCGCTCGACGAAGCCGCCTCCGCCGACGTGCGCGCGCTGTTGCTCGCGACGCCCGGCGTGCGCGACGTGCACGAAATGCGCACCCGCAAGATGGGTGACTTCGCTCTGGTCGATGCGCACATTCTGGTCGACCCGCTGATCTCGGTATCGGAAGGGCACTACATCGCCGAATCGGCGCGCTTGCGTGTGCTGGCCGACAACCGCGTGCTCGACGCGCTGATCCACGTTGATCCGGAGAATGACGCGGTTGCGCGCCCGCCTGTCAATCTGCCAACCCGGGAGCGGGTCGTTGCCGTTGTCAACGCGGCGTTCGCCGCGGGTGGCGTGAAGGCTGCGTCGATCAATATGCACTACTTGAGCACGGGGCTCGATGTCGAAGTGGTTTTGCCGGCGGCGGGTTCGCGCGCTGCCCAAAGCGATGCGTCGTGTCTTGCTGGTGTCGATCTGGACGCGCTCAGGCGCAGCCTGGGCGCACGCAAGCTGGACGTGCTGCAAGGGTTGGACACACTGCTGGCCGAAAGCGGCCTCTCGACGGAAGCAGGGTCCGGCGAGGCCACCGCCCGCGCCAAGGCTGCGGAACCGCATAGCGCCACCTGACCGACGTCACCCGAGTCGAAGCCGCTCGGGACGCGCGAGCCGCCGCTTCACCGTCTCACAGCGGCAATTGCGTATCGAATTTGATTTCGCGGAGCACGACGCTCGTGCGCACCTGTGCGACGGCGGGAATCTTGAAGATGCGTTCGTGCAGAAAGCTGTCGTACGCCTTGATATCCGGCGCGACGATCTTAAGGATGTAGTCGGATTCGCCGGTCGTGCTGTAGCACTCGGTGACCTCCGGGCAAGTGGCGATTTCCCGCTCGAACTGTTCGACCCCGCCCTCGGTGTGGCGCGTGAGATGGATATGTGCGAGCGCGCAGACGTGCAGGCCCAGCTTTTCGCGATCCAGCAATGCCGTGTAGCGCTGGATCACCCCCGATTGCTCCATATCCTTGATACGGCGCCAGCATGGGGTGCTCGACAGGCCCACCTGGTCAGAAATTTCTTGCACGGACCGGCGTGCGTCGAGCTGCAGCAGGCGCAGGATTTTTTGAGAGAACGTATCGAGTGTCAACTGCGCCTCCGTTGGCGTCGCCTTATCAACGCATGGTAGAGGGCTCGAAAACGAAACGCAATGCAAAACGGCTTCGGCGAGGGAGATTACCTAATTTGCCGGTTCCTCAGCGGCGTTTTGTCCTGAGTCGTCCCCATCTTGACCGGCCGCCAGCGTGGCCGCCTGGACCGCGCGCAGATCCTTGAGCATGTTGCAGAAGAGCGCGCCCTGCTCGATCGCGTCGTCCAGCGCGACGTGCGTGTGCGGATGCTCGTCGAACCAGTGCTTCGGGAAGCGTGGCTTGATGTTCTTGCGGTACGGCAGGCCGGTCAGTGCAAAGGCCAGCGTCTTGATGTCGAGCGCCGACCACGAAAACGGGCAGCGGCCGACAAACCGCATCATGTACCAGAACATATAGGTGAAGTCGAAACCGGCCGGCATCGCCACGAACACCGGCTTGCCCGGCAACGCCTCGACCCATTCGACATAGGCCGTGAGCGCGGCCTGCGGATCCTGCAAATCCTTGCGGCAGGCCTCCCATGCTTCCGGCTGCGTCTTCCACCACGCTTCCTGCACCGGATGCGGCTTGGCGCCGTCGAGCAAGTCGAGATTCGCTGAGAAGGTGGCGATCAGTTGCTTGTCTTCCGTGTACGCGGCCGAGGCGAAACTGAGCATCGAATGCGGACCGGGAATCGGGCCGTCCGCTTCGACATCGGTGCTCACGTAGATTTCGCTGCTCATGCTTTGACTCCGTCGGCCACATACGGATTGGTGCGGCGCTCGGCGCCGAATGTGGAGGTGGGACCGTGGCCCGGAACGAAGGTGACGTCGTCGCCGAGCGGCCAAAGTTTTTCGCGGATCGAGCGCACCAGGTCGGCGTGATTGCCGCGCGGAAAATCCGTGCGGCCGATCGAGCCGGCGAACAGCACGTCGCCCACCAGCGCGAGCCGATGCGCGCGGCTGAAGAACACCACGTGGCCCGGTGTGTGGCCGGGGCAGTGATAGACCTCGAGGGTTTCGTCGCCGAATTGCACGGTCTCGCTGTCTTGCAGCCAACGGTCAGGTTCGAACGCCTCGGCAGCAGGAAAGCCGAAGCGCGTGCTTTGATCCGGCAGCTTGTCGAGCCAGAAGCTTTCGTCGGGATGCGGGCCTTCGATCGGCACGCCGTAATGCGTGGCGAGCGTCTTGGCGCCGGCACAGTGATCGATGTGGCCGTGCGTGAGGAACACTTTTTCGACCGTCACGTTCTGGCGCGCGATTTCACCCTGGATGACATCCAGGTCGCCGCCCGGATCGACGACGGCCGCGCGTCCGGTTGCCTCGCAAACGAGCAGCGAGCTGTTCTGCTGGAACGGCGTGACGGGGATCAAGGTGACTTTCATGGGTGATGACGCCGCTGGAAAAACGTTGATTGTACCGGCGTCTCGTCGACGCACGTCGAGGGCGCTGAGGCCCCGCTGCAGCGGGCTTTCGGCTGCCCATTTTTGCAGCAGGAGTGAAAATTCATCAAGGTTTTCAGTCAGTTGCCATCCCAATATTTTCTTTTGGGTATAATGGCCTCCATGCACAAGGGATTGTGCATGCCACAAGGTGATGCGTCCCCATCAAAAATGGGTACGCGGATTGCCACTCAAGTATGGGCTGCCGCAGTTGTCGGCGGCCATCAAGTATCGATGCTTTCGATGCACACGTCTTACCCAGCCAGGCGCCGCGCGCCTGCAACGGACTTAACTGTCGTGACGCTGGGTGGGGCCTACGCCGCTGTTCCTGTGCGCTGAGTTCCGCGCGCAAGAACGTGTTTGCCACGTTCGATGGCGGCATGTGGGGTCTGGTCAGGCTGCCGGGGACAGGTTGCGCCAGACGTGAAAATTAACCGTGCGGTAGCGGCTGGGGTAGCCGCATCCGGGCTTTGACGTACTGCGCTTTTCTGCGCGGCGCTTTGTCGTCCGTTGCCGCCGGAGTCGCAGGCAACACGCTCAACTTTCGCGTGATGCGGCTCGACAATTTGATTGCACGTCTTATGAAAACTCGGTTATCCCGTAGTCTGGGGACTCTTTTTGCCTTTTTTGTGCTGGCCGGCTGTGCCACGCCTCCGGGCGCGAGCAACACCTCCGCAAACGGTGGGCCGCTGAGCACGAAGAACGCGCAGGCAGGCTCCTTCGGCCCACAATCTTTTGTTGGTAGCGCGCCGGCCTCCGACGCAGCCGCCAAAGGCACGCCGCTAGCCGATGCGCAGCCGCTTACTGACGATAGTTCCAGCATTTCGGACTTTCATCAGACCGGTCGCGCCTCGTGGTATGGGCGTGGCTTCCATGGCCGCCGCACCGCCAACGGCGAACGTTTCGATATGCATGCGCTGACTGCGGCACATCGTACGTTGCCGCTCGGCGCGTATGTTCGCGTGACCAATCCGGCCACCTCGCGCTCGGTTGTCGTGCGTATCAACGACCGTGGCCCGTATGCGCGTGGCCGGGTGATCGACCTGTCGATGGCCGCCGCAACCGCGCTCGACATGCGCCATGCCGGTACCGCGCGCGTACAGATCGAAGGTTTGTCGCGACAGGAAGCACGCGCTGCGCGTAATGAAATGCTGGCGTCGAACTCGGATCCGAGCGCAGAGAAGTAATGTAGTGGCCGCGGGCGCTCCTCTGACGCGCTCGTGACGCCGGGCAACATGGCGCTAACTCGTGCCGTTGTTCGCCGAAAGACAAAGGGCCGCGCGGCCCTTTTCTTTTACTCGTCAACCGTAGCTGGACGCAGCCGCCCGTTCCTTGCGGTCTTGGCTCGCGCTGCAAGCCTGATCCGCTGTCGAACGTCCCTTCCTCGTCCGCTTTATTCCTCGTCTTTCTTCAGCGCCAAAGCGCGCGTGTAGAGCGCGTTGCGTGACGCGCCAGTAATGGTCGCCGCAACTTTTGCCGCGCTGCTCACCGTCAACTCTTCCAGCAGGATGCCCAGCAACGCGTCGTGATCGTGTTCGCCTGCGGCTTCCGGCTGCGCGCCTTCCACCACCAGTACGAACTCACCGCGTTGCCGGTTCGGATCGGCGGCGAGCCACGTTGGCCCTTCGGCCAGGGTGCCGCGGTGCAGCGCTTCATGTAACTTCGTCAATTCCCGTGCGATCAGCAGCTTGCGCTCGCCGCCGAATGCGTCGGCCAAGGCCTGCACCGTTTCGACGATCCGGTGCGGCGCTTCGTAGAACACCATCGCGTGCGGATGGCTCGCGAGCGGTTGCAGTGCCGCGGCGCGTGCTTTTGCCTTCGGCGGCAGGAAGCCGAGGAACGAGAACGTCGCGACCCAGTCGCCGGCCGCGCTCAACGCAGTGGCGAGCGCGCTTGCGCCGGGCAGCGGAATCACCGGGAAGCCGGCTTCGCGCACCGCGTCGACGAGTTTCGCGCCGGGGTCCGAGATGCCGGGCGTGCCCGCATCGGACACGTAGGCCACGCGTTCGCCCGCTTGCAGATGTTCGATCAGGCGCAGCGCCGCGGCCCGCTCGTTGTGCTGATGAACGGCGACGAGCGGTTTCGAGATGCCGTAGCGCGCGAGCAATTGGCCTGTATTGCGGGTGTCTTCGGCGGCGATGCGATCCACCAGTCCGAGCACATACAACGCGCGCAGCGTGATGTCGGCGATGTTGCCGATGGGCGTGGCCACCACATACAGCGCGGCGGCAGGGTACTGCTGCCCTTGCGCGAGTTCGGAGAGAGGAGTCATGAGGCAGAAGACGCAGACAGACAGAACGAGGCCGCCATTGTGCCACCCAATCCAGCCACACAACTTTTCGAGACCAACCGGGTCCAAACTCGTCGGCGCAGCTTTCGAGGCGCGTGCGATGGAGTTTTTGCAGCGGCAGCGTTTGCGTTTCGTCGCGCGCAATGTGCTGTGCCGGGGCGGTGAGATCGATCTGGTGATGCGTGACCGTGACGGCGCGCTGGTGTTCGTCGAAGTTCGCGCGCGGGCGCAGCAGCGTTACGGCGGCGCGGCAGCGAGCATCGGGTGGCAATAGAAGCAGCGCATCGTGCGTGCTGCGCGGCATTATCTGGCAACCCGCAGCAGACGTTCGAATGATGAGCCCGCGTGCCGTTTCGACGTGATTGCGTTCGAAGCGGGCCGGCTCGTGTGGCTGCGCGATGCATTTCGCGCCGACGAAGTCTGACGCAGCGCGCGGAGAACGCACGTGAGTGCGATAAACTTGCGCTCGCGTGCGGGTCTTGTGGACGACGCCGGCATGCAGGAAGCAGCGAGGAAGCAGCGCATTTCGCTTTGTTTTTGCGCATACGCACTGCATTGCCGGCATGGTTCAACAGAGCGGTACGACTTCGCAATACGACTTCACAACACGGCCGCGCATTGCGGTCCATTCGCGGTAGAAAATAGAGACTCGATGTCAGTCGAACGCATTCAACAACACTTCCGCGACAGCGCGGCAGTCAAACTCGAAGCCCTCGAAACCCTGTCGATGCCAATCGCCGCTGCGATCGACACGATGTTCGCTGCGCTTGCCAACGGCAGCCGCATTCTTGCGTGCGGCAACGGCGGCTCGGCGGCCGACGCGCAACATTTCGCCGCCGAACTGATCGGCCGCTTCGAGCGCGAGCGCCCGGGCTTGCCGGCGATCGCGCTGAGCACCGACACGTCCGTGCTCACCGCCATCGCCAACGACTACTCATTCGAACAGATTTTTTCGAAGCAGGTATGGGCCCTTGGCCAGCCGGGCGATGTGCTGCTGGCTATTACCACGTCCGGCAATTCCGCCAATGTGCTGGCCGCGATCGAGGCCGCGCACGAGCGCGAAATGATCGTGGTCGCGCTGACCGGCAAGGGCGGCGGCCGTATGCAGGAAGTACTGAGCGACACCGATATCCACATTTGCGTGCCGTCCGATCGCACGGCGCGTATTCAGGAAGTGCATTTGCTGACCATCCATTGTCTGTGCGACGGCATCGATGCCATGTTGCTGGGCGAAGACTGAGACTGATTCCGAAGGAGAGCTAGTTGATGAGCGTATTCCGCGTCAAGAAGACACTGGTGAGAACCGTGCTGGTGGTCGGGTTCGCGGCGGGACTGTCCGCGACATTGCAGGGTTGCTTTCTGGCCGTTGCCGGCGCGGCGGGCGGCAGCGCGCTGGTGGCGACCGACCGGCGTACGCTCGGCGCGCAGACCGAGGATCGCGAGTTGCAGGTGAAGGCACTGTCGCAGATCAGCCAGAATTTGCCGGACAACGCGCACGTCAATGTGACGGTGTTCAACCGCCGCGTGCTGCTGACCGGCGAAGTGGCGGGCGACGTGTCGAAGCAACGGGCCGAGACCATCGTGCGTGGCTTGAACAACGTCAACACGATCGTCAACGAACTGGCGATCATGCCGGCGAGCTCGTTCTCGTCGCGCACCAATGATACGTACCTGGAAACGCGCGTGAAGACCGCACTGATCGCCGAGAAGAACATCTCGGCGAACGACTTCAAGGTCGTGGCCGAGCGCGGCTCGGTGTATCTGATGGGGCTTGTCACCATGGACGAAGGCAATCGCGGCGCCGACGTCGCGAGCCGCGTGCCGGGTGTGACGCAGGTCGTGAAGGTGTTCCAGTACATTCAGCCGCAGGAAGCGGTGGCCGCCGCTGCGGCGGCGAGCACACCGGCAGTCGCTTCGCAGCCGGACGCGAGCGCGCCGACCGTCGGTGCGATTCCCGATTCATCGGTGAGTTCGCGTCCGCTCGATCAGCAAGCGCCGGCCCCGGTCAGCAATTCGAACTCAGTGCATCCGGGTAATCCGAAGGCGACGACGCCATGAAGCGGGGCGTTGCTTTCGTTGCCGCGATGTTGACGGTTAGCGCGTGGATGGGGGTTTTTGCCTCTTCAGCGCGTGCGGCCGATGCGCCGCGTGGTCAGATCGTTGCGAACTCGAATGCCTGCATGGGGTGTCACGCGGTGGACCGCAAGCTGGTCGGCCCGTCGTTCCTGCAGATCGCTGCAAAGTACAAGGGCGATGCGCAAGCGCCGGCAAAATTGGCGCGCAAGGTGAAGGATGGCGGCTCCGGCGTATGGGGCATGATTCCAATGCCTGCGCACCAATCGATGAGCGATGCGGACATTCGCACGGTCGTGGATTGGGTGCTGGCTGGCGCGCCGTCCAGGTGACGTTTTGCCGCTCGTTTTGCCACCCCGGGGGCTTGGCAAAACGGAAAATGCTTGTGCTAGAATTGTTTGCACGTTGGGGGGGTAGCTCAGCTGGGAGAGCGTCGCGTTCGCAATGCGAAGGTCGGGAGTTCGATCCTCCTCCTCTCCACCAAATTCCAACTTGGAAGCTCCAGTAAATGGCCGGGAAGCCCTTATATGACAAGGCTCTCCGGCCATTTTCATGTCCAGCGTCGTCCAACGCCATCTATTGAAATCTAGGGGCTTTCGGGGCACGCTGAGGGGCATCGGGCCCTTTGCCCGCTGCTGGATGCCCCCATGCCCCTCACCGACCTCGCCGTCAGGAATGCCAAGCCGACCGGGAAGACCCACCGCCTCTGGGACGGCGGCGGGCTGTACCTGGAGATTACGCCTGCCGGGTCGAAGCTGTGGCGCCTGAAGTACCGGTACGACGGAAAAGAGAAGCGACTGTCGTTCGGGAAGTATCCGGACGTTGGCCTGAAGGACGCACGAGCGAAGCGTGATGACGCGCGCAAGCTGCTCGCGGACGACATCGACCCGAGCGCCCACAAGAAAGCAGTCAAGGCCGCGAGGATAGAGCGGGCGGCCAACACTTTTGAGGCGGTCGCCCGCGAGTGGTTCGAACGGATGATGGCGGACAACGCAAAGTCGCACAAGGACAAGGTCATCGCCCGGCTCGAGAACGATATCTTCCCCTGGCTCGGCAAGCGGCCGATAGCGGAAATTACCGCGCGTGAGGTCCTGGCTTGTCTCCGGCGAATCGAGGAACGCGGCGCGCGTGATACGGCGCATCGGGCGATGCAGAACTGCTCGGCAGTGTTTCGCTATGCGGTGACCATCGGCACGGCTGAAACGAATCCCGCTGCCCACCTGAAGGGAGCCCTGCCGCCAGCCAGGCCGGGGCATTTTGCTGCTGTGACGGAGCCGGAGCAGGTCGGCCCGCTGTTGCGCAAGATGGAGGAGGTCAACGCCACCTTTCCGGTCAAGTGTGCACTCAGGCTCGCCCCCTATGTGTTTTGCCGGCCTGTCGAGCTGCGCACGATGCGATGGGACGAGGTCCATCTCGACGCCGCGGAATGGCGCTACGTGGTCGGCAAGACCCAGACGCCCCATCTCGTGCCGCTGGCATCGCAGGCCGTCGCTATCCTGCGCGAGCTGCAGCCTCTGACTGGGCGTTGGGCGTACGTCTTCCCCGGCAGGGACGACAAGAAGCAGCCGATGTCGGGTAACACGGTGAATGTCGCTTTAAGACGCGCGGGCATCAGCACCCGCGACGAGCAGACCGGCCACGGTTTCAGGGCGATGGCCCGTACCATCCTGCATGAAAGACTCGGTGTCAGGCCGGAGGTCATCGAGCATCAACTGGCGCACAGCGTGCCTGACCCGTTGGGCACCGCCTATAACCGAACAAGATTTCTGGATGACCGGAGGAAAATGATGCAGCTATGGGCGGACTATTTGGACCGCCTGCGTGATGGTGGCGAAAAGGATGCGGAACTTGTGTCGAAATCGCTTGACAGCGCGGGTGAAGGCCGGTAATACTGCGCCGGTCGTCATTGGACGGCGGCTGCCGGCAAGCCCTACACCGGCAGACCAAAGGAAAAATTTCAGGCAGTATCTCCACGACCCGACTCGTGGATTGAGGACATATCTCCAGGGTAATTGTTTGGAGATAGTCTCATGCATTCCCAGCATGACTCTCTTTCGCGCCTTCCAGAAGGACCGGCGCGCGCTGCTGTTCCCTCCCTTGCAACCCAGGCTGGCCGTCGTGTCTCCGTGCCGCTCACGGACGTCGCCGTCAAGAACTCGAAGCCGTGCGACAAGCGCTATCGGATATACGACACCGGTGGTCTGTATCTCGAAGTTATGCCTATCGGCTCGAAGCTCTGGCGCTGGAAGTACCACTTCGACGGCAAGGAGAAGCGGCTGTCGTTCGGCAAGTATCCGGACGTTGGCCTGAAGGACGCACGGGCGAAGCGCGACGACGCACGCAAGCTCAAGGCATCAGGGATTGACCCGGGCGAACACAAGAAGGCAGTTAAGGCCGCGCGGCTGGAGCGGGCGACCAACACCTTTGAGGCGGTCGCCCGCGAGTGGTTCGAGCGGATGATGTCGGACAAGGCCGAATCCCACAAAGACAAGGTCATCGCCCGGCTCGGGAATGACATCTTTCCGTGGCTCGGCAAGAGACCGATATCGGAAATCACTGCGCCTGAGGTGCTGGCGTGCCTCCGGCGAGTCGAAGACCGCGGAGCCCGCGATACCGCGCACCGGGTGTTGCAAAACTGCTCCGCAGTGTTCCGCTACGCTGTTGCTGTCGGTAAGGCTCAAGGAAATCCGGTCTCCCATCTGAAAGGGGTTTTGCGGCCCGCCAAGCTGGGTCACTTTGCCGCCGTCACCGAGCCGGATAAGGTGGGCCCGTTGCTGCGCAAGATGGCTTTGGCGCGCACTACCTTTCCGGTCAAGTGCGCGCTCCGGCTCGCTCCATACGTGTTTTGCCGGCCGGTCGAGCTGCGCACGATGCGGTGGGATGAGGTCCATCTCGACGCGGCGGAATGGCGCTACGTGGTTCCCAAAACACGAACCCCGCATATTGTTCCCCTGGCGTCGCAGGCGGTCGCCATCCTGCGCGAGCTGCAGCCAGTGACGGGACGATGGGAATACGTCTTTCCCGGCAGGCGCGACAAAACGGCGCCGATGTCGGAGGCCACGCTCAACCGGGCCTTGCAGCGGGTGGGAATTGACACCCAGCACGAGCATACCGGCCATGGCTTCCGGGCGATGGCCCGGACCATCCTGCACGAAAGGCTTCGCATCAAGCCAGAAGTCATCGAACATCAGTTGGCCCACCGCGTGCCTGACGCGTTGGGCATCGCCTATAACCGCACAAGGTTTCTGGATGACCGGCGGCACATGATGCAGCGGTGGGCGGACTATTTGGACCGCCTGCGCGACGGGGACAAGGATGAGGCGCCAGTGTCGTCCGAACCGCCAGTCGGTTTGCGTGAAGGCAGGTAATCCCCGTCCGTCGCAATTGGCAACGTCTGCCGGCAAGCCCGACCCGGCAGCTTATAGGAATATTTTGGCAGTATCTCCGCGCTGCATTTGCGGATTGAGGACATATCTGGAAGGGCGTTTTCTTGGAGATAGTCTCATGCAAACCCAGCATGACGCTCTTTTGCGCCTGCCTGAAGTGTTGGCGCTTATTCCAGTTTCCCGTGCTACCTGGTATGCCGGCGTTAAAAGCGGCCGCTATCCGCAAGCCGTTTCTCTAGGCCCGCGCTGCGTTGCCTGGAAGGCCAGCGATATTCAAAGGCTTGTCAGTCAGGGGGTGCCGCTTGCTGCCAAGGAGTGCACCGGCAACGCTGGTTCGGAGGATAGGCGAGTCGCAGCTTGAAGCACTCTCACGGGCTTTGAGTTTTCTCAAAGCCCGTGAGAAACGAGTCAATGCTTGCCCCGCCCTCGGGGGTTGTTCGCTAAATCTACGGGCGTCGCGTTCCATCATGGAACAAGACGCCCGTAGGTTGCCGCACCCAATATATTTTCAGAATTGCCGCGCCACTTTCATGCAGAAACGGGCGCAAAATCCCTTAGCGCAACCGGGCGATGTGCTCTTCGTAGCGTGCGAAGGAGTCGTCTCGTCGTAGGTGAGCGTAGTTGGCGAGCACGGTCGTTAAAGTATCGTTCAGAAGCTCGGCGACGGTCAGGAAGTCCCCCGGATTGTTGCGTAACCAATCCGTAGCGACAAGGTGACGAATCGCATGCGGTCCGAACCCTGGCGAGCCAGGAATGTATCGCCGCGTAAGGTTCAGCACCGCGTGTGTTAGCCCCTCCCAGATTTCGCCGTTTCTGTCTCCGACGAGCAGATAGGGGCTGCTTTTTCCTGCCAGCAATGTGTCCCGGTACTCCTCGATGTATTCGTCCAGTCTCGGCTTCACCCAGTCAGCAACCTTTACGTTGTAGGCACGGGATTGCTGGCTGTTGCCGTTCTTCAGGTGCAACGGTTGCAACATGATGCGCCATCCCTGGGAGGGGGTTCCCCGAACAGTTCCGTGCCCGTTCGGAAGCCATGTTAATGAGACGAGCGTCCGTACGCGCATTGGGTTGGACAGCAATAGCGCGAGTAAGAACGCGTTTCGCTTGTGCCTCGCTTCGGTGATACTCCCGGGTGGAGCTGCCGCTGCGTCGGCATCGATGCGTTCAATGGCTTCGAGAAGCGGCTTAAGAGGGCTCGCCAACGCCAGAAGGTCCGAAATCGGCTCCTCGGGACTACGGCTGATGCCGGTCGCACTACGGATGTAGTCGCGCAGGAATTTGTGGCTGTTCCCACACATTTTTCGCCACGCGTCATCGCTTGCTGGGCGAAGTTCTTCAGGAAGACGTTCGCGAAAGACGGTGGCCAGTTGCCACAAATACCCAGTCTGAGGGCGGAGCAAGTTCGCTACGGTTCGCGCAAACACTCTGTGACCGTTATGGCGAATGCCCCCAGACTGGTCGCTCATCCACTGGAGATAACACTCAAGCACGCGCGGATGTGTACACAACGCCAGTGTCTGGGAAGGAGCTTCGTTCCACTGAATTCCTCCGCTTTCGGGGGGGAGGTTACATATGACGCCAAGGAAGGAACGCATGCGGCCGATAATCATATCCGCGGTGGGACAAATCATCGAGCCGCGTTTGGCCAGCTCGCTAAGCGACCTGGACATTGTCGTTGGAATAAGTCGCCAGCGCCCACGAGGTTGACGCTCAAGCGTGGGGAAGTCGCTGACCTTGTAGTCAAAAAGTGCGCGCCATTCCCTTAGAAAGGATTCGCTAAGCGCGGACTCCGGAATGACCAAGCTGTCTTGCCGGCGTTCGGCCATTCGCAGTCGGTGAGATGGTACGACTATCGAGACAGCATTTTCTGAATCGGGCTTTCGAACGCAGCGTACGAGCGTGTCGCGTTCGAGCTCGAGTTGCACCTCGAGGCGTCTTAACGCTGGGAGGGTGTCATCGCGCGGGGTGGCTCCCTTAAGCCATAGACTCAACGTAGTCGGGTTGACGCCCGCTTGTTTGGCCAATGTCTTGGGGGCGATACCCGAATCTGCTACGTATTGGCGCAGTTCGGCAGCAAAGCTGCTCAACGTGCCTGCCGACGAGTTCTGGGGAGGTAGAACTTGGCGGTAGAGTCGTTGAATTGCTTTAAGTTGCAGGGCGCGGTCACGAAGCGTTCGCGACGCGAGTTTAACGCTGTCAAGATATGCACGAAGGTTCGTATCAAACTGACTTGTTAGTTCGATGCCAACGTTTGATTCTAGAGTTTTGCCGCAGAACGCGAGATACCCGTTTAGGGTGCTCAAGTAGTTGCGATATTGCTGGAGTGCGGACGGAACTGGACTGCTGTCCAGTGAGAAGTGTTGCTTCAGCTTGGCTACGAGGTCGGAATAGGGTACTGCCATGAGGAGCTCCGGTGGGTTGGAGCCCGCAAAGACGCTGGAGAACTGAGTGACCTCAATGACGTTATTTGCCGTAACGGCGTAATAACGTGGGATGTCCAAGTATTTGAAACCAAAGTAATTTACTTTCATTTGTTTCCTCACAGCTTCGGAGGCTGGAGGACTGAGCAGCGTTATCGCGAGCGGTTACTCCCGCGTATAGCTCGGCGCTGGGGTCATGATTCGCGCAATTCACTGTTCTCATTTTGATGCGCGTAGACACTGGAAGGGGAGCGCCATCACGCAAGTCGTTCGTTGGTGGCAGCGCGCTTGGCAGATAGTGCCAAGTAGAGCCTATTCACTGTCCGCGTGTGGCCGCCTCGATGGGCTTGCTCCTGGTCTCGCTTTTCCTAACGAATGCCCGGCAATTGGCATGTGAGCAAGCGGGTACGTAAACGACTGCATAGCCGTCAGCCTGTTGCCTCGTTGGCGGGCACGGCCGGTCATCGTCGATTCCCGAAAGCAGGCAAGCTGGCTTCTGGAGAAAAGCATTCTTCAACGCCTGCGCGACGCACCCCGCGGCGACGCATTGCACATTCTGTTTGACGCATCAAAGTGAAGCGAGCAACTCGAAGGCTTTTTCGCTCTACGCGACAAAACCCCTAGTTCTTTCGCTGCTATTCCGGACCGCAGTCGGGGCCGGGGGGTATCGTCCTCCCACGGACGGGTCGGGGCTGGGGCGCATCAC
>NZ_WOEZ01000041.1 GCF_013177735.1 Paraburkholderia elongata | reverse complement strand
ATGCCAAACAGCAGCAAGCCCTTGAGCTGCTGAAAACCCTAGCCGTGTAGGCAGCAGCACAACATCGAATTAATCCCAACCGATTGATTCAAAAGGAAACTCTGCATCGAGGCCGCAGCAACCTCAGGCTAGAAACCCGTTAGGACCGGCGGTTCGAGCCATCTCGACGCTCGCGGCAGCCATGGTGCCTTGGCGCCGTCGGCTCGTGGGCTCGGAACTAAGGGGTTTCTAGCGATGGAGTCGGATACAAGGTCGCCTAACGGCGACGCATCCCGGCGTGACGCCGCCGTGCTAGGACTTCTTACATGAGGATGGCGAGGGGGCGTGGTTTTGCGCCAGTAACAACGGGTTTCTAGCGATGTTCGAGGGGGACCCTTTGCGGATTGGCGTGGGGTGGCGTGCGGAGCCCCTGACAACTCCACGCCTTTCATCGCTAGAAACCCGTGGACAACGCCTGGGACTGAGCCTCAGCACCGGAAAAGCCGATGCAACGAAGCCGTGAAAGCTTTGTCAGAGGCGGCTCGGCGCAACCGACGGTGGCTGGCTGAGGGTCGACGCGCGAAGGCGGGGCTATCGGGTTGCTAGCGATGCTGACAGGTGGCGCTTTGCATGTCGACGTGAAGCGCCGCTCTCAACGTCGCCACGCTTTCATGTCCTCGGTGGTCACCCCTTGGACCGGAGATTCCACAGTTCCCGCCAGTTCCAGAAGCGACTTCGATTTTGCTCGTACAGGACTTTTCCATCGGGCATGACATGCCACACCAGCCGGGTGCCCGGCTTCGCGCCTAGCGCTTTCCTGACCTGTGCCGGCACTGTGGTGCGGCCTCTGGTAGCCAGTCGCGATTCAGCCATGAAAAACCCCTTACATGTTCAGGCACTGTAGTGCGGTATCCCGGTGCATACAAGCAACCGGCGGCCGCTTACTGTGGGCGCCATCGCTGGTGCAGTTCCATAAAGCATTCGTTCTCGAAATAGTGTCTTCGTTTTCATGCGTTGAGCTGTGAGCCAATGTCGCTGATGCTGAAGAGTGAGGCACGTGCAATCTTGTCATCGTAGGGGCTGCTGTTCCGTTTCATTTCATCTCCAGTGTCCGTGCAGCGAGACCTTCCGTGGCAGTCAAGGCGAGCGCCTTAATGTGCCGGGTCGGGGCGACTACGCGCTTGTGACGCAAGCCGCCTTTTGGCCGCAACGATGAAGAGTCGGGACACGGCATCGACAATGCTGTCATCCATACCAACGGGAGCCGGGTCGAGGTTGTAACCTGGTTCGACACCGCAAACCGCGCGTGCGCGTGCGAAGCCGTTGGCAATGCTCACTGTAACACGCGCTTCAGCAATGGCGCGGGCACCACCGGCGGGATATCGGGTAACGAATACCGTTGCCAGATTTGCTTGTGGGTAGGGCCCATCGGGGCGAAGGTATCCGGGCTCACGCAATGTAGACGCTGCTCGCGTCCAGAGATTTATTCTCGGGTCGAAGTCTTGCATTGCTGTCACTAACGGTTCTATGCCAGCAGGCACCTCTCGATGACGGCCAAGGTAGATTGTCGCAGCTGTTCTTGACCACTCCGCAGCCCACGCGCGGGCCATCTGCCGCATCCACCGGTAGCTCTTTTCATCGTGCAGCGCCTCAAGTGGCGAGATATCGCCCAGGTTGCCTTGCCTTGATTCCAGGTAATCAAGCCGACATTCTGGCGGGGCCGGGACAAGAATCCGGCAAACGGACTGCAACCGCTTGCGGTCCAGCCCTGGGGTGACGAGAAGCGACGGGAAATACTGGCCGCCGTCGACTTCTATCGTGAATACGCTTCCCGATGCGACCATTCGCGCAAGCTGCCATCCGCTAACGCGGAGCCTCTCACGAAAATCCGATTCACACAGCAGCTCGCCGTCCCGTAGCATCTTGCGCCGCCCTTCAAGCGCCTGCTGCCGTATAACATCACGAAACGTCATGTTTTGCCGCATGAATGGACTCCCTGATGAGCATTAGCCGCCGACCTTAACAAGTTCGCTGGGTTTTCAGCCCTGGTCATGAAACGCGTGTATCCGGGTGCGAAGCAAGCCCCGCCGCAGGGCCGCGCGCCGTACGGGCTTGCGCCAAGTCGAGGAACCGGTCCTGCCGGATGAGCCCCGCGTCGACGCAGTGCTACAAGGCTGGCGTGCGGCGTGGGCCCGAGGCCGACGTACAGCGCGTGCATGGTCATGCGCTGTACCGAGGGCAGGAACGCCGAATAGTCGCTGCTCCATAGGCTAATTACCTCGAAGACTTGTCCGTATGCACGTCGACCAGCCATTCCCTGATGCGCCGCTGAGCTTGCGCATCCCCAATCCCTCGTTGGGAGTCGAGCAGCACCAAATGCGGTTCGAGGTCGAGAACAGAGGTGCGCAGGTCGTGAGCGCCGTAGACCGAATCGTCAATCGCCAGCCAGTTTTTCAGTCGCTTGCTGAACACATAGCTTCTGATGACATAGGTCCGCTCGATACCGAGCTTAAAATCGCCGAAGCGTGCCTTGATATGCGCTGTGGTACCGGCGACCCTCCCGGCCAGCTCTGGGGGTAGATATGAGATGACTTGCTCGAGCGGCAGCTTGTACAGCCAGGATGTCGTGAGGACGAGTTGCACGCCAGGGTACGGCTCGAGCATCTCGGCCAGCAGAGGGGCATATTCAAACAAGGGCTGGCCCGAATCCAGTGATATGTCGCCGTGTTCGTCGAGCAGGGCGCACCCCCTGTGTAACGCCCCGTCATAGTCCACGAAGAGCGTCGGCGTTGGCTGGTCCAGCACGAGCACGGTCCCTTTAGTCTCATTCCCCATCATGTCGTCTACCTTGAGGTCATTGAGATGACCACCCTACAACGCTCGCTGCCTCACGTCACGAAGTAATTATGGAGTGCTTGACAATTACAAATTTAGCGTTAACAGCGTGTCGTTTTTTGTACGAAAGTAGCGGGGCGCTTGTGAGGAATGGGGCGACGGCGCCACAAAATGGGGGAGGCAGGGGCAGCCCCTCGTCGCCGAGGAGCACAGAGGCAAGTGCTGATTGCCTGGCCGTCGTCAATGCGCGCGTGTCAGATGTCGTCGTACGGGTCGTCTGCAAAGGCGTTGTCCGCCGGTGCGTCGACCTTCTGCTTAGCAGCCTCCGACGAAGTCTTTGCGGTCACGCCTTTTTCAACAAAGACCATCCAGGTCCTGGTGTTTTCGGCATATTCCAGTGCACATCGGGTCCAGCCGGTTGCCTTCTGCACCGCCTCTAGCGCGGTGCGGAGCGCGATGCGCCATTTACTCGGTTGCATGGATTCCCTTCCCATGAGGTTCTGCAAGGTTTCGGCCTTCATGGGATACGGAGCTTTATGCGTCGAGTAGTACGCGTGTACGCCCTTGGCGAGAGGGTCAATCAGCTTGTCCCGCTCGCGGCGGCGAAGCAGGGTCCACTGAGTCTTAGGAAAAAGTCGGGCGAGCGAGACATCAAGCAGCACGTCGTAATCGAAGTCTTTGGTCGAGTCGGTTTCGCGCGAGTAAATATTGAGAATCAGGCTCGATTTACCCTTGAAGAGTCCGGGCACGTCGAACTCGAACCGGGCTTCATAGAGCCGGTTGAGTGAAGCGTCGAGGCGCTCTCCCGTAGTTCCGCCGCGGGCGCGGCCGAGCGCCCGCAGGAACTCGCCCCGGTTGAAGCGCACATGATGTTCCCCACGCGTGTTCCCGCCCTCAACGAACACGCGCCGCAGAAGTTCATGGAAGACATCGGCGTCGCCCTGGTCAAGCTGCTCCCCGGCGGTCTGGAAAACCGTAATTCCGCTCGTCTCAGTTGTCGCCAACTGCTTTCTCTCCGGATACTTTGGCCGTGGGCTGAGACGGCTCCACGCCTGGGTGCTGAAGATGGCGCAGCGCGCGAGCGTGTGAGCGGTGATGAAATTCTTCCCCAGGCCGTGGGGGAGCTTAAGCTCGGGCCAGGACGTTGGCAGTTCGGTTTGCAGTGCGGACACGGGTCTGCTCCATCAGGATTCCATGGCCGCCCGGCGGACGGCAGAGAGTATATGTTCGGATGGTGTGCATGCCGATGCGTCTGGGCAGGTGCACCGCACCGATAAGCGGGGCGCTGTGGCTAGAAGGCGGGGCGATATGGCTAAAAGGCGGGGCGATGTGGCTTGGGCCAGTGGCAGAACAACGAGGAAATACTGGCAGTATTTGCCGGCGGGACGCGAGCAAACCATAAACTAGAGCAGCTCAATCCAGATGCTTCCCGTATTGACGCAGCTCGCTTCGCTCGCCTTCCGCCGGGTAGACGCTGCGATGCCTGACGGCTGGCTCGGCGTTCGCTCGTGGCTTTGGCTTGCCAGGACGGGCGAATGTCGTCGCGCAGCGCGGGAAAACGCGTCGCCCGCCGTCGCCAGCGTATCGCGTTGGATAGTGTCGAGGCTGCCCAGCCCGTTCGGCACCGGCTCGAACGCTGGCACGCGTCACGTCGTCGCCTCCCACGCCTGGTCAGCCGGCATCGGTTTCCGGATTCAGTCCATCCCCCGTGAGTCCGGGTCGGGGCGATGTGGCTAAACAGGGCCGACGTCATTGCCCTGCCGTACTGCCTGCCTCGCGATAGCGTTGATACGTATCAACCGCTCCCCGCTCGTCGGCCTTGATATCTGGGAAGGCGGCCCGTGACCCGCCCACGGTTCTTTCAGCGTCGGATTGACCTGGTGAGATGCCCGCGAGGTGGGCTTCGTTGATAAAAGGCCAAGACAAACGAGGGCAAGCCGCAGCTGTAGAAGCCAGCGTGCAGCAAAAGGCCGGTTTCCAAGGTGAGGCGTGCAGCAAAGGCCAGGTGACGGGCAGCAAAAGCCAGGTCGCGTGCAGCATAAGCCACGTTGAGGGGCCGTAGAGGTGAATGGGGAGGTGGTGACCGCTGTACACGTTCGCGGTCGACGACGATTAGCCTCGCTTGACGCGCAATTCAGGCTCTGTCGGCTCCTGCTCATCGACGCCTGCAACGCATATACAATTCCGGCCCTGCTGTTTGGCAGCATACAGTGCGCGGTCGGCGGCTCCGACGAGCATTGCAGGGGCGCTGTCCTGTCCGGCCTGCGTCGCAGCGACGCCCACGCTAATCGTGACGATGCCCGGACTGCTCGCCTCGTGTGGAATGTTAAGGCACTCCACAGCCCGCCGGATTCGCTCGGCCACAATCAGCGCACCCGCGTCGTCCGTATCCGGCAATATGAGGGCAAACTCTTCTCCACCATACCGGGCTACCGTATCAGTCGCACGCGAAGTGGCAGACGAAATTGCTGCCGCAATCGTGCGCAGGCATTCGTCACCTCGCTGGTGGCCAAACCAGTCGTTATAGCTCTTGTAGGCGTCCACGTCGGCCATGATGACCGCGAGATTCCCCCGCTTGTCGGCCCGCGACGTCTGTTGCCAGTGACGTCCCAGCTCGCGGTCGAAATGACGCCGGTTGAAGAGCCCCGTCAGCCCGTCGCGGAAAGCGAGCCCCTGCAACTCCGCGCGCTCGTCGGCGGCCCGCTGGTCCGCCAGCTTTTGTTCCGTAATGTTGCGGATGGTGGCGGTCAGGGAGTCCGGATTGCCCGAGTACGGGTCGATGACGCAGCGCAGGTGCGTCTCCATCCAGACGGCACCACCGTTCCTGTGCAGGAGGCGACTGGCCTGGGAAGCTTCGGATTCGCCCGACGCCACTTTTTCGATGGCCACCGTCAGGGCACCGCGGTCGTCGGACAGCGCCAGGTCGGGCAGGTACGCGCCCATCGCCTGGTCAACGGTGTGGCCCAGCAATGCGGTAATCCGCGGCGACACGTAGGTGAGCCGGCCGTCGAGCCCCAGACTCATGACGATATCGCTCGCGTTTTCCGCGAGCACACGATATCGCCGTTCGCCATCGCGCAGCAACCTGAACAGGCGGTTTCGCTGCGCCTGGGTGGCGCTGATGGGCAGGGCAATGCCGAGTGCGGCAACCAGAAAGAGCTGCAGCCCGAAGATGCGGCCTTGCATGGTTTCGTAGGGAAAGACCCAGAGCGGCCCGGACCCGCGCATCGTGAACGACACGGCGATGCCGAGACACAGCAGCAGCCCGACCATGACGCCCGCGAGGTCCGCCTGAAACGCCAGCAGCACGATGGGCGGCAGCGCCCAGTAGAGGAGCGGAAACCGGCTTTGACCAAATACGCCTGCCGTGACAATGCAAACCAGCAGCAACAGGAAGGCGGTCTTCCGGAGTTGGCCAGCACGCAGGAGATGCGCGACTTCGCCGGTCCAGAACACCAGGGCGGCGGGCGTGAAGATGGCGAGGCTCAGCGCATCCGAGACATACCAGTTGGCCAGGCTGGGCAGCAAATGCCAGTTCAGCTGCCCGCGCAGCAGCGTCGTCGCGAGGACGCCGGATACGGCAGGCGCTAGCAGCACGCCGCCCGTCACGAACCTCACAAGCGGTTTCAGTCGGACCAGCTCGGAGACAGTCGAGACGCGCGGTGTAAAGGCGAACGCAATCAGGACCTCGACGATGTCGGCCGACGAGTACGCAGCGGATACCCCGAGGCTCTCGCCCACATAGAGATTGGCCGCCAGATTTCCGAGGACTCCGCCAGCGAAGACCCAGTATCGTTGCCGTCGCGATGCGGCCATCAGCTGTGACAGCAGCACCGCATTGGTCAGCCATATCGGCGCGATTTCGCCCGCCATCGTTTTCAGCGCGCCGCTGGCGAGGCAGGTCAGCGTCGTGACCATGAGCGCAAGCAACAGATGCCAGACATCCCCCGCGGTGAGGCGCGATGACGGTGAGGCTGCTCGCAATCTAGGCGAGCGGTGAGCAGCCGGATTCTTCATTTTTTTTCTCAGCTATCTGCTTATTTTCCTGTGCAACCTTCCGGCCGGAAGAGTCCCGCACAGCGGGCATGGCTTCGAAGGCGCGTCGAACAAGGGCGCCTTGCCGCCCTACGAGGTTGTTTATCGGCTCCGGGGCGCGGAAACTTTACGGCGTGGCAGCGGACGCAGCAGTATTTCTCTTGCACGCGCCACCGCAGCAATAGACTGGAACCTCCACATCCGTCCCGGAGCCTGGGCATGACCTCGCAAGCCTGCAACCGCATCAACCTTGCGCGCGAGCAGCTGGAGATGGCGCTCGTCGCGTTCCTGGAGCGCCATCGCTTCCCCTCGTGTCGGTTCATCGACGGCAATAGTCATGGATGTATTTCATCGTGATGGGAAGAACCGCCGCGCGCACCTGTCGAGGTGCCGGTATCGCGCAGTATCATCGCTTTTGATACCGCATTCCTGTAGAGACAACCGATGGCCGACCGGTTGACGGTTCAGGAGTTTTTTGACGCGCTCCAAGCGCAGAAAATCAGTCCGCTCGTCGACACGCCAGCGGTGCGGGCGAGCGTCGACGCGCGCGTGCGTGCGCTCTGCGCCGGCTATCCCATCCAGGAGCGCTGGCCGGTCCTCGACCTGGAAAGCGCCTACCAGCAGACGCTCAACGAACTGTCGGACGTCCTGGACCTGGTCCGCGATGGTTACACCGGAACCGTCAATCTGCGAGGATACGACGACACCTACACGATGGACGAATGGTTCGGCGATTTCACAGGGCAGTGGGTGCTCAACGACACTCCCCATATCCGGGCGACCATGCTTGAGCAGCTGCCAGCCGGTAGAACGTGGAAGTCGCCGCAGTTATGGGGTGCCTAGCCGTCGGCGAAACAGAGGACATGGCACACCTCGTGTGTGCCGCTTCAGCCTGTCACCTGACCTCAATGCAAAAAATATTTCCTCCGCGTGCTGATATGCGGCGGTTCATGGATATCCCGCGCCCTTATACTTCAGCGTGAATGAGCATAAGTGCGCTTCGGCCCCCTCTCGCCCCGGTTGCCGCCGGGGCGATTGCTTGTGGGACTTGGACCTACAGTTCAGCGGGATTGGCGCGCGGCAATCTGCTCGGCCAGCGTTACGGCATGGACAAGCGGCTGGCCAATGGGTGTGGACTTGCTGACCAGCCAGGCTTCGAGGTCCGATACCTTAAAGCGGAGGAGCCGCCTAACCTCGGTGGCCCGAGGCAAGTCGCCGCCGTTCGAATGCCGGTTGTAAATGGTTTGCTCGGAGAGGCAGAGCATCACTGCGAGCATCCTGGGGGTGAGGAGTTTGTCTTCCACGGTGTCACGTTTCCGGGTACGCAATCACACGACTGCACGAAGTATATGTGCGGGCTACGAGGATGATTACGTGTTTTTGCCGGACGCTGCTTGCATTGCTGCAATGCTGCGCAGTTGTTGAAAGGTGTTGCCTGAGCACGAAGGATTCGGCCGTGCGTTCACGGGCTGGATAGGGATTGGCCTCGTGGGAATTCGAAGCACGTTACGATTCGGGAGCCATCTACAAGGAGGCAAGTTCCCGCCAGTTGAATGGCGGTCATAGATGGCCTGCTTGGCGAGGCCGAACTCAACCAACGATACACATGCGCGTATTCATCGATACCGAGTTCACCAATTTGCAGGACCGTGAGCTAATCAGTGTTGCGCTGGTCGCCGAAAATGGAGACGAGTTCTATGGCGAATCTAGCGACTTCGACCATTCACGATGCAGCGAATTCGTGCGGGAAACCGTTTTGCCGCAACTCGGCTCTCCCGCCGGCCGCGCGATGCCACTTGCGCAGCTTCAGAAGGAGGTGATGGACTGGCTGAAGCGGGTCTCGGTTCGCACGCGTCCCATCCTCTGCTATGACAACGACGTCGACCTGCGATTGCTCGAAAGCCTCATTGGGAGCTTTCCGAAAGGGTGGCAGCAGGAGGCAGGTCTTGATGCGTTCTTTGCAGAGCATGGCCATCGGCATCACGCCCTGTGGGATGCGCGCGCCAATCTCGTCTGCTTTCAATCAAAAACAGGGATTGGCGCCGGGCAGAAATGGCGATAATTTATGAGAAGTCGGTGCTTCTCGGGAGTCTTGTTGCAGTTGCTGCGGTCGGGCTTTGAGGCCAGATTTGCAGCCGCATCGGCTTTGGGGCAAATGTAGGGGAACGCTGAAACGCTGCGGAGAAAAACTCAGCCTGTTCTTTAGGCGTTTTTACAACAGTTCAGTAGCCCTCCTCACCAAGAGGATTCTGTTTCCACGTGAGAACCGGCTACGCGCCGGTTTTCGCGTTTCTGGCTTCGGGTTTTTTACCTGGTGCTGCGGTTGCCCTGTAGCCTGCAGCGTTGAGCATTGCTTGTGACTTTGCAAACGCGTCGCCCGTGAGGTGAGCGACGCGTCATCGGAAGAACCCCGATCAGAACTTATCCCACCCGTCATCCGCAGTTGCACCCGCACCGGCACCGGCAGCCGCAGTAGCCAGCGCAGCAACTGGCGCAACTCCCGAAGCCCGCGCAACACGCTTAGCTGCAAGAGGAACCGCAACCTCGCGCCGCGGCGCTTCCGGCCGGGCAGGAGCAGCCGCCACCGCAGGTGCAGCATCCTTCACCTGAAAAAACGCCACCGCCTCATTCAACTGTTGCCCCTGGTCTTCCATCGACCGCGAAGCCGCCGCCGCCTCTTCCACCAGCGCTGCATTCTGCTGCGTGACATTGTCCATCTGGGTAATCGCAAGATTGACCTGCTCGATCCCACGGCTTTGTTCAATTGATGCCGCCGCGATCTCCGACATGATGTCGGTCACTCGCGCGACCGCCTGAGTCACTTCGGCCATCGTCTTACCCGCCTCGCCGGCAAGCGCCGAGCCATCACGGATCTTGTCCACGGAGGTGGTGATCAGATCCTTGATCTCCTTAGCCGCGCTCGATGAACGTTGCGCCAGGCTTCTGACTTCGCTTGCGACCACCGCGAAACCCCGCCCTTGTTCGCCCGCGCGCGCGGCTTCGACGGCTGCGTTCAGCGCAAGGATGTTCGTCTGGAACGCAATGCCTTCGATGATGCCGGTGATGTCCGCGATCTTGGTCGAGCTATCGCTGATGTCGTGCATCGTGTTCACCACCTGGCCGACGACCTCGCTACCCTTTTTCGCCACCGACGACGCATTCGCAGCCAGCGTGCTGCCTTGCTGCGCGTTGTCGGCGTTCTGCTTAACGGTGGAGGTGAGTTCCTCCATGCTGGAAGCGGTTTCCTGCAACGACGCCGCCTGCTGCTCGGTACGCTGGCTCAGGTCCATATTGCCTGCCGCGATCTGGCGTGCCGCGCTGGCGATGCTGCTGCTGCTGTCGCGCACGCGTCCGACGATCGCCGTCAGCCGTTCGTTCATCTCGCGCAGGGCTGTCAGCAGTTTGCTGGTTTCGTCGCTGCCGTCGACGATGATGTGCGTGCGCAGATCGCCTTCCGACACGGTGCGCGCGACGCCGATCGCAAAACGCAGCGGTCCGGTCACCGCACGCGTGATCACCACGCACGCGCTGAAGGCGAGCCCCAACGCGATGAGGCAGATCGCGATCAACAGATTGCGCTGGTTTTCGTAATGCGCCGTGTACTCGTTGACCAGTTGTTCCTGGCGTGTGCGCGTGTAGTCGGCATACGCGTTGGTCGCGCGAATCAGCGCGGCGAGCAGCGGCCGGCAATGATCGTCCATCTCGACGATCGCTTCGTCACGCTTGTTGGTGAGCGCGAGATTGACGATGTTGAGCGCGACCGGACCATAAGCCGATTCGATCCGATTGATCTCAGCGACAAGGCTGCGTGCTTTCTCCGACGTATCGGTCGCGTTCGCGATCATGTCGTTGAGTTTTTTCAGGTCGGCTTGCACGTCTTCGTGTGCGCGCGTCACATCGGCTTTCTCTACTTCGAGGTCTTGAGGTTTGGTCACGAGCACGAGATTGCGCGCCGCGATCGCCCGGCGGTCTACAGCGGTTCGAACCTGCACGGCCATGTCGGCGCGTGCGTTGATGCCGTGTACGAAGGTGGAAAATCCATCGGTCGAATCGCTCAGCGCTTTCAAGGAAAGGCCGGAAACCGCGACAACAATGAAAGACAGCATGCCGAAGCCGGCAATGAGTTTGGTCTTGATGGTGAAGTTTTTGAGTGTCATTTTTTTCTCCAATAACGAAACGTTAAAGCGTTCGCAATGGACTCTCAGGTCCAGGCATGGGAGCGTCTATCTGGCTGCCGATCATTGCGGCAGCCCCGCGCGGTTTACCCTTCGTGCCTGCCATAAGACGCATCGCTAAAGCGCGTCGAACGTCAGGCAATAAATGGGTATCCCATTTACCGGTTATCGGATCGGATCCTCGTGTACTTAAGGCATCGAGGGTATTTCTCTATTAAGCCTGCACGCGATGCGCGAAGAACGCGTCATTTCCCGTGGATTTGAATATATTTGGGCGCATGCCTGAAAACATGCATCTCGCATTTTCTTTTCATCCTCCGGCGCGAGCCGGGCACATGACCTTGCAGCGAGTCTCAAGCAACACAAATGGCTTGAACAAGCGCGCATCCACGTATATGATTGAGCAATCACTCATTTATTGGCTGTAGTCGAAGCGAACCGTATGGCCCGTCCGAAAAGCGAAGACAAACGCAACGCCATCCTTGCCGCTGCCGCCGAGGTCATTGCCGAGCAGGGCTTGGGCGCGCCCACTGCACGCATCGCAAAACTGGCGGGTGTGGCTGAAGGAACGCTGTTCACGTACTTCGACAATAAGGACGAGTTGCTGAACCAGCTCTACCTGGACATCAAGGCGGAGCTGCGCGAAGTGATGATGACGACTTACCCGAAGCAAGCCAGCGTGCGCGATCGCGCCCAACACGTGTGGAACAAGTTTGTCGACTGGGGCGTGGCGCAGCCGCAAAAACGCCGGGCGATGGCGCAACTGTCCGTGTCGGAGCGCCTGACCGACTGCACGCGCGCAACGGGCATGGAGTCCTTCGCGGACATCAACACAATGATTCAGGCAAGCGTGGCGAGCGGCGCCTTGCGTGATCAGCCGCCGGCTTTCCTGTCGGCGATCATGGCGGCGCTGGCTGAAACCACCATGGATTTCATCGCTCGTGAACCGGCCGACGCCGACCGTTATCGCAAGGCCGGTTTTGAAGCGTTCTGGCACGCGATCGCCCAGAACTAAATTTTTTGTCTGATTAATGAGTGATTACTTGCTCAATTAAATGTAAGGAGCGCATGATGTCGAAGGTCTGGTTGGTTACGGGAAGTGCTCGCGGGCTGGGGCGCGAAATTGTCGAAGCAGCGTTGCGCGCCGGTGAGCGTGTCGTGGCTACGGCGCGCGATCCGCGTCAGTTGGCTGATCTGCTGACACGTTATGGCGAGCAGGTTCGGGCAGTTGCGCTGGACGTCACGGATCCGGCGGCGGCCCGCAACGCGGTACAGGCCGCTGTCGATGCATTCGGCCGGCTCGATGTGGTCGTGAACAATGCGGGTTTCGGTCACCTGGCGCCGTTCGAGCAAACCACCGAGGACGATTTCCGCGCGCAGATCGACACCAACTTCTATGGTGTAGTTAACGTCACGCGTGCGGCGCTGCCGGTGCTGCGGAAACAGCGAGCCGGCCACGTGATCCAGATTTCGTCGGTGGGCGGCCGTATCGGGATGGCGGGATTGAGCGCGTATCAGGCTGCGAAGTGGGCGGTCGGCGGGTTCACCGAGGTGATCAGTCAGGAGCTCGCGCCGTTTGGCGTCCACGTGACTGCGCTCGAGCCTGGCGGCATGAAAACAGACTGGGGCACTGAAGCGAGCGGCGCGACGCCGGATTTGCTGCCGGACTACGTGCCATCGGTCGGCGCGGTGGCGGAGATGCTGTCCCAGTATGTCGGCCATGAGGCTGGCGATCCCGCAAAGGTTGCGCAAGTCGTCCTGAAGCTCGCGTATCACGATTCATTGCCAGCCCATCTCCTGCTCGGTAGTGACGCATTGCATTACGCCGGTGAAGGCGACAAGGCGCGCGCTGCAAGCGCCGAAGCCTGGCGAGCGGTCAGTACCGCGACCGATTTTGCCGCGCCGGCGCCGTTGCCGGTGTTTCCCGCCGCATCGGCGAAAGCGTGAACACTGAGCCAGCAACGCAACTCAGCCAAAGGCAATCTAAGGATGAACGACATGGCAAATTGGACCACTGCGGACATTCCGGTCAGACCGGCCGCCTCGCTCAGGACAAAGCGGTCGCCATCCGCTTGTGGGACATATTCGAACGACTGACCAACGCGCGCTGGCCGAGCGCGACTATGGAGCACGCATCATGAAGGTTCTAATATTCGGCGCGACCGGCATGGTCGGGCAGGGCGTATTGCGCGAATGCCTGCGCGCGCCCGACGTCGAGGTGGTTCAGACGGTTGGCCGCACCCGCACCGGCCAGCTCGATCCGCGCCTTGTCGAACTGATTCAGCCGGACCTGATGGACTACCGGGCGCTGGAAGCATCGTTGACGGGTTTCGATGCGTGCTTTTTCTGTTTGGGTGTGTCGTCCGCAGGCATGCAGGAGGCCGACTATGCGCGCCTCACTTATGACCTGACGCTGGCCGCTGCGCAGACGCTTGCCCGTCTCAATCCGCAGATGACCTTCGTCTACGTGTCCGGTGCGGGAACCGACAGCACCGAACGCGGCCGCAGCATGTGGGCGCGGGTCAAGGGCAAGACCGAGAACGCGCTGCAGCGGCTGCCGTTCAAAGCGGTCTATCTGTTCCGCCCCGGCGTGATCGAGCCGCTGCACGGCGTCCGTTCGAAGACCCGCTCGTACCGGCTGTTCTACACAGCGGCCAAGTTTCTCCTGCCGATGCTGCGCGCGCTTTTTCCCAACCACATTCTGAGCACCGAAGACATCGGCCAGGCGATGCTGGCGGTCGCGCGCCATGGCGCCGCCAAAGCGGTGCTCGAGGTCGCCGATATCCGCGCGCTCAGCCGCACCGCATCTGCGCCGGCGCTCGATCTGCACGCCGGCTGAGCGTCCGGATCGACGTGAAGTTTGCGCGCCGCTCCGCGGGTTGCTGGGCGAAAGTGCGGGTGGGCGTAAAACACAGGCGCAAAATCTAACGTCCGTGCTGTTTTGGACGCAGTATTCCGGCGCCGCGTCGGCGCGCGCGGCTTGAGCCACGCCATCGTCAAAAATTTTCGGCCAGTCCGCAAAAAACCTGCCTTTTCCCTCGTTTGACGTGCCTCGGCGTCTGGTAGGCTACCGTTTCACGGGGCGCGCCTTCCGAACGCGGCCCACTTCTTGACGCGCCTACATCAACGCATGCTCGAATGAAAAGCTCATGGTGACGCGCCGACCGAACATCGTGATTGCCATCAGTATCGTGCTGGCCAGCGTGATCCTTGCGATTGCGGTGTGGGTATTGGCGCAGATGCGCGATGACGCGCTGCGGCGCGCACAGGATTCCGTCTTCAACGTCTCGCTGCTGGTCGAACGCGACGTGTCGCGTAATCTCGAGATCTACGATCTGTCGCTGCGGGCCGTCATTCAAGGCCTGAAACAACCCGGCGTGCTGGACTTGCCGCCGGCGATCCGCCAGATGGTGCTGTTCGACGGCTCCGCCAGCGCAAAAGACCTGGGTTCGATTCTCGTACTCGACGCGGCCGGCAACATCGTCTTCGATTCGCAATCCACGCCTCCGCGCGCGTTCAATCTCGCCGAGCGTGATTACTTCCGCGTTCAGCGCGACTCTCCCAATGTCGGCCTGTATGTCAGCCATCCGTTCATGCCCAAGGTACACGGCAAGGACGTGAGCATTGCGCTGAGCCGGCGCATCTCGCGGCCGGACGGCAGCTTCGACGGCGTGGTGGTCGGCACGATGCGACTCACTTACTTCAGGCACCTGTTCGCCGGCATGAATCTCGGCGACGGTGGGTCGATGGCGCTGATGCTGAGCGACGGCACGATGCTGATGCGGCGCCCATATGATCCCAAAATCATCGGCCGGAGTCTGACCGGCACCGCGAACTACTCACGCTTCCTCCTGCAGCCCAGCGGAGACTTCTTCGGCACGGCGGCGATCGACGGTGTCGAGCGCTGGTACGCGTTCCGCCATATCGATATGTATCCGCTGATTCTCGACGTTGCGCTCTCTACGCGCGATATCTATGTGGAGTGGCGGCGTCGCGCGTGGATCATCGGCACGCTGATCGTGGCGCTCGACGTGGCGATCATTGCGCTCGCCATCCTGTTCTCGCAGCAATTGCGGCAGCGCCGCGCGGCCGAAGAAGAGTTGCGCGTGCTGGCGAGCACCGACGGGCTAACCGGCCTGAATAATCGCCGCACGTTCGAGGAACATGCGGAGGAGGAGTGGCGTCGCGCGCAACGCAACGCGTGGCCGTTGTCGATGCTGCTGATCGACGTCGACACGTTCAAGGGCTTCAACGATCTATACGGCCATTCAGCCGGCGACGATGCGCTCATTGCCGTGGCGCGCTGCATCGGACAGAGCGTGCGGCGCCCGGGCGATACCGCGGCGCGCTACGGCGGCGAAGAGTTCGCGGTGCTGCTGCCGGATACCGACGAAGTCGGGGCGGCGCATATCGCAGAGAAAATTCGTGCCGCGGTTCAGGCGCTCGAACTTCGCCATGTCGCGAGTTCGCACCATGTGCTGACCATCAGCATCGGCATTGCGTGCACCAGGAGCCAGACATTCGCGACGAGCCGCGCACTCGTCAACGCTGCGGACGAGGCGCTCTACGAGGCCAAGGACGCCGGCCGCAACCGCGTCCTGTGCTATCCGGTGGCGGCGCGGGCGGATCGGCACAGCGACGTCGTGTCGCCGGCGCAGTAAGGCAGGAACATTTCACCGATGTGCCGCTCCGCGGCTCGCGTCGAGTTCAAGCAGAAGGCTGGCGCTGATCGGTGTAGGAACTATCGCGTGCGCCGCTCTGAATAATTTTACCCGGGTAATATGTTGTCTTTAATTTATACCCGGGTATAATTCGACAAATTCATCTTTCTGGAGTTTGTCATGACCCCCCATCCTGCTACCTGCACCGCTTTCGAGGGACACCGCCGCATCGCCTCGGGCTCCTTGCCCGAGGTGGCGCTCGCTGTACGAGAGGTGCTGGCGCGCGGCGAACAGGCGCCCGTGCTGATTTTCGACAACGTCACGAGTCGCCCGGTCGAGTTTGATTTGCGCGGCACGCCTGAAGAGATTCTCGCGCGGCTGGCAAGCGAGGCGCCCGGCGAGCAGCCCGCAGCAACCGCTGACGCCGGGGAAGACGACACCCCGCGTGGCCGTGGCCGGCCCAAGCTCGGCGTGGTGGCGAGAGAGGTCACACTACTGCCGCGTCATTGGGATTGGCTCAACGGGCAATCGGGAGGCGCTTCGGTTGCGCTGCGCAAACTGGTCGAAGCGGCGCGGCTTGCAAGCGAGGACAAGGACCGCAAACGCGCAGCGCAAGAAGCGGTGTATCGCTTCATGACCGCGCTCGCCGGCAATCTGCCTGACTATGAAGATGCAACGCGCGCGCTCTACGCCGACGATCGGGCGCGTTTTGACGACATCGTCGCGACATGGCCAGAGGACGTGCGCAACCACACGCTCCGTCTTGCCGCGGATGCTTTCGTCAGGCATCCATAAATTCGAACGCGCACTGGCGAGTGCGCGGCCAACGAAGCTTATGGACGAAAAAACGACGAAAAAAAACCGCTCACGCCGGGGGAGCGTGAGCGGAAAGTCGGAGAGTTACAACAACATCGCGTGCGCTCATGGGGGCGAACGCAGCAAACAAAGTCTAAGAGTTGGGCCCGTCCCCATATATCAGACAAATCCCAATCACCGCGCCTGCTTGCAAAGCACGTTGGCGAAACGATCCGGCCCCGTGCGTGCCAGGCATTGCTTACATCATCCTGTCCCGGTTATTCCCGCCATTTGTCGCTTCAGGTCTCTGTTATGGCCGCCGTAAAAGAGGTGGGAGCGTCGCCATGTATCCGAAAAAATGCGAAATGTTTCGCCATGGCACAGCGGCGCGAGCGCCCCCTCAGGACTTATGAAGGATGGTGAGATGAAGTGGTTCGATCGCATGACCGTAATCAGGAAGCTGCTGTTGGCGTTTGCCGTTGTGATCGGGTTCTGCGTCGTGATCGGCGGGACTTCGCTGAAGACTCTGTCGTCGATGCATGACATTACCGACACCATCTGCGACCAGCACATGAACGGCCTCTACTGGATGGAAGAGGCAAACCGCCACAAGATCGATTCCGATCTCGCCGCCGCGAATCTCGGCTACGCAGCCGACGACGCCGGCCGTCAAAAGTTGAAGGACAGCATCGTCGCATCGCTCAAGGAGATGCACGGCGCCTACGACCAGTATCGCGCGACCATTGCGACCAGCAAGGGTCAGGAGCTGTTCGACGGAGTGCTGCGCAAGTCGGCAGTGTGGGAAGGCATCGTGCATCAGCAGATCGGTCTCGAACCGATTCCGGCCGGCGTCGACAACAACGAACTCGTGCGCCGCGCGATTGCGTCGAGCGAGGCGCTGCGCGATCGCATCACGGCGCTGATCGACTATCGCCGCCAGCAAGCCATCGAAGCCCAGCAGGAGGCGAGTGCCAATTATCAGCACATGCGCATCGTGATGCTCGCGTTGGTGGTGGGCGCGATCGCGGTGGGCACGTTGCTCGCGACGGTGATTGCACGGCGGCTTGCACGCCAGCTCGGCGGCGAACCGGATTACGCGATGCACATCGCCAACCGCATCGCCGACGGCGACCTGAGCGTGCGCGTCGACACCCGTGCGGGCGATACCGGCAGCATGCTGTTCGCGCTGCGCAACATGCGTGAGCGGCTGGCCGGCATCGTGTCGGGTATCAGCGAGTCGAGCGAATCGATCCTGATGGCCTCGGGTGAGATCGCGCAGGGCAACACCGATCTGTCGCAACGCACCGAAGAACAGGCGGCCGCGTTGCAGGAAACGGCGTCGAGCATGCAGGAGTTGACCTCGACGGTGAAGATGAATGCCGAGAACGCCCAGCAGGCGGGCGGTGTCGCGCATGGCGCGTCGGAAGTGGCGGCGCGCGGCAGCAGCCTGGTCGGCGATGTGGTCGAAACGATGCGCGAACTGGCGGCCGGGTCGAAGCGCATGACCGACATCATTGCTGTGATCGAAGGGATCGCGTTCCAGACCAACATTCTCGCGCTGAACGCGGCGGTGGAAGCGGCGCGCGCCGGTGAACAGGGCCGCGGCTTTGCGGTGGTGGCGGGAGAGGTGCGTTCACTGGCCCAGCGCAGCGCGGTGTCGGCCAAGGAGATCAAGGAGCTGATCGAAAGTTCGACGGCGCGCGTGGGCAGCGGCGCTGAACTGGCCGAGCGGGCCGGTCAGACGATGGCGGAAGTCACACATGCGGTGAAACGCGTGACCGACATCATGGGTGAGATTTCGTCGGCGTCGCAGGAGCAGAGCACCGGCATCGAGGAAGTGAACCGCGCGGTCGCGCAGATGGACGACGTGACCCAGCAGAACGCGGCGCTGGTCGAGCAGGCGGCGGCCGCGGCGGCGTCGATGGCAGACCAGGCAAGGCAGTTGCAAGCGGCGGTCACGGTGTTCTCGCTGGACGCGCGGCGTGCGTAGCGCTATTTGTGCGGTCTCAACCGCTCTTGCCACGCCTGGTGGCTCTCCGTACACTCGCGCGTAATTCCCAGACGGCGCAGTTTCGCTGCGCCGTCCACTAAAACGCCGACAGAGGAGAACCCCCGCCATGGCTGATTCCTATTTCCCACGCTGGCGCGCCCAGCCGAACGCTGCCGAGGGTCGCATTGTCGGCACCGACGAGCGGCTCGCGTGGCCGCAGATGTTTGCGATGGGCATTCAGCACGTCGTCGCGATGTTCGGTTCGACCGTGCTTGCGCCGTTGCTGATGGGCTTCGATCCGAACCTGTGCATTTTCATGTCGGGGATCGGCACGCTGTTGTTCTTCGTGCTGGTGGGTGGGCGCGTACCAAGCTATCTCGGCTCGAGCTTCGCGTTCATCGGTCTGGTGATCGCGGTGACGGGGTACGGCGGCCATGGCCCGAACATGAACATTCCGGTGGCGCTGGGAGGGATTATCGCGTGCGGGGTGGTGTACGCGATCGTTGGCCTGATCGTGTCGGCGGTCGGCACGAGTTGGATTGAAACGCTGATGCCGCCGGTTGTGACTGGGGCGATCGTCTGCGTGATCGGGTTGAATCTTGCGCCGATCGCGGTACATGGCGTGAGCGGCAGCAACTTCGACTCGTGGATGGCGCTGGTGACGGTGCTGTGCGTCGGCGCGGTTGCGGTGTTTGCGCGCGGCATGCTGCAGCGATTGTTGATTCTGGTTGGTTTGCTGATGGCGTACGTGATTTACGCGATCGTCACGAATGGTCTCGGCATGGGTAAGCCGATCGACTTTGCGATTGTGGCGAACGCTGCGTGGTTCGGTATGCCGCACTTCACCGCGCCGGTTTTCAACATGCAGGCGATGACCTTGCTCGCACCGATTGCGGTGATTCTTGTTGCTGAGAATCTTGGGCACATCAAGGCCGTGAGTGCGATGACCGGTCAGAACCTCGACCGTTATGTCGGCCGGGCGTTTCTTGGCGATGGACTTGCGACCATCGTGTCCGGGTTTGCCGGCGGCACTGGCGTGACGACATATGCCGAGAACATTGGCGTGATGGCCGTGACCAAGATTTATTCGACGCTGGTGTTTGTTATTGCTGCGCTTATTGCTCTTGTGCTTGGTTTCTCACCGAAGTTTGGGGCGGTGATTCAGACCATTCCGGGGCCCGTGCTGGGCGGTGTGTCGATTGTTGTGTTTGGGTTGATTGCCGTGACCGGCGCGCGGATTTGGGTCGTTAATAAGGTGGATTTTTCCGACAACCGGAATCTGATTGTTGCTGCGGTGACCCTCGTGTTGGGCGCTGGGGATTTTTCATTGAAGCTTGGCGGATTTGGGCTCGGCGGTATCGGTACCGCTACCTTTGGGGCGATTATTCTTTATGCTCTCCTGAGGAGGAAGCCGGCGCAGGGGCCGGTGGCATAAGGTTTGGGTTTTTGCCTTCGCGGCGCTTGTTCGTCTGTTCGCCTGCGGCGTTGGCCTTTCCTTGTTTTCTTATTGGTTTATTAGCGTCGCCCCTGTGCGGGGCGGCACTTACTTCTCTTTGCCGCCGCAAAGAGAAGCAAGAGAAAGCGGCTCCAACCGCTAATTCTTAAGCGGGTCCCCTGGCTTGGAGGAGGCAGTGGAGCATCTGGAATCTGTGCCCTCGCGCATTCGGCCTTGGTGACAAGGCAGTCATACTTCCGGCGGCGCTGCGCGCGCCGAACGGTCCTTCATAAATCACCCGCTACGCTTTCGCTCCCGGGGTTCGCCCGGTTCCCTGACTCGTCATTTCATCACCGCTGCGGGCGCAATTGCGACGGCCGCGCAGTGAGTGCGGCGCATCGACATCTCATTTGAAATGGGGGTTCGCCAATGAGAGCGGGAGCGCCTCGCCGAGGCAAAGTCGATGGCTCCCACCGCGCCAAACGAAGCCCCAGGTTTCCCATGCATCCCCATCCGCGACGCACGTAGTGCGGAGTGGGAGCTGATGAGCGCTTTGTCACTCACGCCGAAGGTGCGAGGGCTCGGATTCCAGATGCACCACTACCTCCTCCAAGCCAGGGGACCCGCTTAAGAATTAGCGGTTGGAGCCGCTTTCTTTGCTTACTTTCTTTGCGGCGGCAAAGAAAGTAAGTGCCTGCCCCGCACAGGGGCGACGCTAATAAACCAATAAGAATTCAAGGAAAGGCCAACGCCATAAGAGCATAGACAAAAGCGCGGCGCAGGCAAAAAAACAAAGCAATCCTCACTGCCCAAAGGGCAACCAAAAACCTGCCGCCGCAAAGGCAAAACCCCACCTTTTATTTCCTCCGAACAGTCAGCGCCGTCTCCGACAAATCCACCTCCCGCATGAGCTTATTCAAAGTCTCGTCATTGATTTCCTGACTACTGCGCAGCGCCAATAGCGCCTTCCGCTCAGCTCGCATAGCCGACAACTTCATCCGAAACTCCAGCGCATCGGCACGGCGCGCACATTCCCGCGGCTCCTGCTCCTCGTCGAGCGTGGCAAGCCGGCGGCGATACACATCCATCACCCTCGCGGTCACATCAGCCGCATACGCCGATGCCGACTCATCAAGATCCGCGCACTCGGCATCGTGCAGTTCGTCCACCGCGCGAATCGCTGCTTGCGCCGCCATCGTCCGCGCCATCGTTTCTTCCGCGGCATGCGGATCTTTGCCTCGCCGCCAGCCGCGCAGCAGCAGCGGCAGCGCAACTACGGCGACGAACAGCGAGACCAGGATCACGCCCGACGCGATGAAAATCGCGAGGTCCCGCCCGGGTAACGGTGCGCCGCCAGGCAAGACTTCCGGCAGCGACAGCACGCCCGCCAGCGTCACCGCGCCACGCACGCCGGCCACCGTTGTCACCGTTACCGTGCGCAACCCCGGTACGGCGTTCGCCACGCCATGCTTCGCCGCGCCGCGGCTCGCGAACCAGCGCAGCAGCCACACCCAGACGAAGCGCATCGCGTAGAGCGCCGCCGCCACTGCGGCGATGTAGCCGATCAGCAACCACACCTGCGCGTCGCTGGTCTCGTGCGCGTCGAGCAACGCCCGGCCAAGAATGTGCGGAAACTGCAGCCCCAACAGAATGAACACCATGCCGTTGAAGACGAACTCGATCATCGTCCACGTGCTGGTCGCGCGCACTCGCGATGACACCGGCCCGACGTTCGCAATGCTCGCGTAGTTCATCATCATGCCGGCCGAGACCGCGGCCAGAATGCCCGACAACTCGAAGCGCTCGGCGATCAGATACGCGGCGAACGGAATCAGCAGCGTCATCACCACACCGGGCGCCGGATCGCCTTCTTCGTTAAGACTCAGAAAGCGCGCCGATACAAAGCTGAACAACCAGCTCACCGCCGCGCCCGTCGCGAGGCCGCCCACCGCGATGATCACGTAGCTGATCGACGCGTCGCGCAGCGAAAACACACCCGTCAGCGCCGCGGCGATCGCAAACTTCAATGCGACAAGACCCGACGCGTCGTTCATCAACGCCTCGCCTTCAAGGATATGCATCAGCCGTCCAGGAATCTTGCCCTTGCCGACGATGCCGGAGAGTGCCACCGCATCGGTGGGCGACAACACCGCGGCAAGCGCGAATGCGACCGGCAGCGAGATCGACGGCACCAGCGCATGCACGAAGTAGCCGACCGCCAGCACCGTCATGAAAACCAGGCCGAGTGCAAGCATCAGAATGGAGCGGCGCGCCATGAACAATTCGCGCTTGGGAATGCGCCATCCATCCGCGAACAGCAGCGGCGGAATGAACAGCATCATGAAAATTTCCGGATCGAAGGTGACGTGCAGCCCGAGCCTCGGCCATGTGAGCAATGCGCCGATCGCGATCTGGGCGAGCGGCAGCGGCAAGGTAATCGGCAGTATCCGGGTAACGACGCCGGAAGCGGCGACGGCAAGCAAAAGAATCAGTACGGTAAAGACAATATCCATCGGTCTATTTCTGGAGATATAGCGGTGCTTCCTCTGCGAAACGTCGACGATGTCGCCGCATATCGGCCACGAGGCGTGCGTGAGGCGCAAGGCCGAAGTTTAGCCCGATGACGCAGCGCGCCATCGCCAACCCAGCAAGACCCCGCAAGCGCGGCCGATAAGCGTCACGGGAAGCGTCACGGCAATCGTTCCGGCAAGCGCTCCGGCAAGCGTCCCGGCAAGCGTCCCGGCAAACGTTCCGGCAAACGTTCCGGCAAACGTTCCGGCAAGGCGATGCACCTAAAAGGTGCGCGCCACGCCCGCAGCCGGCGCATTGCCCCTTTCGCCGGTGCAACCGCGCACGCAAATTTCATTCGAATGTGCGCCAGCGTGCGCATGGAGCTTGCTTAAGGAATATCGATGACGCACATTTTGGGAAACGGTGCCGAGGTTGTTCGCTTCCGCGTTCGGACCGGCCCGGCTCTCGCGTGAGAGGATTGCATGACGATTGCGCAACAGGAAAGGACGGCCAGCGCGCCGCATGGCTTCGATGTCGAGGTGACGTCGGGGCTCGAACGTTTTTCGGTGCAGCATGGCGAGCTGACGTTGACTAGCGTGTTTCAACCCATTTTCAGCCTGTCGCATATGCGGGCAGTGGGCTACGAGGGGCTGCTGCGCGCGCACGACGCGCTCGACCGGCCCGTGTCGCCGCTCGACGTCTTCGGCGAGGCGGCGCGTCTGGGCGATGTGCTGCAAGTCGACCGGCTCGCCCAGACCCTGCATCTGGAGAACTTCAAGGTGCTCGGCGCCGAGCGCGAATGGCTGTTCCTGAACGTCCATCCCGGCGCGCTCACCGATCCGTATCTCTCCGCCGCCTTGCTGGCTAACTTGAAGCGACTCGATTTGTCGCCACGGCGCATCGTGCTCGAGGTGCTCGAACAGCGCGCGGAAGATCTCGAACGTCTCGCCGACGCGGTGCGCCAGTTCCGTGAGCGCGGCTTCCTGATCGCACTCGACGACTTCGGTGCGGGCCACTCGAATGTCGAACGGATCTGGCAATTGAATCCCGATATCGTGAAGCTTGACCGCATCATGCTGTCGCACGCCGCGCATCGTGCGGATATGGCGACGATCCTGCCGGGGCTAGTGGCATTGCTGCACGAAGCGGGCAAGCTGGTGCTGATCGAAGGCGTCGAAACAGAGCATGAAGCGCAGATGGCGCTCGCTTGCGATGCGGACTTCGTACAGGGTTTTTTCTTCGGCCGGCCGAATCCCGGCGCGGCCGACGCAGCGCACGCCACGACTTGCATCAGCGAAGTCACCGAACGCTATCGCGATCAGGCCGAAGCGCGCGAGCGCCGCAACGCGAGCCGTCTTACACCGTACCTGCGGGCGTTCGAACGCGCCGCGGAACGGCTCGCGGCCGGCGAACCCCTCGAGGAAGTGTGCTGGAACTTCCTCGCGCTCGACCATGCCGCGCGCTGCTTCCTGCTCGACGCGAAGGGCAGGCAGGCGGGTCGCAACGTCGTGTTGCGCGCCGATCGCGCGGCTCATGAGACGCGCTTCTTGCCGCTTGCCGATGCGCAAGGGGCGAACTGGCTGCGTCGTCCATATTTCCGCGCGGCGATCAATGCGCCGGAACGCGTGCATGTGACGCGTCCGTATCTGTCGATCAACGAGGCGTTACCGTGCGTGACGCTCTCGATGGCGACGCGTGTCGGTGACCAGACGTGCGTGCTGTGCGGCGATATCGATTGGGTCGAGGAATAGCGGTTCCGATGGTTCGATTGGGAGGGCGCGCGACGGTTCTGAGATCATGTCGCTTTTAACGACACACGGCCGCGCTTATGTCAGTCCTACTCGAAGTCATCGCCACGACCGTTGCCGACGCCCGGCTTGCCGTGCAGGCGGGTGCGAACCGCCTTGAACTCGTCACCGCGATGGGCGAGGGCGGTTTGACGCCGAGCCTTGGCTTGATCGAAGCGGTGGTTGCCGCGGCGGCAATCCCCGCGGCCAACGCGGCGACCGGTGCTCCAACGGCCTGCGTGCCAGTCAACGTAATCGTGCGGCCGCATAGTCGCTCGTTCGTGTACGACTCGGACGACTACGCCGTGATGCTGCGCGACGTGCGTGCAGTCAAAGCGGCCGGCGCGAATGGCGTGGTGATCGGCATGCTGACGGCAGAAGGTGAGATCGATCGCGAAGGCCTCGCGCGCGCAATCGATGCGGCTGATGGTCTGGCGATCACGTTCCACCGAGCGTTCGACGAAACGCGTGATCTGCAAAAAGCACTCGACGTGCTGCTCGGTTTCGATGCCGTGACGAATGTCCTGACCTCTGGCGGAAAACCTTCGGTACTGCAGGCGGAGTCGATCATGCGTGAACTGGTACGGCAAGCGGCAGGCTCACATTGCACGGTGCTGGCGGGCGCGGGATTGACCGTCGATGCGGTCGCCGACTTCGTGAGCAAGACACAGGTCGAAGCCGTGCACTTCGGCTCGGGCGTGCGAGTCGGCGGCAACGGCCTCGCGCCGGTCGATGCCAACAAGGTCGCGCAAGTTAGAGCGCTGCTCGACGCAACGCATGGCTGAACACAGCTAAGCGTAGTTAATCCATCAGGCAAAAAAATGCCGCTTCGAGGTTCAACCCGAAGCGGCATTTTTCATCCACTGAGCGAAAGAATTACTTCGCGACGACCACCGGGATGCCGCGCAACTGACCGGCGCCCTTCACCTCTTCCAACGACTTCTTCACCGACGCGCTCGTCGCCGCTTCGATCTGCAAGCGTGCCGCGAGATCGCGCTCACCGCGCTTCACACCCGCCAGATTCGCCAGCTTCACGTGACCATAACCGCGTACACGCGCATGCAGATCGGCGAGCTTCGCGACGTCTTCGAGATTGTTTGCGTTGAGCTTCGAGAACGCGCGTTGCAACGTGGTTTCGTAGTCGTCGGCGAGTTCGCGCTCCATTTTGCGTTCCAGCGTGCGGCCGAACGGATCGAGCATCGTGCCACGCAGACCGCTGAACTTCGCCATCACGCCGAGCACCGGCCACATCCACTGACCGAAGGTCTTTTTGGTCGGACTGACGCCCGGTTGCGGACGCGTGAGCGTCGGCGGCGCGAGGTTGAACTTGATGCCGAAGTCCTTGCCCGCGACACCTTCGAATTGCGCTTCCAGGGCTTCACGGAAGGCCGCATCCGTATGCAGACGCGCGACTTCGTATTCGTCTTTCACCGCAAGCAGACGATAGAACGTCGTCGCCACTGCGCGCGTGATGCGTTCACTCTTTACATCGCTTGCGGTTTCGGCACGACGCGCCGCATCGACCAGCGCGCGATACCGCTTTACATAGCTCGCGCCACCGTATGTCTGGAGACGGCCCTCGCGATGCGCGATCAGTTCGTCGAGCGTATCGACGCGCACCACCTGCTTCGCCAGATGCCGTGTTTGCCACAGCGATTCCAGCGCGGCCGGGTCTTCCGCGGCAACACGCCCGATCGAAAACGCCAGCTGATTCATCTGCACCGCAACGTTGTTCAATTCGATCGCGCGCATCATCGCGGCGAACGACACCGGCACGAGGCCGAGTTGCCAGGCATAACCGAGCATCAGAATGTTCGCGCCGATGGTGTCGCCGAGAAAACGCGTGGCGAGCGCCTGAGCGTCGCAGGTCGACATGCGATCAACGCCCGCCGCGTGGCGCATCTTGTCGATCAATGCATCGGCATGCAGCGTCGCGTCCGGGTTCTGCACGAAGGTCGCGTTCGGAATCGCGTGCGTGTTTACGACGATGCGCGTGCGGCCATGACGCACAGTTTGCAAGGCATCGGCGCTCGCGCCCACCACCATGTCGCAGGCGAGCAGCACGTCAGCCTGTTGCGTGTCGATGCGGACCTGATTGAGCCACTCGTCGCGCGCGGCGAAGCGCACGAACGACAGCACCGAGCCGCCCTTTTGCGCGAAGCCCATGAAGTCGAGCACCGACGCGCTCTTGCCTTCCAGATGCGCGGCCATGCTGATCAATGCGCCGACCGTCACGACGCCCGTGCCGCCAACGCCCGTCACCAGAATGTCGTACGGCGCGGCGTCGAGATGCGTCGCGGGAATCGGCAAGGCGTCGACGCGTGCGGCGAGCGCGGCCGGATCGAACGCGGCGCCCGCGGCTTTCTTCAGCTTGCCGCCTTCCACAGTGACGAAGCTCGGGCAGAAACCGTTCACGCAGGAATAGTCCTTATTGCACGACGATTGATCGATGCGGCGCTTGCGCCCCAACGTGGTCTCAACCGGTTCGACCGACAGACAGTTCGATTGCACGCCACAATCGCCGCAGCCCTCGCAGACTTCCTCGTTGATGAACAGACGCTTGTCCGGATCGGGAAACTCGCCTTTTTTCCTGCGACGCCGTTTTTCCGCCGCACAGGTCTGGTCGTAGATCAGCACGGTCACGCCGTCGATATCGCGCAACGCGCGCTGCACCGTGTCCATTTCGCTGCGATGATGGAACGTCGTGCCTTTCGGAAACTGGTCGTGATGGCCGTCGTATTTCTCCGGCTCGTCGCTGACCACGACGAAACGCGATACGCCTTCGGCTTCCACCTGACGCGCGATCTGCGGCACCGAGATGCTGCCGTCGACCGGCTGGCCGCCCGTCATCGCGACGGCATCGTTATAGAGGATCTTGTAGGTGATGGTGGTGTTCGCGGCCACCGCCTGGCGGATCGCGAGAATGCCGGAGTGAAAGTAGGTGCCGTCGCCGAGATTCTGGAATACGTGGCGCGTTTTCGTGAACATCGAATGCGAGGCCCAATCGACGCCTTCACCGCCCATCTGAATCAGGCCGGTGGTGTCCCGCTCCATCCACGACGCCATGAAGTGACAGCCGATCCCCGCATGCGCGATCGAACCTTCAGGCACTTTGGTCGACGTGTTGTGCGGGCAGCCCGAGCAGAAATACGGCGTACGCTTCACGCTATCCGCGGCATTCGAGAGGATTTGTGGCGCAACCAGATCGACCACACGCTCGCGACGATCGAGCGCCGGCTTGTGCTTCGCGAGCCAGTTCGCGAACACCGGCAGAATGCGCGACGGCCGCAATTCACCGAGCGACGACAGCAGCAGCGTGCCATCTTCGGCATTCTTGCCGACCACGATCGGACGCGTGCCTTGCGTGCGGTTGTACAGATAGTCTTTGATCTGTTGCTCGATGACGGGGCCCTTCTCCTCGATCACCAGCACTTCGGACAAACCGGACACGAACGCCTCGATGCGCGTCATCTCCAACGGAAACGACAAGCCGACCTTGTAGATGCGCACGCCGGCCGCTTCCAGATCGGCGACGGTCAGATCGAGCCGGCGCAGCGTTTCCATCAAATCGAGATGCGCCTTGCCGCACGTGACGATACCCACGTTCGCATGCGGACTCGGCGCAATCCATTTGTCGATGCTGTTGGTGCGCGCGAAATGACGAACCGCGTCGAGCTTCGCGTGCATCCGCGATTCGATTGTCAGGCTGGGCAGATCGGGCCAGCGGTTATGTAGGCCGCCCGTGGGTGCTTCGAAATCCTGTGGAATCGTCCATTCGGTTTGCAGTGCATCGAGGTCCACCGTCGAGCCGGATTCGACCGTTTCCGAGATCGCCTTGTAGCCGACCCACGCACCCGAGAAGCGCGACAGCGCCCAGCCATACAGGCCGAACTCGAGCATGTCGGCAATGTTCGACGGATTCACCACCGGCATATGCCACGCCATCAACGCGAAGTCGCTCTGATGCGGCATCGACGACGACACGCATCCGTGGTCATCGCCCGCCACCACCAGCACGCCACCGTGCGGTGACGAGCCGTACGCGTTGCCGTGCTTCAGCGCATCGCCAGCGCGGTCGACGCCTGGGCCCTTGCCGTACCACATCGCGAACACGCCTTCGACCGTGCGCTCCGGGTCCGATTCCACCCGCTGCGTGCCGAGCACCGCAGTGCCGCCGAGTTCTTCGTTGATCGCCGGCAAAAAGCGAATATCACTCGCTGTGAGCAGTTTCTGCGCTTTCCACAACTGCTGGTCGACCATGCCGAGCGGCGAGCCGCGATAGCCGCTGATGAAGCCGGCTGTATTCATGCCGTGCGCGCGGTCGACCGCGCGTTGCATCAGCGCAAGGCGCACCAGCGCCTGGGTACCGGTCAGGAAAATCCTGCCGCGCGTGGCAGTGAGGTTGTCGGACAGCTTGTAGTCGGCGAGAGCGGGCGTGCCGTCGATGGGCAGGCGAGCGGTCATGGGTGAGTCTCCATTGTCGATCGGAGTTAGCGCTTCAGCTGTCGACCCGAGTTCACGCTTTAGCGCGTTACTCTGGTCCCATGCAAAGCGCTTACTCCGATCCCATGCAATTTGATTGCGGTTTTGTATCCGCGCGCCGTGGGTGGGGACCACAAAAGGTGACGCGGCGAAAGAGACTCTATTTTTTAGCGCCGATTGGAGTGAATTTTTTCTACTTGACGAGGCGTTCGACGAAACGGCGCGACGGGTCACGCGTTTTAATGAAGTTTTGAGATGGATCTGCCACGCGACGGACGGGTTCGGGTATGCCCTGGTGCGTTTTAGTCCTGTTTTTACGATGCCGGCGCCTTCGCCATAGGCGCAGCGACAGGCGCAGAGTCGAGCGGCACGATCTCGTGGAAATGTGAGTAATCGATGTGACTAACGCCGTCTTCCTCGCGCATGACGTCGACGAACCGATACTGCCAGCGGATCTGCTCGCAACTCCACATATAGCGCGCCTGCATGGTCTGCGAGGTCGATTCGTCGACCCCTTCGAGCGTGAGCAGCAGCGACGCGTCGCGGCCTTTGAGTGTTTCGGCGGTTTCGCCAAATAGCGGGCTGCTTTCGTCGATGACGTGCATCATGACCCAGCCCAACTTGAACACGGGATGCTGTTCGCGCACCAGCGTCAGATCGTAGAGCTTGCGCAGCGTAAAACCTTCCACGGTGGTCTCCAGCCGCATGATGCGCAGCTTCGCACGAGCTTCGGCGATCACATTTTGACGCGCGTTGGCGGCGCGCACCATCAGCGTCATGCGGCCCTCGATCGGCCGCACGACCGCATAGCGGGCAAACATGATCTTCGCGTGAGGTCGTGAGAAGCGCGCGAAGATCAGCCCCGTTGCCAACGCGATACTGGACATGCCGACAAAGATTTCGAGCGTCGCGATCCAGTGGGCGTAGATGGTTTGCGGGTGCATGTCGCCATAGCCGACCGTAGCGAGCGTTTCGACGCTGAAGAAAAATGCGCCGCCGAAGCCCGACGGAAACTGATTGGCGATCGGCGCCTGGCCGAGCATGTAGAGCGTGGCAAACACGGTGTTGAGCAGCAGGAACAAAACCCCGAGCGAGACAAAGAACGTCGGCCAGCGCACGACCAGTGCACGGTGATAAAGATCCTGCCAGAGCGGCGTCGGCATGCCGTGGGCGATGACGACGCGATCGTCCAGGCGCAATTCCCGGCTGCCGCGCGCGCGACGTTTATGCGCCCGCGTTTCGTCGTCGCCGATGCTGGAAAAGCCGTTTGACGGTTCAGTAGCCATCGCGTGTCTGTGGAGATGAAAACGCGCAAAGCGTAGCACGCCGGTTAGCGCGCGGAAGGTGATTTTCGGCGCGCTGCAGGGGCGGTGGACGTGGCGTCTCTACTGCGGGCCCGGGGGCTTCGGCGTGGCGTTTCCAAAGCGCGCTCGCGGTGCTTCAGGCGAACGCGAGCGGGACGCTACGACAACGTTCGCAGGCATGCACGCGTCGCTAAACGCGCTCGCCGTGGATCTACGGGAAGGCCCGCGGCTTCGGAATGCCGGCGCCGTGTTCGATGTCGTCGACGGCTTGCTGATGGGCAGCGGCGATGGCTTCGGCTTCGTCCGTGTAGCCGTTGTCACCGCCCACGGTGGTCCACGACTTGACGGCTTTCTCGCGATGCCGGATTTCGTATTCCGCGTCCCAGCGCGCGCCGTTGAGTTCGAGAGGGCGGACGTGAATCGAGTACACGCCGTAGAGGAAGTGCTGTTCAGCCATGGTCGCCTCCAGCCGGTTGATTCAGGGGTGGCGCTGTGCGATGGGCGCGGCGCCGGGTTGCCTAGAGTTCGATTTCCCCAAGGATGCGGTGCGCGAGGGCCTTGGCTTCTTCGAGGGCCTCCTCCGGCGTGGACGAGGTGGCTTCGACTTCGTAGACCGTGGTCTCCTGGTCTTCGGATGCTTCGCCTTCGTCGCGGGAAAGAGTGACCAAGCCCTGCCAGGTGTCGCTTTGTACTTCTCTTACCGACGCGGTGGCCGTGTAGATGCCTTTGGTGTAGGTGATGTCATCCATGGCGACGCTCCTTCTTCCAAAGGGATGGGTTTTTTCATCCTAGCACGATGATCGAGGTTCGGTCTTTGCCTGCGCGGCGCTCGTTGTCTACAACCGATGTCTGCAACAATACACGCCGCACAAGGCAAAAAAACTACAGCAACGCGACAACCTCATCCAAAGAAGGTGCATGCGCGCCAGCGTGGCGGCAAGCCGCGGCACCGGCGGCCAAAGAAAAGGCAAGGTGCTCCGGCCACGCCCGCTGCGGTGCAGTCATCAGGCTGAACAGCAGGCCGCCGATAGAAGCATCCCCAGCACCAACGGTATCGACAACTTCGACCCGAGGCGGTCGAGCCTCCATAATCATGGCGCCGTCGATCAACATGGACGTCTCCGGCCCGCGTGTCACCAGCACAGTGGCCGCAGGATTCATGGCTCGCAACTGGGCAAGTGCACCGGCCTCGTCGTCCGTCTTGAACAGCATGCGCAAATCCTCGTCCGACACCTTGATCAGATCGGCCAGCGCAGCCATCTTTCGCAACGTGGGCTCGTACCCATGCTCCATCAGGTTCCGGTAATTCGGATCGAAACTGATCTTCACGCCGCGCGAACGCAACTCGGCTGCCAACGCGGCAAGCGTGTTGCCAAGCGGCTGACGCACCAGGCTGATGCAACCAAAATGCGCCCACTTCACCTGCCCGATCCAGCCAGCCGGCAAGTGCGCCGGATCGAACGCCAGATCGGCGCCGTTCTCACCCATGAAAAAGTACGCGGGCGGATGTGTCCGATGAACGATCGCCAGCAGGGGCGGGCGCTCCACGCGCTGCATGAAGCGCATGTCGAGCCCCGCGGCGACGCTCGCGTTCCACAATTCGTCGGAGAAGTTATCAACGCCCAGCGACCCGGCACACGCGGTCGGCAAACCGAGCCGCGCCACGCAGCGTGCGACGTTCCAGCCGGCGCCGCCTGGACGCGAGAGCCATTGCGAGGTGCCGGTCCGCACGAGATCGGTGAGGATGTCGCCGGCCGAGACGAAGAGAGGGAATTCAGTGTTCGCGCTCAAGTTGCTCATTTTGCTTACTCCGCGGATTCGAACGAAGCGGCCGCGCCGTCAGGCAGTGCGTGCGCCATCACCTCATAGCACGCGCCCATCGTGTGATAGTCGGTCTTGCCGGCGGGACTCTTTTCGTCGCTGTACTTACGGTTGTCGCACGTGAGGATGCGGTACCACGCGCCATACTTGTGATCGACGAAATGCGCCCAGCTGTAGCGCCAGATCTCGTCGTACCAGTCCCAGAAACGCTCGTTGCCGGTGCGCTTGCCTAGCAGCGCCGCGGTCGCGAACGTCTCCGCCTGAACCCAGAAATACTTGTCGTGGTCGCACACGGTGCCGTCCGGGCCGAAGCCGTAATAGAGGCCGCCGTGATCTTCGTCCCAAGCATGCGTCATGGCGGCATCGAATAGCTCGATGGCGCGCGGCAGCAGCCACGGCAACGGACGGTAGCGCTCAAGAATCAGCAGCAGCTTGGCCCACTCGGTCTGGTGCCCGGGCTGGAAGCCCCACGGACGAAAGATGTTCGAACTGTCTTCCTCGTTGTAATGCCAATCGACCGACCAGTCCGCGTGAAAGTGCTCCCACACGAGGCCTTGCGAGAGCTTCGCCTGACGCAGCGTGATGTTCGACGCCACCCGTTCCGCACGATCGAGATAGACCAGGTGCCCGGTCGCCTCGTGCGCGGTCAGGAGCGCCTCGGTGGTGTGCATGTTCGCGTTCTGGCCGCGGTACGAACTCACGCGCCAGTCGGGCGTCGCCTCGTCAGCATAGAGACCTGCGGCGGCGTCCCAGAATCGATGCTCCATCAACTCGAAGGTCGCGCCGATCATTGGCCTCGCTTCCTCGATGCCGGCCATCGCCGCATGCGAATACGCGAGCAGCACGAATGCGAGACCGTAGCAGTGGCGCGTTGCGTCGAGCGTGTGTTTCTTGCCATCGCGCCATTCGAGCTCCCAGTCGTAGCCTTCGTGCTCGGCGTCCCAATGCGCTTCGCGCAAGAAGCGCAAACCGTGGCGCGCGTACTCGAGATGCTGCGGGTCGCCGAACTGGCGATACGCCATTGCGTAGTTGAAGACGTAGCGGCAAGTACTCACTAGATGCCGCGTGGTCTTGTCGTAAACAGAGCCGTCGTCGCGGAAAAAATGGTGGAAGCCGCCGCTCGGATCGAGCACGTTTGGCGCGTAAAAGCGCAGCGTGTCCTGCACATGAGCGAGCAGGAAATCGCGGCTGCGGAAGCTGTCGACGGGTGGCGCCGCGGCTGCGCCGTTGGCGGGGTGAAGCGGATCGGATTGCGTCATGGCGTTTTTACCAAAGTACTGGCACGGGCAACGAGATGGACGGGCAAGCGGACTTCGAGTTCAGCGGGTGCGTCTTCAAGCAGCAGCTCGACGCCGCGCCGGCCGAGCGCCTCCTTGTCGACCGAAATGGTCGACAGCGGCGGCGTGGCATGAGCGGCGGCGGGAATGTCGTCGAAGCCGATGATCGCGATGTCCTCGGGCACGCGGATGCCGCGCGCGAGGCACGCGCGCAGTGCGGCGAGCGCGGCGGCGTCGTTGTAGGCGAATACGGCATCGGGCCGCGGGCCGGGCGCGTCGAGCAACTGGTGCATCGCGCGCGCGGCGCCGCTGTCGGGATCGAGACCTGCGTCGATCGTGACTTCCAGCGATGGGTCGAACAGCAAGCCCGCTTCGAAAAACGCGCGCCGGTAACCGAGCGCGCGCTGGGCAATGCTGAAGTGCGCGAGCGAGCCGCCGATGAACGCAACGCGCTTGCGCTGCTGTTCGAACAGATGCCGCATGGCGAGCGTGGCGCCCGCGGCGTTGTCGAGATTCACCGAGCGCAGGCCGGGCGCCCACAGGTCGATCAGCACGAGCGGGCGTTGCATCGCCACCAGCGTGGTGAGCGTTTCAGGCTCGACGAATCCGGCGATCGCCACCGCGTCCGGCGCATGCAGGCGCATCTGCTGGATCACGTCTTCGGTCGGACCGGCGGTCAGCACGGACGGGACGATGCCGCGTTCGCGGCATGCGTCTTCCACGCCGTGCAGCACATGCGAAAAGAACGGGCTGACGGCGAAGTTGTTGTGCTGACGGTGCAACAGAAAGGTAAGGCGGCGGATGCGCGGACGCAATTGGGCGGCGTCATAGCCGAGTTGCCGCGCCGCTTCGACAACGCGTTCGCGCGTGGCCTGGGAAAGGCCGGGCTGATTCTTCAATGCGCGTGAGACGGTGCCGATCGACACGCTGGCCGCGCGGGCGACGTCGCGGATGGTTGTGGCCATCGAATGAAACGGCCGCAGGAGGGGTGGCCGTACGGTGTTTGGGTTCGGGCGATTGTATAGTAAAACGTGGCTAAAACCGCCTCGCGAACAGGCGATCCATACCCGGAAATACCCGTAGATAGTGGCGCTGGCCCGATTTTTGTTGTTTAGTAAAACGTGCTAAACAAGGCGTTGGCGTTGGCGTTGGCGTTGGCGTTGGCGTTGGCGTTGGCGTTGGCGTTGGCGTTGGCGTTGGCGTTGGCATTGACGTTGGCACGCCAACGCACTCAGTCGAAAGGCATAGCCGCCATGTCGGCCTGTCCACGTAGCCGCGCCACGCTCTCATCCGCATCGATCAGCACGAAGCCGCTCGTCTCGTGCTTCGCGCGCCGCTTCGCCAGCGCCGCGACGGACGCAATTTCCTCGCTGCTGTAGAACGACGGACGACCGTCCGACTCGACGCGCACGCAGCCGATCGCCATCGTCACGAAGCCGAAGAAGGTCGAATTGCCGCGCCGGTCTTCACCGTGAATGCCGCCGGCCAGCCGGTCGGCGGGCGCGTAGAAGCGCTGCGCGCCTTCGTTGAACAGGTGGATCGCGCGCAGCACGCGGGCCTGCCAGTCCTCGCTCTGGAACAGGATCAGGAAGTCGTCGCCGCCGACGTGACCGAGGAAATCGCGAGTCGGGTCGCAAACGTCGGCGAGCACGGCGGCGGCGAATTTCAGGACTTCGTCGCCCTGCCAGTAGCCGTACTGATCGTTGAAGGGCTTGAAGTGGTTCAGATCGACGTAGCACGCGTAGAAGCCGGCGTCGTTGCCTAACAGGCGGGCGATGTGCGAACTGATCGGGATGTTGCCCGGCAAGAAGGTCAGCGGGTTCGCGTAGCGCGCGGCTTCGATGCGCACCTCGGTCACCGCGCGCACCAGATTCTCGCCGGTGCCGAGACCGGCGTATTTGCCGTCGTTGTCGGTGATGACGAAGCCGTCGGCGAGATAACGCTGGTCGTCGCTCGCGAGGAGCTTGGCCATTTGTTCGACGGTCATCGATTGCTCGATGATCACCGGCGACGCGTTCGCAAACTGCAGGCACGGCCGTTTGCCGAACAGCTCGCGGTGGTAAGGCAGCGCGTAGCGGTCCATGAAACTGCGGCGATTGATCAGCGCGACCGGTTTGTCATGCTCGACCACCGCGACCGCATGCAGATCGGGCAGACGGTTGAACAGTTCGAGCACGTCGTTGTTGGTGGCATGGCGCGGTAGCCCCGGCGCATGCACCATCATCTTGGCCGACGCCATGCCGCCCGACGGCGACGCGCTGCTCACCGTGCGTGTGGTCTCCGGGAATACGGCGATGTGGCCGGCGCGCAGTGCGTCGCGGGCGTCGTCGGTGACGCTGCGGGCCGGCTGGGCATGCGGCCTGCCGAAGAAATAGCCCTGCCCGCAGCCGATCCCCATGTCGCGCACCACGATCAGATCCGCTTCGTCCTCGATGCCTTCGGCCACCAGCCGCGCGCCGCTTGCGTTGGCGAAGTGCTGCATGGCGCGCACGGCTTCGAACTTGAGCGAATCGCTGGAGATGCCGTGAATGAAAAAGCGGTCGATCTTCACGAGATCCGGTTGCAGGCGCACCCAAAGATTCATGCTGGCGTTCGCGGTGCCGTAATCGTCGAGCGCGAACTGCGCACCGGCCGTGCGCAACGCCGAAATCACCGGCACGAAGCCCGCGACATCCAGAATCGTGCTTTGCTCGGTCAGCTCGATCACGATCCGATGCGGATCGACGCCGCTATGACGCAGCAGTGCGAGCGTGTCGTCGCGTGCTTCGGCCAACTGACGGATCGCGCCCGCGCTGAAATTGAGAAACAGCTTGCCGTCGAAATCGAGCTTCGCGAATGCGTCGATGCAGGTGCGCGCGGCGGCCTGCTCGAGCTCGAGCGCGCAGCCTTCGGCGAGCGCCTGCGAAAACAGGGCGAAGGGCGCTTCGAGCAGTGTGCCGGCCGGGCCGCGGATCAGACCTTCGTAACCGAGGATCGCGCCGTCGTCGAAATTGATGATCGGCTGGAATACGGCGGACAAGTCACGCCGGGCGATCAACTCCTCGATGCGCGGCGCAGCGGATCGGGAGGGGGAACGAGGTTGCATGGCAGTTAGGCTTAGCGATCGATCTTCGTCTTATCGGCCCATCCTGCCTGGAATTAAGTGAACTTTTAGTGACGCGTTGCACCTGGGTGGTGCGTCTCAGCCTTGGGCTCGCTGTCGGCTGGTTTTGCCATGGCCAGGACTTTGCCTATGCCATCCGGCTGAGGCGACAGCGGCGGCGTTTGAGCGTGAAATATCAAAAAAGCCGCACGAGGCGGCTTTCTTCAAATGACGCTCAGGGAGGGCGCTTATGAATGTCCTGTTTGCATTGCGCGCGTATTCAATGTCGCGCGACGGCGGCGGCGGGCCGCTCGCGCGCGGCAGCGCGGGTTTCGCCGCTGGTGTCGCGAGCCCCCCAGCGCTGCGCGAGCGCGGCGCACACCAT
>NZ_WOEZ01000040.1 GCF_013177735.1 Paraburkholderia elongata | reverse complement strand
GACCGGACCAGATGCAGATATCTTACTTGGCGTGGCTGCTGAGGCGGCCTTCACTTCGTCACGGCTGCTGCGCAATGCCCAATGACCGGCGAAGGCAACAGCCAGCACGCCGACGACAACGAAGACTCCATTACGCAAGGTACTACCCATTTCTGATACTCCGTTGCCAGTGTGTTGCCAGTATTCGTAAGAGCCAAACAAAATGAAAGCTACCCACGCCAAAGCCGCTAGCAAAAGGATGACTAGATAGGGCCTCATCCGCGGCCGAGTTGATTTCGCGAGCATCATCATTGGCGCTTCTCGCGATCCCGATATGTTTCTGCATCCACCAACTTCGGCGGCCTTTGAGAGATCAACGCAGTGGGGAATACTCCCGCTGAGTAATACCTTGCGTTCGCTTCCACGAGTTTCTGCGCCTTATTACTGAGACTTTGGAATTTGGGGTTGTTCTGAATTTTTTTCAGTCCCTCTGCGTCTGTTTTCCAATCAGCGATCGCAATGAGCAGCACTCGCCAGTCTTTATCGTCCAGTGCTTTGGCCTGCCCTATTGCCACATCCATTGCAGCAACCCTTCGCAAATTGTCTGAATCACGAAGAATCGCTGAATGGTAGGAGTTCTCATCCCAAGATTTTTTGTCGGTTCCCATGCGTTGCCGTGCTTCGTTCGGCGTTTCCTCACGATAGTAGATAAGCCCACGACCGTCAGCAACGCGAACGGCGTTCGTGTGATTCTCTGGATCTGGGGAACGTGCGTTGAACCACGCCATCATTCCTGAGGAATTGCCACGTAAGTTTGCAGGCATATCCGGGGGAAACGGCTTCCACTGCAACCCGGCATCCGGATTGCCCAAAACAAGATCTCGAGAAACATCGTCTGGCTTGTCCTTGCCAGCCTTTTTTGGCGAACCTTTGATTGCTTCGCCGCCGTACAGATTCGGTGCATACGGAGGTGTGATTGGTTCACCATTGATGAATCGCCGCTCGTCGTCTATCACAGTTAAGTATGCTGGCGGCGCACCGACCAGCCTTGGCTTACCGTCCCAAGAGTCAGGTTTTTTTGTCCATAGTCGTTGTTGAAATCGAATTTTCTTAAGCGCGTTCATTGCGTCGAGCGACACTTCCGATTTCCACGGCATACCAAGCACCTTCTTTGAACCCTGCCACTTCTCCACTATGGTGTCGGGCACGCCGTGTGTGCCGATACCCTGTACGTTCGGCAAATCGACTGTTGTGTCCTCCGTGCAGAAATACAGATATACCTTACCGCGATTATCCCGTTCCGCGAACACGACATTCGTACCATCCTTGTCCAGCCTATGCGCTTGATTGGGGGACCAGCCGGGACCGGTACGACCACCGTGGAGTGGATCAGTCGTCTGCAATTCAGTCAGTGCCGGAACGCAATGCTGCGGAGCTTTCGTCACTTGGTTGACAATGTTGATCAGCGTATTAAGTTTTCCACGCGTTGTGTACGGGATGGCGCTCGGCTGTGCGATGTCTGCTGCAATGGGCTCGCCGAGACTATACGGTGTATCAACCATGATCACGCAATCGGCACACCGGTCGCCGCTTTCTGCCAACAGCGCTTGGGCCAACAGCGTGATGACGGTACCTTGGCTGTGCCCCATGATGGAGACGGTCTCGTTGGAATCAATGGCTCGAATCTCTCGCACTAGCATCGCCAACCTTTCGGCTGCCAGAACGAAATAGTGTCGATGTGGACTTTGTCCACTGTACTGATAGTCGCTCATTTTCAAACTGGCAATCGAATTCGCCGTGTTCGCCATCCAGCCCGGGTCGTAGACAGCCGGTATATTAGTCGTGGCATTGTTGAACATGCCGCCGCCTTTGGCGAAATGCTTACTTAGTCGGTTGCCTGCTTTGTCCTGGTACTGTCCGCGTAAAGTCACAGGACTTTGTTCGCCGCCTTGAATCTCGCCTGGCGCGGCACGATAGCCCCAGTAGAAAGGGATGAACATGCTGTGAGTCGCCGTCGCCTGATCTTCGGGCACTTCCGTGCGCTGATAGAGGTAAGTGTCGGGGTCATACTTGATCTTGTTCCATTGATCAAAGTCTGGATCGCCAGCCTTGTACTTTTGTGCTTTTTTGTAATCAACGCCATACAATCCGGGACGCAAATCCTTGCGGCTCAAGCGCTCGTTAAGCCCGTCACAAAACCCTTGTTCGATGACGTCGTAATTTGCGCCAGGGTCATTGACGCCGTGCAGAAATATCACGACGCCCGGCCGATCAGGAGGCACCAAGGCAGGTCTATCCGCAGCGCGATTCGACATAGTAGTTGCCGCGGCACTGCTGACTACGTGGTGAGTTTGGTCGGTTTCAGCCATGAATTTCCCCGCTACATCCCATCAAAGCTTCGGTTTGAGAATGTCGATCTTTAGGACGCGCATCGCATCATCTTTGACCAGTTCAGTCATGCCGTTCGCATCGCTCTTTCCTTCAATTACGCGACCGTCGTCCGTCGTAATGCGGTAACTCTGGTTTGCTGCCGGAGCAGGCGAATTCGGCGAGTCGCCTGGATAGTGCAAACGGAAGCGCTGGTCTGTCGGCGCGTTCGTGAAGGAAGTCTTTGTTGCCTCTTGCGTGGATGGTCCGCCCCACTGGTGAGATGCCGCGAGAATTTTCGCGTCACCTTTCGTGCCTAGCGTCACACCGCCGCCGATCTTAAGAAAGCTGCCGTCTTCGGCAACGATTCGTATCGACGGTCCGGTGATCAACACTTCGTCGTCGTTTGTGCTCATCCGGATACCTTTCTGCGCGTTAGCTGTCAGCGCGTCGGCTTGGGCCTGCAGCACGAATGGTCCTTCGTTGGCGATAGCTGTGATGCCCTGCGCACGACCGAACATTTGTATACCGTGCCCCGCCGTCACGTTGAAACGCTGACCACTGACCAACTGCATATGCTGCTGGGCGACTTTGTCGATGTTCACGCCGGCGTAGGTGACGTGGGTTTTCGGCGTCACGTTGATGGATCCCGCCGCCGATCCGAAGGCCATGATCGCTTGGGAATTGGCCGCGCCAGACGCAGATGTCTCAGTAGCTCCGCTGCCTGAGTCATCCCAAGTCTTTAGCGCAGCGGCGAGCTCGCTTTGAGAAGTCGCATCTGCTGCCTGTCCGCCGTGCTGACCAACATACTCGCCGAGCGCTTTAAAGAGTTCCGTGCACTCGCCAAGCAGTTGATTTAGCTCGTCGCGATCAAGCTGCTTGCCCGTCGCCTTGCTTCGCGCATAGGTGGTGAGCAAAATACCCTTGGCAGCACGCAGTGATGCCGCAGCGTCCGTGCGCAACTCCGCGCCCTCGCCTCGCGCCTGCCCCGTGCCGTTATTCCTGGGCTGCGTCAGAAACCCGAGGTTGAGTTCAGTCGCTGCGTGTTCACTAGCCAACTGGCTACTGATCTCTCCAGCCGTATCGTCAAAGCGCAACTGGTTATACCGGCTGCCTTTAATCTCCTTCGTCTTCACCCCAGACAGAAACCGATTCCCCGGCAACGCCCCGGTATGACTGAACGTCGCCGGCATATTCGGCCCGTTGTGCAGCACACCGGTCACGAACATCTTGTCCGGATCCCCATTCAGGAAATCCAGCGCAACCTCCATCCCGATACGCGGCAACGTATCGTGCCCATAGTTCGTACCGGCCCAGCTGCTGCTCACCCGCACGAACGCGCTGTCCTTATCCGTCCCGCTAGTACCCGCCCCTTGCGCATGCGCATGATCATCCGGATCCAGGCCCTGAAGCTGCACCTTGATCCGCCCAAGCGAATCGCAATACACCTCCTCGCCCTCCGGCCCAACCACCAGCGCGGTAATCGGATAAACCCGCGGCAAATCGATCCGCGGATCGTAGGCCGGCGTGAGCGGCACGCCGCGTCGCACGCAACTGAAGGTGTTTTCATAGCGGCTCTCTTCCTCATCCGCACTACTCGCCGCCCTTCCCCGCCCAGCCGACGGTGAAGACGAAGCACCCGTTGAAGGCCCCTCCACCCTCCACCGATTCGCCTCAAACAACGCCTGCGCGCGTTCATTCAACGTTTTGGGAAGACTATTCTCCCCACGATGATGCAGCGTGGTGACGATAAACTGCCGCTCCTCCTGCGGATGCGTGTCCACCTCCGGATGCCCGGTCAATTCGAACCATCTGCCCACAGCCAGATCCCGCACCCCGCTCACCGCATCGACATTCGCCGAGCGCAACTCATGGGCGAGCATGCGCGCCTTGCTGACGCGCTCATAGTCCGACCACGAATCGCCCGCGTGCGGCACGTCGATGACCGCATCGCGCAGCAGCTGCGCGAGGTCATTGCCGGCTTCGCCCTGATCGACGATGCTCGTCTCCGACGCCTGCGCCACCGTCGCGCTCTTGTAGTCCCAGCTCGCGCGCTGCACGTTGCCCGGCACGAGTTGACGCGAGGCCGACCACAGCGTGATCGAGTCGCGCGCTTCGGTGGCCGCGTCGCGGTGATAGCGCACCGTGCCGGCCGACGACTTCGGCAGTTTCATCGGGTCGTCCAGCAGCACCAGCGTGTGCACCGGCGACTCACCGGCGCCGTCGGCCGACGGCGCCGCGCCGCGCTCACCCGCCGCCGTGAACCACGCGATGCCCTCGCGACGGCACAGCCGTCGGATGAAATCCGCGTCCGACTCGTGAAACTGCAACAGCGTCTCGCGCACCGGATACTTCGCGCGATCCAGCGACGACAGGTCGAAATCGAACGCGCGCGCGAGCGCCGGACTCTTTTTCTGCCATTCGCCCAGCAGCTTCTCAATCACATCGGGCACACTCAGCGTGCGAAAGATGCGCGTATTGGTTCGCCCCTCCAGCACCGATAACGCATCGCGCATGGTCAACTGGTAGGTCGCCAGCGACCCGTCCGACTGGCCCGCGCGCGCGTCGGTGACGATCGCGCAGATCGGGTGCAAGGCGCCACGGTCGGTGACCATCTGCACTGACAGCGGCAAGCCGATGAACGCATTGAGCGGCAAGTCCGCGCGCGTCGACAGACACGTCACGTGACCCACAATGCCTGAGCACAGGCCCTCGCTGATATCGATGCGATGCGCGATCAGCACTTGCTCAAGGCTCGACTGGGCGGAGCCCCAGTGCAGGCGAAAGGCGCGATTGGCTTGCGTCAGGGACGGGGAGGCAAAGGCGCGCAACAGGTCGGCGGAATTCACGGTAGTCTCTTTTGATGTCGCTGGGTCGCTATGGTTTGTTCGGCTCGCGGGTTCTTCTGGCGGTTTGTTTTTTGGTTTGCTTTTGCGTTATTGATCGGTTTTATTTTCCGATTCAAACGGAAAAATTTTCCGGTTAATGCGTTTGGCTTGAAGCCCTTGAGATTGACAATTAATGACGGCAATGAGTGGATCGAGCATGCGGGCTTCGCCGATAGCGCGGCTTCCGATTAGCCAATTGCTCAATGGACTCAGCGGCCCACGGCCCTGCTGACGCCGCGCGCCAAGGTGTGACAGACGCTCTCCCCGCGCGGGTCCGCCATTAACGCTGCCGATTATGTGACGCATTCCTATACCGCCTCTTTTAGTTTGCGTTGCTTTCACGCGCCCCCGCGTAATCGCGCGATTCTACAAAACATTTACGGGATAAGGCAAATCGATTTATTGGAGAATGTTAAATGCCTCTTATATTGGTCATCTAGTATGCATTGGGCATTGTTGGCGGGTTTTATTGAGGCGTTGCTGGGGCGGCTTTGTGTGGAAAGTTGGGCGATGCGGGGCGTCGGTCGGGCTTCGACATGCTCGATCTCATGCGACGTCTGTGGACAAATAAGCGAGACGCGTGGCCTCGATGGCAATAGGTGGGCAACTCTTATTTGGCCACTACAACGGCGATAGACCAACTGCGCTATTAGGCAAAATTGCTAGTTTCTTGCGCGGCAGGTTGTTTCCCTAGGCCGTTTTGGAGCGTTAGACGCATTGAGGTATTCGGCGCCCCCTGTGCAACAACAACCTGCCCACGTCCTTGAGCCAATACAGCTTGCTCGCGCATTGCGTCATCTGCGACGCGAAGCCTCGCGCCAGCGTAGCCAGCTAAATAACGCACGCATCAAACCCGCCCCCTCTTATATCATCACCTCTTATCGAGATAAGGTCGACGCGGCCCACTCGAGCAGGCGCGCCTCTAGAGCCCTATTTCACCCGGCAAGACCGATCCGATTAGTTATCCCCAGCCGTCTGGGGAGCCATCACCCGAAGAGATTTTGAGATGCAAAGTGACCTTGCTAGCTTGCGCGACCTTGTTCGCCAGTTCGCGGATGAGCGGGACTGGGACAAGTTTCACACGCCAAAGAATCTCGCGACGGCTTTAAGCGTCGAGGCAAGTGAGCTACTGGAGCCGTTTCAGTGGCTGACCTCGGGAGATAAGAGCGAACTGGACGACGGCAAGCAAGTCGCCATTCGTCACGAAATGGCGGACGTATTGCTATACCTCGTCCGCCTTGCAGACAAGCTTGATGTCGACCTCTATCAAGCCTGTTTGGAAAAAATGGATGTCAATCGGACGAAATATCCCGCCGAAAAAGTCCGGGGAGATTCGCGCAAGTACTCCGATTACCAGGACTAAGAATCAAACTTTCGCGCGCCGGGTTGACCAACCAGGGCGTCATGCTGGAATTTCAACTGCCGACGAACTCGAAGCGTATCGACTGCTTGCTATGTGGCTTCGCGAAAGATGGAACGCCCACGACCGTAGCGATCGAGCTGAAGCAATGGCAGACATGCGAGGAGTCGGCGGGGAACAACGAAGTCTCAACGTTCATCATCAATGGTTGCGTGCGCGACGTACTGCATCCCTCTGCTCAGGTAGCACGATACGCGTCCTATCTTCGGGACAATCATGAGGCTTGCTACGCGGACGAGACTCCGATTGAAGTCGCTGCTTGCGCCTATTTACACAACTACCATTCGCACCCAGCTGATCCGCTCCGGGCGCCTAAATTCTCGACGTTGCTGGAGATGGCACCGACGTTCAGCGCCGACGACATAGACGAGTTCGTCAAGTTTCTGGTGGAGCGGGTTGGAGGCGGCGACGGTCTGGAAGTGCTGCGTCGCATGGAAGAAAATCGCTATCGCCCTAGCAAGAAGCTGATGGACTATGTGGCGTCCGTGATCAGGAACGACCCGGAGTACACGCTGCTTGACGAGCAGCAGGTGGCATTCGACGCCGTGATGACCGCTGCGCGTCGCGGGGTGCATGAGCGTCAGAAGCAGATCATCATCATCATCATCAAAGGCGGCCCAGGCACCGGCAAGTCTGTGCTGGCGGTCAACCTCGTAGCGAGTTTGTTATCAAGTCACTACTCGACGCACTATGTGACCGGCGCCAAAGCGTTCACCGAAACGCTGCGGAAGATAATTGGTTCACGAGGTCAGGAGCTGTTTACGTACACGAACGGTTACGTAGGCGCGCAGGCTGATTCGGTCGACGTACTGGTCACTGACGAAGCACATCGTATCCGAGACGTGAGCAGAAACCGCTTCACGCCGGCGAACAAGAAATCTGGTCTGAAGCAACTGGAGGAATTGATCGCGGCCGCACGTGTTTCGGTATTTTGCATTGACGATCATCAGGTCGTACGCCCGGGGGAAATCGGCTCCGTCGCCTACATTCGGGAGTACGCGGACAAGCACAAGTGTGCGGTGTACGAATCTGAACTCGAGACACAGTTCCGCTGCAACTGCTCAGATGCGTTTGTTCGCTGGATAAACACGATGTTGGGCATCGATGACCGTCCGCGCTTCGAATGGAACGATCACGACGCTTTCGATTTCCGGATTTTTCAGTCTCCGGAAGCGTTGGAGAACGCGATCAAGGATAAGGTGCAAGCGGGCGCGACTGGGCGGCTGGCGGCCGGCTTCTGTTGGCCTTGGTCCGATCCTAACAAGGACGGTACGCTTCAGGCCGACGTCGTGCTCGGAAACTTCAGCCGTCCGTGGAACGCAAGGCCCGATTCGGGGCGGCTTGCTGCAGGCATTCCGAAATCGTCGCTTTGGGCGTATCACCCGAACGGGATTAACCAGGTCGGATGCGTGTATACCGCCCAAGGTTTTGAGTTCGACTACGCCGGGATCATCTTCGGACAGGACCTGCGCTTCGATCCATCTCAAGACGCGTGGGTCGGAGATAAAACAAAGTCGCACGACACGACTGTGAAAAAGTCGAAGGACGACTTTACACGGTTGGTCAAGAACACATATCGCGTCCTGCTCTCTCGCGGCATGAAGGGCTGTTACGTCTGCTTTGCGGACGCTGAAACCGAGGCCTCCCACGGCGTCCCATTCCTTACGGCAAAGCTGCTCTGCGACGGAAAGATCGACATTGATGGAGCTCCGCGTTTGGCAGACGATAAAGCCGACAAGCTTCGTCTGGGCTTTGTGCAACCAGGTGATGTTCTTCTTTCTCACAATGCAACTATCGGACGTGTGGCAATAGTGCCGCCCTTTAGCGCATTGACGACCCAGGCCTGGATGCCGGCGCGCTCGAGATGGGCATAGATGCTTTTCCAGTAGATGCCCGTGCTTTCCATGACGACCAGTTCGACATTCAGATCAAGAAGCCAGCTCGTCAGGGCATGGCAATCGCGTTTGAAACCGCCGAATTGACGGCTTTGCTGTTCGATGGTGCCGTCAGGATGTTCAATGACGGCGGTGACAACGTGCAGCATCTTATGGACATCGATGCCGGCAACGCGTCGGTAGAGTGGAGACAGTCCTTCCATGTCACTCTCCTATGGCTAAAATAAAGGTGGCGCACAGGGCATCGATGAACTGGAAAACGCCTCAGACTCAATCAGCCTGGGTCTCTTTACCGTTCGTGCTGCGGCGACAAGCCGCGCAACTGTTGGGGGTGCGGGCCAGTTCGGGTAGGCCTGGTTATACACGGGGTCGGGCCACCATTGAGATTGCGGTCTTTGGTGTCCTGTGCACCATCGCTGATTCTCTGCCTTGCGGAGCTTTCATGCTTGGGGGCGATGCCGATCTGAATCATCATTTCGTCAAACATGTACCGGGCAGAAAAACGGACATGAACGATTCGCAGTGGCTGGCCGTGCTGGCGCGCTTCGGGTTGGTGCGCGGCAGCTTCATCCCACCTCAGGATTTGCGCGAACTGCGCCTGCTGTCCCGCTACCGGCGCAAGCTTGCTGCCATGCGCGCCAGTGAAATTAACCGGCTACACAAAATCCTCGACGATGGCGGAATCAAACTTGGCGGCGTCGTCAGTGACATCAACGGCTTGTCGGCACGCGCGATGGTCACCGGCCTGATAGAGGGCAAATCGATCGCCGCGCTGCTCGATATGGCACGCGGCAGACTCAAACTCAGACGCGAGGACCTGCAAGCCGCACTCGATGGCGATCTGAGCGCGCGGCACCGGTACATTCTCGAACACATTCATGAGCACATCGAAATACTCGAGCGTAGCCTGGCCAAACTCGATACCTATATCCTTGCCGCCATGGCCCCCTACCAATGGGCGCATCGCCTGCTCCAAACCATACCTGGCATCGACCAGATTGCGAGCGCCCTGATTCTGATCGAAATTGGTGACGACATGACGCGCTTTGGTAATGCAGACCGTATCGCGGCCTGGGCGGCACTTTGCCCCGCCAACAACCAATCCGCTGGCAAACGCAAATCGGGCCGAATCGGAAAAGGCAGTTCGGTCATCCGCTACATCATGTGTGAATGCGCCAACTCGGCATGGAAGACCAGGAGTTCGCTGGCGTCCAAATACAAAAGTCTGATGGTGCGCAAGACACACAAAAAAGCGATCATCGCCCTGGCTCACAAGATGATACGGTTGATCTTCCTGCTCCTGACCCGCAAAGTTGCCTATCACGACCCGCAGATTGACTATGAGGCCATCAGTGCGAAGAAAAACGCGCCGCGCTGGATCAAACAACTGAAAGTCATAGGCCAATGGCCCGATAACGCATCGACGTCTGCTGCCACGTAACGATCGCCACAACGAGGGGTCGGGCCTGGCGACATTCTTAAACTCGCGGCAACGCGAGCGGAAAACGCTTGCGCCCGCGCCAGCCAGCTTTCACGGTAACCGAATGCCTTTAGCGGACGACTGTTGATAGGAACTTCGCTGACCTATTTCCGCCTCGACGAATCGAAATTACTTCCACGCTACTTGGCGGCGTATTTCAGGGGCTCAGATTTCCAAAACCAGTTGAAAGCGGTGATGAGCCAAACCACTAGGAATCAAGTGCCAATCACTGCACAGAGATCTCTACGGGTGGTGATACCCCCCATGGCGATTCAGAAGTCTAATGCAGCGATACTCGGCGCTCTTGACGACCGCATCCGCCGTCCTCCGAGAAACCAACGCCACCTTGGAAGCTATCGCGCAAGCGCTGTTCAAGTCGTGGTTCGTCGATTTCGACCCGGTGCGGGCGAAGTTGGAAGGACGGGAGCCGGAGGGACTCGATGCTGAGACGGCGGGGCTGTTCCCGGGAAAGTTTGAACAGTCGGAACTGGGGGCAATACCGAGGGGCTGGAGCATTAGCTCGCTTGATGCAGTGGCGGACTATCTTAGCGGATTAGCCTTGCAGAAGTTTCCACCCGAAGAAGATAGCTGGCTGCCCGTCATCAAAATCGCGCAGCTGCGCAAAGGCGACACGTATGGCGCCGATCGGGCCGGACGAAACCTGAAACCTGAATACATCGTTGGTGATGGCGATGTACTGTTTTCGTGGTCTGGCAGTCTGGAGGTTGCTATCTGGTGCGGTGGAAAGGGCGCATTGAATCAGCATTTGTTCAAGGTTACGTCTCGCGACTTTCCGAAATGGTTTTACTACTTTTGGACGAAACATCATCTTGCGAGCTTCCGGCAAATTGCTGCGAGTAAGGCAACCACGATGGGACATAGCGTTCCGATCTGTTCATTCGAAGGCGTGCGCGCCCTGCAGCCTTCTCACGTCTATGTAACGGATTTTTCATCGGCATCGATCCAATCCATGACCTTCAATACCTTCGCTGCGATCGCAACGCGAAACTTCGCGCTGCGACGGTCTGAATCAAGGTGTTCAGAAAACAGCATCAACCTTGAAACAGGGACATCGAACATGAACCGAGGGTACCGACGTTTCGCATTCTATCCTTAGTCATACTAAGGAGGCCGCTCAGGCCCAACGTTCAGCAAATCCGGTGCATCGTGGTTAAGATGAGTCCGGAAAACTAAAAGGGTTACAAGCGAATCGCTTGTAACCCTTTCTACTTCTTGGTGGGGCACGGATGACTGGGACAGTCGTGCTAGGAATTAACAGACCGCCGCTCTTGTTTGACCTTTCGCCCCGTCCGCCAGTCGCAATAACTGACGTCCGCGCGTGCGGCCACTCAGCTCGATCAAAGTCTTGAGCGGTGAGTACCAAGGCTCACGAAAACTTGTCCGATTTTTTCACTTACTTGGCACAGTTTTCACTTTCTGCGGCACCCGACAACAGCCTCAAACATCAATATTCCCCGCCCTCAACGCATTCGACTCGATGAAAGCCCGACGCGGCTCCACATCATCTCCCATGAGCGTCGTAAAGATGCCATCAGCCGCAATAGCATCCTCAATCTGCACACGAAGCAAACGACGCACGGCCGGATCCATCGTAGTCTCCCAAAGCTGCCCAGGATTCATCTCACCGAGGCCTTTGTATCGCTGCTTCGAGATGTTGCGTTCAGCATCAGCCAGCAACCACTTCATAGCGGTCTTGAAGTCGGTAACAGCCATACTCCGCTCACCCCGCTTGATCACCGCACCCGTCCCAATCAACCCCTTAAACGTATTAGCGGTATTGATCAGCTGTTGGTAATCAGCGGTCAACTGAAAATCCTGATCCAGCACAGAAATCTTCTGATTGCCGTGATGAGTCCGCGCAACGCGCAGCGAGCGCAACTCACGCACCGGGTCATACATCGTCGTGACCTTAACCTCAGGCTTCAACGCATCGTCACGCAACTTGGCTTCGAGAGCCGCCGCCGACACTTCAGCCGCTTCCTCACTAGACAGGTCAATCACAACCCCATCCATCACAGCCTCAAGCGCCCCAGCGTCATACAACCGGCTCAACCGATTAACCACAGCCTGCGCCAACAAATAAGCCCGAGCCAACTCACCCAACGCATCCCCAGTAATTGGCGTAGAACCTTCAGAAGCCAACAGCTCCGACCCCTGCAACGCCAGCTTCAGGATGTGAGCATTAACCTCAGCCTCATCCTTCAAATACCGCTCATCCTTACCCGCCTTGATCTTGAACAGCGGCGGCTGCGCGATATAGATATACCCACGCTCGATCATGTCCGGCATCTGACGATAGAAGAACGTCAGCAGCAGCGTCCGGATGTGCGCGCCGTCCACGTCAGCATCGGTCATGATGATGATGCGGTGATAACGCAGCTTGTCGAGGTTGTAGTCTTCCTTGCCGATCCCGCAACCCAGCGCCGTAATCAGCGTCACAATCTGCTCCGAAGAAAGCAGCTTGTCATAGCGCGCCTTCTCCACGTTGAGCACCTTGCCGCGCAGCGGCAAGATCGCCTGAAACTTCCGGTCACGCCCCTGCTTCGCCGAGCCGCCTGCCGAGTCGCCCTCGACGATATAAATTTCCGACTTCGCCGGGTCTTTCTCCTGGCAATCCGCCAGCTTCCCAGGCAAACCAACGCCATCCAGCACGCCCTTACGACGCGTCATTTCACGCGCCTTCCGAGCCGCATCGCGCGCCCGCGCCGCATCCACAATCTTGCCGCAAATGATCTTCGCGTCGTTCGGCGTTTCCAGCAGGAATTCTTCGAGCGCCTTCGCGACCACATCCTCCACCGGCGCGCGCACTTCCGACGACACCAGCTTGTCCTTGGTCTGCGCGCTGAACTTCGGCTCCGGCACCTTCACCGACAGCACGCACGAGAGCCCTTCGCGCATGTCGTCGCCGGCCGTCTCAACCTTCGCTTTCTTCGCGACTTCGTGATCGGTGATGTACTTGTTCAACACGCGCGTCATCGCCGCACGCAAACCGGTCAAGTGCGAGCCGCCGTCGCGCTGCGGAATGTTGTTCGTGAAGCACAGCACGTTTTCGTTGTAGCTGTCGTTCCACTGCATCGCGACTTCGACGGCAATGCCGTCCTTCTCGCCGCTGACGTGGAAAATGTTCGGGTGCAGGACGGCCTTGTTCTTGTTGATGTACTCAACAAAACCCTTCACACCGCCCACAAACGCGAAATCTTCCTCCTTGCCGCTGCGCAAGTCGTGCAGGCGAATCCGCACGCCGTTATTCAGGAACGACAGTTCGCGAATCCGCTTGGCCAGAATGTCGTAGTGATATTCGACATTGCCGAAGATCGTCTCGTCGGCCATGAAGTGCACTTCGGTGCCGCGGTTTTCGGTGTCGCCAATCACCGGAATCGGCGACACAGCCACGCCGTCGATCTCTTCGATCACGCGGTTCTGCGGTACGCCACGGTGGAATTCCATGAAGTGCTTCTTACCGTCACGGCGCACCACAAGGCGCAGCCACGACGACAGCGCGTTCACGCACGACACACCCACGCCGTGCAGGCCACCGGACACCTTGTAGCTGTTCTGGTCGAACTTGCCGCCGGCGTGCAGTTCGGTCATCACGATTTCAGCGGCACTGCGCTTCGGATCGTGCTTGTCGTCCATCTTGAGACCGGTCGGCACACCGCGGCCGTTGTCGGTGATCGAAATCGAGTTGTCCGCGTGGATGGTCACCTGGATGTCGTTACAGTACCCGGCCAACGCTTCGTCGATCGAGTTGTCCAGCACTTCGAACACGAGGTGATGCAGGCCGGTGCCGTCCGATGTATCGCCGATATACATCCCGGGCCGCTTGCGCACAGCCTCCAGACCTTCGAGGATCTGAATGGACGAGGCGCCGTAGCCGCTGTTATCGGGTTGCGAATTGTTCGTTTCAGTCATGGATTTTTTCCGGTTCTGCGTTACTGCAAGGTTGCTGCTCGGGACTTTTCAAAACACCATAAAAACGCCAAAGGGGCGCTGCGCCCCTTGGTGTGTTCTTGGTTTTTGGACGCGTTAGATGCGCATCGGCATCACGACGTATTTGAATTCGTCGTTCTCGGGAATCGTGATCAACGCGCTGGAGCTGGCGTCGCCAAGGCTCACTTGCAACATGTCGACCTTCAGGTTCGCGAGCACGTCGAGCAGATACGTGACGTTGAACCCGATATCGACGCTGTCGCCGTCGTACGCGATTTCCAGTTCTTCCTGCGCCTCTTCCTGATCGGCGTTGGTCGACATGATCTTCAACTGGCCCGGCTCGATGATGCAGCGCACGCCCTTGAACTTGTCCGACGTCAGAATCGCGGCGCGTTGCAGCGAACGCTGCAGTTCTTCACGGCCGATCAAGAACTGATTCTTGTGCGACTTCGGAATCACGCGCTGGAAGTCGGGGAATTTGCCTTCCACCAGCTTCGACACCAGTTCGACCTGGCCGAACGTGAACTTCACCTGCGTCGGCGCGATGTCGATCTTCAGCGTGTCGTCGATGTCTTCCAGCAGACGCTGCAATTCCAGAATCGTCTTGCGCGGAATGATCACTTCCTGACGCGCGAACGAGCCTTCGATCTTCATCGACGAGAACGCCAGACGGTGGCCGTCCGTTGCGACCGCCATCAGCTGGTCGCCGTCCACCACCAGCAGCATGCCGTTCAGGTAGTAGCGGATGTCCTGCTGGGCCATCGAGAAATGGACCATGCCGAGCAGCTGACGGAACGTCTTCTGGGGAACCACCAGGTTCGCGCCGTAGTCTTTAGCCTGAGCGACGGTCGGGAACTCGTCGGCCGCCAGCGTTTGCAGCGCAAAGCGGCTCTTGCCGGATTGCACGGTCAAACGCTTGTCGTTCAGCGTGAGCGTGACCTGCCCGTCGGGCATGGCGCGCAGAATGTCGAGGAGCTTTCTTGCTGCCACCGTGGTCGCGACCGAATCGCCGCCCACGCCGAAATCGGCACGCGTGGCGATCTGCAACTCGAGGTCGGTCGACAGGAACGACACGTCAGGGCCGTTCTTGGTAATCAGCAAATTGGCGAGGATCGGCAACGTATGGCGGCGTTCGACGATGCCGCTCACGGTTTGCAGCGGCCTGAGGAGGTTATCGCGTTCGGTCTTGACCAGTTGCATAGAGTTCCTTCGTTGATATAACGGCCTGCGCGCCTGACTTGCCAGCCTTACAGCGCGCAACCGCGGCTCCCCGCCGGCGCCACGCAGCGCCTGTCACGGCGTGAATTCCGCCCGCGGCCGCCGGGCGGTTAAACCTGTATTGTGCCTGAAAACGGAACCGCTCCCCTAAAATGGGGGCGAGTTTGGAAATAAACAGGTCGAATTTCCCATCCGACCTGCTTAACCTTTCAGCGTTTGCTCCAGCACGTGTAGTTCGTGGTTCAGTTGCGCGTCCGTGCCACGCTCGGCGGCAATCTTGCGCACCGCGTGCAGCACGGTGGTGTGATCACGCCCGCCAAACAGCTCGCCGATTTCCGGCAAACTTTTCTGCGTCAGCTCCTTCGCCAGATACATCGCGATCTGCCGCGGCCGCGCAATGTTCGCCGGACGCTTCTTCGAATACATGTCCGCGACCTTGATGCTGTAGAAGTCAGCCACCGTCTTCTGGATGTTTTCCACCGAAATCTGCCGGTTCTGCACCGTCAGCAGGTCTTTCAGCGCTTCTTTCGTCAGTTCGATGGTGATTTCACGGCCGTGGAACTTCGAGTACGCGAGGATCTTGCGCAGCGCGCCTTCCAGTTCACGGACGTTCGAGCGCAGATGCTTGGCGACGAAGAACGCGACGTCTTCGTTCAGGCTCACGAACTCGGATTGCGCCTTGCGCATCAGAATCGCGACGCGCATCTCCAGCTCGGGCGGCTCGATCGCCACCGTCAGGCCAGAGTCGAAGCGCGAGATCAGGCGGTCGTCGATACCGGAGATTTCCTTCGGATACGTGTCGCTGGTGATGATCACCTGCGCCTTGTTCGCGACCAGCGCCTCGAACGCGTAGAAGAATTCCTCTTGCGTGCGGGATTTGCCGGAGAAAAACTGAATATCGTCGATCAGCAGCAGGTCGAGCGAGTGGTAGTAACGCTTGAAGTCGTCGAACGCCTTGCGCTGGTAGGCCTTCACCACGTCGGACACGTACTGTTCCGCGTGGATGTAGCGAATCCGCGCGCCGGCCTTATCCATTAGAAGCTGGTTGCCGATCGCGTGAATCAGGTGGGTCTTGCCCAGGCCCACGCCGCCGTACAGAAACAGCGGGTTGTACGAGATGCCGGGGTTGTCCGCGACCTGAATCGCCGCGGCGCGCGCCAACTGGTTGGCCTTACCGGTCACGAAGTTGTCGAAAGTCAGCACGGGGTTGAGCTTCGAACGCTCGTACATCGAGTCGTTCTCGCCGTTGCCGTTCGAGCTCGCGCTTTGGCCCGGACGCCACGTGCGGCGTGCGGCCGCGGCTTCATTCGCGTCGAGGCTAGGGAGATCGAGGTCGGCGGCATCTTCGGCGGCCGCGCGTGCGTTCGCGTTGTGGTCAGCCGCAGCGCGTGCATTCGCGTTGAGGGTCGCCATCGCGCTGTTCGCGCCATTGGCGCGCGCGGCCTGCGACGCTTGCACGGCGCCGACGGCAGCGTCCACCGCGGCACCGCCGCCGTTCGAACTAGACGAATGGCCAGCGCCCATTGCGCCAGACGGTCGCGACGGAGCCGGCGCCGACGTCGCCGCGGGGGCACGCATGCCAGCTTTCGGGTCCAACACAAATTGCACATCGACCGGCGCGTGCCAGAAATCACGGGCCATATCCGAGATCCGGCCGGAGAACTGGCTCTTGACCCAGTCGAGCTTGAAGCGGTTCGGCGCAGCGATGCTAAGCGTGTTCGCAGCGGCGTCGAAGGCGACCGGGGCCAACGGTTTGATCCACGTAACGTACTGCTGGGGCGTAAGCTCACGCTCCAGCAATGCGGAACAGTGTTGCCAGAAATCGTTCATCGAGTTGCTGTCGTTATGGTGTGCACGGCGGTTCGCCGCTGCCCCTGTCGCGCATACGCAACAAGGCCCTGAGCAGCTAGGCCGAACCAGGCGCAATGGCTCCAGGCGCTTGTGCCACAAGGGTTTGCGGGGCAAGCGAGCCGGAGCGGCGTGCAGAATTTTTGGGAAGTAAGGCGAGATTCTACCGCCAAAACGTCGGCGAAAGGGAGTTATCCACAGGGACCGATCATCCGACGAAGTCTTCTTGGGGCCAGCCCGAACCAGGCTAAACTATTGACGGCCAAAAGAAAACCGGTTTAAATAGCGGGTTCCGCGAAAACCAATTCTGTAAACCTCCGGCCATTGCCGCTTCAGCGATGATCGTGCGGTTAATTTTCGATCAGTCGATCAAGTGAGAGCAACATGAAACGTACTTACCAACCTTCCGTTACCCGTCGCAAGCGCACCCACGGCTTCCGCGTTCGCATGAAGACCGCAGGTGGCCGCAAGGTCATCAACGCACGTCGCGCGAAGGGCCGCAAGCGCCTCGCCATCTAAGGTAGCGAGCGGATTGCGCGCTCCGTCTGTGGCAGGCGATGCCCGCGGTGAAGCGGGAGCGGCAGGGGCGCCGCGACAGGGCTCGGTTCCGTTGCGAGCGCAAGCCGCCTTCCCCAAAGCCGCAAGGCTACTGAAAACGGATGAATTTTCATCCGTTTTTCGTTTGCGTCCGTGGCGCCGCACCGCACACTTCGTGGTGTACGGCCGGCCTACCGGCAATGACGCTCGCTTAGGTCTCGTGATCGGCAAGAAGTATGCGCCGCGCGCGGCCACGCGTAATCTGGTACGTCGACTCGCGCGTGAGGCCTTCCGGCTGCGTCGCGCGGAATTCGGCGGTTGGGATGTGTTGCTGCGTTTGCACACGCGCTTCGACAAGAAGGCTTTGCCGAGCGCCTCGTCGCCACCGTTGAGGGCGCTGTGCCGCAGCGAGATAGAGGCGCTGCTCGACAAGGCAGCGCGCGAAATTGTCCGTCGCGAGGCGCCGCCCGCGGAAGCGCCCAAGACGGAATGACGCTCAAGTGAGCGCCCACTTTGCAGTTCAGGCCGCTCCGGCGGCCCTGCTGGGTGGGCGTCACCCGGTACTCCACGTTGCGCGGCGCCGTTAGGCCGCACCAGTCATGCAAACGGTACTCATCGCTTTACTGCGTTTCTACAAGGTTGCTGTGAGCCCTATGCTCGGCAACCGGTGCCGTTTTTACCCTTCCTGTTCTGATTACGCGCGCGAAGCAATCCAGTATCATGGCGCCGCGCGCGGGACTTATCTCGCCGCCAGGCGTATTTGCCGCTGCCACCCGTTTTCCGCGGGCGGCATCGATCTCGTCCCGCCTCCCACTTCTGAAAAGCGCTGACGCGCCGTTCCATCGACACTGAGACAACGCATGGATATCAAACGCACCGTCCTATGGGTCATCTTTTTCATGTCAGCGGTCATGCTGTTCGACAACTGGCAACGCGACCACGGACGCCCGTCGATGTTCTTCCCGAGCGCCAACCCGACCAAGACCGTCGGTAGCGCCGCACCGGGAACCACGACGCCGGGAACCCAGTCCGCCGATCTGCCGGCCACCAACGCAGCAGCAGCGCCGGGCAATGCGCCGGCAGCGGCCCAAGGCCAACTGATCAGCTTCAGCACCGACGTCTATAACGGCGAGATCGACACCCGCGGCGGCACGCTGTCGAAGCTGTCGCTCGTCAAGCAAGGCGACGGCAAGACGCCGGATCTGGTTATCACGCTGTTCGACCGTACCGCGAACCACACGTATGTGGCCCGCACCGGTCTGCTCGGTGGCGATTTCCCGAACCATAACGACATCTACACGCCGGTGCCGAACCAGCCGCACGATCTGACGGGCGACGCCAAGTCGTTCCAGCTCAGCCTCGAGTCGCCGGTGAAGGGTGGCGTGAAGGTCATCAAGACCTACACGTTCACGCGCGGCAGCTATGTGATCGGCGTCGACACGAAGATCGAGAACGTCGGTACCGCGCCGGTCACGCCGTCGGTCTATATGGAACTGGTGCGCGACGACACGCCGGTGGAAACGCCGCGCTTCTCGCACACGTTCATCGGACCGGCTGTCTACACTGACCAGCACCACTTCCAGAAGATGACGTTCAGCGACATCGACAAGAACAAGGAAGACTTCGTCAATTCGGCCGACAACGGCTGGATCGCGATGGTGCAGCATTACTTCGCGTCGGCGTGGATTCCGCAGCAAGGTGCGAAGCGCGACATCTATGTCGAGAAGATCGATCCGACGCTGTATCGCGTCGGTGTGAAGCAGCCGGTGGCGACCATCGCCCCGGGCCAATCGGCTGATGTGTCCGCGCGCCTGTTCGCCGGTCCGGAAGAAGAGCGCATGCTCGAAGGCATCGCCCCGGGTCTGGAGCTGGTGAAGGACTACGGCTATGTGACGATCATCGCGAAGCCGCTGTTCTGGCTGCTCGAAAAGATCCACAGCTATGTCGGCAACTGGGGCTGGGCGATCGTGCTGCTCACGCTGCTGATCAAGGCCGTGTTCTTCCCGCTGTCGGCAGCAAGCTACAAGTCGATGGCGCGCATGAAGGCGATCACGCCGCGTATGCAAGCCCTGCGCGAACGCTTCAAGGGCGATCCGCAGAAGATGAACTCCGCGCTGATGGAGCTGTACAAGACCGAGAAGGTCAATCCGTTCGGCGGCTGTCTGCCGGTCGTGATTCAGATTCCGGTGTTCATCTCGCTGTACTGGGTGCTGCTGTCGTCGGTTGAAATGCGCGGCGCTCCATGGGTTCTCTGGATTCACGATCTGTCGCAACAGGATCCGTTCTTCATCCTGCCGGTGCTGATGGCCGTCTCGATGTTCCTGCAGACCAAGCTGAACCCGACGCCGCCGGATCCGGTTCAAGCCAAGATGATGATGTTCATGCCGATCGCGTTCTCGGTCATGTTCTTCTTCTTCCCGGCCGGTCTGGTGCTGTATTACGTCGTGAACAACGTGCTGTCGATCGCCCAGCAGTACTACATCACGCGGATGATGGGTCAGTCGAAGACGAAAGCAGCCTGATTGATGTCTTGCCTGCAGCGGGCGGTGGTATCGCCCGCTGGCCGACAAGCAGAAGCTGGTTGTAAAAAAGCCGCCCGGTTTGCGCCCTACCCGTACCACAAAGGTGTTGGTAAACCGAGGCTGATTCCCTAGAATCCCCCGTAAACGTTACGTTTCGGGGGATTTGCTTTTGCCGGAAATATCTACGGGAGACGGCGAGCCGCCTTCTCCGCCCTCAGAAACCCCGCCTGCCGAGCCTCCAGCAGGCGGAGCGCGCGTCAATCGGCCCGTCGCGGGTACCGCTCGGTCCGGCGTGCCCCGCATTCCGCCCGAGGTCGACGGGATGCAGGTCAATTTCTGCAAGAACGCCGCCTGCGTGAACTTTGGCGTGCTGCCCAAGGAGACCAGCAAGCGAGGTCGAGGCTCCGGCAGTCACGACACCTATTTGCTAACCGGCGGCTCCAGTAAGCGGGGAACACCCAGACCGAGGTTGCAATGCAAGATTTGCGGAGATACGCCGCCTCTGAAGTCGAATCAGGCAATCGCTGAGGAGGTGCGGCGACTGACGGCTTACCTTGCGGGCGAGCAGGAGCCGTCATGCCCCAATGAGGCTTGCGCCAATCACGCCATCGGGGTTGGCACCCATCCACGGGCTTACCAGCGGCACGGTACGACCGCACATGGCTCGCCCCGATATCGATGCAAGGCTTGCCAGCGGACCTTCGCGGTCGGCGGCCCAACAACGCGTCAGAAGAAGCCTCACGAGAACCGTGAGATATTCATGGAACTCGTGAACAAGGCTCCATTCCGCCGCATCATGGAGAAGCGCGATATCAGCGCCTCCACGTTGTACTCGAAGGTGGATTTCCTCGCGCGGCAATGCGAGCGTTTCGTCGGGGAGCGCGAAGCGCGGCTTACGGAGGGCCTTCCGCTCGGCCGCCTGTCCGTGTCAGTCGACCGGCAGGACTATTACACGAACTGGACCCGGCGCGAGGACAAGCGAAGCATCCCGCTGCACGCCGTGGTGTCGGCCGACAACCGCAGCGGCTACGTATTCGGGGCCCACATCAACTTCGACCCTCGCTTCAACCCGGAAGACGTCGAGACCGATGTGCGTTTGGATGACGACGACAAGCACCCGCAGGAATACCGACGAAACGCGAGGTTCTGGCTGAAGAGCGATTATGAAGTCTCAGTCGCCGCCAGTCTGAGCCGGCGTCGCCATATCGGGCGCGAGACCGTTCTGGACGACGCAGCCGCCGCGTACGCCAACGTAGCGGACCGGGACGACGTCGAGGTCGCTGACGAATTCAACAGTCAGTTAAGGCTGCCCGAAACGGGGATGCAGGTCCACGGCCAGTACACCCTCTACGCTCACTTCCAGGTGCTCAAGCGCCTGCTTGGCGGGGCCAAGAGCATCACGTTCTACCTTGACCAGGACTCGGGCATCCGTGCAGCGTGCTTTGCAGCCTTCCGTGAGCGTATCCAGGCAGGTACCGCTCACGCCTTCTTCGTCTCGATAAAGAAAGACCTCACAAAGGGCCAGAAATTGAAGGCCTACAACGAGGCGCAGAAGCGTTTCTTGGACGCCGTGAATCGCATGGGCGGGGTCGCTAACGACTTCGACGCCAAGATTCAGCTCATCAAGGAACAGTTTCCACTGATGAAGGAAATCGGCAAATACGGCGACCGTTGGCTGTTGCACCCGCTGCCGACGATGAACGAACCCGAAAAGGCTTTGTGTCATCTGACCGCTCGACCCAACGCGCCCCTCCCCGAAGACCGATTGGCCGCCATGTACCTGTTCGGCTCCATGTATGGCGCGGACCGCTTCCTCGAACTGGTCCGGCGACGCCTCAGTCCGCTCGAACGAGCACTGGGCAGCTCAAGCGCGGCCGGCCGCATGTGGTACGGCTACGCGCCCTACAACCCGCAGATTATCGAGAAGCTTCTGCTTATTCTCCGGGTCTACTGGAACTATTGCTACGTGCCAAAAACCAGCAAGGACGGGAAGACGCCGGCCGAGCGGCTTGGTTTGGCCAAGGGCAAGGTCCGAGTCCAGGACATCGTCTATTTCGACCCGAACGCCGCGAACTGACGAAAAAAAGCGAGCCTCCGAAGAGGCTCGCCATAATCAGTCGTCCGGGCTCGTTTACCAACACCTTTGTGGTACGGGTAGGGTTTGCGCCGGGCGGCTTTTTTTTTATGACTCGGCCGATGGGCCCTTATCTTTCGACGCGTCTTCAGACGCGGCGCCGGTTTCCTGTTGCGTGCCGCCGTCAAATTCAGTGATCAGTTCTTCCACCAGATTGCGCTGCTTCGGCGATAAACCCGCGAACCGGTTAGCCATCTGCGTAACCAGCTCGACCGTTTCCGGCGTCAGCGGATACTTCTCGCCACGGGCAAGCGGTTTAGTCTTGCCGGATGGCGCGGGTCCGTAATGCAGCCAGTGAACGTCTTTTTGCAGCCATGCGGCTAAAACCTGCAACTTATCGCGCTTGGGAATCGTCGTACCCGCGAGCCATTTGTGCGCGGTTTGCGGTGAGACGGCAGGGCCACTGCTATAGAGCAGATTGAATTCCCTGGCTAAATCAGTCCCACCCTTAATGTCTTTGGGGAGTGAGTCTTTCAGCCGTTTGGCGAAAGCTGCTTTTTCTTTGGAGGTCGGCATGGGCCCGATTGTGCAATTCGGCGCATACTCAGTGGACAACCATTCGCGCTACTTTATAGCTCAAATAAGCTATTTTTAACCTGAAATCGCCACCGAATAACGCATTTAACGATTTCGCCGAATACCGTCTTTTCCTTGTGCAGCGTGCGTTTTAGGCATTCTGGCGCGTCCGTCTGTCGCAATTGTGTCTTAAGCTATCTTAGCTTGTGTAAGATAAATCTTCATTTGTCTTATGAAAATCACGCCACACTAGGAATCCGGCCCGGGTCCAGAGCCAGAGGATGCCCGCGTTACAATGCCCGGCGCCCGCTCATGCGCATTCAATCCCTTCTGATAGCCTCGTCCCCATGCTCGCCACCGATTCCGATCCCATCGTCGCCATTGCCACCGCACCTGGCCGAGGCGGAATCGGGGTCGTGCGGATTTCGTGCGGCCGTGCCGGGGAAGCCGCCGCGCAGCCGCTGATACAGGCACTCACCGGCCAGGCGCTCGCGCCACGGCACGCGAGTTATGTGGCCTTCCTCGACGACGTCGGCAACGCGCTCGACCGCGGCATCGCGCTGTACTTTCCGGCGCCGCACTCCTACACCGGCGAGCATGTGCTCGAGCTGCAAGGCCACGGCGGTCCGGTTGTGCTGCAACTGGTGCTGCAGCGGTGCATCGACGCCGGCCGTGCGTTCGGTCTGCGTCTGGCCGAGCCGGGCGAATTCACGCGGCGCGCGTTTCTCAACGACAAGCTGGATCTGGCGCAAGCGGAAGCCGTCGCCGATCTGATCGAAGCGAGCACCGAGGCCGCCGCACGCTCGGCGGGCCGCTCGCTCGATGGCGCGTTTTCGCGCGATATCCACGCGTTGGTCGAAGAGGTCATCACGCTGCGGATGCTGGTCGAAGCGACGCTCGACTTCCCGGAAGAAGAAATCGACTTTCTCGAAGCCGCCGACGCCCGCGGCAAGCTCGCGCGGATTCGCGAGCGCCTCGCGCACGTGCTGAGCGAAGCGCGCCAGGGCGCATTGCTGCGCGAGGGTTTGTCGGTGGTGCTGGCGGGGCAGCCGAACGTCGGCAAGTCATCGCTGCTGAACGCGCTTGCCGGCGCGGAGCTGGCTATCGTCACGCCGATCGCCGGCACGACGCGCGACAAAGTCGCGCAGACGATCCAGATCGAAGGCATTCCGCTGCACGTGATCGACACGGCCGGCCTGCGCGATACCGAAGACGAGGTGGAGAAGATCGGCATTGCGCGCACGTGGGGCGAGATTGAACGCGCGGACGTCGTGCTGCATCTGCTCGATGCGCGAACCGGCATGAACGCCGAAGACGAAACGATCGCTGGTCGCTTCCCGAGCGGTGTGCCGGTGGTGCGCGTGTTGAACAAGACCGATCTGGCAGGGCTCGCACCGACCGTGACACCGCTGGATGCGGATCTGGATCTCAGCGAAGTGCGGCTGTCGGCGAAACAGGGCGATGGCGTTGCGTTGCTGCGTGAGGAATTGCTGCGCATCGCCGGCTGGCAGGCCGGCGCGGAGAGCGTCTACCTCGCGCGCGAGCGGCATCTGATTGCGCTGCGCGCGGCCCAGGAGCATCTGGCGACGGCTGCGGCGCACGCCGATCAGAACGCTCAAGCGCTGGATCTGTTCGCCGAGGAACTGCGCCTCGCACAGGACCAACTGAACTCGATCACCGGGGAATTCAGTTCGGACGACCTGCTCGGGGTGATTTTCAGCCGGTTTTGTATTGGCAAATAACTGTCGCCAAGCGACGACCAAAGCTCCGCAAGCTATACCGTCTAATTCCGCGTACGGCGTCTGCGCGCCTGCGCAAGATAACCAACGCCTGTACAAAAACACAGTACTTGGGTCTACAATGACCCGCAACTATCGCCAGGCGATGGCAACCCAACATCTCTCGCATGACCAAGCCGGAGCCGCCTATGTTGAATAGCAAGCCCATCACGGCGCTGCACCACCGCACCTTTGAGAGCGTCAAACAGGTAACCGAGGACGACGCAGAGTTTTGGTTCGCACGAGACCTTGCGCCTCTGCTTGACTATCCGCAGTGGCGCAACTTTGTGCCGGTGTTGGAGAGGGCGCGTGAAGCCTGCCACCAAAGTGGACAACAGGTGGAATACCATTTTGCGGACATCCGCAAAATGGTCGAGATCGGCTCCGGTGCACAACGCGCTGTCGATGATGTGCGTCTGTCCCGCTACGCCTGCTACCTGATCGTACAGAACGGCGATCCGTCGAAACCTGTTATCGCTAACGGGCAAACCTACTTTGCGATGCAGACCCGGCGTCAAGAACTCGCGGACGATGCCAAGTTTGCACAGCTCGGCGAGGCCGAAAAACGCCTTGCGATTCGCAACGAGATGGCGACCCACAATAAGCACCTGGCCGCCGCCGCAAAGGGTGCAGGCGTCGAAACTCCGATCGATTACGCCGTCTTCCAAGATCATGGCTACAAGGGCCTATATGGTGGGCTTGGCAACAAAGAAATTCACGCCAAGAAAGGCCTGAAGAAAAGTCAGAAGATTCTCGATCACATGGGCAGCGCAGAACTTGCGGCGAATTTATTCCGCGCTACCCAGACTGAAGAGAAGCTGCGGCGCGAGGAGATCAAGGGTAAGCAGCGCGCTAACCAGACGCACTTCGAGGTTGGCAGCAAGGTGCGCCAGACGATCCAGGAGCTTGGTGGGGCCATGCCTGAAAATCTGCCGACGCCGGAAACAAGCATCAAGCAGGTTGAGCAAGCGCAGAAGAAGCTGAAGAAATGAAACCCGGCCTTGATGGCTGACGATCAAACCGCGCCTAGCTCGACGGAGCGAAAACCGGGTTCCCTTACCTGTGTCGACCGATAGCCTCAAGCAAGTTGCCGCCTCGTACCGTTTCATGTCTCAGTCGCTCGACTGGGGAGTTCAGTTCGGACGACCTGCTCGGCGTGATTTTCAGCCGGTTTTGCATCGGCGAGTAGAAAGCGTTGGCTACTTTTGCGTGAAAGGCTTATCTGGCATGCCCGGCGTGAACTTTTTACGCGGTCTTCTGAACGCCCACCGAACGCCATCTGTCGACCTAAATCTTCATATTTCTTTGGTACACAGAAGACAGCCGGTTTAAAATCGCCGCTGTCCGTGTATCAAACAATCCGCCATGCCCAAACTAGCCGCCCCCCTCACCGAAGCGCAGATCCGCGCGCTTGAACCGCGCGCCACCCGATATTGCGTCGCGGACGGCAACGGCCTCGTGATCGAAATCATGACGACGGGCACCAAGGTGTGGCGCTTCCGCTATTCGCTGAACGGCAAGCGCCAGCCGCTCGTCACGATCGGCGACTACCGGATGATTTCGCTGCGGGTCGCGCGCGCCAAGGCGCAGAAGTACGCGGAGATGGTCGCGAGCGGCGTCTCGCCGGTGGCGACGGCGCGCCGCGACCGCGGTGCGGAGAGCAAGATCGAGGTGCTGCGCGAGGGCGCGGAGCTCTATCTCACGACGGAGATGGCCGGCAAGTCGGCGGAGTATCAGCGCACCACTCGGCGCGCGCTCGAAAAAGATGTTCTCCCCGCCATTGGCGCCAAGCCGATCAAAGCCGTGACGGACGACGATATCCGCGCGATTTGCGATCAGATCAAAAGCCGTGGCTCGCCCAAGATGGCGCTGCACACGCGCAACGCGGTCAAGCGGCTCTATGAGTACCTGATCGCCCGGCAACTCGCCACGGCCAATCCGGCTGAGCTCATCCCGGCACGCTTCATCGCGACGCCGGACAGCCGCACTCGCGTGCTCGCTCCAGACGAAATGGGCGCCATGCTCCGCGCGATCTATGCATCGAACATTCGACGTCCGCTGAAATTGGCTTTGCACCTGCTTGTGCTGACGATGGTGCGGAAATCGGACATCGTCGAGGCGGCCTGGTCCGAATTCAACCTCAGCGCAGCGCGATGGACGATCCCCGCCGCGCGGATGAACAAGGGCCGCGAGCATGTGGTGTATCTCTCGCATCAGGCGGTCGCCCTGCTTCGCGAGCTTCGGGACACGAAGACCAGCCGGACTTTCGTATTTCCGAGCGTCAGGGGCGACGACCGGCCGATCGCAAAGAGCACGCTCAATCAGGCCGTCAAATCGCTCGGGCTCGACGTCGAGCATTTCGTCCTACATGACTTTCGACGCACCGCCGCGACCCATTTGCGCGAAATGGGGCAACCTTCGGACGCGATTGAAAATGCGCTGGCGCATACCATCAAAGACGCCCCGGACGGAGACGACCACGCTGAGCAGCATGCCGCAGAACAGCGTCGAACCTTGCAACTGTGGGCGGATTTCGTCGACGCCCAGATCGAGAGCGGCCGAAAAGGCATGATCGGCTAAGTGCGGCAGGTATGGCAAACGCGGCAGGTGTCAGACCGGTTGCCGCGGCTCACCTGACCCTTTGCCAACGACACGCTTGATGGTACACAGTTAAATAAACATCATCCGCAAGCACCCGTCTGAACAAAGAAAAATATCTTGTTCACTAGGTTCTCAATCGCCCTGCATCGCGCCCCATCAGCCCATTCACGTCAATCCCGCCGCGCTGGCACCCAACCCATCACGACGTCCTTTTTTCCCGCCGTTCATCGTCTAAACTGAAGCATGGATGCAAGCCGGGACGGAGGCTCCCATGTCTGAATCGTTGATGGCTTATTTGTTGGGACCTTTGGTGATGCTGGTCGTCGGCGTAGCTATCTGGGCCGCGTCCCACTATCGCGAAAAGACGAAGCCGGAGCGCCTCGAGCGCTGGCTCGACACGCACTATGCGGAGTGGCTGCATCACAAGCACTGAGTAGAGACACCCAACAAGACAAGGCCGTCGCAGCGTGCGACGGCCTTTTTCTCTGGTGCGCGCGAACATCGAGACTGCGCGCGCCCGCGCATTTCATTTACCAGCCCGGTTGAGGCTGCTGCGGGTACCCATCATATTGGGCGGGCGGCGGCGCACCGCACGCGACATACGCACGCTGGTACTGGTCATAGCAGTATCCCGGCGGCGGCCCCGCATACACGGGCGCCTGCTGATACACCGGCTGCGCATAGACCGGCTGCTGGTAAGCGACCACCGGCGCCGGATTCAACACGGACGTCACCACCGCGCCCAGCAAAGCGCCGCCGATCAGCGCACCGACCACGTCGCCGCCATCGCCATGAGCCGACGCCTGACCCGCCACGCTCAGGCTCCCAACCACCAACAACGCCACCGCAATCTTTTTCATGTTTCGCTCCCGCCGTTCAGGCATGGAACAGATTGTGTAGGGCACGCGCGGAAATAGATGCTGCAGTTGGTAACCGGGCATTACGGGCGTAACGCCAAGGTGTGAACAGGTGCCACGCCGACCGCCATCCATTCCCACGATCAATGTAAAATTCGCCGCATGACCCGTCGGACAAATCCGACGACCCGCAAAGCTTTCCGATCCTTCGACCCCGAGACCAACAAGTCGACATCGGACGTCGAGACCAAGCCAAAAAGTTAAGGGGCGTGCGCGTGAAACAATGGACCATCCGGCAACGGATTCTGTGCAGCTTCGGGATCGTGCTGATCGTGATGCTGGCAATGGCAATCGTCACTTTCGAGCAACTCGGCGGCATCGACCGCGACGCGAAGAGCCAGCAGCAGGACTCGATGCCCGGCCTCTACTACGCGACCGCAATGCGCTCGGCCTGGTTCGAGAACTACACCGTCACGCAGCGTCTCATCTATGTCGATGAGGACCCGGATTCCGTCAAGCGCGACACCGCCCGTTTGCAAGAGACCCAGCAGACGCTCCAGAAGCTCCTTAACGACTACGGCGGGACCATCTTCCGCGAGGACGATCGTGAGCTCTTCAACGATTTTCGCCAACAACACGCACAGTACCTGCCAATCCAGGCATCGCTGTTGAACGTCCTGCCGGGTTCGAAAGAGGGCGCCGTCCGTATCTCCAACGCGCAGCTCACGCCGATCTGGGAAACGGGCCGCCTCTCGTTGCGCAAGCTGGTCGACAACAACAAGACTTACGCCGACCAATCCGCCGAAAGCATCCGCAGCTCGGTCGAGACGACCCGTATCGTGCTGCTCGCGACACTGCTGATCACCGTCGTCGCCGCCGTACTGGCGGGTTACTGGCTGCTGCGCGCAGTCACCACGCCGATGGCGAAGGTGCTGCAAGTCGTCGACGTAATGCGCACGGGCGACCTCACGCAACGTCTGCAACTGAACCGCGCGGATGAAATCGGTGCGCTCGAAGCCGGCTTTAACCGCATGACCGACGAGCTCACCGCGCTGGTCGGCCAGGCGCAGAAGTCGGCAGTCCAGGTCACCACGTCGGTGACGGAAATCGCCGCAACGTCGCGCGAACAGCAAGCCACCGCGAACGAAACCGCGGCGACGACCACCGAAATCGGCGCCACATCGCGCGAAATCTTCGCGACCTCGCGCGATCTGCTGCGCACCATGAACGAAGTCTCCGAAGTGGCCGGCCAGTCGGCGGCACTCGCGGGCACCGGCCACGCCGGTCTCGCCCGCATGGAAGAGACCATGCGCCTCGTGATGGAAGCGGCCGGGTCGGTCAACGCGAAGCTCGCGATCCTCAACGAGAAAGCCAGCAACATCAACCAGGTCGTCGCCACCATCACCAAGGTCGCGGATCAGACCAACCTGCTCTCGCTGAACGCGGCGATCGAAGCGGAAAAAGCCGGCGAATACGGCCGCGGCTTCGCGGTCGTGGCAACCGAGATTCGCCGCCTCGCGGACCAAACCGCCGTGGCGACCTACGACATCGAACAGATGGTCAAGGAGATCCAGTCGGCGGTCGCTGCGGGCGTGATGGGCATGGATAAGTTCTCCGAAGAAGTACGGCGCGGCATGCTCGACGTGCAGAACGTGGGCGGCCATCTCACGCAGATCATCCAGCAGGTGCAGGCGCTCGCGCCGCGCTTCTCGATGGTCAACGAAGGCATGCAGACGCAAGCCACCGGCGCCGAGCAGATTACCCAGGCACTGACGCAGCTCTCGGAGGCCGCGCAGCAGACGGCGGAATCGCTGCGCCAGTCGACCCAGGCCATCGACGATCTGACCCACGTCGCCAATAGTCTGCGCACCGGCGTATCGCGCTTTAAGGTGGTGGCCTGACGCGCCGCGGCGGGCTCGTTCAGGCACGCACGCTGAAGCAAACCACCCCCACGCCACCCGATCCCAGCCAAAGCCCATACCGATGCTCTTCATCCTCTTCACGCTCGATAGCGAACGCTACGTGATCGACGCGACGCAGGTGGAGCGTCTGATGCCGCTCACGCCGCAGTCGCCGCCGAAGACGATCCCCGGCGCGCCGTCGTGGGTCGCGGGTGTGCTCGATCACGAAGGCGCGCCGCTGCCGGTGATCGATCTGCCGGCGCTCGCGCTCGGCCGGCCCGCTGCGCAGTTGATGTCGACGCGCGTCGTGCTCGTGCGCTATCCGCATGCGGGCACGGTACGCTTGCTCGCGCTGCTGCTCGAAGGCGCAACACGCACCATCCGCCTCGCCGCCGACGCGTTTCATGATGCGGGCATCGACATGCCGCACGCGCGCTATTTGGGCCCGGTCGCGAGCGAAGCAGGCGGTCTGGTGCAATGGATTCGCGTCGAGCATCTGCTGCCCGACGATGTCAAAGCCCTGCTGTTTCCCGAGGTGCACGCATGAACGCGCACCACGACAACGCGCCGCTCTATCGACGCTTCACCGATCTGTTGCATCGAACCATCGGGCTCGATGCGGCGTCGCTCGGTCATAGCGCGATCGAACGCGCGGTTGATCAGCGCGCCGCCGCCTGGTGCGCGGACGGTCACGCCGACGCCACCCTTGCCGACTACTGGGAAGCCGCGCAAGCGTCGCCCGCCATGGTGCAGGCGCTGGTGGAAACGGTAGTGGTGCCGGAGACCTGGTTTTACCGCGACGCCGACGCGTTCAAAGCGCTCGCGCGCCTCGCGCACGAACGCCTTGACGAGCGCGGCACCGCGCTGCCACTGCGGATTCTGAGCCTGCCCTGCTCGACCGGCGAAGAGCCGTACACGATCGCGATGACGCTGCTCGATGCCGGCATCGACACCGCGCACATGCGCATCGACGCAATGGATATCAGCGAGCGCTCGCTGGCCGTCGCGCAGCGCGCCGTGTACAGCCGCAACTCGTTTCGCGGCAATGCGTTCCCGTTTCGCGACGCCCACTTCACGCGCACCGAAGACGGCTGGCGTCTCGCGCCGCGCATCGTCGACACGGTCCGGTTCTCGCACGCCAACCTGATGCAACTCGATGCAACGGCGCTCGGCGTCTACGACTTCGTGTTCTGCCGCAACGTTCTGATTTATTTCAACCGCGACGCACAACAAACGGCCTTGCATGCGCTCAACGACGTGCTGGCCGAAAACGGCACGCTGTTCGTCGGTCCTGCGGAAACCGGGCTGTTGATGCGTCATGGCATGCAGTCGGCGAAGATTCCATTGGCGTTCGCGTTCCACCGCCCTGCGCCCGCTGAAGTGCAGCTCAACGGCTGGCACACCGCGCCGCTCGCCACCGCTGCGGCACTCGCGATGACGCATTCGCCAGTGCCCACGCTCGCGCCTCTGCAAGTGTTCTCTGCAGAGCCTTTCGCGTGGCCCGATTCGGTTGCGCGCACACCGTTCAGCACTGGCTCGCCGCGTACGTTTTTCAACGGTACGCCGCAGCACGCGAAACTGAACGATATGCTGCAACACACGCCGCCTAACGGCATGTCGGAACGCATGGTCAACCCGTTGAAGGCCACGTCGCAATCGCACGATCCAACGCAGCCGCAGATCACCTCGCCGACCAACGCAGCCCGCGACACACTGCAAGCCGCGCACGCGCTGGCCGACGCGGGCCGTCTGACGGAAGCCGCGAACGCGATCAACGTCTATCTGGAACAGCACGCACCTCACGCCGAGGCGTTCTACCTGCTCGGTGTGCTGGCCGATGCCAGCGGCGATACGAACCTCGCGCGCGGCCAGTATCGCAAGGCGCTCTATCTCGACCCGCAGCACGCCGAAGCGCTCGCGCATCTGGCGACGCTGCTCGAACTCGAAGGCGATCGCAACGGCGCGCGTCTGTTGATGCAACGCGCGTCGCGCGCACAGGGAGCGCAACGTGGTTGACGACCGCACGGTCACCTTCGACGATTGCTGGAACCGCATCGGCGTGCGCGGCGATTCGTCGTGCGAGCGGCTGGTCGAATATGTGCGCTGTCTGAATTGCCCCGTGTTCGAAGCGGCCGCGGCCAAGTTGCTGGAGCGGCCGATTCCGCTCGTGGATCTCTCGCTGCATGACGCCGGCACGCCGGCGCTACAGCAACGACACGATCCGCAAGGTGCGAGTGAGTCGTTCCTCATTTTCCGCATCGGCGGCGAATGGCTCGCGCTGCCCACGCCGATCTTCAAGCGCATCGTGCAGACGCGGCCGATTCATACGTTGCCGCACCGGCAGCATCGCGCGGTGCTGGGCGTGGTGAATGTACAGGGCGACTTGCTGGTGTGCCTGTCGCTCGCGCTTCTGCTGGGTTTCGAGGCCGACACCACCGCGGGCGACGACAAAGCGCGTCACGATCTGCCACGTTTGCTGGTGGTCTCACGCGCCGAAGAGCACGCGGTGTTGCCGGTCGATCAGGTCGACGGCGTGCATCGGATCGCGGTGTCTAACTTTTGTCCACCGCCCGCAACGCTCTCGCAAGCCGCCGCTGCGCATACGCGTGCCGTGGCCCCGTGGCGCGGCATGACGGTCGGGCTGCTTGATGCCGATGCATTGTTCGACACTTTGAACCGGAGTCTCGGATGACGGACGACCCGCGCCGCCCGTCGCTGATCGATCTCTTCCGCGAAGAAGCGCGGACCCAGGCACGCGTGCTCAACGACGGCCTGCTCGCCCTCGACCGTACGCCGCGCGATGCCACCGCGCTCGAAGCCTGCATGCGCGCGGCTCATTCGCTGAAGGGCGCGGCGCGTATCGTTGGCGTGCAGGTTGGTGTCGAACTCGCGCACGCGATGGAAGATTGTTTCGTCGCGGCGCAGGAAGGGCGCGCGTTGCTCGATGCCGCCTGGATTGATGAGTTGCTGCGTGGTGTCGATATCGTTGCGCGCATCGGCAATGACGAGGACGAGTCGGCGCGTGATGCGGTTAGCGTGTGTGTGGCGTCGTTGCAAGCACGTATGGCGGGTGTTGTGCCGCATGGCGCGGCGATGCGGCGAGATGCTGTGCCGCCGGCTGCCTCTGCGCCTGCTGCGAGTCCTGCTCGCATCGCCGGATATACGTCTGCGTCTGCATCCAGCGTAGCCATCGAACCGCAAACCGCATCGACCAGCGCTGATCACGACGCTGACGCCGCATTCAATTTGCTAGCCAATGCCCTGCGCGCCGAAGCGACGCCTGCATCAACCGCATCAGTCAGCACGGCCGCAAGTGCCTCCGCGGCCGAGTCTGCTCCTGCAAGCGCCTCAGCGTCCGCCTCTTCAACCCCGTCTGCTCCTGCAAGTGCCTCAGCGTCCGCTGCCGCGACCGAGTCCGACTCTGCAAGCGCCCCTGCATCCACCGCCGCAACCGCATCCACCTCGAACGAAGCAAGCCTCCCAGCCACAGACCCCGGCCGCATGCTGCGCGTACGCGCCGACAACCTCGACCGGCTGCTCTCCTTATCCGGCGAATCGCTGGTCGAATCGCGCTGGCTCAAACCCTTCGCGCAATCGATGCTGCGCGTCAAGCGCGTCCAACGCGACGGCTCGCGTGCGCTGGATCAGTTGCACGAAACGCTCGCCGACCTGAAGCTCGACCCGCGCGCGCACGCCGCGCTCGAAGAATTGCGCCGCCTCACAGCGGAGTCGCAGCATCTGCTCGCCGAGCGTCTGGCCGATCTGGAGAGCTTCGACCGCCGCTCGACGCATCTGTCGCAGCAGCTCTACGACGCCGCGCTGCAATGCCGGATGCGCCCCTTCGGCGACGGCACCAGCGGTCTCGCGCGCATGGTGCGCGACGTCGCGCGTTCGCTTGGCAAGAAGGTGCGCTGGCAACTGGTCGGCGAATCGACTCAGGTGGACCGCGACATCCTCGATCTTCTCGAAGCGCCGCTCGGCCACATGCTGCGCAATGCGATCGACCACGGCATCGAAACGCCGGCGGTGCGTCTCGCGCACGGCAAGCCCGAAGAAGGCACGCTCACGCTCGACGCGCGCCACACCGCCGGCGCGCTGCTCATCACCGTCACCGACGACGGCGCGGGCATCGACGTCGACGCATTGCGCGCCTCGATTGTCCGCAAAAAACTGGCGAGCGCTGAAACGGCCGCGCGCCTGTCCGAGACCGAACTGCTCGAATTCCTGTTCCTGCCCGGCTTCTCGCTGCGCGATCAGGTCACCGAGGTCTCGGGCCGCGGCGTCGGACTCGACGCCGTGTACGACGTCGTCAAGCGCGTGCGTGGCACGGTGCGCATCACGCACGAACCCGGCCTCGGCACGCGCGTGCAGTTGCAGTTGCCGCTCACGCTCTCGGTGATCCGCAGCCTGCTCGTCGAAGTCGCGGGCGAGCCGTACGCCGTGCCGCTCGCGCATGTGAACCGCACGCTGCACGTGAGCCGCGCGGAGATCGAATTGCTCGAAGGCCATCAGCACATCGCCTTCGACGGCCGCCGCATCGGCGTCGTCACCGCGCATCAGATTCTCGACACCGCGCCGCCCGCCAACGAAGCCGACACCGTCAGCATGATCGTGATCGGCGACGGCGAAGAAACCTACGGCGTGGTGGTCGGTCGTTTTCTCGGCGAGCGGATGCTGGTGGTGCAGCCGCTCGACCCGCGCCTCGGCAAGATCAGGAACATCACCGCGGGCGCCTTGATGGAAAACGGCGACCCGGTGTTGATCGCGGATGTCGACGACTGGCTGCGCTCGGTCGAAAGGCTTGTTGCGGGCGGCGATCTGAAACACACGCAGCACGGCACGGCCCTCGCCGCCCGGCGCGTCACGCGGCGCGTGCTGGTGGTCGACGATTCGCTCACCGTGCGCGAACTCGAACGCAAGCTGCTGGCTACGCGCGGCTACGACGTGACGATCGCCGTCGACGGCATGGACGGCTGGAACGCGGTGCGCGGCGAGCGCTTCGACCTCGTGATTACCGACATCGACATGCCGCGCATGGACGGCATCGAACTCGTCACGCTCATCAAACGCGATCCGCAACTGCAGACGCTGCCGGTGATGATCGTCTCGTACAAGGATCGTGAAGAAGACCGCCGCGCCGGCCTGAACGCGGGCGCGGATTACTATCTGGCAAAAGGCAGTTTCCATGACGAAGCATTGCTCGACGCAGTGCGCGATCTGATCGGCGAAGCTTACGGTTAAACCCACGGGTAAAACGGATGAAAATCGGAATCGTCAATGACCTGCCCCTCGCCGTCGAAGCACTGCGCCGCGCGCTTGCGGTGCGCCACGACTACGAGGTGCTGTGGGTCGCGCAGGACGGCCAGCAAGCGGTTGATTTCTGCACCGCGCAGCGGCCCGACATCGTGCTGATGGACCTCGTGATGCCGAACGTCGACGGCATTGAAGCCACGCGCCGCATCATGGCGCAGGCGCCGTGCGCGATCCTGATCGTGACCGTCGACGTGGGCGCGAACGCGTGGCGCGTCTACGAAGCGATGGGCGCGGGCGCGCTCGATGCAGTGGATACGCCCTCCCTGAGCGGCGCGGACGCGCACAAGAGCATCGCCACCCTGATCGCGAAGATCGACAGCATCGCCGCGCTGGTGGCGGAGCGCAACGCGCCTGGTGCCGCGGCAGCGGCGGAGCCCAGAAGCGCGACGAATCGCGACACGCCGCTGGTTGCGATCGGCGCTTCGGCGGGCGGCCCGTCGGCACTTGCCACGCTGCTCGCCGGCTTGCCGAAGGATTTCCCGGCGGCGATCGTCGTCGTCCAGCATGTCGACGCGGCATTCGCCGCCGGCATGGCCGACTGGCTGAACCAGCAGTCGGCGCTGCCGGTGCGGATCGCCAGCGAAGGCGACCGGCCGGAAGCAGGCGTCGTCCTGCTCGCCGCCACCGACGATCATCTGCACCTGAAATTGCCTAACGTGCTCGGCTATACGAACGTGCCAGCCGAAACGCCCTACCGGCCTTCCGTCGACGTGTTTTTTCACAGCGTTGTGGCACGCTGGCCGGCGCGCGCGATTGGCGTGCTGCTGACCGGCATGGGCCGCGACGGCGCGATCGGACTCAAGGCGATGCGCACCAAGGGCTACCACACGATTGCGCAGGACGAGGCGACCTGCGCCGTGTACGGCATGCCGAAGGCGGCCGCGGCGCTCGACGCCGCCGCCGCGATCCTGCCTCTGCCCCGTATTGCCGCTGCGCTCGCCGCCGCCGTTGGCGCCAAGTAGCCGCACTTTAGCCCGCTACGATTCATTGACATTCATTCTGGTTGACCAACATGGACACTTCCAAACCGCTTCAGGACGCCGCCGCGCCGGACCTCGCAGAACACGACGCGAACGCGCAGGCGTACGCGGAGGACGCGCCCAACAGCGCCATCGACGACGCGTTGGCGCGCATCCTCGGCAATCCGCCCGCGGCCGAGTGCCCGATCATGGTGCTGCTGGTCGACGATCAGGCGATCATCGCCGAGGCGATCCGCCAGGCGCTGGGCGGCGAAGGGAGCGTCGACTTTCACTATTGCGCGTCGCCTGAAGAGGCGGTGCGCTGCGCGGAGGAAACCCGCGCGACGGTGATCCTGCAAGACCTCGTCATGCCGGGGACCGATGGCCTCACCCTCGTGCGGCAATACCGGCAGAATCCAGCAACGCGCGATATTCCGATCATCGTGCTGTCGACCAAGGAAGAGCCGCTGGTGAAGAGCGCGGCCTTCGCTGCGGGCGCCAACGACTACCTCGTGAAGCTGCCGGATCGCATCGAGCTGATCGCGCGGATTCGCTATCACTCGCGCTCGTATCTGAACCTGCTGCAGCGCGACGAGGCCTATCAGGCCCTGCGCCAGTCGCAACAGCAGTTGCTCGCGACCAATCTGGAACTGCAGCGGCTCACGCATTCGGACGGTTTGACGGGTTTATCGAATCGCCGTTACCTCGATCAGTACCTGGCCGCCGAATGGCGTCGCGGCACACGTGATAAGACCGGCCTCGGCTTTCTAATGATCGATGTGGATAACTTCAAGGCCTACAACGACACCTATGGACACGTCGCCGGCGACGAAGTGCTGAAACGCGTCGCGCACACCATCGAGTCGTGCCTAGGACGCTCGCCCGATCTCGCGGCACGGTTCGGCGGTGAAGAGTTTGCGGTGGTATTGCCGGGCGCGTCGTCGGGTGGACTGCGCTTGCTCGCTGAAAAGATCCGCATTGCAATCGAAGGGCTCGCCATTCCGCATGCAGGTTCGGCGAGCGGTGTCGTGACGATCAGCATCGGCGCGGCGATGATCGTGCCGTCCGCAACCGAACCGGTGACGACGCTGATCGAAGCCGCCGATGTCGGACTGTATCGGGCGAAGCGGGATGGGAAGAATCAGGTGGCGGTGAGCGGCTGATCAGCATTGCCACGAAGCTGCGCCTACGGGTGCATCGCCGCGATACTTGCTACGCGCTTGGGCGAGCACGTTTGCATCGATAGCACCCTCGTCCACCAGCGCCTTCAATGCCGCGATCACAATCGCTTTGCGGTCCACTTCGAAGAACTCGCGCAGCGCCTGGCGCGTGTCGCTGCGACCGAAGCCGTCAGTGCCGAGCGTCACATAGCGGCGCGGCACGTAGGCGCGGATCAATTCGGGCACCGCGCGGACGTAGTCGGTCGCGGCGATGATCGGGCCGCGCGATGCTGCGAGCGCTTTCGTGACGTACGGTGCATCTGTCGCCTCGCCAAGACGTTCCTTTCTCTCCGACGTCATCCCGTCACGCTGCAACTCGGTGAAGCTGGTCACGCTCCACACCGCGGCCTCGATTTGCCAGTCGTCCTTGAGCAATTGCTGCGCGGCGATGACTTCACCGAGGATCGCGCCCGCGCCGAGCAACTGCACCTGCGCTGAAACTGCTGAAGGTGCCGCCTGCGCTTCCCCGCCAAGCGGATAGATACCCTTAAGAATGCCCTCACGCAGCGTCTTCAATTCTCCACCCGGCACCGAAGGCTGCGCGTAGTTCTCGTTCATCACCGTGACGTAATAGAACACGTCGCGCTGTTCGTCAACCATCTCGCGCATGCCCTCGTCGACGATCGCGGCAACCTCATAGGCGAACGCAGGATCGTACGCGCGGCAGTTCGGAATCGTCGATGCGGCCAGATGACTCGTGCCGTCCTGATGCTGCAGCCCTTCTCCGCCGAGCGTCGTCTTGCCCGACGTCGCGCCGATCAGAAAACCTCTCGCGCGCTGATCCGCAGCCGCCCAGATCAAATCGCCGATCCGCTGGAAGCCGAACATCGAGTAGTAGATGTAGAACGGCAGCATCGGCAGGTTATGCACGCTGTACGAGGTCGCTGCCGCAATCCACGACGACACCGCGCCTGCTTCCGAAATCCCCTCTTCGAGAATCTGCCCTTTGGTGTCCTCGCGGTAATACAGCATCGAGCCGAGGTCTTCCGGCTCATACAACTGCCCGAGCGGCGAATAGATGCCGACCTGACGGAACATGTTCGCCATGCCGAAGGTGCGCGCTTCATCGGCAACGATCGGCACGACACGCGGCCCCACTTCACTGTCCTTGAGCAGCGCGGTCAGCATGCGCACGAGCGCCATCGTCGTGGACATTTCGCGGCCATTCGAGTCCAGCGCGAATTGCCCCCAGGAGGACATCGGCGGGACGATCAGCCCCGTCGATGCCACTCTCCGCCTTCTGGGCAGATAGCCTCCCAAGGCAGCCCGGCGAGCATGCAGGTATTGCATCTCCGGGCTGTCGTCCGCTGGCTTGTAAATCTTCACCTGTTCGACGTCCTCATCCGTGAGCGGCAGGCGGAAGCGGTCGCGAAACGCCTTGAGGTCGTCGAAGCCGAGTTTCTTTTGCTGATGTGTGGTCATGCGGCCCTGGCCGGAGGTGCCCATGCCGAAGCCCTTCATCGTCTTCGCAAGAATCACCGTCGGCTGGCCGCGATGCGCGAGCGCCTTCGCATACGCTGCATGCAGCTTGCGCACGTCGTGACCGCCACGGCGCAGACGGTCGATGTCGTCGTCGCTCAACTGCGCGGCGAGCGAGGCAAGCTCCGGGTTCTGGCCGAAGAAACGCTCGCGGTTGTACGCGCCGTCGTTGGCCGAGAAGGTCTGGAACTGGCCGTCGACCGTGTGTGCGAACGCGCGCAGCAACGCGCCGGTGCGGTCGCGTGAGAACAGCGCGTCCCAATCCGAGCCCCACACCACCTTGATCACGTTCCAGCCGGCCCCGATGAAATGCGCTTCGAGTTCGTCGATGATGCGGCCATTGCTGCGAACCGGCCCGTCCAGCCGCTGCAGGTTGCAATTGATCACGAACACGAGGTTATCGAGTCCCTCGCGCGCAGCCAAAGACAGCGCACCGGTCGACTCCGGCTCGTCCATCTCGCCGTCGCCGAAGAAACCCCACACCTTGCGGCCATCGGTCTGCGCGAGGCCGCGGTTGGCGAGATAGCGCATGAAGCGTGCTTGATAAATCGCGTTGATCGGGCCGATGCCCATCGAGCCGGTGGGGAATTGCCAGAAGTCCGGCATCAACCACGGATGCGGATACGAGCACAGCCCCGGCCCGCCGATCTCACGACGGTAGTGCTGCAGATGCTGTTCCGAGAGAAAGCCTTCGAGGTAAGCCCGCGCGTACACACCTGGCGACGAATGCGGCTGGAAGTACACGAGGTCGCCCGTGCCCTCCTCTCCGCCCGGCGCCGCGGCGCGAAAGAAGTGATTGAAGCCGACTTCGAACAGATCCGCCGCCGACGCATAGCTCGCGATATGGCCGCCGAGTTCGCCGTACGCCTGGTTCGCGCGCACCACCATCGCCAGCGCATTCCAGCGGAGCGCGCCGGCCAGGCGTTCTTCGAGTTCGAGATTGCCTGGATAGCGCGGCTGTTGCTCGACCGGGATCGTGTTCTGATATGGCGTGACGTTGGTCCGCGCCGATTCCACACCCAGCGACAGCGCATGCCCCGCGAGCTTGTCGAACAGAAACTGCGCGCGATCACGGCCGACATGCGCGACTACCGCATCGAGCGCCTCCAGCCATTCTGCGGTTTCCTGCGGGTCGGTGTCCGCCTGCTCCGCGCTTTCGCCACGCTGCGCGTTCACAGAGCGCAACTGCTCACTACCGCTGGACAAATCCGTCATGGCACTACTCCCGCATCGACGCGTTCGGTTCAAGATCGAGTGAGTCAATGGTAACCACGTGCTCGCAAAATGAGGCTCTCATTTGCTTGCGATCCCGCGCTGCGATAGGCTATTTATTCCGAATTTCGCCCCTGTCACGGAATATTTCATCTATGGCCACGCCACCCAGACGACTCGACCGCATCGACATCGGCATCCTGAGCCAGTTGCAGCAGAACGCGCGCATCACCAATGCGGATCTGGCCCGCGCGGTGAATCTGTCGCCCACGCCCTGTTTCAACCGCGTGCGCGCGCTCGAAAAGCTCGGCCTGTTCAAGCAGCAGGTCACGCTGCTGAATCCGGAGCCGCTCGGGTTGCGCATCAACGTGTTCATTCAGGTGAGTCTGGAAAAGCAGGTGGAAGATGCGCTGACTCGCTTCGAGCAGGCGATTTCGGAGCGCCCCGAAGTGATGGAGTGCTATCTGATGACGGGCGACGCCGACTATTTGCTGCGCGTGGTGATGCCGGATATGCAGACGCTGGAGCGCTTCATCGTCGATCATCTGACGAAAATTCCAGGCATCTCCAACATCCGTTCGAGCTTTGCGCTCAAGCAGGTGCGTTACAAAACGGCTCTGCCGCTGCCGTCGTCGGGACTGACGCTGGTCGATCCCGACGACATTTCAACCGATTGGCGCTAGGCGAATATCAGGCGTTACGAAGCCGCCGCAAGCGATCAAACGCGCAGCGCGCGCGTTGTAACTGTGCGTTGTAACAGAGGTAGTGGACAATATCGCCGACAGCATCTCCACCTTGCACCGTACGGCAACCTAGAGGACGCGTGATGAACTACGACGACAGCAATCCCTTCGCGAAGATTCTGCGCGGCGAACTACCCTGCATCAAAGTGGCGGAAAGCGACGCCGCGCTGGCCTTCATGGACCTGATGCCGCAAGCCGACGGTCACATGCTGGTCGTGCCGAAGGAAGCGGCGGTTGAGATTTTCGATTTGTCGGACGAATCCACGGTGGCCTGCATGCGCATGGCGCAGAAGCTCGCCATCGCCGTTCGCGCGGCCTTGCGCCCCGACGGTGTGTTCATCGGACAGTTCAACGGCGCTGCGGCGGGACAAACGGTGCCGCACGTGCATTTTCACGTGATCCCGCGCTGGGAAGGACAGCCGCTGCGCATGCATGCGCGCGAAGTCGCCGATGCGGCCACGCTCGAAGCGCTGGCCAAGCGCATTCGCGATCATTGGCGCGCTTACTGACACTGCGGACACTGCGGATACCGGGCGTGGCGCCACTAGTCACGCCCCGTAATATGTGTAAAGGCCGGTGAAACCAGCCGTACGCGCTGTACGGCTAGACTGGCGTCTGCCTTGTACCCGCAAGGCATTGAGTGTGGATCTCTTTTTAGCCTGCCCGAAACGGCAGGCTTTTTTATTTGCGGGTTTTTTTGCAGATCCAATTCGCGAACTGCCCTCGCCTCGCAGCAACGTTTGCAGCGCGACGATCCACGCGATTGACCCACGCCTACTCAAACCCGATGCCGCGAGCGGCGCAGTGGATGTCGCCAGTCGATACGACGGGGTTTCGCGGGCAAGGAATCCATCTCATGCAGATGCCGATGTTCTTGCCACAATTCGTCAGAGAAAAGAAACGCGACGATAAGAAGCGGGATGACCAGAAAGGCGCCTAGTATCAAGTGCTCGATCACGGTAGCCTCCATCGCAAGAGCATGAATTCATTGTAGAGCACCGCATGTGCCCACACAGTGCCGAGCCCCTCACAAATTTGCGATAAGCGGCCTGCGACAACGCGACGCCCCACCCTTGCCGAACCCGCGCGGCCCCTAACGCTTTGCAAGAACGCCCTGCGCCGGCGTCAGGTATTGCAAGAACTCCTCGCGCTGAGCCCGGACTAATAGGAAACGCGAGCCCCGGCTCTCACACTGAGCTTGCGCACTCAAACCAATAATTTTTGGGGGAATCCAATGAATATCGAACACAACAGCGAACGCAGCAGCGAACTGACCCTGCGTCCGCTCGAGCGCACCGATCTGCGCTTCGTCCACGAAGTGAACAACAACGCAAAGATCATGCGTTACTGGTTCGAAGAGCCGTATGAAACGTTCTCCGAACTGACCCAGTTGTACGACCAGCACGTGCACGATCTGCGCGAGCGCCGCTTTGTGGCGATCGACAATGCCGGCCAGACCGTGGGCGTCGTCGAGTTGATCGAGCTGGACTATATCCACCGGCGCGGCGAGTTCCAGATCATCATCGCACCGGATGCGCAAGGCCGCGGCTACGCCACCGTCGCCACGCAGCTCGCGATCAACTACGCGTTTTCGGTCCTGAACCTGCGCAAGGTCTACCTGATCGTCGACAAGTCGAATACCGCTGCCATCCACATCTATGAAAAGTGCGGTTTCCGGCACGAGGCCGAGCTGATCGAGGAGTTTTTCGGTAATGGCCGCTATCACAATGCGTTGCGCATGTGCATGTTCCAGTCCGAGTTCTTCAAGGGCAATCAGCGCGGCGAGTGACCTCAACCTACGTCGCCCAGGTGTGCCACGCTGCGTCACCTGGCACATCTGGCACAGCTGGCATCATTTATCTTCTGCAAACACACCGTTATTTCGTGATTTTTGATTAGTCGGTTGAATGACTTTGTGTGCAATGCACCAAATACACCCGCTAATTGTATTAATTCACTTAATTGGTGCCCCTCGTTTACGCGTATACGCACCGCAAAGCTTTACTGGTTAAAGCGGCGCGCCCTGCCCGTCTTTTAGTTATCCGTTTCAATCCGCCCTGTTTAAGCTGCTGCTCAAGGTTTAAGCGGGTGCGACAGGTGGTGCGACAATTCGCCGCTGTTGCGACCGCACACAAGATGTGCTTGTCGTTCTCTCGCGTTCTCCTAAAGTGCAAGGTGCGGGTTCGACGTTAAAGTTAAATACATAGCTAACCTGAGTATTCACCCGCACCGGAGGAAAATATGAAAATGCGAATCGCCGTTGTTTTCGCCATTGCGGGATTGGCTGCCGCTTCTGTCCAGGCGCAAGACGTCATGGTCAAGCCGCAGCAAACCATCCAGTTCAAGGCCAACGCTTATGGTTGCCTGTCGAAGGATAAACTCGACGCCGCCGATCAGCATGCGCGAGCCGGTGAACAGCAAAAGATGCAGGAATTCTTCTCGGGATATCAGTGCGTTTCCGCGCCGGAGAACTCGAGTTTCCGCGTGGTGCGCGTAGTCGGCCACGATGTCGAATTCGTGAATGCCGCCAATAGCGATACGCAAGGCCTCTGGGCAAACGATCGATTCATCAAACAATAAGCTGAACGCCAACGCTCCGGCGAAACGCCGGGGTTTGACGGTGTTTTCATTTACGCTGTAACCCCTCTGACTTTAAAAGCGAGGGGCTGGGAACCTGCGAGTTATAAAACGGCTGGGCGTGACGCGCCCGGCCGTTTTTATTTCCGCTCGCTTTTTCCATGACGTGAAGCCGATAAAAAAAGCCGATGCGGACTTTCGGTCCGCATCGGCAATACGCCTTCTCGCAAAGCGCAGGGAGAAACGTCCAGCCGTTCAAACGGCGATCAATGCGAGTCGCGCGGCACGGGCGCGCCGCTCGATCCAACAAGGAAGTCCAGATCCGCGCCCTGGTCCGCTTGCAGCACGTGTTCGACGTAGAGCTTGTAGTAACCGCGCGTGGGTGGTGCAGGCGGCTGCCACGCGGCGCGGCGACGCGCGAGTTCTTCGTCGGTAACGTCCAGATGCAGGCGGCGCGCTTCGACATCAAGTTCGATCATGTCGCCGGTTTGCACGAACGCGAGCGGCCCGCCTGCGGCCGCTTCAGGCGACACGTGCAACACCACCGAGCCATACGCCGTGCCGCTCATGCGGCCATCGGAAATACGCACCATGTCCGTGATGCCTTTTTGCAGCACCTTCTTCGGCAGCGGCATGTTGCCCACTTCCGCAAAGCCCGGATAACCCTTCGGCCCCGCACCCTTGAGCACCATGATGCAGTGCTCGTCGATGTCGAGCGATTCGTCGTCGATCTTCGCGTGCAATTCCTCGATGTTCTCGAATACCACCGCGCGGCCGCGATGCTTCAGCAGCTGCGGCGTCGCTGCCGACGGCTTGATCACGGCGCCGTTCGGCGCCAGGTTGCCCTTGAGCACCGCAATGCCGGCCTTCGGCTTGAACGGCTCGGCGAACGTCGTGATGACCTTCTGATCGTGATTCGGCGCATTGCGCACGTTGTCCCAGATCGTCTTGCCGTTCACCGTCAGCGCTTCGCGATGCAGCAAGCCTTGTTCGCCGAGTTGCTTGAGCACTGCGGGCAAGCCGCCCGCGTAGTAAAAGTCTTCCATCAGGTATTCGCCTGACGGTTGCAGATTCACCAGGCACGGCACGTTCGAGCCGAGCTCCCAGTCTTCCAGCGAAAGCTCCACGCCAATGCGCTTGGCCAGCGCGATCAGATGCACGACCGCATTAGTCGAGCCGCCAATCGCCGCATTGGTGCGGATCGCGTTTTCGAACGCCTCGCGCGTGAGGATCTTGTCCATCGTCAGATCCTCGCGGACCATATCGACGATGCGCCGGCCCGCCAGATGCGCGAGCACTTGCCGGCGTGCATCGACCGCAGGAATCGCCGCGTTGTGCGGCAAGCCCATGCCGAGCGACTCGACCATCGAGGCCATCGTCGACGCCGTGCCCATCGTCATGCAGTGGCCGCGCGAGCGGTTCATGCACGACTCGGCTTCGGTGAATTCTTCCTGCGTCATCGTACCGGCGCGCACTTCCTCGGACATCTGCCAGACACCCGTTCCGGAGCCGATGTTCTTGCCACGGAACCGTCCGTTGAGCATCGGGCCGCCCGACACAGCCAGTGCCGGCAGATTGCATGACGCCGCGCCCATCAGCAGTGCGGGCGTAGTCTTATCGCAGCCGACCAGCAGAATCACGCCGTCCATCGGATTGCCGCGAATCGACTCCTCGACGTCCATCGAGGCGAGGTTGCGAAACAGCATCGCCGTAGGCCTCAAATTGGTCTCGCCGAGCGACATCACCGGAAATTCGAGCGGCAAGCCGCCCGCTTCGTGCACGCCTTTTTTAACGTATTCAGCAAGCTCGCGAAAATGTGCGTTGCACGGCGTCAGTTCGGACCACGTATTGCAGATGCCGATCACTGGACGTCCGTCGAATTCGTCGTGTGGAATGCCCTGGTTTTTCATCCACGAGCGATGCAGAAAACCGTCGCGATCTTTAAGGCCAAACCACGCCTGGCTGCGCAGCGGCTTTTTAGTCTGGTTCGAATCAGCCATGAAATCTCCTGTTGGCAAGCATGTAGAGGGGGCGCCTAGCCCGGGGCGCGCGTCAGCATCAGTGCACGCGTTTGCTGCGGCGGTACTGATCGAACAGCACCGCAAGCAGCAGAATCCCGCCGCGAATCAGGTATTGGTAGAAGGTCGGCACATTCATCAGGCTCATTGCGTCCTGCACCGAGCCCATGATCAGTACACCGACCAGCACACCGGAAATCGTCGCGACGCCGCCCGTCAGCGAGACGCCGCCGAGCACGCATGCGGAGATCACGCCGAGTTCGAGACCGACCGACGTTTTCGGGTCGCCGAGACTCATGCGCGACGCCAGCATCACGCCTGCAAAGCCCGTTACGAGGCCCTGCAATACGAACACTGTGATCTTGATTCGGGTGACCGGCAAGCCCGCGAGCAAAGCGGCCTCGCTATTGCCGCCGACGGCCAGCACGTTCTTGCCGAACACGGTTTTCTTCAGCAGAAAACCGAACAGTACGAAACCGACGATGTTGCTCCAGATCGGATAGGAAATACCGAGGAACGCGCCGCCGCCGAGGTCGAAGAAACGCTCCTCCGAAATCATCACCGCGTCGCCGTTCGAGGTGATGTAGGCGAGGCCGCGCACGACTTCCATCATCGCGAGCGTGACGATCAGCGAATTTATCTTGTAGCGCGCGACCAGCACGCCGTTGACCAATCCGACCGCGCCACCCGCGAGCACGCCGGCGGCGATGCCAAGCATCACGCTATGCGTCGCGGTGATCAAGGTGGACGCAACCACGCCCGCGAACGCGACGATCGACGCCACCGACAAGTCCACCTCGCCCAGCGCGAGCACGAACATCATTGTTACGGATATCGAACCAATCAGCGTGACGGAGAGTAGCAGGCCCTGGATGTTTCGCGAGCTTAGGAAATCCGGCACGGTGAACGACAAAACCGCGAACAGGATGACGAACACCATCACGATGCCGGATTTGTTGATCAGGTCCCAGATGCGTGCGGCGCGCGCGCCGAGGCCCGCGGAAGCGACGGCTGGCGTAGGGGAGTCGGTTGAGGGTGTGTGCATGATGTCTATTCCGTTTTCAATGGCGCGATTCAGTTGCCTTCGGTTGCCTTCCGTTGCCTGATGAGTGCGGCGTTCCTAGCGAGGCAGCGCGAGCTTGATCAGCGCATCGGGCGTGGCCTGTGCCTTCGGCAGATTGCCGACGATGCAACCTTCCTTCATCACGATCACGCGATCCGCCACGCCGATCACTTCGGCCAGATCGCTCGACACGACGATGACCGTGCGGCCCGCTTCAGCGAGCCCATAGAGCAAGCCGTAAATCTCGCTGCGCGCGCCGACGTCGATGCCACGCGTGGGTTCGTCCATGAGGAACACGTCGATGTCTTCGGCGAGCCAGCGCGACAAAATCACCTTTTGTTGATTGCCGCCGGAGAGCGTGCCGATCGGCGTTTCGCCGTTACGCGTTTTGATCGAGAGCTTGCCGATGAACTCTTTGGCGGTCTGCGCTTCCTTGCGGCCGTTGAGCACGTTGAAGCGGCTAAAGTGGCGGCGGCAACTGATATTGAGGTTGTCCGACACCGAAGCAATCGAGACGATGCCTTCCTGCTTGCGATCTTCCGGACACAGTGCGACGCCTGCACGCACGGCATCGCGCGGCGTGGTGAAGCGCACGCGTTTTCCCTTGAGCGCGATCTCGCCGGCGCTCGGTTTGACGGCGCCGTAAATCAGTTTCATCAGCTCCGAACGGCCTGCGCCCACCAGACCGAAGAAGCCGACGATTTCACCTTTACGTGCGGTAAAAGAAGCCGGTTCGCGCAAACCGCGTCCCATCAGCTCCCTGACTTCGAGTTGCAGGCCACCCAGTTCGCGTGTGCGGTAGCCGTACACGTCGGCAATCGAACGGCCCACCATGCAACTGATCAGGCGATCGCGATCGAGTCCGTCGCCGGCTTCGAACGTATCGATGCGGCGGCCATCGCGAAACACCGTCACGCGGTCGCACAGTTCGTAGACTTCATCCATCCTATGCGTGACGTAGATGATCGCGCGGCCCTCGGCCTTCAACGCGCGAATGATCCGAAACAGCTGCGTGGTTTCGCGCGACGACAACGAGCTGGTCGGTTCGTCGAACGCAATCACTCGCGCATCGCGCATCAGCGCCTTGCCGATTTCGATCATCTGCCGCTGACCGATCGAGAGATTTTTCACCTGCTGCGCGGGGTCGATTTTTTCGCCGAGTCTTTCCAACTCGCGCGCCGCACGTGCAAGCAGCGCCTTTTCATCAAGCACGCCGAAGCGATTGGGTAGGGTGCCAAGCATCAGGTTTTCTGCAACCGTCAGCTCGGGCACCAGATGCAGTTCCTGATAGATGATTGCGACGCCCGCCGCGATGGCCGCCTTGGTGGTGACGAACTGTTGTTCGACGCCATCGAGCGACAAGGTGCCCGCCGCCGGCTGATTCACGCCGGACAGCACTTTGAGCAGCGTCGATTTGCCAGCGCCGTTTTCGCCCATCAAACCGTGTACTTCGCCGCGCCGCACGTCGAGCGACACCTGGTCGAGCGCGAGTACGCCGGGAAAACGCACGGTGATACCGTCGAGTTGTAGATACGGATCAGTCGACGTAAGCGTAGGCGAGGGCGCTTGCGCGGGCAGCGCCGCTTGGCCTGTTTCGCCAGTGTGGGAAACCGTCATCGAAAGCCTCTAGCGGGTGGACAACCTGTGCGGGCCGATCTCGCGTTGGCGTGAGCGTGAACGTCAACATGAAAAATGGCCCGCAGCGTGCAAACTCGAATACCGCTTAAATTCCGAGCTCTTTACGCACGTCCTGCCAGTTGCCGCGCACCATCAGCTTGCCGGTGGTTTGCGTGTCGGCAGGCGGCTGCTTGCCGTCCTTGATCCACTCGACGAGGTTCTCCGTGCTCTCCTTGCCGTGCATCGTCGAGCTCACGGCGATCGTGCCGTAGAAGCCCGTCGGTTCCTTCTTCTGGAACTCGGCAAACGCTTCGCCCGCACCGTTGATGCCTACGCCGATCACATCGGCCGCCGGAATGTGCAGTTGCTCGGTCGCGCGAACGCCGCCCAGAACGCTTTCCTCGTTGAGCGCGAAGATCACCCACTTCTTGATGTTCGGATGCTGCGCGAGCACCGGCGACGATGCGTTGAAACCGCCTTCGTCATCGGTGGTCTTTTGCGGAGCGTCGAAGATGTTTTCCTTCTTGAAGCCGCCGGCCAACAGCGATTCCGTTGCGCCGTCGGTGCGCAGTTTGGCGGTCGGCAATTCGTAGTTCGTGATGCGCAGCGCGCCGACTTCTTCCGGCTTCCAGCCGCGGCGCTTCATCTCTTCAGAGATCGCGGTACCGACCTGATTGCCGATCTTGAACGCGGACATGCCCAGATGCGGCACGTTCGGCAGCGGCTTGCCGGTGGAATCGACCAGTTGATCGTCGACGGTGACGAACTTCATGTTGTAGCGCTTCGCACGCGCCTCTATCGCCGGTCCGAGCCGCACGTCGGGCGCGCAGATCACGAAGCCTTTGGCGCCTTGTGCGCCGAGGTTATCGATCGCGGCCAGCACCTTTTCACCGTCCGGCGTGCCGATGTTGACCACCGAGAAGCCGTCCTTCTGGCCGAGCGCGGTGGCGGCTTTCTGTTCGTTGATGAACCAGGCCTGTTCCGGCATCTTCACGAGGAAGCCGACTTTGAGCGGCTGATCGGCGTGCGCGGAGAATTGCGCGGCAAAGGGTGCGGCGAGCGCCGCGGCGGCGATCGCGGATAGCGTCAAACGGCGAAGCTTGCTGGTCATATCTGTCTCCTGAGGTTTAAAGGCTGCGTTGATTTCGTATATTTGCAGCACGGGGATTCACGGCGGCGTCAGCCGGCGCGTGGATGAGCGTTGGGGTGAGTGGTCACAAAGTCCACGAATGGTATGAGCCGCCCCAATAACTTTCCAATCCATTTTTAGGCCATTCCGATATCAATTTCGATATGGCATCATGGAGACTTCACGACGGCAAATCGTCGAGCAGACGGCTTCAAGCCGCATAGGGAGACAGGCCATGACGCGTAGCTACTCGAACTGGTTCGTGCGAGCGCGGCTCAAGACGCGACAGTTGCAGCTGCTCGCGGCAATGGAGGAGGAGGGCAACGTCCGGCGTGCAGCCGACGTGCTCGGCATGACCCAGCCTGCCGCGTCGCGGCTCCTGAAAGAGCTGGAGGACATGCTGGAAGTGAGTCTGTTCGACCGCACACCGCACGGCATGCGCGCCACCCTGTACGGCGAAGTGATGATCCGTCACGCGCGCATGGTGCTCTCGAATCTCAGCCACGCGCATGACGAAATCTCAGCACTGCGCGCCGGTCTGGCCGGCCAGGTGCGCATCGGCGTGATCGCCGCGGCTGCCGCGACAATGGTGCCGCGCGCCATCGCCAGCGTGAAAGAACGCTATCCCCAGATGCAAATCTGGGCGGAGGTGGAAACGTCAGACGTGATGCTGCCGAAGCTCGCCGAAGGCGAACTGGACATCATGATCGGCCGGGTATTGGAGCGGCAAAACCAGTTCAAGGCCGACATCCGCTACGAACCGCTCGCCGACGAGCCGCTGTGCGTGGTGGCGCGTCCCGGCCATCCTCTCGAAAATGAAACAGGTTTGACACTGCGGGGAATCGTCAACGCGAGCTGGGTTTTGCACCCGCCCGGCAGCGTTTTGCGCCATCGCTTTGACCTGATGTTTTCGCAGATCGGACTGAATCCGCCCCAAAACGTAGTCAATACCAACAATTTTCTGGCGATTTCGAGTTTATTGCTCCAAAGCGACATGTTGGCGGTTTTACCTGATGAAGTGGCGCGCCAGTACCAACAGTACGGTGTTCTCAAGCAGGTACCGATCGATTTACCGTGCAGAATGGATACATTCGGTATCATCACGCGCCAGTCGCACCTGCTTTCGCCAGCGGCCTCCGTCGTGCTCAAAGCCTTACGGGAAGCCGCAGGCGAGGTCTACGGCACCGCTTTCGAGCCGGCAGTGGCGCGATAAATGCTTCTCCCATTGCGATAGTTGCAATAGCAGCCGGCGTTTCGGCTCGGGAGGAACACGCGATGTACACCAATCACCGAAAACGGCAACGCGCCGTCGACGATTCTTTTTCTGTTCGCTCCGGTGGAGCGAGCGCCTGGTTTAGTAACGGCATGGCTCTCAAATCGACGATTTACAAGGCAGAACTCCAGATCGCCAACATGGACCGGCACTACTACGCCGATCATTCGCTGACGATCGCCCGCCATCCCTCGGAAACCGACGAACGGATGATGGTCCGCGTCGCCGCGTTCGCGCTGTTCGCGCAGGAACGCCTCGAATTCTGTAAAGGTTTGTCGGACGTCGACGAACCGGACCTCTGGCAGAAGGACCTCACCGGCGCGATCGAAACCTGGATCGAAGTCGGCCAGCCGGACGAACGGCGCATCGCCAAGGCGAGCGGCCGCTCGAACGAGGTGATCGTGATCGCCTATGGCGGCCGTACGTCGGACATCTGGTGGCAAGGGGTGCGCAGCAAGGTCGAACGCATGCGCAATGTGACAGTCTGGACGCTCGGCGAAGACATCGCCGCCGCACTCGGCTCGCTCGCCGAACGGACCATGCGTTTGCAATGCACAGTGCAGGACGGCGAAGCATGGCTCGGCAGCGCCGACGCCGATGCGGTGAAAATCGAGTGGACGGTGTTGAAGGCGCCTGCCAACGCTTGATAGCGCTTGATTGTTACAGCGACGTCACACGCGCGGCTTCTGGCGGCCCTTTGAGCTCGACCATATTACCTTCCGGGTCAAACAGATACAGCGACTGCCCAAATCCATCCGCGCCATAGCGCAAAGCCGCCTCGCCAGGCCGCGCGCCGTGTTCGGCCAGATGCGCCTTGAGCGCCTCGGCGTCGAACGGTTCAACGCGCAAACACACATGATCCATATTCCGCCCCGCACCCGGCACGCCGTTTTCGGGGTGATCGAGCTTCGCGCCGACCTTTAACAGGTCGATCAGCGAGCGCCCCGCACGCAATTGCGTCAGACCCAGATCGGCCTGCTCCTTCTCGACGCTGCACCCGAGCACCTCACAATAAAAACGCGTCATCTCCAGAACGTTCAACGCCCGAATGACGATGTGATCGATCTCGCGAATGTGGATTTTCATGTCGAACGCCCCTTGGCTGGTTCGCAGAATGGATGAACAGCCACCAGTGTAGGAGAAAGGAGAGGGCAGCGAGAGCAGGCGATGAACCGGCCGCGAGGGACGGATCAGAAATGTTCAGACGAAAAAAAGCCCGCTCTATGTGGAGCGGGCTGAATCCATATCAGGAGGAGACATGGAGGAGACAGGTACTAATATACACATGGGGTTGATGCGACGCAATAACTTTTTAAGGGAAAACCCGATATCGGGCCAAATTGTCGCAGTTTGAGGCGAAACGAGCGCCTGGCGGGGCTCGAGGCCTACGAGGAAGCGCAATGACAGAGCAAGAACCGGGGCGTAGTGTGTCGGCATGCGGCCTACATTGGTGAGCATCGACACCGCCTTTCCGGGACCATCATGAACCGCACCGACCGTACCGAACGTACCGATACCGGCAGCGACACCGCTGTCGGCACCACCCACTGGAGCACCGACGCCGAGCGTTGGGACGCCGTCACCCGCCGCGAGCCGCAGGCCGACGGCGCGTTCTTCTACGCCGTCAAAACGACGGGCGTGTTCTGCCGCCCGTCATGCGCGTCGCGCCAGCCGCGCCGCGAAAATGTCGCTTTCTTCGCCGACGCAAACGCCGCGCGCGCCGCGGGCTATCGCGATTGCAAGCGTTGCCAGCCCGGCGGCCTGCCGCGCGAGCTGGAGATCGTCAATCGCGCTTGCGCCGCGCTGGATGCCGATCCGCAGCAACGCCTCACGCTCGCGCAATTGAGCGACGCGGTGCACGTCAGCCCGTTCCACTTGCAGCGTCTGTTCAAGCGCGTGGTGGGCGTGTCGCCGCGTCAGTATCAGGCCGCGCAGCGCGGCGCCGCGCTGCGCGATGCGCTGCAAAGCGGGTCGGACGTGACGCGCGCCACGCTCGACGCCGGCTTCGGCTCGCCGTCACGGATGTACGACAGCGCCTCGGCGGAATTGGGCATGGCGCCATCCGCGTTCCGCCGCAAAGGCGCGGGGCTCACCGTGCGTTACGCCAGCGCGCCAACCTCGCTTGGCTTCGTGCTGGTCGCCACAACCGACAAAGGCATCTGCAAGATCGGTTTCGGCGACGATGCCGCGATACTCGCCGACGAACTGCGCGGCGAGTTCGCCAACGCCGAGCTGGTCGAAGACGCCGCGCGGCTCGCACCGTTCATCGCCCAGATCGACGCCTATCTGCGCGGCACGCGTCAGGACTTCGATCTGCCTTTGGATATTGCCGCCACCGCGTTCCGGCAACGTGTATGGGACGCGCTGCGGCGCATTCCCTACGGTGAGACGCGCAGCTATTCCCAGATCGCGGAAGCGGTCGGCTCACCCCGGGCGGTGCGCGCGGTGGCGAGCGCGTGCGCGACGAATCCGGTTGCGTTGGCGATTCCATGTCATCGCGTCGTGCAGAAGGGCGGGGCGCTGGCGGGGTATCGCTGGGGCCTGCCGCGCAAGGCCGCACTGCTCGACAACGAAGCGCAGCACGCCGGCGGCGTGTCGCTCGATGAACCCAATCGCCGCGAGCGTGCGGCCATTGCTGCCACCACCAACCTGGACCACGCCGCGTGAGTACGCTTGACGACGTCGCAACACTCGAACTGCCGTTCAAACCACCCTTCGACTGGCCGCGCCTGCTGCGCTTCTTCGGCGGACGCGCGACGCCCGGCGTCGAAGCGGTCGAAGACGGCGCCTATCGCCGCGCGATCGATTGGGCCGGCGACAGCTGCACGCTCACCGTGCGCCTGCATCCGCGCAAGCGCTGCATCGTCGCGAACATCGAAGGCCCGGCGAGCCGTCATGCCGACGCGCTCGCCGCGCCGATCGCGAGGATGTTCGACTTGCACGCCGACCCGAAGAAGATCGGCAACGAACTTGCCGCCGACCCATGGCTCGCGCCGTTGGTCGAAGCCGCGCCCGGCTTGCGCGTGCCGGGCGCGTGGTCGGGCTTCGAGCTGGTAGTGCGCGCCATCGTCGGCCAGCAGGTCAGCGTGAAGGCGGCGACCACGATCATCGGGCGATTGGTGCAGCGTGCCGGCGAGCGCATCGAAGGTCATCCGCATGAGAACACCGCATGGCGCTTTCCAACGCCCGCCGCGCTCGCGGCTGTGGATCTGGAAAAGATCGGCATGCCGGGTAAACGCGTAGCGGCGCTGCAAGGCTTCGCGCAGGCGGTCGCTTCAGGCGACGTCCCGCTCGACAGCAGCGTCGCCGATGCCGACAGCCTGCGCGCCGCGTTGCTCGCACTGCCTGGCATCGGCCCGTGGACCGTCGAGTACGTGGCGATGCGCGCATGGCGTGACGCCGACGCCTGGCCCGCATGGGACCTCGTGCTGATGCAGTCGATCTGCGCGCGCGACCCGTCGCTCGTGCGGCCCACGCAGCAACGCACTCGCACGGACGCGTGGCGGCCGTGGCGCGCGTATGCGGCCATGCATCTGTGGAACGAGGTAGCGGATCGGGCAGGCGCCGCGCGCGGCGGCTGAGGTCGTACGCCAGTCGGGGACAACCGCGGATCGCGCGTCGGGTGCGTGATGGGTAGCGTAGCAAGACGCAGGGCAGGCCGTTTCGTCGTGAAATCAGGCCAGGTTGTGTGGTCTGAGGGCCGGCCGAAGCGGCCTCAAGCAGGCGTCGTGGCGAGATGTTAAAGTGCCCGCTACCCGAAAATTCCGCCGAACGTTGTCAACCGCGCAGTGCTGCACATAAGCAGTGAGGCGGCACATGGCGGCCGACAACGCCCGACTCGCATCAATGCCAAACACGACACCTTCCCGCACGAACGACGCGTTATCGCACCGCCTATCCGTGCTGACCTCAGGCCCGCAGCGCGACGCGCTGATGCGTGGCCTGCGCGGCATCGAAAGGGAAAGCCTGCGCGTGACGCACGACGGCAAGCTTGCCATGACGCCGCATCCGCGCGCGCTCGGTTCGGCGCTCACGCATCCGTCGCTCACCACCGACTATTCCGAAGCGCTGCTCGAGCTGATTACGCCGGCTGAGCAAGACGTCGCGATCACGCTCGAGAAGCTCGATACGCTGCATCGTTTCGTGTACGCCGAACTCGGCGACGAGATCATGTGGAACAACTCGATGCCCGGCCTACTGCCCGAAACGGACGACGGCATTCCGATCGCGCATTACGGCACGTCGAATATCGGCAAACTGAAGTACGTGTACCGCATTGGCCTGGCGCTCCGTTACGGCCGCACGATGCAGTGCATTGCGGGCATCCACTACAACTATTCGCTGAACGAAGAAGTGTGGCGGGTGTTGCATGCCGACCAGCAATCCACAGCAAACGCCGTCGATTACCAGTCCGACCGTTACCTCGCGCTGATCCGCAATTTCCGCCGCACCAACTGGCTGTTGATGTACCTGTTCGGCGCGTCGCCAGCGCTGGATCGCCGATTCCTCCGCGATCGCAAACATACGCTCGAAACCTTCGACGCCGACACGCTGTATCGCCCGTATGCGACCAGCTTGCGCATGAGCGACCTCGGCTACTCGAACACCACCGCGCAAGCCGCGCTGCAGGCCGACTACAACACCTTGCCGGGCTACCTCGACGCGCTCGCGAAGGCGGTGAGCCAGCCGTATCCTCCATACGAGGCGATTGGCACGCAGCGCGACGGCGAGTGGGTACAGATCAACACGAACGTGCTGCAAATCGAAAACGAGTTTTATTCGACGATCCGTCCGAAGCGCGTCACGTATCCGGGCGAGCGTCCGCTGCATGCGTTGGCCGCGCGTGGCGTGCAGTATGTCGAAGTGCGTTGCATGGACATCGATCCATTTGAGCCGACCGGCATTTCGCTGGAGACGTCGCGCTTCCTCGATGCCTACCTGCTGGTCTGCGCGCTCGACGACAGCGCGCCGCTGCCGCCGGACGCGTATGCCGAGGCGAATCAGAACTTCGGCCGCGTGACGATGGAAGGCCGCAAGCCGGGCCTCGAACTGACGCGCGACGGCAGCCCGATCGCGATGGCGGATTGGGCGAACGAACTGCTTGTCAAGATCGACGCAGCCGCGGCAACGCTTGACGCACTGCACGGTGGCGACGCACACGCGCGCGCCGTGGCGGTTCAGCGCGCGAAATTGGCGGATGCATCGCTAACGCCGTCCGCGCGCGTGTTGCAGACGATGCGCGACAAGCAGCAGAGCTTCCTCGCATTTGGCCTCGAGCAAAGCGAAGCGCACGCCGCCTATTTCCGCTCGCGTCCGCTGGATGCCGCGCAGATCAAGGAATTCACCGACCTTGCTGCACAATCGCTTGCAGAGCAGGCCAAACTTGAACGGGAAGAGGTGGGTTCATTCGACGCGTTTGTCGCGGCATACCGCGCGTACACACTGAACCGGTTTAGCGTCTAAAGACGAAGTAGGTAGCGCCGGAAAAAGTGGCCCTGGGGGCTAATGCCGTTCAGCTAACACTGAACGGCATTTTCATTCGTGAAGCAGGAAGCGGCCTTGGAGGCCGCTTTTTTTGTTGCGCACAGTAACCTCTGCGCAAAGCGATGCTGGAGGCCTGACCATACCGGCAAAATTCCCAAACGTTTTGACGATTGGCTGATGCGTATGAAACACCTTGCCGGGGATGCGGTCCAACTTACATGACCCGCTCCAAAGAGGGAGGCTTCAACGTGATGAAAAAAGGTCTGTTGGTCGTAGTGTGTCTGGCGACGGCGGCGGGATGTTCGACGCAGGGGCAGGTCGATCCGGACGTCATGCAGATCGCGACCACGCCGTTGACGTGTTCGACCAAAGCCGAGTGTGATGTCTGGTGGCAGCGTGCGCAGACATGGGTAGCGGGCCATTCGAAGTACAAGATCGAATCCGCGACTGCCACGTTGATCCAGACTGCGGGCCCGGACGGCGGCAAGCGGGCACTCGCGTACGAGATTACGCGCACACCGAACCCGGACGGCACGGCAACGATTGGTTTCGCGGCGCATTGTGATGGATCGATGGGTTGCACGCCGAACCCATGGCAGGCGGGCGCCGACTTCAAGCAATTCGTACGAGGCACAGCGGCGGGCGCGCCGCAGAGCGGCGAGAAACCATCGCGACCAGCGCCGACGGAGATGCACCCGGAGGCGTCGGGACAATCGATCCCGGGAGCGGGTGGGGAAGCGGTAACGCAGTGAGGAAGGGGAAAACGATAACGCAGTCGGCGAGGAGAAAGCGCTCACGCATGAAACGCGAGCGTGACATTGAGTAACCTACCGTGCACAAACGCGGTGGGTAGTTTTAAGAAGTACGCTTCGGCGCGCGAAGCGCCGCCGGAAGAATGACTGCTGTGTCACTCACGCCGAATGTGCGAGGGCGCGGATTCCAGATGCTCCACTGCCCCCTCCAAGCCAGGGGACCCGCTTAAGAATTTGCGGTGTGAGCCGCTTTCTTTGCTTACTTTCTTTGCGGCGGCAAAGAAAGTAAGTGCCTGCCCCGCACAGGGGCGACGCTAATAGACCAATATCAAATCAAGGAAAGGCCAACGCCATAGGCACACAGACAACCAAGCGCCGCACAGGCAAAAAACACCTCAATGCCCCATAGAAGCCCCAACCCCCTTCCTAGGCTTAGTAACCCAAACCAGCAAAGCCAGCACAAGAAACCCCGCACAAGAAATACGAAAAAAATCATTAGTGGCCATCATATAAGCCTGCGCGGTGACAACCTGATTCAACTGAGCGGTAACGCTATCACCAGAAAGCCCAATCCCAGCCAACGCATTGGTATAAGCATTGGTATTAGCCGCATAGACATTAACCGAATCGGTCAACATCGCATGATGGCGGATAGTATCGTTCTCCCAGTAAGTCGTACTGACAGCCGTCCCAATAGCCCCTGACAAAGTCCGAAAAAAGTTCGACAAACCAGAAGCACTAGCAAGCCGATCATCCGACACGCTAGACAACGTAATCGTAGTCATTGGCACAAAGAAGCAAGCAACCCCAATCCCTTGCACCAACCGCGGCCAGATCACATGATTGAACGGCACATCGAGCGTAAAAGTCGAGTTCCAGAACGACACGAACGCAAACACGATGAACGCAAAACTCGCCACCACGCGCAGGTTCAGCCGATGCATATTCTTGCCGATCATCGGCGACAAAAACAGCGCAAGAATGCCGACCGGCGCCGTCGCCAAACCGGCAATCCCCGCGGTGTACCCCATCACCGTCTGCAGCCAGAGCGGGAAAATCACCACCGACCCGAAGAACGCCATAAACCCGAACGAGATAATCACCACGCCGAGCGCGAAGTTACGATCCTTGAATAGCGAGAGATCGACAACAGGTTCCTTATCCGTCATCTCCCACACCAGCAGGAACGCAATCGACACCACCGCGATGATCGCCAGCGTGATGATGAACGTCGAGTTGAACCAGTCGCGATCCTTGCCCAGGTCGAGCACCATCTGCAGGCACGACACGCCGATCACGAGCAACGCGAGGCCGATCGCATCGATACGCTGTTTGGTGACCTTGGTCTCGCGGCCGCGCAGCAACAGAAACGCGCACACCGCCGAGAACAACCCGATCGGCACGTTGATATAGAAGATCCACGGCCACGTGTAGTTGTCGGTGATATAGCCGCCCATCACGGGCCCGAAAATTGGCGCGCAGATCACGGTCATCGCCCAGAGGCCGAGCGCGAGCCCGCGCTTTTCCGGTGGGTATGAGCGCATCAGAATCGTCTGCGAGAGCGGCACCATCGGCCCGGAGACGAGTCCTTGCAGAAGCCGGAACGCGATCAGCGACTCGAAGTTGTGCGCGAAGCCGCACAGCGCCGAGGCGATCGTGAACAGCAGAACGGACAGCGTGAACAGCCTCACCTCGCCGACACGCCGCGCAAGCCAGCCGGTCAGCGGCACCGCGATCGCCGAGGCCACGGAATACGATGAGATGACCCAGGTCCCCTGACTGGTCGCCACGCCAAGGCTGCCGGAAATGGTCGGCACGGCAACGTTCGCGATCGATGTATCGAGCACTTCCATGAACGTGCCGAGCGCGAGACCGACGGTGAGCAACGCCAGCGCCCCGCCTTTGAGCTGAGCGGGTTCGGCGGCAGGTAGGGCTTCGGCGGGAGCCGTAGCAGCCATGTGTGTTTCTCCTCAACTGGGAAAGCTTGTCGCGGCAGCTTTATCGCACCCTCCGAATGGCGCGCTTACATGCCGGATCACCCTCTGCCCAGACAGACATCTTCAAACGATGGCGCTTTCAAAAACGCCTCTTGGTTACTGCCCGCCGTGATCTGACGACGACTCTTCGGGCGATGCTTCCACCGATTCCTGCGACGGTCCGAGTCTGCAACAGGCGCTTGCTCCCTCGCCGATGCCGTTCGCGATGAAACGGCCGAGCAGGTCGAGCAGGGCAGCGTGGTCCGCGGCGGAAAATCCGCGCAACTGCTCGTTCAGCACGGCGGCGCCCAGACTGGGCAATTGCTGCGCGGCTTCGTGGCCCTGCGGCGTCAGCTCCAGCTTGACCATCCGGCGGTCGGCGTCGCTGCGCGTGCGCACGACAAAGCCTTTCTTTTCAAGGCGATCGAGCAGACGTGTCATCGATCCGCTGTCGTATGACATGACGCGCGACAACTCGAACGGTGTGCTCGCGCGTTGCGCGGACAACAGCAGAATCACGCCGATCTGCTGGGCGGTGAGTCCCAACGGTTTGACCGCACGGTCCATCCGCTCGACAAGCACGTTTCGCGCTTTCGTCAGGTAATAGCCAAGACTCGATTCGAGGTGAGTCGCGTCCGCTTTGTAGGGGCCGTCAGTCATCGTGTATCCGAAAACATCGCCAAGCAGAACGAATTCTAGCTGCCTAGGCAGACAAGTCAAACTGGATTTCGCGTAGCGCGAACGGCGCAAAAACAACACTACCCTTGCGCGCGAAGCAAAGTATCTTGAAATTTGATTGCATAGTCAATATTATTGTAGGCAACGAGTTACGCGCGACCCGCGCCACCCGAGACCATGTTCTGACCGCTTGTCTGCACGCCGCAATGGCGCCGTGCGAAAAGGATTTCCCCGATGCTGTACCTCAAAAACACCCTTGGCGGCTTGAGCCGCTCCCTGACCGATTCCGCGCTAAGCAGCTTTCAAGGGCCGCATCGCTGGTGGAAACTGGCGTTGTTCGCCGTCCTGTTCGTACTGCCCGGTGGATCGGTGGGGGTCGCGGCGCTTGCGTGGGTGGAGCATCGGCGCTCACGCGTCTGATCCGTAACAGCACGTAACCATCCCGACACCCTAAGTAACACACCTCCGCCTGCCCCCGCATTACCCTTTCAGTTTCCCGCGCCCCTGCGGCCCCCTACGCTAACATTCTGGTAGAGCCATGATCTCGCCCGGTCGACAGTGCCGCCGTCGGCCGCGCTGCGGCGTCCAGAAGGAATCTATTGCATGCAGTTTGATCGAATCTCGCGCGCGCGGACGCTTGCGCCCCGCGCCCTGACTATCGCGGTAGCAGCGGCCTTCGCCACCCTGCTGGCCGGTTGTGTGGTCGGCCCCGACTACAAGCGGCCCGCGGCTGAGATCCCCGCTTCCTACAAGGAAGCCGTGCCCGGCTGGAAAGTCGCCCAGCCGGCCGACCAGCAAGACCGCGGCGACTGGTGGACCATCTACGAAGACCCGCAACTCAACGCGCTCGAAGACAAGCTGAACGCTTCGAACCAGACCATCGCCCAATTTGCCGCCGCCTATCGCCAGGCACGTGCGCTGGTCGGCGAGGCGCGCGCGGCGTATTTCCCGACCGTCGGTGCATCGGCAGGCGCCACGCGCTCCGGCACCGGCTCGTCGTCCAGTGGCTCCTCGACCACCGCCTCGAGCCGCTCCGGCATCAGCAACAGCTTTAACCTGCAACTCGACGCAAGCTGGGAGCCGGATCTGTGGGGCTCGGTCACGCGTTCGGTGAATGCGCAGAAGGCCGGCCAGCAGGGCGCCGCGGCCGATCTGGCGAATGCGCGGCTGTCCGCCCAGGCCACGCTCGCGCAAACCTATTTCTCGCTGCGCTCGCTCGACGCCACCCAGAAGCTGCTCGACGACACCGTCGCGGCCTATGGGCGCTCGCTGCAGCTCACGCAGAACCAGTACGCGGCAGGCGTCGCCGCACGTTCCGACGTGATTCAGGCGCAAACGCAGTTGCAATCGGCACAAGCGGCCGCAATCGACAATGGCGTGCAGCGCGCGCTGGACGAGCATGCGATCGCCGTACTCGTCGGCGAACCGGCCTCGACTTTCTCGATTGCGCCAATGCCGCTCACCGCCACACCGCCCGCCGTTCCCGCGCAGATGCCGTCGGCATTGCTCGAGCGGCGCCCGGATATCGCATCGGCCGAGCGCAAGGCCGCGGCGGCGAACGAACAGATCGGCGTCGCGATCGCCGCGTTCTTCCCGACGCTGACGCTGTCGGCCACCGGCGGTTTCCAGAGCTCGGTGTTCTCGCAATTGCTGACCGCGCCGTCGCGATTCTGGACGCTCGGCCCGCAACTTGCCGCCACGATCTTCGACGCCGGCCTACGTGAGGCAAAGACCGAAGCCGCGCGCGCTACCTACGACCAGAACGTCGCGACGTATCGTCAAACGATTCTGGCGGCGTTCCAGGACGTCGAGGACAATCTCGCCTCGCAGCGCATTCTCGAACAGGAAATCGTCGTGCAACAGCAAGCGGTGGATTCAGCGCGTCAGGCGCTGGCCATCGTCACGAACGAATACAAGGCGGGCACGGTCGGCTACGTCAACGTGCTGACCGCGCAGACCACCGCCTTCCTCGCTGAACAGAAGCTTGAGAACATCGCCGGGCAGCGGATGGTGTCGTCGGTGGGTCTGGTGAAGGCGCTCGGCGGTGGGTGGGAAGCGTCGCAAATGAACCGCGAAACAGGCGGTGTGGCGGCGCCCGCGCCGCTGCCGGCAGCGTCGGCGACACCGGTGGCGCAAAGCGGAGCCACGTCGCAGCCGGCGCAGAGCAACTAGGCCGAACTTTGACCATGCCGAAACATAAGCTATTGATTTCGCACTCTTATGTGTGCGAAGGCGGGATGTTTACTGGGTACAGGCAGGGTTGACGTTCAGCAGGCGGAAGGCTTTTTCCTGAATGGGCGTCGGCCGCGTGATCATGACGATCCTGGCCTCAGGATTGAGTGGCGTATGACAGACGTTGTACGCGAGCGTGGCCAGATCATCGAGCAAGGTGCGGAAGCTATGGACCGGCAAACCGTCCTCGCCAAGCCTGGTGGCGTCCTTGGCTTTCGCCTGGTCCGAACGTCGTGCCTTGGCCACCGGCGACGCGCGGCTAGCGCGTGCCTGTTCGACATATTCATCGTCAAACAGCATCGGCTTTAACTTCTCGCGCATGTGCCACTCGACGTAGTAAGCGAGCATGCACAGAAAGACATGCGCGCGCACGCGCCCGGCGTTCCAATGGAACACGGGCCGCACCTGCAGGTCGACCGTCTTGAGCGAACGGAAGGCCCGCTCCACGACTGCCAGGCCCTTGTAGGCCGTCACGGCCGCCTCGGCTGACAGAGCCGCTGCCGGCAGACTCGTACGCACCACATACAGACCATCAAGTGCGGCCTCCTGCTGGATCTGCACCGTCTTGCGCTCCCAGCTAAAGCTCGAGTCGGTGATGCTCAACTCGAAGTGCTTGGCCATCTTGAAGTGATCGATGACCCGGCCCACGCGCAAGGCAATCGCTTCGGTACCCTTGAGCCGGTTGCGCACGCGCGAGGTCGCTTCGGCTATCTTCATCAGCTCTGCTTCGGTGGCCTGCAGCAGCGCCTCGCGTTTGCGGCTGCGCTCCTCGGCCAACAGCGGATTGCGACACACGATGAGCCGCTCGCCGGGGAACGCGTCACTCGTCATCTCAAGCAGGTTGCGCTCATCGAACAGCGACGGCTGGAAGGGTCCCTTCTCCTGGGCGAGCGCGGCCATCTGCGGCGCGCGCAGGCTGCTCACCCAGTCCAGCCCGGCCGGGCGCAACACCGTGTCGATACGTGCCTGCGTGAGCATGCCCCGGTCGCCTACCCAGGCGAGCTTGTCGATCCCATAACGGTCTTTGAGCTTCTCCACCTGAGATGCCACGGTCGCGGGATCGGCGGTGTTGCCGGCGAAGACTTCGACCGCCACCGGGATGCCTTCAGACGTGCAGACCAGCCCGAACACGATCTGCGGGTCGTCACGCTTGCCATCGCGGCTGTAGCCGTGCGCCGCGAGCTCGCAGCAGCGTCCGGTCACCCATGTCGAAGTGAGGTCGTAGAGCACCAGCGTACTACCGGCCAGATGCTGGCGGGCGAGGCGCTTCTCGATGCCCGCCTGAGCCTCTCCCAGCCAGTCGAGGGCGGCATAGACCTGCTCGAGGTCGACTTCCCCCAGCTCCAGCAGCCGCGACAGCGAGTGGGTCGCGGTCTCGTCGCGCAACATGCGATGGGTGGCGAGCTTGGAGGCGGGCGACACCACCCGCGCCACCAGCAGCGCCATGACCACGGAGCGCACCGCGGCGGGTGCGGTGGCGAACCACTGCTCGGCGCCGCAGGCGCGCGCCGCGCCGAGCACCGCGGCCACATGCCCGTGCGGCAGGCTGCGCTCGATCACGAAGGCATCATCGACCGAGGATACGGCGACACCGCCGCGTAGCAGGACCTTCAAGCCCTCGATCACCTCGGCGGGCAGCGACGAGAGGTTGGCCAGGGTGCGCTTCCTGACCTTGTTGCCGTCACGATAGGACTCGCGCAGCAGGATTGCGGGTGGCGAGTTGCGGTTGGGGACGTGTTCGATGTACATGAACACGAATAAAAGCAAAGCATGAGCGAAAAATCAAGGTGATAATGTGAATTACATGGCTACATAGGACTACTAAAAAATTGCCGAACCCTACAACTGATGCGGGTTCCAGCAATTTCAGAAGCTAAAGCTGGGACTAGGACTAGGCGCACGACTCGCCAAAGCAAATCAAAACAGGCATGGCCGCGCAATGCGGCCATGCCTCTTTTTTTACAACCCGCGCCTCAGTGCACGAACGTCAACGCGACCGTATCCGGTCCGCTTGGCCGCCCCAACAGATTCAACAGTCCCGCGAGGTTGTCGCGCGCTTCCGGGGCGGCGCTCGCCGTCCCGTGAAACGATGTCGAGGCTGACGACACCGTACCATTGCCAGTCAGCATCAGCGGCCCCTTAAGGGTCGTCAGATCCAGCGTGGACGACATACCCTGCGCCTGGAACAGCAGCCGATAAGAACCCAGCGGCTTGACCAGCGAGACGCGCGAACTGACGTCGTTCAGGGTCACGGTCATCTGGCCGAACGCCTCCTGATTGAAGCTGCGCCAATCGGACCATGCGAGGCGCACGTCGCCTTGCAGATCGAGCGTATTGAACGGCGCGCCGAGGCCGCTCAGCAGCGAAGCCGGCACCGCCATCGCCCCCGGCGTCACGGTGGCGCTGCGCGGGGTGACGTCGACGGTGATCGGGTCGGGCATCGCTTCGCTGTGCCGCATGATCATCCGCACGCGGCCGGTGAAGAGCGGCCAGAACGCCGTGCGCCATTCGATCCGCCCCGGCAGCAGGGTCGCAGCACTCATGTCGGAACCGGCGGCAAGCATCAGCGTGGCCGAGCCGTGCCACAGCGAGCCGGCCGGATCGACGAGATTGACGTGGCCACGGGTCTGTTTGGCGAACTGCTGCGTGATCCAGGCGGCCGGCAGCATCGTGAGCATCACAACCGCGCTCGCCAGCACCGCGACCGCTAGCCAGGGTAGCGCGACGCGCAGGCGCCGCATCCAGTGAGTCATGCGAGATCCTGTAACGGCGCGGTCATTTCGCGGTAGACGGCTGCAACGACGCCGTCAGATCGACCTGGCCGTCTTCCTTGAGCGCCGTCACGTGCGCCTCGGCGACCTGCACCTTGAACTGCTTGCGCGCGTCGTCGACCCAGCTCGTCCATGCGGGGAACGACGCGTTCTTCATCTGAATCTGCACCGCGTTACCGATCACCTGCACCTGGGTCGCGGCCAGGCCGTGATCGCTGAGCGAGGCAGTAAGCGCATCTTTCAGCGCAGCGCCCGTCGGCGCGACACCCTGAGCCGCGGCGGAGAGCTGGCGCGCTTCATTAGCCTGCGCGGTCATCTGCGCCAATTGACGCTGCAAGGTGGGCAACGATTGACGCAGATGCGCGCGGCCATCCTGCGCCGGCGCCCACAGCACCGACCACGCGATCACCACCGCCAGCACTCCGCCACCCCACGCCAGCAGCGTTTTTTCGCGCTCGGTGCGTTGGTCCCAGAATCCAGCCCAGCTTTGGGCGAGTTCGGCTTTCATTGTCCGTTCCTGATGGTCCACTTGCCGGTGTTGCTGTCGATCGCGCCGGTCAGGCCGTTGCGTGCGAGACGTTTGGCGAAATCGGCATCGAGTTTCACCTCGGGCTTGAAGGTCACGTCGAGCCGCCGGTCGTGATAGTCGAGCGCGGCGATGCCGTTGACCGGCACCGGCGCCAACGAACGCGCGAGGCCATCGGCGAGCGACAGGAAATCGTCCGGCGACAGTTCACCCGCCGCCACCCGCAACTGCTGCAACTGGCGCGACATCTGATCGGGCGCATCGAGCACGACCGTCGTCTTGGGGAAGGCGTTGAGGAGCAGCTCGGTCATCTGCGTGTTGATCGCGTCGCGCTGACGCGAGAGCATCAGCCACTGCACGTTCGCGCCGACAATCGCGATCACCAGCGCGGCGACCGCCAGCATGACCGGCAGGCGCAGACGCCGCAGCGTCGCGCGGTCGAGCCGCCACGGTTGCGAGGCAAATTCGAACTGACACAGGTCGAAGCGGCACGCCAGCGCGCGGCGCGCGAGTTGCTCGAACGGCAACGGGCTGGCCCCGTGCACGTAGGCGGCAAGCTTCGCCGGACTGGTTGCGGCGAGACTCGGCTCGTTGCCGGACACCTCGGTTAGCATGTACAGCGAGACCGGCGCTGCGCCGGCGAGCGCGCTGAGCGTCGCGTTCACGGCATTAGCCGGCACCGCCAGCCCCTCGCCTTGCACGCCGCGCGCGATAGCCAGTTCGACGCGTGGCGCACCGTTGACCACCGCGCTTTCGACCGCGCCTTCAAGCAGTAACGCGGGCGCGGTCTGGATGACGGCTGCGCCACGGCCCGCTCCGTCCGACACCGCCGGCGGGACGCCGGGCGCCCCCCCCGGAGCCACCCCGGGCGGGGCCGTCGCCCGGGTCGCGGGGCCCGCCATGACTGGCTCGCCCGCGTTGACCATTTCCGCGACTTCGGCGGGTGTGTTTAGCGCGGCGGCTTGCGGCAGACAGCGCGTGACCGGTACGGCGCGCAGGCTGCGATGCCCGGCTGCGGCAAAGGCCTCGCAGATGAAGCGGAACCAGCCGCGGTCGATGATCGCAAGCAACTGCCGGCCGCCCGTGAGCGGTTGCGGGTCGACGGCGATGTGACAGGTTTGCGGGTCCTGGATCAACTGATCCTCGACGATATTCGGCAATGCCTGACGCAGCCGCGGGCCGCGCAATGGCGGCAGCTTGGCGGGCATCATCAGCAGGTCGCGGGCGGCGACCATCAGCACTGTCGACGAGGCGCGCGGCAACAGCGCGAGCGCCGAGCGGCCCGCGCGCTGGGTGCGGCCCGACTTGTCGAGCAGCACGAACGGCAGCTCCGGCAGTTGCCATTCCTGCGATGGCACCGCCGGATCACGCGGCGGCAATAGAACGATCAGCGTGCTCAAAGGCCACTCTCTCTGGGAAAGGCGTTATTCATAGTTGGTCTTGTACCCGCACGATACGCGTAGTGTGAGTCAATGCGTCGCGATAGACGAGGGTCGTGCGGTCCACTTCCGCGCGTTCGTGCTGCACACGGCCGTGGATCAGAAAGTAGTTCGTGTTGACGTCCATTTCACTCGAGTCGATCGAGACCGACTGTACGCCGGCACCGCGCAAGGCGAGTTGCACATCGCTGACGTTATGGAAAAACACTGTCTGCCGACGCGCGACAAAGGCTTGCGCGGCGGACAGGCTCATTCCCGGCACGATCGCCGCGATGACTTCGGCGGAGGCCGTATTCATGTTGACCGCCGACACCGTCGGCAGCACGGTGACGAACGGCCGCAAGCGCGCGACGATTTCCGGCGTATAGCCGGGGATATCGAGCAGCGAATCGACGCTGGTCATTTGCAGCGGCGCGACTGCCGCGTTGTCGTCGCCGTCTTCGATACCGGGTTTGTCGGTGAAGCTGCCGCCGGTGGCGCCGCCGCCCGCGGTGATCGGGGTCGCCGTCGAGCCCGTGGTGGACGTGACTGTCTGGAAACGTGTCGCCGATTGAGCGAGACTCGTGCGAACCTGCACGGCGGTGGCTTTCGCCAGTTGGCTGTTTACGCCGAGGGACACGAGCAGGCGCTGATAGGCGCCGATCTGTTCCGTGTCCAGTTGCATGACGCCGGGAGCTGGGCTCGAGACCAGATTGCGGAGGTTGAATTTCGACTGGGCGTCTTCGATTGAACCTGAGAGGTAGGTTTCGTGGCCTTGTTCTGCTCTTACTTCGCCGATCTGGCCGAGGAAATCCGATAGGCGTGTTTTGGCAATGGGGACGCCCCATAGGCCGCCCAGGTAGGTGATGCCTGCTGAGGTGTCGCCCTCAGAGCGGAGGATCAGGCGCGTCCAGTCCAGCGCGCCGCGGGCGACCCATTGCGCCTGGGATAGGAGGCGCTGGTTTTCTATCCTTCGGATTTGGACTTGCTGGCGCCAGAGCATGCCCGATACTAATATCGCTGATAGCGCGACTACTAGTAGGGCGCTGATGATTGCTGCGCCGTGTTGGTTTGCCTGCGGTTGCTGTTTTGTCTGTGTGCCTGCGGCGTTGGCCTTTCCTTGTTTTGTTATTGGTTTATTAGCGTTCCCCCTGTGCGGGGGGGCACCTACTTTTCTTTGCCTGCTGCAAAGAAAAGTAGGCAAAAGAAAGCAGCTCAAACCGCCAACTCTTAAGCGGGTCCCCTGGCTTGGAGGGGGCAGTGGTGCATCTGGAATCTGTGCCCCCATATCCTCAACCCGAAGTGACAAGGCAGTCATACTTCCCGCCTCGCGCTCCGCGCTCGCCGGAAGGGTCTGCCTCGAAAACCAGTGGCTTCGTTGGAGGTGAGTGGGGGCCGTCGGCTTCGCCTCGGCGAAACGCCCAACCAACTTTTCGGCAGATGCTTCTGCGTGTGCGTCTGAAGCACCAGGCGTTTTTTGTGATGTGCCGCTCGGCGCGCGCAGCGCCGCCGGAACGGATGACTGCCTTGTCACTGATGCGAAGTGTGCGAGGGCACGGATTCCAGATGCACCACTACCGTTAGATGTGCGGGGGACCCGCTTAGCATTAGCGGTTTGAGCCGCTTTCTTTTGCCTACTTTTCTTTGCGGCGGCAAAGAAAAGTAGGTGCCTGCCCCGCACAGGGGCGACGCTAATAGACCGATAAGAAAACAAGGAAAGGCCAACGCCACAAGAGCGCAGACAAGCACGCCGAGCAGGCAAAGAACCGAACGAAAGGCACCGCCGCAGGCGCCCAGACACAAAGCGTCGCGGAGACAACAACAACACCGAAAACCCAGAGCGTCGCGGAGACAAAAAAGAGAACTTCATATTCATTCTCCGACGAGAAAAACCCGCGTAATAGACCGCGCCAACGACTTAGCCCCAACACTTACTTCCAGCCCAGTCACCGACCGCGGCAGCGGCGCATTCCCCAACTGGGGCACCTTCAAATTATTGTCGTTCTCCGTAATCGCACTCTGCACATCCTTCATCTGCGTGGTCCAGCCAACCTTCGGCACATAAAGACGAGCAGAAATAGCACCGACGCCCCCCATCAAAGGCACCGCCGTCCAGCCATCTCCCTCGCCAACGCGCAGCGCGCTCCGCAACTCGCCCACATTCGCCAACGGCGGCGACGCATACCGAACCACACGCCCCTCGGACACGCGATACCTCACCACCTGCAAACGCGGCGCCGTCCCCGGCAACACCATCTGCCGCACGATCTGCAGCACGCTGCCGCTGACCGACACTGCCGCCTGTCCGGACTCATCATCCGACGCGGCCTGGCGCGCGTCGATCCGCATCTGGTCGAATAGCTGCGCAAAGACGCGCTCGTCTTCCATCGCATTCGTAATCGTCTGCCGGCCGCGAATGATCTGGTCCAGCCCGCGCCACGACAGCACGGCAATCACCGCCATGATCGCAATCGCGACCAGCAACTCGATCAGCGTGAAACCACACGCGCCCGATCGGCCGCGGCGCTTAGAGCGAGCGGTTGTTTTCATTCGCGACCACCGTGACCATCTGGGCAAGATTGCCGGAACGCCCAGGCATCGTCACCACCACTTCGACTCGACGAAACACCGGATTCGGCGTCGCCGTCACTTGCTCGGTACAGATCAACTGCAAATTGCCCTGTGAGCAGTCAAAACTCGTCGAGCCGACATTCGGCCAGCCATGCGTCAAATGCAATTGCGCCAGCGTATTGTCCGCGCTCCATCCCGCCAGTAGCCGTTGATGCAAATCGGCTTCGCCGCTCGCCAGACTCCCGACCGCGCGCAACGACGCCGCCAATGCAATCGCAATGATCGCCAGCGCCACCAGCACTTCGATCATCGTAAAACCGCGCTGCGAAACGCGCGCTCCCATGTCCCTGCAACGACGCATCTCAGTGCACCTCATAGCGGCCATTGCCGGTGCCGACGATCGTCGCGCGCCCCGCCGCCGAAAACAGCGTGATCTGCACAGGCACGTCGATCGCTTCGGTGCCGAACACGACACGGCTCGGGTGCGAATCCGAGCCGGGGTAATCGATCGTGACGCCGGTCACACCACCTTCCCAGTTGCGCGGCCCGAGCAGATCGTCACGCAGCGGACGCCAGCCGTCTTCAGTGCGCAGATCGAAACGAAAGCCGCCGTCGAGCGGTTGCCATGCGATCGGCCGTGCGCGCACCTGGGCTTCGTCGCCGGCCGATTCGAACAGCAGCGCGAGACGCTGCGCTTCTTCGTTCAGATCGGTGCGCGGGTTGCGGGTCATCGTCAGCGCTGTCAGCGATACCAGAATGCCCGCGATCACCAGCACCACCATCATTTCCAGCAGCGTGAAACCCGCCGCACGCTTCGGGCGGCCTGCGCTGAAACCACGTGCGCCAGGCGCGCGCGCGCCGGCGCACGCCGTGCCCGGCAGCGGCGCCGTACACGGAGTGTCCACACGGGACTTGCAAGCGGACAGTCGCATAGTGCCGGCCACGAACGATCAACTAAAGATCAGAAAAACAATGAGTCGATAAGACGCGCGGTGGATCGCCAAAGAGCAGGGCGATCCGGCGCGCCCGACAATCAACGGCGCTTAATAAACTACTAAAAAACGACTGAACTACCAACCTACTGCCACGAACCTATGTCGGCGTCGTTGCCTTCGCCGCCCGCTTTACCGTCCGCGCCATAGCTGAACACGTCGATTTCGCCGTGCACGCCCGGGTTCAGATACTGATAGGTATTACCCCACGGATCGTTGGGCAGGCGTTCGAGGTAACCGCCATCCTTCCAGTTGTTCGGCACCGGATCCGTGGTCGGCTTTTCGATCAGCGAACGCAGGCCTTGCTCCTGAGTCGGATAACGGCCGTTGTCGAGACGGTAGAGTTTCAGCGCCTGCATCACCGTGCCGATGTCCTGCTTGGCGGCCACGCGCCGCGCTTCGTCCGGACGGCTCATGATTTTCGGCACGATCAACGCGGCCAGAATGCCCAGAATCGCGATCACGACCATGATTTCAATCAGCGTGAAACCGCGCTGACGACGGCTGCGCGGACCCGCGATTTCAATACGTCGAGTGGTCGACAGTTGCATAGCTTGCTACCTCTTTTCAGGTGAAATTTTCGATCGGGCGGGATTCGCGTGTCAGCCAATCAGGGTGCCATTGAACACGCCCGGCCGGTCATTTTAATGTCATGGTCTTGAAGGGTTGCGAGAAAACGCCGGGCCGCCCCAAGTTTTCGCTCCGCAGGAAGTCCCCTTGGGGGATCGCCTCCCCTCGGGGGCCTGGCGCGAAGCGCCAGGTTAGGGGCACTTTCCCCCAACGCAATTTTCACAATAGTCCGTACAATATGCGCATGAACGCCATTCAAATCCGCCTTCTGTCGCTCGCACTGTTCGCCGTGTTTTGCGCGACGCTGACCTACTGGGTCATCACGCTTTCCACGATGTCCGGCGCGCCGTTGCCCGCTGCCGCCGCCCATGCGCAGGTCTCGACCGAACAAGCTGCCACGCTGTTCGGCGGCCAACTCACCCGCAACGCCAACCAGGACGTGCATCTGTTCGGCATCCTCGCTTTGCGGGAAGGCGCCGCGGCCATCGTCAGCGTCGGCGGCGAACCGCCGCATGCGGTGTCGCTCGGCAGCGCGCTCATGCAAGGCGCCAAACTCTCCGAAGTCCGCGCCCGCTCGATCATCATCGACCGCAATGGCGCGCATTCCGAAGTGTTCCTGCCGACCAATCCGGCAGGTCCCACCATCTACGTGCGCTAACCCAGGCGTTCTGCCTGGCTTCAGCTGATCGCGCGGCCGCTGCATGCAGCCACCACAGCGGTTACCAACGTCGCTGTCACCGCAGTGGTCGCAGCGGTTGCCAAATTAACCGCTGCACCCGCGCAATCGAAGAACTTCTCCACCTTACTGCACCAGGTTGTTCAACTCGATGATCGGCAGCATCACCGCCAGCACGATCACCAGCACCACGCCCCCCATCGCCAGAATCAGCAACGGTTCGAGCAGACTCGTCAGGAACATCGTGCGACGCTCCAGCTCGCGTGCTTCGCCGTCGGCCGCGCGGTCGAGCATCGTCGTCACGTCGCCAGTCGCTTCACCCGAACGGATCAGGTGAACCAGCACCGGCGGAAAAGTCTTCGTATTGCCCAGCGCGCGCGACAGGGACGTGCCTTCGCGCACACGCACGATCGCATCGTCGATGTTCTCGCGCATCGCGTTGTTGCTGAGCGTTTCGGCGGCGGCTTGCAGCGCGCGCAGAATCGGCACGCCCGCTGCCGTCAGAATGCCTAGCGTGCTGGCAAAGCGCACCGTGTTGTAGCCGCGCACGAGTTTGCCGAGCAGCGGGGCGGTCAATAGCCATCGGTCGAAGGCGAGGCGCGGGCCGGGCTGCTTCAAAATCGAGCGCACCAGATACACCAGCACAACCACGCCGATCAGCATCGCCCACCACCAGTGCCGCACGAAACCGGACAGCGCCATCATCATGATGGTGAGGATCGGCAGTTGCTGTTTGGTGCTGGCGAACACGTTCACGACTTGCGGCACCACGTAGCTCAGCAGAAAAGTGACAATGCCGAACGCGATGAGGGTCACGATCGCCGGGTACGTGAACGCGAGCACGATCTTCTGCTTGAGCGCGTTGCGCTGCTCGATGTAGTCGGCCAGACGCGAGAGCACGAGGCCGAGCTTGCCGGTATGTTCACCGGCGGCCACCAGCGCGCGATAGATCTCGGGGAAGTCTTTAGGATGCTGCGTCAGCGCATTCGCGAGCGAATGGCCGCCGAGCACTTCGGCGCGAATCGACGCCATCAGCTCGCGAATGTAGTCGCGCTCCGATTGCTCGGTCAGCACCGAAAGCGCTTCGTCGAGCGGCAAGCCGGCGATCAGCAGACTGGCCAGTTGACGCGTGAGAATCGCCTGCTCGCGCTGCGACAAACGCCGTCCCAGCGACAAGCGCTGATTGCGCTCGCCACGTGTGCGCGTCGCGGCCGGTTCGACGACGAGTGGCGTCAGTCCTTGCGAACGCAGATTGGTCCGCGCGCCACGTGCGCTGTCCGCGTCGAGCACGCCTTTTTGCGCCTTGCCCGCCGCATCGATCGCTTCGAAACGAAATGCCGGCATGCGCTTATGCTCCGCCCGTCACACGGATCACTTCTTCGAGCGACGTCAGCCCGGAGGCGAGCCAGCGGTCCGAATCTTCGCGCAGCGTGCGCATGCCTTGCGCACGGCCCGAAGCAAGAATTTCCGCATCGGACGCATTGCGGTGGACCAGCGTGCGGATTTCGTCGTCGATCAGCAGCAGTTCGTATACGCCGCGCCGGCCCGCATAGCCGGACTGGCCGCACCTGTCGCAGCCAACCGGATGCCAGCGCACGCTGCCATCTTCTTCAACGCGTTCTTCGCGGCACACCGCGCACAAACGCCGCACCAGCCGCTGCGCCAGCACGCCGAGCAGCGACGACGCCAGCAGATACGGCTCGACGCCCATGTCCGTCAACCGGGTCACCGCGGATGCCGCGTCGTTCGTGTGCAACGTCGCCAGCACCAGGTGACCTGTGAGCGAGGCCTGCACCGCGATCTGCGCGGTTTCCAGGTCGCGAATTTCACCGATCATGATGACGTCCGGGTCCTGCCGCAGAATCGAGCGCAGCGCCCGCGCGAAGGTCATGCCGATCCGCTCGTTGACCTGCGTCTGGCCGATGCCGGACAGGTCGTATTCGATCGGGTCTTCGACCGTCATGATGTTGGTCGTCGCGGTTTCAAGCCGCGACATCGACGCGTACAGCGTGGTCGTCTTGCCCGAGCCGGTCGGGCCGGTCACCAGCACGATGCCGTGCGGTTTGCCGATCAGCTTGTCGAACTTGACGAGCGTATCGGGCGCCATGCCGAGCGCTTCGAGATTCAGGCGCGAGGCGTCCTTTTCCAGGAGACGCAGCACCGCGCGTTCGCCGTGACCGGTGGGCAGCGTCGAGACGCGCACGTCGACCGGGCGTCCGCCGACGCGCAGCGTGATCCGGCCGTCCTGCGGCAGACGCTTCTCGGCAATGTCGAGTTGCGCCATGATCTTGATCCGCGAGATCAACGCGCCGTGCAGCGCTTTCTTCGGACGCACGACGTCACGCAACGTGCCGTCGACGCGAAAGCGCACCACGGAAGAAGTCTCGAACGGCTCGATGTGAATATCGGAGGCCTGTTCACGCGCCGCTTGCGTGAGCAGCGCGTTGATCATGCGGATAATCGGCGCATCGTCTTCCGACTCAAGCAGATCCTCAACCTCGGGAATGTCCTGCATCAAACGCGACAGATCGACTTCGCCTTCCACTTCGCCGACCACCTGCGCCGCGCTGCCATCCTGGCGTGCGTAGGCCTGATTGATCGCCTGAGCCAGTTCGTCAGCCGGCACCCGCACCACGGACAACGCACCGAAGTTGCGCGCGACTTCGGCCAGCGCCGCATCGCTGGTGCGTTCGCTGATCCAGACTTCGAGGCTGTCGGGGTGCCGATGCGCGACCAGAATCTGGCCGCTGCGGGCGAAGCCGTAGGGCACGAGGCGCGCGGCAACCGCCGACGGCGCGATGCGTTCGGCGTGCTCCGCCACGACGGCGGGCGGAATCGCGGAGGCTTGGGCCGCTGCTTGCGTCGATGCACCGGCTCGCGCCGCTGCAGACGACGCAGAAGCTGACGGCGGCGTGGACGGCGTGCTCACGGCTGCGCTCCAGGCGATGCGGTGGACGGCGCCGGGGGTACCGGGTTGGTCTGCACGGCGCCGCCGGTCGTGACAGGGTTCGTCTGCACAGCACCGCCATTCGTGACCGGCGCCGGAGCGGAAACTGGCGGCGGCGCCATCTGCTGACGGCGCATCTGGTCGAGATTAAACAGGTTCATCGCGGGCGAACCGCCCTGGCTCGGGCCGATCGGCATCGGCGGAACCACCGGATCGTCCTTGTCCTTGATCAGGTTGTTGTCCGACTTGTACGCGCCCGTCACGCCTTGGACGTAGTCGTAGCGGTTCGATGTCACGGCCTGTGCGGTATCGCGATCGGTGATGATCACGGGGCGCAGGAACACCATCAGGTTGGTCTTCTGGCGGGTCTTCTGTTCCGAGCGGAACAACTGGCCGAGCCACGGGATATCGCCCAGCAGCGGCACCTTGCTGTTACTGACCTGATAGTTGTCCTGCATCAGGCCGCCCAGCACGATGATCTCGCCGTTATCGGCGAGCACCGTCGACTGGATCGAACGCTTGGTGAACTGCGGGCCGGACGGGTTGGTCGCCACGTTGGTCGTGCCGGTCACGATCGCCGAGTCTTCCGTGTAGAGCTGCAGCTTCAGGATGCCGCCGTCGGTGATCTGCGGCTTGATGTGGAGCGTCAGACCGACGTCGACACGGTCGAACGTATTGAACGCGTTGCCCGTGGTGCCGCTCGTGAGGTTCGAATACGAGCCCGTCTGAATCGGCACGTTCGTGCCGACAACGATCTTGGCTTCCTCGTTGTCGAGTGTGATCAGGTTAGGCGTCGACAGCACGTTCGCGTCGGCGGTCTGCGACAGCGCCTGCAGCAATGCGCCGAGCCCCTGCACACCGAAAATGTTATGCACCCAGCCAACGTTGAGCCCCTGCTGGATATTCTGGGTTGCGAGCGCCCCGGCAAGACCGCCGCTGGTGGTGGTCGCGGCGGCTATCGCGGCCGCCCCCGTCAGGTTGATGATGCTGTTGCCGGAGCCGGTCGCCAGATTCGTGCCGGCAAAGATCGAATTGTTCGCGACCTGCCACTGAATGCCGAGATTGGCGTTCGTGTTCGAGTTCAGCTCGACGATCAGCGCCTCGATATAGACCTGCGCGCGCCGCGCGTCGAGCTGGTCGATCACCGCCCGCAGGTTGCGGTACACCGGCTCGGCCGCCGTGATGATCAGCGAGTTGGTCGCAGCGTCCGCCTGGATCATGCCACCCGGCTGATTCTCGTCGCCCTTGTCCTTGTCGCCGCCGAGCAGGCCGCCGGAACCGGAGCCGCCGCTCGAGCCGTATGCTCCTCCGCCGCCGCCCATCGGCGAGGCCAGCGAACTACTGTTGAGTCCGCCCGACGGCAGCGGCGGCGTACCCGACGTGCCCGTCGAATTGCTGCCCAACCCGCCACCGCTGTTCTGGTTGAACGAATTCGCTTCGTTCGAGCCACCCGATGTGCCGGTTTCGCCGCCTTTGCCGAGCATCCCGCGCAAGGTCTTCGCGAGCTTCGTCGCGTCCGCGTTGCGCAGCGCCACGACGTGCATGTTGCCGGGCATGGAGGTCGGCGCGTCGAGTTCCTTCGCCAGTTGCCTGGCGGCCGCGAGCCGGCCGGCGTTCGAGGCGCGAATCAGCAGCGAGTTGGTGCGCGGGTCTGGGGTAATCGACACCTTCAGCGTCGCGTCGGTGCTACCGATCGCGCCGGGGTCGAGCATCTTGGTCAGTTGCGCGGCAATGTCGATCGCGTTCGCGTTCTTCAGCGGCACCACCGACACCGACTGGCCCGCGGCCGTATCGACACCCGCGATGATCTGCGCAATACGCCGCACGTTGTCGGCGTAATCGGTCACCACAATCGTGTTGTTGGCCGGGTAGGCCGCCACGGTATTGTTCGGCGAGATCAGCGGACGCAAGACCGGCAGCAGGTTATTGGCCGATTCGTTCTTCAGCACGAACACCTGCGTGACCACCTGATCGCCGCGCGCAACAGGTGCATTGCCGACGTAGGTCGGCACGCCTTGCAGCTTGGCATCGGCCTCAGGCACCACCTTCAGCACGCCGTGGTCCTGCACCAGCGCGAAACCCTGCATCCGCAAAGCGGATTGCAAGGTCTTCAGCGCCTGATCTTCAGGCACCGCATTTTCCGACACGAGGTTCAGCTGGCCCTTCACGCGCGGGTCGACGATGATCGTTTTGCCCGTTGCCGCCCCGATCGCCTTGGCTACCTGGTCGATATCGGCGTTCACGAAGTTGAGTGTCACCTGTGCCTGTGCTGTCTGCGCTGTGATCAATCCAGCCACCAGCAGCGCCGTTGCGACGCGACGCAATGCCATACGATTTCTTCTCATGGAATGTGGGATCGATGCCGACGGCCACAGCCGTCGACGGTCATGCAGTGCGAACATTCGAGCAGGCCGCCGCCCTGTCGGTCTGCCAGCCAGCCTCACGGGCGATCGATGCCCCGGATGCCGGACATCCAATGTCCAAAAAAAATGAACAGTAACAGTTTTTCATGTCGGATTTGTCACAAAACAAACGGCGCCGTGCGATTACTCTAAAGATCGTCACAAACTGTCAAACAATTGAAAGCAAATGCGCTTCTGTGCGCCGACCCTCAGAAACGCTTCGTTTTACGCTCGATTATGTCGGTTAGCCAACTTGACGCGTATCAGTCTGCCGGTATGATACGAGCCGTTCGAGGTACTGGTTGCGACTTGCCGACGCGGGTTTTCCCCGATGCCCGTCAAAGGCCCGGCCAGCGAGCCTCACCGGCATCCAGTGGCTGAAGTATGGCCGATGGATTGCCTTACTAAACCTTACCCTTGTGATTTGTTTAGTCGTCTTGACTGATCTGGACTGATGAAAAGAGCCTTCGTCACCGTCGCCGCAGGACTTGCCGTGCTGATCGCAGCAGGGCAGGCACGCGCCGATTGCTTTGACGAAGCGGCGAAGTATCAGAAGGTCAACCCATTGATTTTGCGCGCAATTGCGTGGCAGGAGTCACACAATCGGCCGGACGCGCAGCATAAGAACGCCAACGGCTCGACCGACTACGGCGTGATGCAGATCAATTCGATCCATCTGCCCGTACTCGCGCAATACGGCATCTCGCAAGGCACGCTGATGGAGCCCTGCAAGAACGTCTACATAGCGGCATGGCATCTGCGCCGCCAGATGAACAAGTACGGCAATACCTGGCAGGCGGTCGGCGCGTATCACTCCGAGACGCCGGCGCTGCGCGATAAGTATGCGATGCAGATCGCCGCGATCCTGCGCAGGTGGAATCTGATGCCGGCTGCACACTGACTCACGCGCTTCCCGATCTGGCCCGTCGCGCGGCCGTCACCCGTTTTGATGCACAATGCGGCTTCGTGCTGCCGTCGGTGTTCGGCCATCTTCTGGCCCCGGAGTCATGCGACCCCAAGCCCGGCACGCCTTCCAATCCTCTTGTCTTTCCGTACTGCGATGAACCAGCCGCTATTGCCCGTCACCGTGCTCTCCGGTTTTCTGGGCGCCGGCAAGACCACGCTCCTGAACCACATCCTCGCGAATCGCGCCGGTTTGCGCGTCGCGGTGATCGTCAACGATCTGGCCGCCGTCAATATCGATGCAACGCTCGTGCGCGACGCGGCCTCGCTCTCGCATGTCGAAGAGCAGCTCGTCGAGCTGTCGAACGGCTGCATCTGCTGCACGTTGCGCGACGACTTGCTGGTCGAGATCAAGCGGCTTGCCGGCGAAAAGCGCTTCGATGCGATCCTGATTGAGTCGACCGGCGTGGCCGAGCCGATGCCGATTGCCGAAACCTTCACCTTCGTCGACGACGAGGGCGCGTCGCTGTCCGATGTCGCGCGGCTCGATACGATGGTGACGGTGGTCGACGCGTTCAACTTCCTGCGCGACTACGGTTCAGCCGAGGCGCTCTCCGAACGGGGCATCGCCGCGACTGAAGAGGACGATCGAACGCTGGTCGAATTGCTGATCGAGCAGATTGAATTCTGCGACGTGCTGGTGGTGAACAAGGCCGATCTGGTGAGCGCGGATGAACTCACGCGTTTGCAGCGCATCCTCGCCCGCATCAATCCACGCGCAGTGCAGGTGGTGAGCCGTTTCGGCGAGGTACCGCTTGCCGAAGTGCTGAACACCGGGCGTTTCGATTTCGACGAGGCGTCGAGCGCACCGGGCTGGCTGGCGTCGCTCAATCACGAACATGAGCATGCCCATCACGGTGAAGCGGACGAATTCGGCATCGGCAATTTCATTTACCGCGCGCGGCGGCCGTTTCACCCGGAGCGCCTGTGGGCGCTGCTGCATCAGGAGTGGAAGGGCGTCTTGCGCAGCAAGGGCTTCTTCTGGCTCGCAACGCGTAACGACATCGCCGGTTCGCTGTCGCAGGCGGGTGGCGCTTGCCGGCATGGTCCGGCAGGGATGTGGTGGGCCGCTCAGGATCGCAGCGAATGGCCGTACGGCGATGACGAGCTAGCCGCCGAAATTGCCGCCGACTGGTACGGCGATCCGGACGATCTGAGCATCGGCGATCGTCGCCAGGAACTGGTGATGATCGGCGTCGGTATCGACCCGGCTGTCTGGAAAGCAAACTTCGACGCGTGCCTCGTGACCGATGAGGAATACGCGACGGGACCGCAAGCGTGGCAACAATTCGCCGATCCGTTCCCGGCATGGGACTTCGACGAAGACGACCATGACCATGATCATCATGACCACGACGGCCATGGCCACGGCGAAATCGTGCATCGTCACGATTGAGCTTGAGCGGCCTTTTCGCCTGGTGCCGAGTGTTTAGCCGCGACGCCCGTCGCGGCTAAAACAAAAATCGCAGACGAAAAAAAACCCGCCGTTGGCGGGTGTCAACTGCCAGGCAGTAATCTGCTTAGCGCTTGTTGACTGCGTCCTTGAACGCCTTACCAGCCGTGAACTTGACGGTCTTGGCGGCCGGGATCTTGATAGTCTCGCCGGTCTTGGGGTTACGACCCGTACGTGCTGCGCGCTTGCCCGAACCGAAGCTGCCGAAGCCGATCAACTGGACCGCGTCGCCCTTCGACACAGACTTCTTGATCACTTCAAGCAACGTGTCCAGCGTCTCACCGGTTTGAGCCTTGCTGGCGCCCGTCTGTCCTGCGACGGCGTCGATCAGTTCCTGTTTGTTCATTAAGGTTCCTTTCTGAGTTTAGGTTGACACGAACAGCGCGAACGCGCCGATTATACGTGCGCGGGCCGCGCCGTCGAGCAGCTGCGGCTCCGGATCCCCTCCGGACAAATAGCACCTGGCAGTTGACTGCCTGGCGGCCGTGCCGCCGCTCCCTTCGCGGCGCTTGCTATGATAGCGCAGCGCAAACCCAATCAGGACAAGGGTTTCGAAGAATTAAGCGCTTCCGGGGCCGATATCGAGGGGAAACCCTTCTTTTTCCTCTTCGCGGACCTCAATCGAAGGCTGAAACCCAGCATGGACGGGGCTTAGCGTTGGTTTTTGCCAACGCTACAGCGCGTCTTTTTCGCCGCCCGGCGAGTTGCGCGCGCTGGCGGTAACGTCTGACCCGCTCTTTCGAGCGTCAATTACCGCCGCGCATGACCGATCCGCTGATCCCCGCCGTCCTCGCGTTTCGCGACAACGGCACGCCTTTTTCGCCGTTCTACGACGACATCTATCACAGCGCCGTCGGCGGTCTCGAACAGGCTGAATACGTGTTCCTCCACGGCAATGGGTTGCCGCAGCGATGGCAGGGCCGCCGTGTCTTCACCGTGCTGGAAACCGGCTTCGGCATGGGCATCAACTTCCTGACGACATGGTCTGCCTGGCGAGCCGATCCGGCACGTTGCGAGCGCTTGCACTTCGTCTCGACTGAGAAGCATCCGTTTACTCAACCCGATTTGCGCAGCGTCTACGCGGCGACGATTTCAAATCCGGAGATTGCCGCACTGGCGGAAACGCTGGCCGCAGAATGGCCGATGCTCGTCCCCGGCACGCATCGGCTCGAATTCGAGGGCGGACGGATCACGCTGACGCTCGTGTTCGCCGACGCGGTGGACAGCTTGCCAGCCTTGAGGTTGCGCGCGGATGCGTTCTATCTCGACGGCTTCGCGCCAGCGAGGAACCCTGAAATGTGGACGCCCGCGATCTTCAAAGCGCTCGCTCGGCTGGCCGGCGAGGGCGCCACGTTCGCAACCTATAGCAGCGCCGGCGACATCAAACGTGCGTTGACGCAAAACGGCTTTGTGTACCAAAAAGTTGATGGCTTCGGCTGGAAACGCGCGATGCTGGTCGGCCATTTCGCGCCCCGCTGGCGCGTACGCCGCTATGAGCCGCCCGCGCCACTTCAAGTTGATGAACGACACGCGATCGTGATCGGCACCGGGCTCGCCGGCTGCGCGACGATCGAACGTCTGGCCTCGCGCGGCTGGCGCGTCACGTCGCTGGAGCGGCACGCGTCGGTGGCCCAGGATGCCTCGGGCAATCCGGCCGGCGTGTTCCATCCCATGATCTCGCGCGACGACAGTGTCGCTTCGCGCGTCACGCGTGCGGGCTTTCTCTACACGCTCAGGCGCTGGGCAGCGCTCGAACGGCTTGGTCACCACCCATTGCGCGGCGCTCCCGGCCTGTTGCAGATCGCCGCGGACGAAGAAGAAGCACGCTCGATGAGCGAAGCAATCGCGGCATTCGGTTACCCGTCTGAATACGTGACGCCCGTCTCGGTGAGCGAAGCACAAAGGCTTGCGGGCATGCCGCTCGCACGCAGCGGCTGGTTCTTTCCGCATGGCGGCTGGATCGACCCGACGTCGCTTTGCGCCGCGCAGTGCGCAGCGGCCGGCGGGCTGCTCGAACGCCGCTTCGGCGTGGACGTGGCGCGCCTCGAGCGATCCGGCAGTCAATGGACCGTCTTCGACGCAGCAGGGCAGGCCATTGCGCGCGCGCCGGTGGTCATTGTCGCGAGTGCACACGACGCCGCACGCATCGCCGGTTTGCAGCACGCACCGACCCGCAGCATCCGAGGCCAGTTGACTTTGCTGCCGCCGGGCACCGTCCCTTCGCTCGCTATGCCGGTGATCGGTGAAGGCTACGCAGTCCCACTCGCCGACGGCGTCACGCTGACCGGCGCTACCTACGAACTCGATGACCCTGACAACTCGCTGCGACCGGATGGCCATCTGGAAAACCTCGAGCGCGTCGCGCAGATGCTGCCGGCCTTTGACGGCATCGTCGAACCCGCGCGAGCGGCGGTGCTCGCCGGGCGCGTCGCGTTTCGCTGCGTCACGAGCGACCGGATGCCAATGATCGGCAACTTCGCCGACGAAGCCGCATCGACGCGCGACGCCCAGCGGTTGCGTGGCGCATGGCCGCTCGATTTGCCGCGCGTTGACGGCTTGTACGGTGCGTTCGCCTACGGGTCGCGCGGTCTGGTATGGGCAGCGCTGGGGGCCGAGTTGATCGCCTCGCAGATCGAAGGTGAGCCGTGGCCGCTCGAACGAGAGTTGGCCGAAGACATCGATCCGGCTCGCTTCCTCTTGCGCGCGTTGCGCCACGGCACAGCGGGTTGACCGCGCGCTGAACATCGGTGACGAGAAAAGTTATCCACTGAATCTTGTGGATAACAGCGCCGTTTACCGGCGCAACTCATGTGGAACCGTTGTGGACGTAAACGGGGTAACTTTGCTGCCGCCGAAAATCGCGAAAAGTTACCCTTGTATACCCGCCGCTGCCGCACACGCTGTGCATCCTGTTATGCGAGCTGCAACCCGATGAATTGATTCGGTAAACAGAGGTTATCCACAGAAAACGAGGCACCTTGTTAACTGTTACTACGTATACATACAGTAAACCTGTAAACAGAAGAGCCGTCTCGAGATCGACCGCGATCGTCACCCCCGAACCGCCGACAATGGGTAGAAAACACCGTCGAATGTGTCCCGAAAAACACACCTGCAACGTTGAGTCTGTACCCTATGAGAGCCCGACCCGCTTTTAAAACGGTCGCTTTTTCCTCAACTTGCGAAGATAACGTACGTTTTACCGTTTTACCTGCATGTTCCTGTCTTTTCGGTCAAGTCTGAAAAAGCTATGGCACAATCGCCGTTCTTTTCCGCGTCGTGCCTCGCCTCTGGCGGCACGCGCTCTAACGGAACGGCGCCGCTCAATCAGAATCTGATTCAAAGTCGACGGCGTTCTTTCACCGTGCCGTGCCGGTTGCTACGGCCGCACTCCAGAATGCGCCGCGCTCACAGTGGCTACGGCGTGTTCAGATCATCCGATCGTTGAAAACTCGCAACGCGGGTCACGCGAAGCGATCGCGACAGTGAGCGCCTAATGCGTTCACCCGCTCGCCGGTGTCCGCGCCGGTTCGTGTCGTCTGCCGTTGCTGCCAAGGAGAACCCATCACAATGAAGTCGGCGTTTTCATTTTTCCCAGCCTGGCCACTCACACCCGACGCGATTTTTTGGGCTGGTCTTGCCTTGCTCGCCGCCGGTCTGTGCGGTGAGCTTTGCTATCGCGCATGGCATTTGCCGCGCATTTCCGGATATGCGGTCATCGGTCTGGTAGCGGGCGCAGCCGGTTTCGGCGTGATCGACGCGGAATCCGCGAGCGCCGCGCGGCCGTTGCTCGATGTGGCGCTCGGTTTGTTGTTATTTGAACTGGGCAGCCGGCTCGATCTGCGCTGGATTCGCCGCAATCCTTGGTTGATTCTCTCGAGCGTCGCCGAAGCCACGCTGACGTTCGCGCTGGTTTTGCCGGTTTTGTTGTTCCTGAAGGTGCCGCTGATGGTGGCAACGGTGCTCGCCGCGATTGCCATGGCGACTTCGCCGGCGATGGTGATTCAGCTCAAAACCGAACTGCGCGCGGAAGGTCAGGTTACCCAACGTTTGTTGACCCTAACCGCGCTGAACAGCATGTACGCGGTGGTAATCGAAAAGCTCGTCTCGAGCTGGTTGCATCAGGAGGTTTACGGCAACGTATACGCCACGATTCTGCAGCCGCTGTATCTGCTAGCCGGCTCGCTCGTACTGGCCTATCTGCTCGCGCGCACTTGCACGTTTTTTTATCGCCGTCTGAACATGCAGGACGAGCATTCGTTCGTCGCGTTGTTCGGCCTCGTGCTGCTGGCCATTGCGGTGGCGCATGTGTTCAAGCTGTCGACGATTCTCGCACTGCTGGCCGCGGGCATCATCGTGAAGAATCATGAAGCGCGTCCGCAGTTGTGGCCACAGCATTTCGGCACGGCCGGCTGGTTGTTGACCGTGATTCTTTTCGTGCTGACACTGACTTCATTCGAATGGAAAGACATCGGGCTTGGCGGTGTCGCGGCGCTGGGCCTGATTGTTGCGCGTCTGGTTGCGAAACTGGTGGGCGTGATGGCCTTCGCCAAGCCGAGCGGTTTGAACTGGAAGCAGGGCATGGCCCTCGGTTTGTCGCTATCGCCCATGTCAGCGCTTGCGTACCTGCTCGTCGACGATACCTACAACCTTTATCCGAATTTCGATCCGCAGTTGCGCGCCATCGTGATGTGTTCGATTTTCGTGCTGCAGATTCTTGGGCCGTGGCTCGTGTATCGCAGCCTGGCGCTGGTGGCCGAACGGCGCGAAGAGTAAGCGCGTACCGGTGCTGGATGCTTCAGGCGCTTGATTTGCGCGCTTTATCCAACTTATTCGATTCAAAACCGGCCGGGTGTGTGACACAGACATGTGACGCAGGCATGTGACACGCACCGGCCGACCTGACTCAGGGGACGCCATGTCACTCGAACCTTTCATCGATTCGAAACCGTTCACTTTCGGTGTCGAACTCGAGATGCAGATCGTGAATACGCACGACTATGATCTGACCAAAGCCGGCTCGGATCTGATGCGTCTCATCAAAGATGAAAAAATCCCCGGCAACATCACGCCGGAAATCACTGAAAGCATGATCGAGTTGTCGACCGGTATCTGCACGACGCATGAACAGGCCGTTGCTGATTTGCGCACGATCCGCGACACGCTGGTTTCCGCGGCCGACCGTCTGAACGTCGGCTTGTGCGGCGGCGGCACGCACGCATTCCAGCAATGGAGTGAAAGGCAGATCGTCGATACACCGCGCTTTCAGTATATTTCAGAGTTGTACGGCTACCTTGCCAAGCAATTTACGGTGTTCGGCCAGCACGTGCACATCGGCTGTCCGGATCCGAACAGCGCGCTGTATCTGCTGCATTCCATGTCGCGCTTCATTCCGCATTTCATCGCGTTGTCCGCTTCGTCGCCGTTCGTACAAGGTGTCGACACCGGTTTTCATTCGGCACGACTGAATTCCGTGTTCGCGTTCCCGCTGTCGGGCCGTGCGCCGTTCGTGTTGACGTGGGACAGCTTCGAGGAATACTTCTCGAAGATGGTCCACACGGGTGTGGTCAACAGCATGAAGGATTTTTACTGGGACATCCGGCCGAAGCCCGGTTTTGGCACGATCGAAGTACGCGTGATGGATACGCCGTTTTCCGTGGATCGCGCCGCGGCGATTGCCTGCTACATCCAGACGCTGGCACGGCATCTGTTGCTCGACAAGCCGATCACGCCGAAGGAAGACGATTACCTCGTCTACACGTTCAACCGTTTCGAGGCATGCCGCTTCGGTCTGGCCGGCAACTGCATCGATCCGCAAACGAGCGAACGTAAGACGATTTCCGAAGACATCCTCGAAACGCTGGATCTGATTGCACCGCACGCCGAAGCATTGGGTTCGGGCAACGCGCTCGCCGAAATCGGTGCGATTGCACGCGGTCAGATCAATGACGCGACCTGGCTGCGCGGCGTCTTCGAGCGGGAAAAGTCGTTGCACGAAGCCGTAAGGCAGCAGTGTCTGCAATGGCGAGCCTAGCCGGATACAGGATTGCTTACGTTAAACCGTAAGGAAGACCCGCTTCGTGCGGGTTTTTTTTCGTAAATAAATTTCCAGCTCGGGGGCCTTCAGGTTTTTAAAAAGTTTACGTATACAAACGTAGTAGTAGTTAACAAGCATTGCATCTGCCTGTGGACAACTGAATAATTCCCTGCAAAGTCAAAGTGCTATGTAAACTACAACTAGGCTGATCCGAGGCGCATCGGCGCCGGTAAACGAGGACAACTTCGGTAAGGATAGGGGTGGCAAGTGGCTTATCAAGAATCGACACACACGCCATCCCCGGTGTTTTCCCATGGTTATCCACAGCTTACGTTGGATAACTTAGCTGTACGATTGGCCGGTCTCGCATAGAATGTCGTTTTCGCTGCCTTTGACTTACAAGGCGGTAAATTTTTGAGATAGTAGAAACCGTCTCGTCTGCTGTTGGGCGAGGCTACCCCACACAGGCTATGGGCGTGTTCGGCAGCGGTTTGTCGACATCGCACGCAAGCTTTAATAAACCAAACGAAGACTATGAGCGAAGGCGTATACGGAGAACAGGCAACCGGGCGAGTAACCCACAGCCTATTGCGATTGAGCACGGCCATGCGGAGCCAGGCTTGGGAATGGGCGGAAGGCGCAGGCCTTACGCCGACCCAAGGCGAAATCCTGGTCTTGCTGATGCAGCGTAAAGGCCCGATGCGTCTTGGGGAAATTGCCCGGGAAACGGCGCTGACCGCCGCGACCACCAGCGATGCCGTGAGCACGCTTGAGACCAAAGGCCTGGTCGAAAAACGCCGTGCCCTCGACGACGGCCGCGCCCTTGCGGTCCGTCTGACGGCGCGTGGCCGCACCGCCGCGAAGCGCGCTGCGCAATGGCCGGACTTCCTGGCCAAAGCGGTCGGCACGCTGCGCGACGAAGAGCAGACGCTGTTCTATCGCACGCTGCTCAAGACCATCCACCAGCTGGAAGCGCAAGGCACGATTCCGCCGCACCGCATGTGCCTGAGTTGCGCGCACCTCGAGCCGAGCAAGAATCCGAAGAAGACGCCGCATCACTGCGCGCTGCTCAATATGAACATGTCGGATACGGATCTGCGTCTCGATTGCTCGGTGTACGAAGCGGCCGACGTCGCCACCCAAAAGAAGACCTGGAAGATCTTCGCCCAATAAGGCGGCGGCTTCCGGGACAATCCGCTACACTGCCAAGCCGTGTTCCGGCGGGCGGCAATTGCCGTCTGCCGGCCGGTTCGGGCCGCGTAGCGGCAAGTCTTTAGTCAACCTGAAGGTGGGACAGGCTGATGAATCGCGAAGTTCTGGCCATTCGCCATGTGCACTTCGAGGATCTGGGCAGTCTTGAACTGGAGCTCGGCGAGCGTGGTCGCCCGGTGCGTTATCTCGATGTCGGCCTTGCCCGTATCGGAGCGCCGAACCCGGTTGCCGCATCGCTCATGGTCGTACTCGGCGGCCCGATCAGTGCAACCGACGACGCGCTTTACCCTACGCTCGTCCCGTTGCTGTCCATGATCGAAAAGCGCATTGCCGCCGGCTTGCCGACGCTCGGCATCTGCCTCGGCGCGCAACTGATCGCGCGTGCGCTCGGTGCGCGCGTCTATCCCGCAGGCCATACCGAACTCGGCTGGACACCGCTGACGCTCACCGATGCCGGCCGCGCTTCTCCGGTGCGTCATCTGGATGGCGCGCACACGTCGATGCTGCATTGGCACGGCGACACCTTCGATCTGCCCGACAACGCCACACGTCTCGCCTCGACGCCTGCCTGCGAAAACCAGGCGTTCGCTTGGGGCGGCCACGTGCTGGGTCTGCAATGTCATCCGGAGATTCGCGCTGACCGGTTCGAGCCCTGGCTGATCGGTAACGCGGGTGAAATTGCCGGCCACGGTATCGACGCACGCCAGTTGCGCGCCGAGACTGCACAGTTTGGTCCAGCGCTGGAAGCTGCCGCGCGCCGGATGTTCGGCGAGTGGCTCGATCAGGTCGAGCCGAAACCCTGATCTGCGCGTGCCTGCAGACAATCACCCGCGGTGCTATGCTCGTTCGCTCTTGGGTTTTTACTGGGCGTAATCCATGAGCGCGCTTTTTTCTCCGCTCACGCTGCGTAGCGTGACGCTTCCCAATCGTATCGTCGTCTCCCCAATGTGCCAGTATTCCGCCGAACGTGGCGAGGCTACCGCGTGGCACATGATCCATCTCGGCAGTCTCGCGTTATCCGGCGCAGGCATGTTGTGCATCGAGGCGACCTCCGTCGAACCGGATGGCCGTATTACACCGGGCGATCTCGGACTGTGGGACGACGCCATCGAAGCCGCACTCAAGCCGATCCTGGCCGCGATCCGTAAGCATTCGCCGATTCGCGTCACGATGCAGTTGGCGCATGCGGGGCGCAAGGCGTCGAGTCATGTGCCTTGGGAAGGCGGTCAACTGATTCCGGTATCGCAAGGCGGGTGGCTGCCGCATGCGCCGTCGGCGTTGCCGCACAAAGCAGGCGAGGAGCCGCCGCTCGCGCTCGACATACCGGCTTTGAACCGGATTCGCGAAGCGTTCGCGGCTTCCGCGCGCCGCGCCGCGCGCCTCGGCGTCGATGCACTGGAAGTGCACGCGGCGCACGGTTATCTGCTGCATCAGTTCCTGTCGCCGATCGCCAATCAACGCAGCGACAACTACGGCGGTTCGCTAGAAAACCGCATGCGCTTTCCGCTCGAAATCTTCGACATCGTGCGCGCCGCGTTTCCCGCCGATAAACCGGTTGGTGTGCGTGTCTCGGCCACCGACTGGGTCGAAGGCGGCTGGACGCTCGAGGACACGATCGCGTTCGCGCAGCAGTTGAAAAAGCGCGGCTGCGACTGGATCGACGTGTCGTCAGGGGGTGTCTCGCCGTTGCAGAAGATTCCGCTTGAGCCGGGCTATCAGATTCCTTTCGCGAGGGCCGTCAAGCATGCAACGGGCCTCACTACCATCGGCGTGGGCCTGATTACCGATCCGCTGCATGCCGAACAACTCATCGAAGAGGGTGATGCCGATCTGATTGCGATGGCCCGCGCGTTGCTGTACAACCCGCGCTGGCCGTGGCATGCCGCAGCGCAACTCGGCGCGACGGTCGAAGCGCCGCCGCAGTACTGGCGTTCGCAACCGCGCGACCAAAAGGCCCTGTTCGGCGAGATTTCGTTTGGACAACGGTGAACCTGCCCATGCGCCGTGTGCGTACACGTCTTTTTGACGGTTGAAGGAAGCCGTCTTGAGCGTGTAGGATGCCGGATGTGGCGCATGAGCGTCGCAAGTCGACGCGGCGCTCGCAAGGCGCCGCGTTTGCTATCCGCGTCAGAAAAAGCAACGCGTTAGACGCGGGCATTTCTGGCGGCTGCCGGATCTTCACCCCCAGTTCTTCACAAGGATTCATTCAATGAGTTCACGCAGGATCGCCGTGCGCCGTTCGGGTGTGCACGGCAAAGGCGTGTTTGCCATCGAGCCGATTGCGGCGGGCGAGCGGCTGATCGAATACAAGGGTGAGCGGATCTCCTGGAAAGAAGCGTTGCGCCGTCATCCGCATAATCCGGACGAACCGAATCACACGTTTTACTTCGCGCTCGATAGCGGCAAGGTGATCGACGGCAAAGTGGACGGCAACAGCGCGCGCTGGATCAACCATTCATGCGCGCCGAACTGCGAAGCCGAGGAGATCGACGGTCACGTGTACGTGCACGCGCTGCGCGACATCGCCGAAGGTGAGGAAGTCTTTTACGACTATGGCCTCGTCATCGACGCGCGCCAGACCCAGAAGCTCAAGAAGGAATACGAATGCCGTTGCGGCGCGCGCAAGTGCCGCGGCACGATGCTGGCGCCGCCGGAGAGAGAGAAGGGCGCTTCCAAGTCCGACAAGACGGTGAAGAAGGCGAAAACGCCGGCGAAAAAAGCGAAGAAGAAATGAAACACGGGTTGCCAGAGTTGAACTCAAGGCAGCCCGTGGCGACGCATTGACCCACTGCAGAGTCACATATCGATCGGCGCCGAGTGCGCCGATTTCTTTGCCGGACGCCGGGTCTCGGGATCGACGTCGTGCTGAACGCTGATCGGCATAAGCGGAATACGCACGATAAAGCGCGCACCGCCTTCCGGCGCATCTTCGTAATGCACGCTGCCGTGATGCAGCACCATGATGTCGTGGACGATCGCGAGACCGAGACCGGCGCCGCTATCCACACCGGCTTCGCTCTGACCGTCGCCGCGGAAAAACCGTTTGAATAGATCGGCTTGCTGCGTGAGCGGCACGCCCGGCCCATTGTCTTCCACGATGATCTCGGCCATGCGCACCTCGTCGATCACGGTTTGCGACACCGTCACGGTGATGCGGCCGCCATCGAAACGCGAAGGCGGCACGTACTTGAGCGCGTTATCCAACAGATTGGCGATAACTTCATGCAGCAGTACCGGATTGCCGCGCACCATCAGCGGATGATCGTTGGCCGGGTCGTCGAGTCGCTGGAAGCCGAGGTCGACGTGGAAGGTCAACGCCCGTGGCACCCATTCCGCTCCTGTATCGAACGCGAGCGCGGCCATATCCACATTGACGAAACGTGCCGCCTGTTCACCCGGCTCGGCGCGCGCAAGCGAAAGCAACTGGTTCGACAGCCGCACGGCGCGGTCGGCCGCTGCGCGCAGTTCACGGACCGCAGCGAGCGTCTGCTGCGGATCACGCGCGACGGCGGCCTGTTCCGCATGCAGCTTGACGGCGGTGAGCGGCGTGCGCAGCTGATGTGCGGCGTCGGCGATAAATTTGCGCTGGCCGTCGAGGGCGGTTTTCAGACGATCAAGCAGCGCGTTCAGGGCGCCGGTGAGCGGCCGGATTTCAACTGGCACATAGGTCTCGTCCACCGGTTCGAGCGATGTGTGGGTTTGCCGGTTCAGCGAGTCCGCGAGATCGGTGAGCGGATTGAGCTGTTGATTGACGACACGCCACACGATCACCCAGCCCGCCAGCAGCAGCAACAGCAGCGGCATCATGATCGCGACCAGAAACTCGGCGGCGATGCGAAAACGGTGATGCACCGGCTGACCGACTTCGACGACGATCGGATTGCCGTTCGGCTGATCGACGCGCACTTGGGCCACGCGTACCGTCACGCCTTCGTGTTGCGTTTCGAAGACGTACGCGTAATGCATGCGCCGCACGCTGGTGCCCTGCAGCGGCAGATTGTGGTCGCCGGCGATTTCGGTTTCGCCGTTGCTGATCCGATAGACGAGTTGCTCGACCGGATCGGAGAACATGGCCTGCGCGAGCGGCGGCACCGTCACCTGGGCGTCAGGGCCGGCTATCTGGATCTGTTTGGAGATCGCGGTGGCGAGATCGGCGAGCGATCGGTCAACCACGTGCTGCGTGTACTGCCACGCCAGCCAGTAAGCGATCAGGCCGCTCATCAGTGCGAGCAGTGAAAGGGGAGCAGCGAGGCGCCGCAGCAGCGTGCGGCGCAGACTATTGGCGGCCGGCTGGGGCATGATCGAACGCGCGGGAAAGTGGCAACGGCGTAAACCACCGTGGCGCCGTGAAAATTCGCCGGAAGCCGGTGAATTGCACACCGAGTGCGCGGCGCCGGCCCGGCGCTGTCAGGCCGCAACACAGCGTGCGGCCCTTGCGACGATTATGCGGCCTGGCGGATTTCCTGCAACAGGTAACCGAAGCCACGCACCGTGACGATTTCGACACGGCAGTTTTCGAGCTTTTTACGTACCCGGTGCACATAGACTTCAATCGCGGTATCGCCGAGATCGCCGCCGAAGTGCGTCAAATGGTCTTGCAGCTGAGCCTTGCTGACCACGCGGCCGTGGCGCAGCAGCAGCATTTCGAGTACCGCGAATTCGCGCGGCGACAGTTCTAGCGGCTTATCGTCGTTGAAAATGCGGCGATCGACGCCCGACAAACGTACACCGCCCAGTGACACTTCCGGGCGCGGCATGTCGCCGTGCGGGCCGCTGCGGCGCATCACGGCGCGGATGCGCGCTTCGAGTTCGGTGGGTTCGAATGGCTTCAGCATGTAGTCGTCCGCGCCGGAATTCAGGCCTTGCACGCGGTCGTTCAACTCGTCGCGCGCGGTGAGGATGATCACCGGCGTGTGGCGATTGCTCTGGCGAAAGCGCGCCAGCAGCGTCATGCCGTCGATACCGGGCAGGCCCAGATCGAGGATCACAAGCTCATGGCGGTTTTGGGTGAGGGCCTGTTCGGCGAAAATGCCGTCATGGACCATGTCGACGGTGAAGCCGGCTTGTTCGAGACTACTTTGGATGCCGCGTGCGATGGGGCGGTCATCTTCGATCAGAAGGAGTCGCATGGATTTCGCTCAAGTACAATGGTTTTAGGCGTTTGGGCAAGCGGTTCGCCGGGGCGCCTGCTGCACAGGCAGCGTGCCGCGTGGCCGTGCCGAACTGGCACCAGGCTCCCACGAGGCAGCTATCGAGCAGCCGTGAAGTAGCCCGAAAGCAGCCACCGAGTGATCACGAAGTCATGTCCGATATAACGATTCACGAACTGGAAGCCGCGATCAACTTCTGGCGCGCCCGCTCACCTTCGAGCGGCGACGAACTCGTTCTGTGCAAGGAGGCAAGCGCGCTCTCCAAGCCGTATGCGCTGATGATTGTACAGCGTCAGCAGACGCTATCACCGGATCGTTTGGACGGGATCGCCAAGCAAGCGTGGGATTCTTACGTGCGCCTTAATACTACCCTGTAGAACTGAAGGTTTGGGCACCAGATTGCCTGCAATGCCCTTTCATTATCGTCAAATTGTTCGATACAGGGTGCATCGAGGCACCTGATCGCTTGTATTACGCCGTAATACTATCGATAAATCGGGCCAGTTTGATGTCCCGCTCCGTCAAGCCATTGGCCTCGTGCGTCGACAGCGTGATCTCCACCTTGTTGTACACGTTGAACCATTCCGGGTGGTGATTCATCTCCTGCGCCTTGATCGCCACGCGCGTCATAAAGCCGAATGCTTCGTTGAAGTCGGCGAACTTGAAGTGGCGCTGGATCGCGTCGCGGCCCGCCACGGCTTGCCAGCCACGCAGCTCCGTAACCTGCGTGGCGCGTTCTTCGGAAGTCAGTTTGTTAATCATGGTGCTACCTCATTGATCTGAACAGGCGCGCCGGTGGGCGTGCGTATCCGCTATTTTTTCACGGATGCCGCGAGCCTGCTGGCGGCCTGTTCAGGCTGTGTTGTCAGATATCCCCGTCGGCTTGCCAGCCTTCCTGCGAGCCGCGCGTGATGACGCGATCGTGCTCGAGCACGTCGCCTGCCGCGAACGCCGGCTCCGCGGCCAGCTTTGCCAGCAGCGGCGCGAAGTCGGTTTGCGCCACGCTGAACAATTGCGCGAAGTCGTCGATCACGAAGTAGGTTTTCTGGAACGTGTCGATGCGGTAGCGCGTGCGCATCACGCGTTCGAGGTCGAAGCCGAGCCGGTTCGGCGCCGCGCTTTGCTGGCTGTAGAGCGTCTCGCCTTTGCTCGACACGATGCCTGCGCCGTAAATCTTCACGCCGTTCGGACTCGCCGCGTCGCGGATCAGGCCGAACTCGACTGTGTACCAATAGAGCCGCGCGAGCAGCGGCAGGGCGCCGGCGTCATTAGCGGCGAGCGCGGCGCGGCCGTACGCATGCATGTAGTCCGCAAACACCGGATTGATCAGCAGCGGCACGTGGCCGAACAGATCGTGAAAGCAGTCCGGTTCCTGCAGATAATCGAGTTGATCGGGGCGACGCATCCACCAGGTCACGGGAAAACGGCGGTTCGCCAGATGCTCGAAGAACACCTGGTCGGGCACGAGTCCGGGCACGGCGACGATTTGCCAGCCCGTCGCGGGTGTCAGCTTCGCGTTGATTTCATCGAAGGAGGGCACGCGGTCGGACGGCATGCCGATACGGTCGACGCCTGCCAGAAATTCATCGCACACACGGCCCTTGACCAACGCGGTCTGACGTGCGTACAGCTGTTGCCATACCGCGTGGTCGACTGCGCCGTATCGTTCGGTCGGCTGGTCGATGGTGAAATCGGCGCGGGTTTCGAGGCCGGCGTCGAATTGCTCTTTGAGTTTGGCGGTGTTGGCTGTGGACATGATGCTGCGCGCTCTACGGTGACTGCGGGTTGAAACGGTGATGCAAGTGTAGAGCGGCGAGCGTGCGGAAAGGGCGCAATGATGGCGTTATGGCGGGATAACATGCGATAATCGTGCATCAAATACAGGTTTAATGCGGATATCGATCATGTTAGAACTCGATCACTTCGATCTCGCGCTTCTGGACGTTCTTCAGCGCTTCGGCCGGGCTACGCATCAGCAATTGGCTGAGCAGGTGCCGCTATCACCGTCGCAGATCGGGCGGCGCTTGCAGCGCCTGGAGCAGGTGGGCGTGGTGGACGGCTATCGCGTCGTGCTGCGCCCGGAAAAACTCGGGCTCGGAGTGACGGCTTTTACGAGTCTGAAGTTGAAGCATCACGGCGACTCGATCATCGAGCAATTTCAGCAACAGATCGAGGTGCTGCCGGAAGTACTGGAATGTCACGCGGTGGTCGGCGACGCCGATTATCTACTGCGCATCGTGGCGCCTGATCTGAACTATTTGTCGACGTTCGTGATGAAAAAGTTGATGCGTGTACCGGGCGTCGACAGCGTGCGCTCCAATATCGTGTTGACCACGTTCAAGCGCAATGGGCCGTTGCCGCTCGGCCATCTGTCGCCGGGGGCGGCCGCCGTTTGATGCGGCGGCTTCCCGGCCGTTCCGGTGTTTGGGAGTTTTGAAGGGGGCCGCGCTTCAAGGATTGATGTCACCGCGACCCTTGATGCTGAAGTTTTACGCAGCTTGCTTCGGTTCGTTGTCCGGGCTCAGCAAATCGACGTAGGCGACGGCCACCAGGTCCGATTCCGGCACGCCGAGGGTCTGGAACATCGCATGCGCTTCGGCATGGCCGCCTTCTTCGTCGTCGTCCTGAGCCAGCACGACTTCGAGCTCGACGAAGTCGCCGAGACCATCGACGCGGTCCAGATGGATCCGCGTACGGCCCGTCAGATAAACGTGACGTTCCTTCGTGACGATGCCACGCGTGGTCAGCGCCGTGGCGAGCAGCGCGTGCATCGCTTCAGGGTTGGTCACCGGGCTGCGCGTGTAATACGACGCCTTGGGACCATCGCGGTCGTCGCGCTGATAGAAGATCAGTTCGGCCGGCGTGCCGTCGTCGAACTGACGCAGCTTCAGGCGGCCACGCGGCACGTCGTAGAAGAAGTCCTGTTGGCGGAAGATCAGCGGCGCGTCCGGTGCAAGCTTTGCAGCTCGCTCGCGCAGTTGCTCGAAATGCTGGGCGCGGGCTTTGATTTCAATGTTGCGTGCCATGTCAGGCTCCTGTCGAAGGATGGCGTGGTCGGCGGCTTCCGGTGTTGCCGGGGCGAAGCTGCCGGGAAGGACAAAGTCAGACGGAACAAAAACGAAGCGGGCCGGCGCGTGAGCGCGAACCCTCAATCTAACAAAAAGTGCGTGGTGGTGTGGTTTCAGATGACAGGGCCGACGAGGATCGCCTGTCAATGTGACCAGCGCCCACGACCGCCAAGGGTGTTCAGCGCGGTCGCTCTGCACGGAACCGCCAGCGAGCATGACTAGCGGCCGCACGGTGAGCGGCCGTCATGAGAGTGGCTCATATCGCTCTCGTTTTGCCATCAGGCGTGCATTCATGCGGCGGCTATGTCGCCCATTGCTGCTCGATCAGCTTCAACGCGGCGGCAATCGCCGGTTCGTCCTTGCGCTCCGCCAGCGTGATAAAGCTGAGCTGGGTCGGCACGGTGACGCCCTCGACGATGGTCAACGCGTGCGCATGAGCTTCCGCGATCGCGGTGGCGTCGCGCGCGAGCGTTAGGCCGACACCTGACTTGACCAGATCGAGCATCGACGGCTCCTGATCCACTTCCGCCACCTTAACCGGTTTTACGCCGGCCTCGTCAAAGCAGCGCGACAACAATCGATTGTGCGCGGACGCGGGCGGCGTCCAGATCCACGGCAGTGCGGCGAGCGAACGCCAGTCGCGCGCACCCTTCACGCGATCTTTCCAGCCCGCCGGCGCGAGCACGCGGTACTGGAAGTGCGTGAGCGTCACGGCGTGAAAGATGGCGCCGTCACGGCTATCGTCATCGGATGGAAGGCCGATGTAATAGCCCACATCCAGTTCTCCCGCGCGAACCTGCTCCAGCACCCAGCCCGACATGCCGTGGCGCAAGGCCGTTTCGATGTGCGGCCAGGTTTCCACCAGTTGCTTGAGAAAGCCGCCGAGGCGCAGAAAGGCCGGATCGAGGATCGTGCCGATCCGCAACCGACCGCGCACTTCGTGGCGCAGCGACGCCGCTGCGCGCTGCACGTCGCTCGCGGCGCCCAGCGCGCGTTCGGCATGGGGCAGCAGGGCCTGGCCATCGCGTGTCAGCGAAAGCCCGTGCGAAGTCCGCGTGAACAGCGTCACGCCGAGCGTCTCCTGCAAATGCTTGATTTGCAGGCTGACGGCAGGTTGGGTCAGGTGAAGCTGCACCGCGGCACGGGTGAGGTTGCCCTCGCGCGCGACGGTGACGAACGCCCGTAGCAGAGTCAGATCCATATCCTGATATTAGCTCAGCTTATAGCGCAGTTGAGCATTACTCATTGGATTTGTCGCCCCGAAGCGCCGTACGCTTGCGTTCATCACGCCGTTTGCGGTGGGCGGAAGACATTCACAGGAAGAGGACAAGAAGATGAGCGAGACATATCAGGACGAGACCGTCCGGAGCGAGACGAGCGCACGCGCGCTGACCCATTTCATCAACGGCAAGGCTATCGAAGGCACGAGCGGCCGCTTCGGCGAAGTCTTCAATCCTGCGCTTGGCAGCGTGAGCGCACGCGTGCCGCTGGCGAGCGTCGCTGAAGTAGACGCGGCGGTCGCTGCTGCCAGTGCTGCGTTTCCTGCATGGAGCGAAACCGCGCCGATCAAGCGGGCGCGCGTGCTGTTCAAGTTCAAGGAATTGCTCGACCGCCACCATGACGAACTGGCGGAGTTGATCACGCGTGAGCACGGCAAGGTGTTTTCCGATGCCAAGGGCGAGGTGATGCGCGGCATCGAGATTGTCGAGTTCGCGTGCGGCATTCCGAATCTCTTGAAGACCGACTTCACCGACCAGATCGGCGGCGGCATCGACAACTGGAATTTGCGTCAGCCGCTGGGTGTGGTTGCCGGCATTACGCCATTCAATTTCCCGATGATGGTGCCGTGCTGGATGTTTCCCGTGGCGATCGCATGCGGCAACACGTTCGTGCTGAAGCCGTCAGAGCGTGATCCATCCGTCTCGAATCGACTGGCCGAACTGCTGAAAGAAGCGGGATTGCCGGATGGCGTGTTCAATGTCGTGCATGGCGACAAGGTGGCTGTGGATGCGTTGCTCGTGCATCCCGAGGTTAGCGCATTGTCGTTTGTCGGTTCGACGCCGATTGCGGAGTACATCTATACGGAAGGCACGAAGCACGGCAAGCGCGTGCAGGCGTTGGGCGGTGCGAAGAATCACCTGGTGGTGATGCCGGATGCGGATCTCGATCAGGCTGTCGATGCGTTGATCGGCGCGGCCTATGGTTCCGCTGGCGAGCGGTGCATGGCGATTTCGGTGGCGGTTGCGGTGGGGCATATTGCCGATGAACTGATTGAGCGACTGACACCGCGAGTGAAGAGCCTGAAGATTTTGAATGGCATGGAATCGGAAGCCGAGATGGGGCCGTTGGTGACGGCGGCGCATCGCGAGAAAGTGGCGGGTTATATCGACGCCGGCGTTGCGGCTGGTGCGAAGCTGGTTGTCGATGGGCGTGGCCATCAGGTGGCCGGGCATGAGAAGGGGTTCTTTCTCGGCGGCACTTTGTTCGACGATGTCTCGACCGATATGAAGATTTATCGTGAAGAGATTTTTGGTCCGGTGCTGTGTGTTGTGCGGGTGCCGGATTTTGCTTCTGCTGTTGAGCTTGTTAACTCTAACGAGTTTGCTAATGGGGTGTCGTTGTTTACCTCCGATGGTGGGGTGGCTCGGGCTTTTTCGCGGCAGATCCAGATTGGGATGGTAGGGATTAATGTGCCGATTCCTGTGCCGATGGCGTGGCATTCTTTTGGTGGGTGGAAGAGGTCTCTCTTCGGTGATCATCATGCCTACGGCGAAGAGGGTGTTCGGTTTTATACGCGGTACAAGAGCATCATGCAGAGGTGGCCGGATAGCATCGGCAAGGGGGCTGAGTTCACTATGCCGGTGGCTAAATAGGTTTGGTTTTTGCCTGTTAGGCGCTTCGTGTCTGTATGCCTACGGCGTTGGCCTTTCCTTGATTTCTTATTGGTCTATTAGCGTCGCCCCTGTGCGGGGCAGGCACTTACTTTCTTTGCCGCCGCAAAGAAAGTAAGCAAAGAAAGCGGCTCCAACCGCCAACTCTTAAGCGGGTCCCCTGGCTTGGAGGGGGTAGTGATGCATCTGGAATCTGTGCCCTCGCACATTCGGCGTGAGTGACAAAGCGCTCATCAGCTCCCACTCCGCACTGCGTGCGTCGCGGATGGGTCTGCATGGGAAACCGGGGGCTTCGTTTGGGCGCGGTGGGGGCCATCGGCTTCGCCTTGGCGAGGCGCTTGGTCGCTTGGTGGCGAATTGCGAGAGCGGATGCAGACGAGAGCGAGCAAGTGTGAAGGTGGGGTGCTGAGTGAAGTGGTCGGCATCCGGCAAATGTGAGCGGAAGAGGGTGCCGAGTGAACCGATGGTTCTATGAAGTGCGCATCGGCGCGCGCAGCGCCGCCGGAAGTATGACGGCCTTGTCACTCACGCCGAATGTGCGAGAACACAGATTCCAGATGCACCACTACCCCCTCCAAGCCAGGGGACCCGCTTAAGAATTAGCGGTGTGAAGCCGCTTTCTTTGCTTACTTTCTTTGCGGCGGCAAAGAAAGTAAGTGCCTGTCCCGCACAGGGGCGACGCTAATAAACCAAAAAGAAATCAAGGAAAGGCCAATGCCGCAGGCAAACAGACGAACAAGCGCGACCAGGCATAAACCCAGGAAAAGCCCAACGCCGCAGGCAAACATCCATTAAGCGCCGCGCAGGCAAAAAAGCTTAGGAGACGAATCAATGAGCAACACAGAAAGAGCACCAAAGGCCCCCCGCCGCCTGGAAGGCGAATTCGACTACATCATAGTAGGCGCCGGCACGGCAGGTTGCGTACTAGCCAACCGCCTATCGGCAGATCCTGAAATCCAAGTCCTACTATTAGAAGCCGGCGGCAAAGACGACTACCACTGGATCCACGTGCCGGTAGGCTACCTCTACTGCATCGGCAATCCCCGCACGGACTGGCTCTACAAAACCCAATCAGAACCCGGCCTGAACGGCCGCGCTCTCTCATACCCACGGGGCAAAGTACTAGGCGGCAGCTCATCGATCAACGGCATGATCTACATGCGCGGCCAGCGCGAAGACTACGACGAATGGGCCCGCGTCACCAACGACGCCTCCTGGTCCTGGAACGCCGTCCTCCCCATCTTCAAACGCAGCGAAGACCACCACGCCGGCGCGTCCGAATCGCATGGAGCAGGCGGCCCATGGCGCGTCGAAAAGCAACGCCTGAAATGGAAGATCCTCGAAGAGTTTTCACACGCCGCGCAACAAACCGGCATACCCGCCACCGACGACTTCAATCGCGGTGACAACACCGGCGTCGGCTACTTCGACGTCAATCAGAAACGCGGTATCCGTTGGAATGCGTCGAAAGCATTTTTGCGTCCAGCGCTCAAGCGCCCGAATCTCACCGTCATTACCGGTGCACACACACAGCGCGTCGTGTTCGAAGGACGCCGCTGCACCGGTGTCGAATATCGCGGCGACAACACCGACTATCTCGCCAAAGCCCGTTGCGAAGTGATCCTCAGTTCCGGTGCAGTCAACTCGCCGCAATTGCTCGAACTCTCCGGTATCGGCAATGGCGCGCGTTTGCAGAATCTCGGCATCGAGGTCGTGAAGGATTTGCGCGGTGTCGGCGAAAATCTGCAGGACCATCTGCAATTGCGAATGGCCTATAAAGTCGACGGCGTGCGCACGCTCAATACCGCCTCCGCTCATTGGTGGGGCAAGCTGATGATCGGCATGCAATACGCACTGTTTCAAAGTGGCCCCATGTCGATGTCGCCATCGCAACTCGGCGCGTTCGCTAAATCCGATCCTGACGATCGCTCGCTCACGCGCCCCGACCTCGAGTATCACGTGCAGCCGCTCTCGCTCGATCGCTTCGGTGAACCGCTGCATCGCTTCAATGCGTTCACCGCGTCGGTGTGCCAGTTGCGGCCGACCTCGCGTGGCAGTATTCACATCGGATCAGCCGATGCCTCGGCGCCGCCGCTGATCGCGCCGAACTACCTGTCCACCGATTACGACCGGCACGTCGCTGCCAACGCGTTGCGTCTCACGCGCCGCATCGCCGCGGCGCCTGCGCTCGCGCCCTATCGGCCGCAAGAGATTCTGCCCGGTGTCCAGTACCAGACTGAAGAAGAGCTTCAGCAGGCCGCGGGCGCGGTCGGCACCACCATTTTTCATCCGGTCGGCACCTGCCGTATGGGCACCACCGACGATCCCGGTGCCGTAGTCGACAACCGGCTACGAGTTATCGGTGTTGACGGTTTGCGTGTGGTCGATGCATCAATCATGCCGTCCATCACCTCGGGCAACACCAATTCGCCGACGCTGATGATCGCCGAGCGCGCCAGCGACATGATCCGTGAAGACCGTCGCGCACGCGTGGCCGGCAGCGTTCTGGCTCAGACGAGCGCCGCGTCGTCCGTGTCCGCCGTGTGACACACCGTGTGACAGGGGGAGCCGAGGCCGCGGCGCGTGCCTCGGACTTCTCCTGGCACGCCTCGCGCAGGATTGGAGTACCGTTCAAGCATCCCCCAGGCACGCCCCGAGCGAGGTTCGAGTACCGCTCGAGCACGCCGCGAGCCTGCCTCAGTCCCGCGTAAGGCATTCGTCATCCACTAAGTGCAAATCCCGATGAATGCGCTGCATCATTGGCGCGACAATGGCAGCCATGCTGCGTGCTGCCCCATGGATTACCATCCGGATTGGTGCAGCACGCCAACGAGCGGCACGGGGGTGTCGCCGTCATCAAACGTCGCGCAGCCTTTCGCGCGGAAGATCGTAGTGCTTCGCCTTACTCCGTATAGAAGGGAACATGATTCTCGGCGATACGATTCTCGAAACGCGCGGCCTCACCCGCGAGTTCAAAGGCTTCATCGCCGTGAACGGGGTGAACCTGCGCGTGCGCCGTGGCTCGATCCATGCGCTGATCGGCCCTAATGGGGCGGGCAAGACCACCTGCTTCAATCTGCTCACCAAATTCCTCGAACCGACCGCAGGCCAGATCGTCTTCAACGGAATCGACATCACCGATGAACGCCCGGCGCAAATCGCCCGGCGCGGCATCATCCGCTCGTTTCAGATTTCTGCTGTATTTCCGCATCTGACAGCATTGCAGAACGTGCGCATCGGTTTGCAGCGCGTGCTCGGCACGGCATTTCATTTCTGGAAGAGCGAGCGCACGCTGCGCCAACTCGACGATCGGGCGATGGACCTGCTCACGCAGGTGGGTTTGACTGATTTCGCCGATGTATTGACCGTTGAGCTTTCTTACGGCCGCAAACGCGCGCTGGAAATCGCCACCACGCTCGCGATGGAGCCCGAATTGATGCTGCTCGACGAACCAACGCAAGGCATGGGCCATGAAGACGTCGATCGCGTCACCGCCTTGATCAAGAAAGTATCGAGCGGCCGCACCATCCTGATGGTCGAGCACAACATGAACGTGATCGCCGGCATTTCCGACACCATCACCGTGCTGCAACGAGGCGAGGTGCTCGCCGAAGGCAGCTACGCCGAAGTGTCGAAGAATCCGCTCGTGATGCAGGCCTATATGGGAAGCGCAGACGCTGCGCTCGCCGGAGCCCACGCATGAATACAATTGCCGAGCGCGAAAGCGTCGAGGTGAGCGGCACGGCTGGCGGTGCCCCCGCGCTGGAGATCGCGGGTTTGCAGGCATGGTACGGGGAGTCCCATATCCTGCATGGCGTCGATTTGACGGTGAACCGCGGCGAAGTCGTCACGCTGCTGGGCCGTAACGGCGCGGGGCGCACCACCACACTGCGCGCGATCATGGGGCTGACCGGCCGGCGCACCGGTTCGATCCGCATCGGCGGACGCGAAACCGTCAACCTGCCTACCCATCGCATCGCCCATTGCGGCATCGGTTATTGCCCGGAAGAGCGCGGGATTTTTTCGAGCCTCTCGTGTGAGGAAAACCTGCTGTTGCCGCCGCCCGTCGGCGACAAGGCGCACATGATGTCGCTCGAAGAAATCTATTCGATGTTCCCGAATCTGCAGGAACGCCGCATGAGCCAGGGCACACGGCTCTCAGGTGGCGAGCAGCAGATGCTGGCCGTCGCGCGCATTCTGCGTACCGGCGCGAGTTTGCTGCTGCTCGACGAAATCTCGGAAGGCCTTGCGCCGGTCATCGTGCAAGCGCTCGCCCGCATGATCATGACGCTCAAGGAGCGCGGCTACACGGTCGTGATGGTCGAGCAGAATTTCCGCTTTGCCGCGCCACTCGCCGATCGCTTCTACGTGATGGAGCACGGTACGATCGTCGAGCACTTCGAGGCCGCTGAGCTCGAAAGCAAGATGCCAGTGCTGCACGACCTACTGGGCGTATAGACAGGAAGTAACGAGAAGCGTCCGATTGCCTCTGATAACCACAAGCGAAGAAACCAGGAGACAGGAATGAAAAAGAACCCACTCGCGCGGCTTGCCACACTATGTTTCGCGGTTGCCGCCGGCGCCGCGTTGACGATGGGCAGCGCGCAAGCGGCTGACGATGCGGTGAAGATCGGCTTCATCACCGACATGTCAGGTCTGTACGCGGATATCGACGGCCAGGGAGGCCTCGAGGCAATTCGTATGGCGGTGGCGGACTTCGGCGGCAAGGTCAACGGCAAGCCGATCACGGTGGTCTACGCCGATCACCAGAATAAGGCGGACATTGCGGCATCGCGCGCGCGTGAGTGGTTCGACCGTGATGGCGTCGATCTGCTGATCGGCGGCACGAACTCGGCGACCGGCCTCTCGATGAACACCGTGGCCGGTGAAAAGCACAAGGTCTACATCAGCATCGGCGCGGGCGCCGACACCCTGACCAATGAGCAGTGCACGCCGTACACCATCCACTACGCGTACGACACGACAGCGCTTGCCAAGGGCACCGGCTCGGCGGTGACGAAGCAGGGCGGCAAGACGTGGTACTTCCTGACCGCTGACTACGCGTTCGGCAAGGCGCTCGAAAAGAATACGTCGGACGTGGTGAAGGCGAACGGCGGGCAGGTACTGGGCACCGTGCGTCATCCGCTGTCGGCATCGGATTTCTCGTCGTTCCTGTTGCAGGCGCAGGCATCGAAGGCGCAGATCCTCGGCCTCGCCAACGCGGGCGGCGACACGATCAACGCGATCAAGGCGGCCAAGGAATTCGGCATCACGAAGACGATGAAGCTGGCCGCGCTGCTGATGTTTATCGACGATGTCCACAGTCTGGGTCTGGAAACGACCCAGGGCCTGGTGCTGACGGACAGCTGGTACTGGAACAAGGACGCCAACACGCGCAAGTGGGCGCAGCGCTACTTCGACAAGATGAAGAAGATGCCGTCGAGCCTGCAGGCCGCCGACTACTCGGCGACCATGACTTATCTGAAGGCCGTGCAGACAGTCGGCTCGACCGACTCCGACAAGGTGATGGCGCAGCTGAAGAAGACCAAGATCGACGACTTCTTTGCGAAAGGCTACATCCGTCAGGACGGCAGTATGATCCACGACATGTACCTGATGCAGGTGAAGACGCCGGCCGAATCCAAAGAGCCGTGGGACTACTACAAGATCACTGCGACGATTCCCGGCGAGCAGGCGTTCACGACCAAGGCTGAAACGCGCTGCGCGCTGTGGAAATAAACGCAGGTTGATAACCAGATGACCGTCTGTCTGCTCTGCCTGGCGGGCGATACATAGCGCCGTGTTGGTACACAGGCTGACGGCAAACCGTTTCATGCGCCGTGCGCGATTGGCCGGATGGCTCGCCGATCGCACGCCGGCCGGATCGTACGTAACCGATCTCACCTTGGCGATGGCTTAAGGGATTAAGGCTTCAATGGAAATCTTTGGCGTTCCGCTACCGGCGATGCTGAGCCAGCTGCTGCTGGGGCTCGTGAACGGCTCGTTCTACGCGATTCTGAGCCTGGGTCTTGCTGTGATCTTCGGCTTGCTCAACGTGATTAATTTCGCGCACGGCGCGCTGTTCATGCTCGGCGCGATGCTCGCGTGGATGGGCCTGTCGTATTTCGGCCTGCCGTACTGGGTGATGCTGGTGCTCGCGCCGTTGATCGTCGGCGTGTTTGGCATCGTGATCGAACGTTCGATGCTGCGCTGGCTCTACAAGCTCGATCACCTGTATGGGCTGCTGCTCACTTTTGGACTCACGCTGGTTGTCGAAGGCGTGTTCCGTTCGATCTACGGGTCGTCCGGCCAGCCGTACGACGTGCCGTCGGCGCTGTCCGGAGCGACCGATCTCGGCTTCATGTTCCTGCCGAACTATCGCGCGTGGGTGGTGGTCGCGTCGCTCGTGGTCTGCTTCGCGACGTGGTTCGTGATCGAGAAGACGCGCCTTGGCGCCTACCTGCGCGCAGGCACCGAAAACCCGAAGCTGGTCGAGGCGTTCGGTGTCAACGTGCCGTTGATGATCACGCTCACCTATGGCTTCGGCGTCGCGCTGGCGGCGTTCGCCGGTGTGCTTGCCGCGCCGGTGATTCAGGTCTCGCCATTGATGGGCCAGCCGATGATCATCACCGTGTTCGCCGTGGTCGTGATCGGTGGCATGGGTTCGATCATGGGCTCGATTCTTACCGGCCTGCTGCTTGGCGTGATCGAAGGGCTGACGCGTGTGTATTACCCGGAAGCGTCGGCGACCGTCGTCTTCGTGATCATGGCGCTCGTGTTGCTGGTGCGCCCGGCGGGTCTCTTCGGCAAGGAAAAATGATGCAGAGAAAAGTGCTCTACGGTCTGCTGCTGATCGCGCTTCTCGCGGTGCCCGTGCTCGGCATCTATCCGCTATTCGTCATGAAGGTGCTGTGCTTCGCGCTGTTCGCGGCGGCCTTCAATCTGCTGATCGGCTACACGGGCCTGCTCTCGTTCGGTCACGCGATGTTTCTCGCCTCGGCCGGTTACGTCACCGGCTATGCGATGCAGACGCTCGGCTTCTCTCCGGAACTGGGTGTGCTGGCCGGCACCGCTGCGGCGACGGTGCTTGGGCTGGTGGTCGGCCTGTTTGCGATTCGCCGGCAGGGCATCTACTTTGCGATGGTGACGCTGGCGCTCGCGCAGATGGTTTACTTCGTGTTCCTGCAAGCGCCGTTCACGCACGGCGAGGACGGCCTGCAAGGCGTGCCGCGCGGCAAGCTGTTCGGCTTGCTGGATCTGTCGTCGGACATGACGCTGTACTTTGTCGTGCTGGCCGTGATGGTGCTGGCATTCCTGCTGATCGTGCGGATCGTACATTCACCGTTCGGGCAGGTGCTGGTGGCGATCAAGGAGAACGAGCCGCGCGCCGTGTCGCTGGGTTATGACACCGATCGCTTCAAGCTGCTGGCTTTCATTCTGTCCGCAGGGATCGCCGGATTGGCGGGCTCGCTCAAGGTGCTGGTGCAGGGCTTTGAGACGCTGAGCGACGCGTACTGGACCATGTCGGGCCTGGTGATCCTGATGACGCTCGTCGGTGGCATGGGCACGCTGTTCGGGCCGCTGCTCGGCGCGGCGCTGATCGTCGCACTCGAAGACCGGCTCGGCGATATCGGCACGGCGCTGGCAACGACAACCGGGGTGGACTGGTTCCGGTCGCTGGGCGAATCCGTGACCATCGTGACGGGCGTGATTTTCATTGCCTGCGTGCTGGCGTTCCGGCGCGGCATTGTCGGTGAGATCGTCGCGCGAGTGCGGCCGTTACGGGCCTGAAACTGCGCAGAATTTGAATTGCTTTGGCGTCCGATATAATTCGGCGGTCTTGAAGTCGGCTAGGCTGGATCTTGCGTGGTGCATAGCGTCGGCCCTCGCGACCCAAGCCACACAAACCGTGCCCCAAATTTGTGCCGCAGTGCACCACTAGGGTAATTGCTAGTTGTAGCCGGCTAAGTGCTCGTTTAATCTTCATGCAGTTCTGATGCACCACGAAATTTGCAGGTGGAGAACGAGGAGACAATGAGGCACTCAGTGCCCAGACGAAAGCGCTGTTGGATTGATATCCAACAGCGCTTTTTATTTGTACTTTTCATAAAGCGCCATTCAAATCTTGCGCTAATTCGGTGCCCCTTTTTTATTCACCGAACCACACCCAATTTCACCCAGCGCTACCCTGCGAAATGCTTGCAGCGCGGGGCTTTCGTCCGCTAAACTCGCTATTCACCGACCGCTGGGTCGGTGATTTAAATCCGCGGATTTAAATTCAAATGAATAACGGGGTAGATCGAGGAGCGGGATGAAGTCGGCATTGCGTTGGATAAGCGCGGCATTGGTCGCGACCGGAGTATCCGCAGCATGGAGCGGCCATGCATTCGCGGACGTGAAAATCGGCGTCACGGTGTCGGCAACGGGGCCGGCTGCATCGCTCGGTATTCCGGAAAAGAACACGATTGCGCTGCTGCCTAAAGAGGTGGCCGGCCAGAAAATCGACTACATCGTGCTCGACGACGCCACGGATTCGACCCAGGCCGTCAAGAACGCACGCAAGCTCACCAGCGAAGATCACGTGGATGCGTTGATCGGCTCGACCGTCGTGCCGAATTCGCTCGCCATGATCGACGTCGCCGCCGAAAGCACCACGCCAATGATCTCCATGGCCGCTGCGGCGAGCATCGTCGAGCCGATGGATGCGAAGCGCGCATGGGTCTTCAAGACACCGCAAAACGACATTCTGATGGCCACCGCGATCGCGCAGCATATGGCGAATCACGGCGTGAAGACGGTCGGGTTCATTGGCTTTGCAGATGCGTACGGCGAAAGCTGGTTCAAGGAATTCGGCAAGGCGGCCGATCCCGCCAAGATCAAGATCGTTGCGAACGAACGTTTCGCGCGCAACGATGCTTCAGTGACCGGCCAGGTGCTGAAGATCATGTCGCAGAATCCGGATGCGGTACTGATCGCCGGCGCGGGCACCCCGGCCGCGCTGCCGCAAAAAACCCTCAAGGAACGCGGCTACAAGGGCAAGTACTATCAGACGCACGGCGTCGCCAATAATGACTTCCTGCGTGTGTGCGGCAAGGATTGCGAAGGCACCTATCTGCCCGCCGGTCCGTTGCTGGTTGCCGACCAACTGCCCGATTCGAACCCGGTGAAGAAAACTTCGCTCGCGTACAAGCATGCGTATGAAGCCGCGTACGGCGCCGGTTCGGTGTCGACATTCGGCGGTCACGCGTGGGATGCAGGCTTGTTGCTGCAACGCGCGATCCCGCTTGCGCTGAAGAAAGGTCAGCCGGGCACGCCCGCGTTCCGCGAAGCGCTGCGTGCGGCACTCGAAAGCACTAAAGACATGCCTGCTTCCCACGGCATCTTCAACATGAGCGCGAACGACCATTCTGGTCTCGACCAGCGGGCGCGTGTGATGGTGGAGATCGTCGGCGGCAAGTGGAAGCTGTCCGGCGACTGAGCGAAGGCGAAGCGATACGGAACCCCATCAAAAAGACGCGTGCAGTTGACGCGTCTTTTTTATTGCCCGCGTTTGATGAATGGCGGTGCGTGAAGTGCGTTGGACAAGCGAAGGATCGGTGTTGAAAGTGCGGTCAAAGCGTGGCTAAAGCGGCCGGTTTCAGGACAAACCCGCATTCGGGCGACAGTCTATTGACCGTGGGTAATGCAGAACGCAATACTACTAACATGTTAGTGTTTCGCGCATAAGAAATCGCAGCAGTGGTTCGCAGCAGGGGAGTGGCACTAGAACGGCGAAGGCATTGACGCTGAGCAGGGAAAACCATGCTTGGCATGCCTGAACCCTATAACTAGATTCAGACACCCGGCCCGTGCGCCGGATTACAGATACGCGCGTCAAAGCGTTTGGAGACTTGCATGAAAAAGACAAAGCAATGGGTACGCACCGGTATCGCGATGGCGTTGATGTGCGGCGCGGGCGCTGCCTTCGCGCAGGTGAAAATCGGCGTCACGCTGTCCACGACGGGGCCGACCGCATCGCTCGGGATTCCTGAAAAGAACACGATCGCATTGCTGCCCAAAGAGATCGGCGGCAAGACGGTGCAGTACATCGTGCTTGACGATGCATCGGACACCGGCAAGGCCGTGCAGAACACCCGTAAGCTGATCGATGAAGACCACGTGGACGCGATCATCGGATCGACGACCACGCCGAATTCGCTGGCGATGCTCGACCCTGCAGCGGAAGGCAAGACGCCGGTGATCTCGCTGGGGGCATCGGCCGCGATCATCTCGCCGATGGACGCCAAGCGCGCATGGGCCTTCAAACCGCCGCAAAACGACAGCCTGATGGCTGACGCAATCGCCGACTACATGGAGCGTCACGGCGTGAAGACGGTCGGCTTCATCGGTTTTGCTGATGCGTACGGCGAGGGCTGGAACAACGTCTTCACCGCTGCGGCCGCGGCACATCATCTGAAGATCGTCTCCAACGAACGCTTTAACCGCACCGACGCATCGGTGACCGGCCAGGTGCTGAAGATGATGAGCGCGAACCCGGACGCGGTGCTGATCGCGGGTGCAGGCACGCCGTCGGCGCTGCCGGCCAAGACGCTCAAGGAGCGCGGCTACAAGGGCAAGGTCTATCAGACGCACGGCGTCGCCAACAACGACTTCCTGCGCGTGTGCGGCAAGGATTGCGAAGGCGAATTCCTGCCGGCCGGCCCGATCCTCGTGGCGGATCAACTGCCGGAATCGAATCCGGTGAAGAAGTCGGCGGAAGCCTATAAGGCAGCGTATGAGAAAGCGTATGGCGCGGGCTCGGTGGCGACCTTCGGCGGTCACGCATGGGATGCCGGCCAGATGCTGCAAGCTGCGATTCCGGTCGCGCTGAGGACCGCTCAGCCGGGTTCTGAGGCGTTCCGCGTGGCACTGCGTGGTGCACTGGAAAACATCAAGGAACTGCCGGTCTCGCACGGCATCATGAACACCACGACGACCGACCACAACGGCCTCGACAAGCGTGCGCGCGTGATCGTGCAGATCGTCGACGGCAAGTGGAAGCTGCAGAACGACTAACAACAAAAGCGGTACGCGCCTCTCGCGCAACGTGCGGCGCATGACGCCGCATTGCCATTCTGTTCGATGACAATGGCGACGACCGCCGCGCCGTATTCCGGCGCGGCGGTCGCCTTTTCAGGCATTGCTGGTCGGTGGCCGGCCGCGGGTTCTGCCGCCACGACGGTTTCCCGGTTTCGATTTCGACGCTTCAGGACGAGGAAGTATGGATCTATCAATTGCGGCGATCCTCGCGCAGGACGGCATCACCACTGGCGCGATTTACGCGCTGCTCGCGCTCGCGCTGGTGCTGGTGTTCTCCGTGACTCGGGTGATCTTTATCCCGCAGGGGGAGTTTGTTTCGTATGGCGCGCTGACGCTCGCCGCACTGCAGACACAGAAATTTCCTGCAACGTGCTGGTTGCTGATGGCGATGGGCGCGGCGTGTTTTGTCGTCGAGGTAGCGGGGCTGGTGCGGCATCCCGAAAGACGCCGGCATGCGGCGCGCACACTAGTGATGCTGGTGAGCAAATACCTGCTGTTTCCGATCGCGGTCTACGCGCTCACACAAGGCGTTTTCCTACATCCGCTGCCGATGATCGCGCAGATCGCGCTGACACTCCTGATCGTGATTCCGATGGGGCCGTTCGTCTACCGGCTCGCGTATGAACCGATCGCGGAGGCGACCACGTTGCTGCTGTTGATCGTGGCGGTGGCGGTTCACTTTGCGATGGTCGGCCTCGGGCTCGTGATGTTCGGCGCTGAAGGTTCGCGCACCACGGCGTTCTCCGATACGACCTTCAACCTCGGCACGCTGTCGATTTCCGGGCAAAGCCTGTGGGTGGTCGGCACGGCGGTGGTGCTGATCGCTGGGCTCTATCTGTACTTCGATCGCTCGATTTCCGGCAAGGCTTTGCGCGCGACCTCGGTGAACCGGCTCGGCGCGCGGCTCGTCGGCATCGGCACGACGCAAGCAGGGCGCCTCGCGTTCACACTCGCTGCGGGGCTCGGTGCGCTGTGCGGCATCCTTGTCGCACCCTTGACCACCATCTACTACGACTCGGGCTTCCTGATCGGTTTGAAGGGCTTCGTGGGGGCGATTATCGGCGGCCTGGTCAGTTATCCGCTGGCAGCCGCAGGTTCGATCCTCGTCGGTTTGCTGGAATCGTATTCGTCGTTCTGGGCGAGCGCTTATAAGGAAGTGATCGTGTTCACGCTGATCATCCCGGTGCTGCTGTGGCGGAGTCTGGCCAGCCCGCACTCCGAAGTGGAAGAGGAGTGACACGATGAAACGGATCATGCAAAACAAGTTCTTCTGGTTGTTCCTCGTGGTGCTGTTCGCGTTGCCGGTGTTGCCGCACCCGATTCATGTACCTGAGTACTGGGTGACGCTCCTCAACTACATCGGCCTGTATTCGATCGTCGCGATCGGTCTCGTGCTGCTGACGGGTATCGGTGGGATGACGAGCTTCGGGCAGGCGGCGTTCGTTGGCATCGGCGCGTATGCGACCGCGTATCTGACAACGACGTACGGCGTGTCGCCGTGGCTCGCGCTGATCGCGGGCGTGGTGGTGACGGCGTTGATCGCGCTGATGCTGGGGCTCGTGACGATGCGGCTGTCGGGCCACTTTCTGCCGCTCGGCACGATCGCGTGGGGGCTCGCGCTGTTCTATCTGTTCGGCAACCTGGAGATGCTCGGCAAGTACGACGGCATCAACGGAATTCCGGTGCTGAATGTTTTTGGCATCAACCTGGAGTCCGGCCGCCATATCTATTACCTGATCTGGGTGGTGGTGCTCGGCGCGGTGATTTCTGTTCAAAATCTGCTTAATAGCCGGCCGGGGCGGGCGATCCACGCATTGCGCGGCGGCGGCATGATGGCCGAAGCGATGGGCGTCAATACTGGGTGGATGCGTGTGGTGATCTTCGTCTATGCCGCGGTGCTGGCGTCGATCTCAGGCTTTCTGTACGCCCATCTGCAGCGCGCGGTGAATCCGACACCGTTCGGTCTGAACCACGGCATCGAGTTTCTGTTCATGGCGGTGGTAGGAGGCGTGTCGCACGTGTGGGGCGCAGTACTTGGTGCCGCGATCCTGACCGTATTGCAGGACTATCTGCAAACGTTGCTGCCGAAGCTGCTTGGTGAGAACGGCAACTTCGAAGTGATCGTGTTCGGCATCCTGATGGTGCTGTTGCTGCAATACGCTCGCCAAGGCGTCTGGCCTTTTGTCGCGCGATTTTTCCCGAAGGGGCCGCGCGCGCATCTGTCAGATCACGCGGAGCCGCTGCCGCAGCGCAGCAAGCCGACTGCCGGTGAAGATCTGCTGACGGTGAATAAGGCGCGCAAGCAGTTCGGCGGTCTGGTCGCGGTGAACGACGTCAGCTTCGAGGTGAAAGCAGGGCAGATCATCGGTTTGATTGGCCCGAATGGCGCCGGCAAGTCGACCACCTTTAATCTGGTTACGGGCGTGCTGCAGGCGACGAGTGGCGAAATCACGTTCCGCGGCGAGCGTATCGATTCGCTGAGTTCACGTGAAATCGTCAAGCGCGGCATTGGCCGCACCTTCCAGCACGTCAAGCTGCTGCCTGGGATGACGGTGCTGGAGAACGTTGCGATCGGTGCGCATCTGCGTGGCCAGGCAGGTGTATGGCGCAGCGTTGCGCGCCTGAACAGCGCTGAAGAAGCGCGTTTGATGGCCGAGGCGGCTCGCCAGATTCGCCGAGTCGGGCTCGAGCAGCATATGTACGACGAGGCGGGCAGCCTGGCGTTGGGGCAGCAGCGGATTCTTGAAATTGCTCGGGCACTGTGCTGCGACCCGACCCTGTTGTTGCTGGACGAGCCTGCTGCCGGTCTGCGGTATCAGGAAAAACTGCAATTGGCGGACTTGCTGCGCCGCCTCAAGGCCGAAGGCATGAGTGTGTTGCTGGTCGAGCACGATATGGATTTCGTGATGAATCTCACCGATCGGCTGGTGGTAATGGAGTTCGGCACGCGGATCGCGGAAGGCTTGCCGCAGGATGTCCAGCAAGATCCGGCTGTCCTTGAGGCTTATCTGGGCGGGGTGGAGTGATGGAGAACACGATGAATGCAGCGGGTTCGATTCTTGACGTGAACGGTTTGTCGGTTCGCTATGGCAAGGTCGAAGCGCTGCACGGCGCGGCAATCAAGGTGCGGCCCGGGCAGATCGTCTCAGTGATTGGTCCGAACGGCGCGGGCAAGTCCACGTTGCTCAACGCGATCATGGGCGCCTTACCGACTACGGGCCATGCGAAAGGCTCGGTCCTTTATCAAGGTGAAGACGTCAGCGCGGTGCCGATCGAAAAGCGCGTCGCGCGCGGCATGTGCCTGGTGCCGGAAAAGCGCGAACTGTTCGCTTCGATGACTGTTGAAGACAACCTTGTCCTCGGCGCGTATCGGCGCAAGCGGGCAGGGGAGCGCAACTTTCTCGATCAACTCGAGCCGGTCTTTACGCTTTTTCCTCGCTTGAAAGAGCGCCAGAAGCAGGCGGCCGGGACTTTGTCCGGTGGCGAACGGCAGATGCTCGCAGTGGGCCGTGCGTTGATGGGCAAGCCCGATCTGTTGATGCTCGATGAGCCGAGCTTGGGTCTCGCGCCGCTGATCGTGAAGGAAATTTTTCATATCATTAGTGCGCTGCGCCAGACCGGCGTCGCGACGCTGCTGATCGAGCAGAACGCACGCGCTGCGCTGCAGATATCCGACTACGGTTACGTGCTTGAAACCGGTGAGCTGGCGCTGGAAGGGCCCGCAACTGATCTGGCGCAGAATCCGCGCGTGATCGAAACGTATCTTGGGCTGACCAAGAAAGTGGCGTAATTCTCCATTTTCGTTCAGGTCGCTGCGGTTCAGAGCGGTGTGTTTCACGTGAAACACACCGCTTTTTTCTTGTCTGGCTATTCGGCCGAAATTCGGGCCTAAACCGAACCCGTTATAATTCGCCCATACATTTTCCTTTGAAAGGCTCACGCGACGATCTGGCGTGAGATCCGCGATGCTTTTTCCCACAGAATTTGACGTAATCGTCGTTGGCGGCGGTCATGCCGGCACCGAGGCCGCTTTGGCTTCGGCACGCATGGGCAATACCACCCTCCTGCTGACGCATAACATCGAAACCCTCGGTCAGATGAGCTGCAATCCGTCCGTCGGCGGGATTGGCAAGGGCCATCTGGTGAAGGAAGTCGATGCGCTCGGCGGTGCGATGGCGGCCGCGACGGACGAGGGCGGGATCCAGTTCCGTATCCTCAATTCGTCGAAGGGGCCTGCTGTTCGCGCGACGCGCGCGCAGGCGGACCGTCTGCTGTACAAGCAGGCGATCCGGCATCGGCTGGAGAATCAGCCGAACCTGTGGCTGTTCCAGCAGGCGGTCGACGATCTGATGGTGGAAGGCGACCGGGTGGTCGGTGCCGTGACGCAGGTGGGGATTCGTTTCCGTTCGCGCGCAGTCGTGCTGACAGCGGGGACGTTCCTCGACGGCAAGATTCACGTGGGGTTGAATAACTACACCGGTGGCCGCGCCGGCGATCCGGCAGCGGTGTCGCTATCTGCCCGCCTCAAGGAATTGAAGCTACCGCAAGGCCGCCTCAAGACCGGGACGCCGCCGCGCATCGACGGTCGGACGATCGACTTTTCGAAGCTTGAAGAGCAGCCGGGCGATCTGGATCCGGTGCCGGTTTTCTCGTTTCTGGGGCGCGTCGAGCAGCATCCGCGCCAGGTGCCGTGCTGGGTTACGCATACGAATGAGCGTACGCACGACATCATCCGTGGAGGGCTGGACCGCTCGCCGATGTACACCGGCGTGATCGAAGGGGTCGGACCGCGGTATTGCCCGTCGATCGAGGACAAGATTCACCGCTTCGCGTCGAAGGAATCGCATCAGATCTTCCTCGAACCGGAAGGGCTGACAACGAACGAGTTCTATCCCAATGGGATTTCCACCAGCCTGCCGTTCGACGTGCAGCTGGAACTGGTGCGTTCGATGCGTGGTTTGGAGCACGCGCATATTCTGCGGCCGGGCTACGCGATCGAATACGACTACTTCGATCCGCGTGGGCTGAAGGCGTCGCTGGAAACCAAGGTGATCAACGGGCTGTTCTTCGCGGGCCAGATCAACGGCACAACAGGCTATGAAGAAGCTGCTGCGCAAGGTTTGCTGGCGGGGATCAACGCCGGCTTGCAGGTGCAGGGCAAGGACGCATGGTGCCCGCGCCGCGATCAGGCCTACCTGGGTGTTCTGGTCGACGATCTGGTGACGCGCGGGGTGTCCGAACCGTATCGGATGTTCACGAGCCGCGCCGAATACCGTCTGAGCCTGCGCGAAGATAACGCCGATATGCGTCTGACGGAGATCGGCCGCGAACTCGGCGTGGTCGACGACGTCCGTTGGGACGCATTCAGCCGCAAGCGCGATGCTGTTTCACGTGAAACAGAGCGCCTGCGCACGACGTGGGTCAATCCTAAGACGTTACCGGCTGAAGAAGCGACCGCATTGCTCGGCAAGCCGATCGACCACGAATACAGTTTGGCGGACCTGCTGCGCCGTCCGGGCGTGACTTACGACGGTGTCTGCGGATTGCGCGAGGGTGCATGCGCCGCGCCCGAAACGCTGGCCGAAGACGACGTTCTGCTCGCCCAGATCAAGGAGCAGATCGAGATCGGCATCAAGTATCAAGGTTATATCGACCGCCAGGCCGATGAGATCGAGCGGAATGAATCGCACGAAAGTACGCGTTTGCCGGAGGGCTTGGACTACGCCGAGGTAAGGGGGTTGTCGTTTGAAGCGCGTCAGAAGCTGACGCAATTCCGCCCCGAGACCATCGGTCAGGCGTCGCGTATCTCCGGCATTACGCCGGCCGCGATCTCCTTGCTGATGGTCCACCTGAAGCGTGGCTTGGGGCGCCGTTCGACGAAACCCGCCGAACCCGGCACCGACAGCACGCCGGTGGCGCAATGACGGTGAGTCATAAGGGAAGGGATAGCGAGGCATTGGCGCCGCTGTTAGCAAGCGGCGTTCGCGAACTCGGCCTCGATCTGAGCGACGCGCAACTCGGCAAACTGCTCGACTTTGTTGCGCTGCTGTCCAAGTGGAACGCCGTCTACAACCTGACGGCGATTCGCGATCCGCGGCAGATGCTTATCCAGCACATTCTGGATTCGCTTTCGATCGTGCCGCATCTCGCTACGCGCGGCGTTTCCTCTGTGCTGGACGTGGGTTCCGGTGGTGGTCTGCCGGGTATCGTGTTGGCTATTGTGCTGCCCGATTGGGCCGTCACCGTGAACGACATCGTTCATAAAAAGACAGCTTTTCAGGCGCAGGCTAAAGCTGAACTCGGCCTTGCGAATCTGTCGGTCGTCACGGGCCGCGTCGAGACTTTGCAGCCGGGCGCCGAAGTACCGGCAAAGTTCGACGTAATTGTGTCGCGCGCATTCGCAGAGCTCGCGGATTTCGTTACACTGGCCCGTCATCTGGTTGCGGAGCAGGGTGCGATCTGGGCGATGAAGGGAGTGCGCCCGGATGGTGAGATCGAGCGTTTGCCGGCGGGTGCCCATGTGGAGCAGATCATTCGGCTGAACGTGCCGTCGCTCGACGCGGAACGGCATTTGATCAAGGTTCTGGTGGACGCCGACAGCTGACGGCCACTGGCAGGTCCGAGGCATGCACGGCGTACTAAAAGCGTTTTCTACTTTATTCAAGCAGCTTGAAGCAGCAAAAGGGACACACCAACGATGGCAAAAATCTTCTGCGTTGCAAACCAGAAGGGCGGTGTCGGCAAGACGACGACGGCAGTCAATCTGGCCGCGAGCTTGGCAGCGCAGGGACAGCGAGTCCTTCTCATCGATCTGGACCCGCAGGGCAACGCCACGATGGGCAGCGGTGTCGACAAGGCCGCATGCGCGAACACCGTCTACGAAGTGCTCGTGGATGGTGTGTCGGTGGCAGACGCGCGAGTGCGCCCGGAAGCCGTCGGCTATGACGTGCTGCCCGCGAACCGCGAACTGGCGGGCGCCGAGGTTGAGTTGGTCAGCGTGCAGAACCGCGAGCGCCAAATGAAGATCGCCCTGGCGGCGGTCGAAAGTGAATACGAATTCGTGCTGATCGACTGCCCGCCGGCTTTGTCGCTGCTGACGCTCAACGGCTTGTGCGCCGCGCATGGCGTGGTGATCCCGATGCAGTGCGAGTACTTCGCGCTCGAGGGTCTGTCCGACCTGGTCAACACGATCAAGCAGGTGCACGCGAACCTGAATCGCGATCTGAAGGTGATCGGCCTGCTGCGCGTGATGTTCGATCCGCGCATCACATTGCAACAGCAAGTCTCGGATCAGCTGAAAGAGCACTTCGGTGACAAGGTGTTCGACGTGGTGATCCCGCGCAACGTGCGTCTTGCTGAGGCGCCTAGCTATGGGTTGCCGGGTGTCGTGTTCGATAAGGCGTCGCGCGGCGCGCAGGCGTATGTGCAGTTCGGTGCAGAGATGATTGAGCGGGTGCGCACGTTGAATGACGCGCCCCAGGCGTCCTAAGCGGATCGAGGAAGCACAATGAACGCAGTAGCAAGAAAAAAGGGATTGGGCCGCGGCCTGGAAGCATTGCTTGGTGGCAGTGCGGATATTACCGAGGCCGTGGCGATCGAGGGTGCGCCGCACGTGCTGCCGCTCAGCAAGCTGCAGGCCGGCAAGTACCAGCCGCGCACGCGCATGGACGAAGGCGCGTTGCAGGAATTGGCGGCCAGCATCCGTGCCCAGGGGCTGATGCAGCCGATCCTCGTGCGGCCGGTTTCGGCGGATAAGTACGAGATCATTGCAGGCGAGCGGCGTTTCCGCGCCGCACGCCTTGCCGGGCTCGACGAGGTACCGGTGCTGGTGAGGGACGTGCCGGACCAGGCCGCCGCGGCGATGGCGCTGATCGAAAATATCCAGCGCGAAGATCTGAATCCGCTGGAAGAGGCGCAAGGCATTCAGCGCTTGCTCGACGAGTTCAATTTCACGCACGAGCAGGCGGCTGAATCGGTGGGCCGCTCACGTAGTGCGGTATCGAATCTGCTGCGTTTGCTCAACCTGGCGGCGCCAGTGCAGACGATGTTGCTGGCCGGTGATCTCGATATGGGGCATGCACGCGCGCTACTGGCCGTCGACGCCGCGACGCAGATCACGATGGCCAACCAGGTCGTCAACAAGCGGATGTCGGTACGCGAGACCGAAAAGCTGGTGACGGCGACCACCAAGGCAGCGCCCGCAGTGAAGGCGCGGGCGAATCAGGACGGCGGCCGCGACACGCGACGACTCGAAGAGGAGTTGTCCGATCTGCTCTCCGCAACCGTGAAGATCAAGCTCGGCCGGCGCGGCCGCGGCCAGGTGCTGGTGGACTTCGGCGATCTTGACGCACTGGAAGGCATTCTTGTCCGGCTGCGCGGTAACGTTACTGTCTGATCACGGCAGGTTGAGCGTGGAGGAGTTGAACATGCTTGCGGGTGGGCTGGGTCTCACTCTTGCTCGCAAGCTGTTTGGCGTGTTTCGTGTATTTTCGGCGACGGCGACGGCGACGGCGACGGCGACGGCGACGGCGGCGCAGCGGCCGTATCTGCCGCAAGCATGGCTCGTTTGACGATCCCCCCGATTGATCGATAATCCATGTGAATTTCGGTTGGATTCCTAACTATATGTCGCGTTTAATAATAGGGATTCCGACGTATTGCTTTGCGCTGTTGCGATGGGTCGGATGCGAGGGGGCAGGGCAGGCATCGACATAAAGTGGCAGGCGCCTGACCGCACGCGGTGCCGATTGCCCGGCACGGAGCGCGACGCCCAATGTCATTTGGTCGCAATGGGCAGGGCCACGGCCCACACTCGCCGTCACGCTCCTACCCGGCGCCGTCGGTTATGTCCACCAAAGCTGGCAAAAACAGCCCTCTGTTGCATTTATGAGACGTCCGCCACAGCGTCGAAACGACGCATCCGCGCACTTCAACCTCCTCGATTCATTGCGCATGTTTTGCCGCCCCCCGACCGCCTTACATTTGCCGTGTACACGTTGCCCAAGATCACGTTCCCGCATCGTGAAGGCCGTTTTCACACTGGTTATTGAACGGCCTAAAGTCTTGAATTGCCTGCAACTATCGCTTACAATCGCCCGGATTTAATTGCACGGCAACCCCGTAAGTGCAGCGTAAGCTCGCGGGCTGGAACAAGACTTTCGGAACACTGCGATGGCGGTTAAAACGTCGAATCAAGCGCCGAAGAATGGGCGTGACGACCACCGCGCTGAACGCACCGTTTCCGATGCGTCCACCGGTCAGCACGTTACTACTGACGATGCGTGGGATGTCGAGCAACAAGATAACAATATCGTTCCGCTCACGCGGGTCGAGGCTGAAAAGCTGTTTGGCCCGAATGTGAGTCGTCCATCGCGCGTCACGCCTTTCAAGGTCGTGGTGGCGCAAATGGTTTTGTCCCTGGGTGCTACGCTGGTGTGGTGGCTGTTCTACAAGCCGCCGGGCGCTGCTGCGCTGTCCGCGTTCCTGGGGGGAGCGATTTGCTGGGTGCCGAGCGCGTTGTTCGCGGCACGTCTTAGAACGCTGAGCGGCGCCGAAACAGCGATGAGCTGGATGATCGGCGAAGCGCTCAAGATGGGGACAACGATCGCGATGTTTGTAGCCATCGCCTTCTGGTATCACGACGTACGCTGGGTGCCGCTGCTCGTGACTTACCTCATCGCGCTCAAGACTTACTGGATCGCCCTCGCGTGGCGTTAAGGTAGTAGCAGAGAGTAGCAACACAAAATTCAGGCTGGCGCGCAGCGCCGGCGTAAGGAGTGCGGATATGACACGATCCGCACCCGGCGTGTTCCCGCAATACAGAATTGTGGCGGGAACGGCCTAAGACGATTTTCGACAATTTGGGTGGCATTAACGATATGGCAGCTAGCGAAGGCACGCGCGCTCTGGATCCGTCCGAGTACATCGCGCACCACTTGCAGAACTTTTCCACCGCGCACCAGACGTCGATTTTCGACATTCACGTGTGGAATCTGGACACCCTTTTCTGGTCGATCGTTTGCGGTCTGGCCACCATCCTCATTCTGCATCTGGCAGCCCGCAAGGCAACGTCCGGTGTGCCGGGTCGTTTCCAGTGCGCGATCGAAATGCTGGTCGAGATGGTCGAAGATCAATCGAAGTCGATGATCCACGGCTCGCGCACCTTCATTGCACCGCTGGCACTGACCGTGTTCGTCTGGGTCGCGTTGATGAACTCGCTCGACTTCATCCCCGTCGACCTGCCGGGCCGCGTGATCGGCTGGCTGGGCCTCTCGGAAGTCATCCCCCATCACCGCATCGTGCCGACCGCCGACCTGAACGGCACGCTCGGCATCGCACTCGGCGTGTTCGCGCTGATGATTTACTACAACTTCAAGATCAAGGGCGCAGGCGGCTTCGTGCATGAACTGCTGTCGGCTCCGTTCGGCGCGCATCCGCTGCTGTGGATCCCGAACCTTGCATTGAACATCATCGAGTTCGTCGCAAAGACGGTTTCGCTCGGCATGCGGCTGTTCGGCAACATGTACGCGGGCGAGCTGTTGTTCCTGCTGATTGCCCTGCTCGGCAGCATGTGGGGTTTCGGCGCGGACGCGTCAGTGCTCGGCTTTATCGGCCACGTCATCGCAGGCACGGTTTGGGCGATCTTCCACATCCTGATCGTTCTGCTGCAGGCATTCATTTTCATGATGCTGACGCTGGTGTACATCGGACAGGCACACGACAGCCACTAATCGCGGCTTGTCGTACGACGAATTGTTTTTAGTTTTGTTTTATTAAATCCCAGTTCCAACCAGTTCTAAAAGACTTTTCACAAAGGAGTGATCATGCAAGCTTTCATCGCCAACATCCAGGGTCTGACCGCCATCGGTATCGGCATCATCATCGGCCTGGGTGCAATCGGCGCCTGTATCGGTATCGGCCTGATGGGCGGCAAGTACATCGAAGCATGTGCTCGTCAGCCGGAACTGATGAACCCGCTGCAAACCAAGATGTTCCTGCTGGCTGGTCTGATCGATGCGGCGTTCCTGATTGGCGTTGGTGTGGCAATGCTGTTCGCGTTCGCGAACCCGCTGCTGTCGAAGCTGGCAGGCTGAGGTTCCTCGGAAGTTTGCGCCTGAGCTATAACTGGTAAAGGCGCAGGGCGGAACGGGCACTTGGGCGCTGATCGAATACAGAATCGATGAGCGCCTTGCCGTTTCACTTTCCGAACTAGCAACGTTTAAGGAAACACCGTGAATCTCAACGCAACCCTGTTTGCGCAAATGGTCGTGTTCCTGATCCTCGCGTGGTTCACGATGAAGTTCGTGTGGCCGCCGTTGATCAACGCCCTCGACGAGCGCTCGAAGAAGATCGCTGACGGTTTGTCGGCTGCTGAAAAGGGCAAGGCGGAACTCGAAGCCGCCCACAAGCGCGTCGACCAGGAACTCGCTCAGGCACGCAATGACGGTCAGCAACGTATTGCTGACGCCGAAAAGCGCGCAGTGACAGTCGCTGACGAAATCAAGGCTCAAGCACAAGCTGAAGCCGCTCGCATCATCGCGCAAGCGAAGGCCGACGCGGACCAGCAAGTCGTGAAGGCTCGCGAAACGCTGCGCGGCGAAGTTGCTGCACTCGCCGTGAAGGGCGCTGAACAGATCCTGAAGCGCGAAGTCGACCAGGCAGCTCACGCTGACCTGCTGAATCAACTGAAAGCCGAGCTCTGATCATGGCCGAACTTGCAACCATCGCCCGTCCTTACGCAGAAGCGCTGTTTGGCGTGGCCGAAGCTGGTGACATCGCCGCCTGGTCCACGCTCGTGCAGGAGCTGGCACAGGTTGCGCGTCTGCCCGAAGTGCTGTCGATCGCCTCGAGCCCGAAAGTAAGCCGCGCCCAGGTCAGCGAATTGCTGCTGGCCGCGGTCAAGTCGCCGCTCAAGGACAACGCGCAAGCGAAGAATTTGGTGCAAATGCTGGTGGATAACCATCGCCTGCAATTGTTGCCGGAAATTGCTGTGCAGTTCGAAGAGTTGAAGAACGCCCGCGAAGGGGCGGCAGATGTGCTGATCGTCAGCGCATTCCCGCTCGAAGGCGCGCAGTTGAACGAACTCGTCGCAAGTCTCGAACGCAAATTCAAGCGCAAGCTGAAGCCGACGGTCGAAGTCGACTCGTCGCTCATCGGCGGCGTGCGCGTGACGGTCGGCGACGAAGTGCTCGATACCTCGGTCCGCGCGCGGCTTGCCAGCATGCAGACGGCTCTGACGGCCTGAAGCGCCCGAGGCGCTTTAGCGGCTGGCACGCAACAGAATTGACTATCAGGAGCGAATAATGCAACTCAATCCCTCTGAGATCAGCGAGCTGATCAAGAGCAGGATCCAGGGCCTTGAAGCGAGCGCAGACGTTCGCAACCAGGGCACCGTGATCTCCGTGACCGACGGTATCGTGCGTATCCACGGCCTGTCGGAAGTGATGCAGGGCGAAATGCTCGAATTCCCGGGCAACACCTTCGGTCTCGCACTGAACCTCGAGCGCGACTCGGTCGGCGCCGTGATTCTGGGTGAGTACGAACACATTTCGGAAGGCGACATCGTCAAGACAACGGGCCGCATTCTCGAAGTGCCGGTGGGTCCGGAACTGCTCGGACGCGTGGTCGATGCACTCGGCAACCCGATCGACGGCAAGGGCCCGATCAACGCGAAGAAAACCGACGCAATCGAAAAGATTGCTCCGGGCGTGATCTGGCGTAAGTCGGTTTCGGAACCGGTCCAAACCGGTCTGAAGTCGATCGACGCGATGGTGCCGGTTGGCCGTGGCCAGCGAGAGCTGATCATTGGCGACCGCCAGTGCGGCAAGACCGCAGTCGCAGTCGACACGATCATCAACCAGAAGGGCAAGAACCTCTTCTGTATCTACGTCGCGATCGGCCAGAAGGCTTCGTCGATCATGAACGTGGTGCGCAAGCTGGAAGAAACCGGCGCGATGGAATACACGATCGTGGTCGCCGCTTCGGCTTCGGAATCGGCGGCAATGCAATACCTCGCACCGTACGCCGGCTGCTCGATGGGCGAATACTTCCGTGACCGCGGTCAAGACGCCCTGATCGTTTATGACGATTTGACCAAGCAAGCTTGGGCATACCGTCAGATCTCGCTGCTGCTGCGCCGCCCGCCGGGCCGCGAAGCTTACCCGGGCGACGTGTTCTATCTGCACTCGCGTCTGCTGGAGCGTGCTGCTCGCGTCTCGGAAGAGTACGTCGAGAAGTTCACGAACGGCGAAGTGAAGGGCAAGAGCGGTTCGCTGACGGCACTGCCGGTCATTGAAACGCAAGCAGGCGACGTGACCGCATTCGTTCCGACGAACGTGATCTCGATTACCGACGGCCAGATCTTCCTGGAAACCGACCTCTTCAACGCAGGTATCCGCCCGGCAATTAACGCCGGTGTGTCGGTGTCGCGCGTGGGTGGTGCGGCCCAAACCAAGGTCGTGAAGAAGCTGTCGGGCGGTATCCGTACCGACCTCGCACAGTACCGTGAACTGGCTGCGTTCGCGCAGTTCGCATCGGACCTCGACGAAGCGACCCGCAAGCAACTGGAGCGCGGCCGCCGCGTGACGGAACTGCTGAAGCAGCCGCAGTATCAGCCGCTGCAAGTGTGGGAACTGGCTGTCGCGCTGTTCGCCGCGAACAACGGCTACCTCGACGATCTGGAAGTTTCGCAAGTGCTGCCGTTCGAAAAGGGCCTGCGTGACTACCTGAAGTCGAAGCACGCTGACCTGGTCAAGCGCATCGAAGATACCAAGGAACTCTCGAAGGACGACGAGGCCCTGCTGCATACGGCTCTCAAAGCCTTCAAGAAGTCCGGCGCTTATTGATCCGCGAGTGATCCGCAAGGCATAAACGGACCTTGAAGCGGCGCGGGCCGCAGGCAACTGAACCCGCGCTGCTTCGATCGCTTTGCATGGGACCCGAGTAAGCGCTGAAACGCTAACTCGGGCCGACAAGGAGCAAGCAATGGCTGGAATGAAGGAAATTCGCGGCAAGATCAAGAGCGTGCAAAACACGCGCAAGATCACGAAAGCGATGGAGATGGTGGCCGCATCGAAGATGCGCCGCGCTCAGGAGCGCATGCGCGCTGCTCGCCCGTATGCCGACAAGGTCCGCGATATCGCTGCGCACATGAGCCGTGCGAACCCGGAGTATCGTCACCCGTTCATGGTGTCGAACGAAGGCGCGAAAACGGCCGGCATCATCCTCGTCACGACCGATAAAGGTTTGTGCGGTGGTATGAACACCAACGTGCTGCGTGCGTCGGTGCAGAAGTTCAAGGAACTGGAAGCTCAGGGCAAAACGATCGAAGCAACTGCGATCGGCACCAAGGGTCTGGGTTTCCTGAACCGTCTGCGCGCCAAGGTGGTGTCGAATGTCGTGCATCTGGGCGACACGCCGCATCTGGAAAAGCTGATCGGCGCGGTGAAGGTGCAGCTCGACCTGTACTCGGAAGGCAAGGTTTCGGCGGTGTACCTCGCGTACACGCGCTTCGTCAACACGATGAAGCAGGAGCCGGTGATCGAGCAACTGCTGCCGCTGTCGGCAGACCAGTTCGAGCGCAAGGACGCAGACGGCACGACGCCGAGCACGCAGTGGGACTACATCTACGAGCCGGACGCACAGGCAGTGGTGGACGAACTGCTGGTGCGTTATGTCGAAGCGCTGGTCTATCAGGCCGTCGCGGAAAACATGGCATCGGAGCAGTCGGCACGAATGGTCGCAATGAAGGCCGCTTCGGACAACGCGAAGACGGTCATCAACGAACTGCAGCTCGTGTACAACAAGAGCCGTCAGGCCGCGATCACGAAAGAACTGTCGGAAATCGTCGGTGGCGCAGCGGCAGTCTGACCATAACGGTCAAGCACGCCGCTTTGTGTGCGCCTTCGTGGCGCACCCACCGAAACTGCGCCTTTGCGCGAGTGAAGAATTGAGTATCTAAAGGAAAAGCGATGAGTACTACTGCTTTGGTAGAAGGCAAGATCGTACAGTGCATCGGCGCGGTGATCGACGTGGAATTCCCGCGTTCGGACATGCCGAAGATTTACGACGCGCTCATTCTCGAAGGTTCGGAACTGACCCTCGAAGTCCAGCAGCAGCTGGGCGACGGCGTTGTCCGTACCATCTGTCTGGGTGCCTCGGACGGTCTGCGCCGCGGTACGACGGTGAAGAACACCGGTAAGCCGATCAGCGTGCCGGTTGGCAAGCCGACCCTCGGCCGGATCATGGACGTGCTGGGTCGCCCGATCGACGAAGCCGGCCCGATCAACTCGGACGTGGTTCGCGGTATTCACCAGAAGGCTCCGGCGTTCGACGAACTGTCGCCGTCGACGGAACTGCTCGAAACCGGCATCAAGGTTATCGACCTGATCTGCCCGTTCGCCAAGGGCGGTAAGGTTGGCCTGTTCGGTGGCGCCGGTGTGGGCAAGACCGTGAACATGATGGAACTGATCAACAACATCGCGAAGGAACACGGTGGTTACTCCGTGTTCGCCGGTGTTGGCGAGCGTACCCGCGAAGGGAACGACTTCTATCACGAAATGAAGGACTCGAACGTTCTCGACAAGGTCGCGCTGGTGTACGGCCAGATGAACGAGCCGCCGGGCAACCGTCTGCGCGTCGCGCTGACCGGTCTGACGATGGCTGAGCACTTCCGTGACGAAGGCCTCGACGTGCTGTTCTTCGTCGACAACATCTACCGTTTCACGCTGGCAGGCACGGAAGTGTCGGCACTGCTCGGCCGTATGCCGTCGGCAGTGGGCTATCAGCCGACGCTCGCTGAAGAAATGGGTAAGCTGCAAGAGCGTATTACGTCGACCAAGACTGGCTCGATCACGTCGGTGCAGGCCGTGTACGTCCCTGCGGATGACTTGACCGACCCGTCGCCGGCTACGACCTTCGGCCACCTGGACGCAACCGTCGTGTTGTCGCGTGACATCGCTTCGCTGGGTATCTATCCGGCAGTGGACCCGCTCGATTCGACCTCGCGTCAGATCGACCCGAACGTGATTGGTGAAGAGCACTACTCGATCACGCGCGGCGTGCAGCAAACGCTGCAGCGCTACAAGGAACTGCGCGACATTATCGCGATTCTGGGTATGGACGAACTGGCGCCGGAAGACAAGCTCGCCGTGGCGCGCGCTCGTAAGATCCAGCGTTTCCTGTCGCAGCCGTTCCACGTCGCTGAAGTGTTCACGGGCTCGCCGGGCAAGTACGTGCCGCTGAAAGAAACGATCCGTGGCTTCAAGATGATCGTTGAAGGCGAGTGCGACCACCTGCCGGAACAAGCGTTCTACATGGTCGGCACGATCGACGAAGCCTTCGAAAAGGCCAAGAAGATCCAGTAAAGGTCGGGTGTAACGAAGCGGGCGCCGGCCTCGCGCGAATCGATACTCAAAGCGGTATTGGAACGCAAAACCGGCGCCTCTTACTACGCTCAACCCAGCCTTGCATGGGACGAGGCGCGCTAGCGCTGCATGAGACCGAAGTAAGTGCTAAAGCGCTAACACTCGTCGACAGGAGTCGATATGGCAACCATTAAAGTAGACGTCGTCAGCGCGGAAGAGCAGATCTTCTCGGGCCAGGCGAAGTTCGTCGCGCTGCCGGGCGAAGCGGGTGAACTCGGCATTCTGCCGGGCCACACGCCGCTCATCACGCGGATTCGTCCGGGTGCGGTGCGCATCGAAATTGAAAACGGCGAAGAAGAGTTTGTGTTCGTCGCCGGCGGTATTCTCGAAGTCCAACCGGGCGCAGTGACGGTTCTGGCCGACACCGCTATCCGCGGCAAGGATCTCGACGAAGCCAAGGCCGAAGATGCACGCAAGCGCGCGGAAGAAGCGCTGCAAAACACGGGTTCGAACCTCGAATACGCCACCGCGCAAGCGGAACTGGCGTATGCGACGGCTCAACTCGCTGCGATCCAGCGTCTGCGCAAGCTGCGCGGTCAGAAATAAGCAGCACGTATCAGAGAAAAAGCAGCCCTCGCGGCTGCTTTTTTTTGACCTCTACTTGACGTTTACGGAAAGGTAAGCAAAATCATATGCTCGGATCGAGCGCTGAGCAGCTGCAACAGTAAGGCTGCCTCAGAGGGCGGGTAACACTTGATGCCGTACGGACATACGCCGGTGGCACAATCGATTTCAATCTCATTTCAATAGACTGAGCGAGCTTCCGCTCACGGAGACAACACCATGGCAACGCACATGTCAGGCGAAGGCGCACTCATCGAACCCAAAGACAATTTGTCGTACGTCCGCGGGTCAACCGAGATTCCGTTGAGTGAAGCGCCGCTCGGTCAATTTCTGCGCGACACCGCGGCGCGCTTCCCTGACCGTCCGGCCGTGGTATTCCGCGAGCAGCGTATTCGCTGGACGTGGAAGGAGTTCTCTGAAGAGGTCGACGTGTTGGCGTCCGGGCTTCTCGCACTGGGTATCGTGAAGGGCGACCGGGTGGGCATCTGGTCGCCAAACCGCGTGGAATGGCTGCTCACGCAGTTCGCCACCGCGCGCATCGGCGCGGTGCTGGTCAACATCAATCCGGCCTACCGGCTCGCGGAACTCGAGTACGCGCTGAACAAAGTCGGCTGCAAAGCGATCATTGCGGCCGAGCGTTTCAAGACGTCGATGTACCTCGAGATGCTGCAGGAGCTCGCACCGGAACTGGCGACGCAAAATCCGGGCGAACTGCGCGCCGCTCGCTTGCCAGATCTGCGCTACGTGATTCGCATGTGCGACACGGAAACGCCCGGTATGCTGACCTTCTCGGACGTGATCGAGCAGGGCCGCGCGACACTCGACGTCGCGAAGCTCGACGCCATCGGCGCGACGCTGTCCTGCCACGAACCAATCAACATTCAGTTCACCAGCGGCACGACAGGCAATCCGAAGGGCGCGACGCTGACGCATAGCAATGTCGTCAACAATGCGCGCTATATCGCGATGGCGATGCGTCTAACGGAGCAGGACGGCTTGTGCATTCCCGTCCCGCTCTATCACTGCTTCGGCATGGTGCTGGCGGTGCTGGCGTGCGTGTCGGTCGGCGCGAATATGGTGTTCCCGGGCGAGGGCTTCGACCCGGCTGCAACGCTTGCGGCCGTCGCCGAAGAGCAGTGCACCGCGCTGCACGGTGTGCCGACCATGTTCATCGCCGAACTCGATCATCCGAACTTCGCCACCTATGACTTCTCGCGCCTGCGCACGGGCATCATGGCTGGTTCGCCGTGCCCGATCGAGACGATGAAGAAGGTCGTCGCGAAGATGCATCTGAACGAGATCACCATCGCCTATGGCATGACCGAAACGAGTCCGGTGTCCTTCCAGAGTTCGACCACCGACCCGCTCGACAAGCGCACCACGACGGTCGGCCGTATTCAGCCGCATCTGGAAGTGAAGATCGTCGATCCGCTCGGCAGCATCGTGCCGGTGGGGGAAACGGGCGAACTGTGCACCAAGGGCTATTCGGTGATGCAAGGCTACTGGGGGGACGAAGAGAAGACGCGGGAAAGCATTGTCGACGGCTGGATGCATACCGGCGATCTGGCGACGCTCGATGCCGACGGCTACTGCAACATTGTCGGCCGCCTGAAGGACATGCTGATTCGCGGTGGCGAAAACATCTACCCGCGTGAGATCGAAGAGTTTCTGTTCCGCCATCCGAAAATCCAGACCGTGCAGGTGTTTGGCGTGCCCGACGCGAAATACGGTGAGGAAGTGTGCGCGTGGATCGTATTGCGCGCAGGAGAGCAGGCCACAGCCGAGGAAATCCAGCAGTTCTGCCAGGGGCAGATCGCTCACTACAAGGTGCCGAAGTACATCCGCTTCGTCGACGAATTGCCAATGACGGTGACCGGCAAAGTGCAAAAGTTCGTCATGCGTGAACGGATGATCAGTGAATTGAAGGTGCAGGAAGACAAGACGGCCTGATGGCCATGCTGGTTCGGCGCCACACGAAGATTCGCGCGGCGCCGGCCGACATTTTGTGGGAAACCGTTTGCTGTGAAAGGCGGCAGTGAGGGGGAAAACACGCGGCTGAATAACCGCGAAAGCGACCCGCCGAAACCGCCAAAAAGAACTCGCAAACGCTTGACCGGACGAAAAAAAAGCGGGCCTGGAGCCCGCTAAAAACCACACGCTACGGGGTTAGCGCGAGGAGACCAAAGAAGGAACCGACTGAGACGACGACCCTGCGCCGACTACGGCCCCAGCAGGGATGCCCCTTCACAGGGCTTCGGCATACGCCGACCGGCAAGTGCATTGTATCCGCTCACACCACGCACCCAGCCACATCCGTGTTGAAACCGTTGAGGGCATTGTGGGCGAATTAATCTACGAGCGCGGTAACAAAGTGTTTCAGGTTGTAACGCCCGCCAGATAAGGCGTTGCGGGACTTATTTCCAATCCGAAACGTTTTAAGCGTAAGTTTTACCGATGACTGTTACGCAATTTCATACGCCTGATTGATGCTATTCGCGATGCATACTGCGGCGTAATCCGTTCAGTCGATTCCGCATGAAATGGTTGCATGCGCATCTTTTTTGGGACGAGTTGGCCGTATTGCAGGCGCTTTCCATCGTCACGAAGCCCGTCTGTTCGCGGGCAAGCGCGTGCGCTGCGCTGCAACACCCGAGCATGCGTGAAAGACGCGCAAAGGGCCGGTTCGTTGGACCCCTGTTCAACCGCATTGTTCGAGTTTTGCTTAACACCTTGGGGTCTGGTTACATGATTGTGTCAGCCATGCGGACCTATTAATCGATCAAGCCGCCTGGCTTTTCCGGTTGAGCGGGCCGCAGGCCGCATCCCACAACCTTTACTTCAGCCATTTATCCGAGATCACCTGATACTCGCCAGTTGCTCGCACAAGGTGCAACCACTGATCGACGTATTGCTGGAACGTCACATCGCCGCGCGGCAGCAACCAGGCTTTCTCGCCATACTGGAAGGGCTTGTCCGGGTGCACCGAGCAGAGCCCTGGATTCAGCTTTTGCTGCAACAAGGTCTCCGACGCATCCGTCACCATCACGTCGGCCTTGCCGGCGAGGATCTGTTTGAAGATCGTCACGTTGTCCGGATAGACGGTCAGGTTCGCATGCGGGAAATACTGCTTGGCGAAACGCTCGTTGGTGCCGCCCGGATTGACGATCACGCGGGTTGCCGGCTGATCGATCTGCGCCACCGTCTGATACTTGCTCGCGTCGTCGCACCGGACGATCGGCGTTTTGCCGTCGATCATGTACGCCTGAGTGAAAAACGCGCGCTTCTGGCGCTCGAGCGTCGGCGAAACACCGCCCATGCGGATGTCGCATTTCGCGACGAAGTCGTTCATCAGGTTCGGCCACGACGTCTTGACGAATTCCGCCTTCACGCCAAGCGATTTGGCGAGCGACTCGGTCATGTCGATATCGATGCCTTCGAACTGGCCGTCTGCCTTGTAAAACGAGTACGGCTTGTAGTCGCCGGTCGTACAGGCGCGCAGCGTGCCGCGCGTAAGGATTTCGTCGAGCCGCGAGGGCGCCGCGGCGGTGGCGCTGGCCTGGGCCTGGGCCACGCCTGCGTGCATCAAAACACTGGCCAGAACGCCGAGCAGTGCGAGTGCTGCCTTGTTCATCGAGTCTCCTTCGTTGCGCGTTATTGTTTGGTAAGGCTGTCGGAGGATAGCCCGGCGATTCGCGCTTGAACATTGGCCGTTCAGCTGAGTCATGGCGCCGCACGGCGTGGCAAAAAAGTCAGCCGCAAGCCAGGTGCGTGAGCGTTATTGCCCGCATCAAGCGCGATACGGCGAGCCGGGTCCGGTAAAATGCTTCTTTGCCCTCAGTCGTACGCAACGTGGCCCATAAACTCCTGAACGACACTTTCCTGCGCGCGCTGCTGCGCCAGCCGACCGACTACACGCCGATCTGGCTGATGCGGCAGGCTGGCCGCTACCTGCCGGAATACAACGCCACGCGGGGTCGCGCGGGCAGTTTCCTCGGTCTGGCGAAGAACCCGGCGTACGCAACGGAGGTCACGCTGCAACCGCTTGAGCGCTATCCGCTCGACGCCGCGATCCTGTTCTCCGACATCCTGACGGTGCCGGACGCTATGGGCCTCGGTCTCGAGTTCGTTACCGGCGAGGGCCCGCAATTCGCCCGGCCGGTGCGCACGGAAGACGATGTGGCGCGCCTCGCGGTGCCGGATATCGACGCCACGCTGCGCTACGTGACCGACGCGGTGCGCGAAATCCGCACCGCGCTCACCGACGCGCAAGGCCGTCAGCGCGTGCCGCTGATCGGGTTTTCAGGCAGCCCGTGGACACTGGCGTGCTACATGGTCGAAGGCGGCGGGTCGGCGGACTTCCGCACCGTCAAATCCATGTTGTACGCGCGCCCGGACCTGATGCACCGCATTCTCGACGTCAACGCGAAGTCGGTTGCGGCGTATCTGAATGCGCAGATCGAAGCCGGCGCGCAAGCCGTGATGATTTTCGACACGTGGGGCGGGGCGCTCGCGGACGGCGTCTATCAACGCTTCTCGTTGCAGTACATCAAGCAGGTCGTGAGTCAGTTGAAACGCGATCACGACGGCGAAAAAGTGCCGGTGATCACCTTCACGAAGGGCGGCGGGATGTGGCTCGACGAGATCGCCGATATCGGCGTGGATGCGGTCGGTCTCGACTGGACCGTGAACCTGAGCCGAGCGCGCGAGCGCGTGGGTAGCAAGGTGGCGCTGCAAGGCAATATCGATCCTTCGGTGCTGTTTGCGCCGCCGGCTTCGATCCGCATGGAGGCGCGCGCCGTGCTCGACAGCTTCGGGAATCACCCTGGCCATGTTTTCAATCTCGGCCACGGCATTTCGCAGTTCACGCCGCCGGAGAATGTTGCCGAGCTCGTGGACGAAGTACATCGCCATAGCCGCGCGATTCGCAGCGGCGCGCATGCACCAACCTGACGCCGTAACCGTTGTCATTTTTGCTGCGACGCAGCGAACTGGGCTCTCGGTCTAAGGGAATATTTGTAGTCAGCGGGCCGTCCGATGCTGGTCCCGCAAAAGTCAAGACTTGACTTATGCACATTGATCACGCTGCGGCGCGGTAGAAGCTTTCGTCGTGCCCTAGCCCTTGCACATTACCGGCGCATTTGATCTAAGCCTTGTCTGGCAAGGGTTTCAAGGGTTCACGACAAAATGTGCGGAATCCCACAGAAGGCCGCTGCGGCGCGGTTCTCGGCCCTTCTGAACGAAGTTCTCAACAAAGTTATCCACAGGCAAGCGGGCCGATTGCAATTGTTCAGCCGAATCCAAAATTTAGCGCGGAAATTGAAGTTTTACTTTAACTTCGATGGGTTCGCCGTTTGCTCAATGTGCACCGTGACGCGGCGTTGTGCCGCATCCATCTACCTGATCCACACCGCCGCGTGAGTGACGTGTTCGTCCGCGTCGCGCTGGATCATCCGCTGCCGACTTTGTTCGACTACCGCTGCGACATGCCCGAGCGCGTCGCGCCGGGCATGCTGGTGAGCGTGCCGTTCGGCAAGCGTCACGTGGTGGGCCTCGTATGCGAAGTGACCACTCACAGTGATGTGCCCGCTGAGCGCCTGCGGGCGGTCAACCATGTCTGCACCGCCTGCCCGCCAGTGTCTGCCGAATGGCTGGCTTTGACAGCCTTCGCTGCCGACTACTATCAACGCGGCCTCGGGGAAGTGGCTTTGCCCGCTTTGCCGCAAGCCCTGCGCGACGCCTCGCGCTGGTCGCGACTGTTCGCACCGGAAGAGCGTTATAGCCTGACGGCGGAGGGTCGCGCCGCGCTGCCGCAAACATTGCCTGTGCGCGCCAGCGCGTTGCGCAAGCTTGCCGAGGCTCTCGCCGAGGCGGAATTTCTGATCGCCGCCGACGCTCGCGCGCTCCATCCCAAAGCCATTGCCACTTTGGACACATGGCAAGCCGAAGGCTGGGTTGCGCTGGAGGTGATCGAAGCCGCCGAGGTGCTCGCCACCCCCGCATCGCCGGATACGCCCGCACCCACCCTGCCTACCCTCACCGACGAACAGGCGAGCGCAGTCGAAGCGATCCGCGACGCGAACGGTTTCGCACCGTTCCTGCTGCACGGCGTGACGGGCAGCGGCAAGACCGAAGTGTATCTGCGCGCGCTCGCCGAGATTCTGGCAGCGAAGCCCGACTCGCAGGCACTCGTCCTCGTCCCTGAAATCAATCTGACGCCGCAGTTTGAGTCGGCCTTCCGTGCGCGCTTTGCCGCGCTCGAAGGCACGTCGATCGTCACGCTGCACAGCGGCCTCGCAGAAGGCGAACGGGCCCGCAACTGGTTCGCCGCGCACACGGGGCGCGCCCGCATTGTGCTCGGCACGCGGCTGGCGGTGCTAGCCTCGCTGCCAAAACTTGCGATCATCGTCGTCGACGAGGAACACGATCCGGCCTACAAGCAGCAGGAAGGCCTGCGCTATTCGGCGCGTGATCTGGCGATCTATCGCGCCAAGCAACTCGGTTTGCCGGTCGTGCTCGGCTCGGCTACGCCGTCGCTGGAAAGCTGGTGGCAGGCGGATCAGGGGCGCTATAAGCGTCTTACCCTGTCGCGCCGTGCGGTCGCCGAGGCCGTCCTGCCGACCGTCAAGCTGATCGATCTGGAAGAAGAGCGGCGGCGCGGGCGGGCCTCGGTGGAGGGTTTGTCCGGGCCGTTGATCGCGGCGTTAAAGGCCCGGCTCGAGCGCGGTGAGCAGAGTCTCGTGTTCCTCAACCGGCGTGGTTACGCGCCGCAGCTCGCCTGCGATGCCTGCGGCTGGGTGGCCGGCTGTCCGCGTTGCAGCGCCTACGTCGTGCTGCACAAACCCGAGCGCGCGCTGCGCTGTCACCACTGCGGCTGGGAATCGCGCATTCCGCGCTCGTGTCCGGACTGTGGCAATGTTGACATCGCACCGATGGGACGCGGCACGCAACGCGTCGAAGAAACGCTGGCGAGCGCAGTACCCGGCGCCCGCGTGCTGCGCATCGACGCCGACAGCACGCGCCGCAAAGGCAGCGCGCAGGCGCTGTTCTCTGATGTCCACGCAGGCGAGGTCGATATCCTCGTCGGCACGCAGATGATTGCGAAGGGCCACGACTTCCAGCGGGTGTCGCTGGTCGGCGTGCTGAACGCCGACACCGCCTTGTTTTCACACGACTTCCGCGCGAGCGAACGCCTCTTCGCGCAATTGATGCAAGTAAGTGGCCGGGCGGGCCGCGCCGGGTTGCCGGGCGAAGTGCTGGTGCAGACGCGTTACCCGCGCCATGCGCTGTATCACGCGCTGGGGCGGCATGACTACGTCGGCTTTGCCAATTCGACGCTGGCCGAGCGGCGCGACGCTCATCTGCCGCCGTTCGCCTATCAGGCTTTGCTGCGCGCCGAAGGCCGCACGCTCGAAGCCGCGGTCGCCTTCTTGCAGCAGGCCGCGGCCGCGCTGACGGAGATCCCGGCCGCCGCGCGTGTGACGGTCTACGACGCCGTGCCGCTCACCATCGTCAAGGTGATGCACGTGCATCGTGCGCAATTGCTGATCGAGAGCGCCTCGCGTGCCGCGTTGCAAGCCACCTTGCGCGCGTGGCAGCCGATGCTGCGCGGCCTGAAGGGCGTGCTGCGCTGGAATCTCGAAGTCGATCCGCTCGACATCTGACGCCTCTCGCCGCGCCTGTCATCGCGCCACTTGGGGCGTTACTCCTTTCAGTCATATTCATAGAGCGAATGGTCGTTTCGCTTTGCGCCGCCGCTCGCCTATATTTCGCCGAATCGGCGCATGCTCAGGCAAAACTCAAACAACCCCGCGTCGATGCACCTCAACTACCTCGGGGCATTGCCATGAGCGACACCAATCAAACGCTGCCGACCGGCGCCGCACCCGGCAAACACCGCAGTGGCCATAGCGCACACGGCGGCGGTCTCTTTTCCACTGAAGACTGGTGGGCCGTCTGGATCGGCCTGCTGGTGATCGTAATCGCCTGGGGGCTGTTCGCCTCGGGCGGCAGCATCAAGTGGCTGGCGGTGGCGCCGGCCAAATGGTCGACCGTGGCGCAAGCCGCGCAGGACATCGGCAAACATCTGCCGAACTATGTCGCGCTGTTCATCGTGTTCGCCGTGCTGTTCGGCGTGAGCCTCGCCGCGCTGAAACAGCGGGTCGGCGCTTTCCTGGCCGCTTTCCTGATCCTGTTCGTCGGGGCGGCGCTGATCTTCACGCTGGGCGCGTGGGTCAATGCGTCGAAGTACAACCTCGAGCCGCCGCTGGTGGCGCTGGCGTTCGGCCTGTTGATCTCAAACGTCTTCGCGCTGCCTGAGTGGTTTTCAGCGGGCTTGCGCGTGGAGTTTTACATCAAGGTCGGCATCGTGCTGCTCGGCGCGACGCTGCCGTTCACCTTGCTGGTGTGGGCGGGGCCGGTCGCGGTCGGGCAGGCGACCATCGTCTCGCTCGTGACGTTCTTCGTGATCTTCTTTGCCGGTAAGGCGTTCGGCCTCGACCGGCGGTTTGCGGCCGTGCTCGGTGTGGGCGGTGCGGTATGCGGTGTCTCGGCGGCGATTGCGATTGCCGGCGCGGTGCGGGCCAAGCGCGAACAGGTGTCGGTGGCGATCACACTGGTCGTGTTGTGGGCGATCGTGATGATCTTCGTGCTGCCGTTCGTCTCGCGTTCGTTGGGTTTATCGACAGGGGTAGCCGGCGCGTGGATCGGCACCTCTGAATTCGCCGACGCCGCGGGAATTGCCGCCGCGCAAGCCTACGGCGACTTCGCGAAGCATGCGGGCGGCGTGATTGCTGGCGCACCCGAGGCGTCGCTGCAGGCGTTCACGCTGATGAAGGTGGTTGGCCGCGACATCTGGATCGGTATCTGGGCGTTCGTGCTGGCGATTGTCGCGACGACGCGCTGGGAATCCCAGGACAGCGGTGTCAACGCGAAGGCCAATGCGGGTGAAATCTGGGCGCGCTTTCCGAAATTTGTGATCGGTTTCGTGATCGCGTCGGCGCTGGTGACGTGGATCGCCAGCCACTACTCGTTGGCCGACTACCGCAAGGTCGTCACGCCCGAATTCGTCGCGCCGATCGCCGCGCTGCGCACATGGGCGTTCACGTTCTGTTTTCTGAGCATTGGGTTGACCACGCGCTTGCGCGCGCTTTCGGCCACCGGCTTGAAGCCGTTCCTCGCGTTTACTGCGGGCGTGGTAGTCAATATCGCCATCGGCTACGCGCTGTCCGCGCACGTGTTCGCACCGTACTGGAATAGCTTGGGGCAGGGCTCGTGATGAGCGAGGCTGTCCGCATCGCCGGCACGGCCCACGCACGTGGAGAAGCGTGCGCGCCGTGCTGTGCAAACTGCCGGTATCGGGCCGAGGATCGGCATTCGCTGGAGCAGAGCATTCCGGGCCTCGCCGTGTTCAGTTCCGGGTTTGGCGCGAGCGTGGCGGACAGCCGGCTATGCCGTCTGCACGACCAACTCGTTTCGCCCGACGACGCCTGTGCTCAGTTCGAGCCGATCCCGCATCACTGACGCGGGCGTTTGCGCCGCCGCGGGTGGCGCAGATTCACTGCTCGCTGTGTCAGTTGGGACCGGCGTCGCTATGTCTAGCGCGAGTCGCCGGATTCAGCCATTCAATCGTTCACCGCTGCCCGCGCATCGCCAGCCGATGCGCGCGATGCCGGCCGCGCGCGTTCATCGGCTGCCGCGCGTTTGCTCGAACCACCCGTCGCGCCACGAATGAACAGCACGGCGCAAGTCGCGCACATGGCCCAGATGCCCAGTATTACCAACCACTTTTCCATTTCAGCCAGTCCTCTAAAACCCCGTACCGTTTTTATGTGCGTGCCTTGCGGCCGCGACCATCCATGTTCTGTATAACGGCGCGCCGATCAATCTGATAAGGGTAAATGCAAAAAGAATCACGCCAGGGAAAGTACTGATCGCAACCGCCGTCGCCATGCGCAGCGCCATTCGGCGCAAACCCCCGCTGTACCGGGCTTTCACGAAGGTGCAACCATGCACGGTGCATGGTTGCACCTTTTTATTGGGAGGCGTACGATTCGCTCAACTTTTAGTCTTTCGCCAGCGATTTAGTCTGGTATCCGAAGAAGGAAACATGGCTAGCACCACCCTCGGCGTCAAGGTCGACGACCTCCTGCGTTCCCGGCTGAAAGATGCCGCTACTCGCCTCGAACGCACTCCGCACTGGCTGATCAAGCAGGCGATCTTCGCATACCTCGAAAAGATCGAGCACGGCCAATTGCCTCCTGAATTGTCGGGCCACACCGGCTCGGCCGATCTGGCTGAGGGCGCCGCGGTGGAGCAGGAGGAAGACGGTGCGTCGCATCCGTTCCTCGAATTCGCGCAGAACGTGCAACCGCAATCGGTGCTGCGTGCGGCAATCACCGCTGCGTATCGCCGTCCCGAGCCGGAATGCGTGCCGTTCCTGCTCGGCCAGGCGCGTCTGCCGGCCAATCTCGCGGGCGACGTGCAAGCGATGGCCGGCAAGCTGGTCGAAACGCTGCGCACGAAGAGCAAGGGTGGTGGCGTCGAAGGGCTGATCCACGAATTCTCGCTGTCGAGCCAGGAAGGCGTGGCGCTGATGTGCCTCGCCGAAGCGCTGCTGCGCATTCCCGACCGCGCTACGCGTGACGCGCTGATCCGCGACAAGATCAGCAAGGGCGACTGGAAATCGCACGTTGGCCAGGCGCCGTCGCTGTTCGTCAACGCCGCGACTTGGGGCTTGATGATCACCGGCAAGCTGGTGACGACCAATAGCGAAACGGGTCTGTCGTCGGCGCTTACGCGTCTGATCGGCAAGGGCGGCGAGCCGTTGATCAGGAAGGGCGTCGATATGGCGATGCGCCTGATGGGCGAACAGTTCGTCACCGGCGAGAACATCTCCGAAGCCTTGGCCAATAGCCGCAAGTACGAAGCACGCGGCTTCCGCTATTCGTACGACATGCTCGGCGAAGCGGCCACCACCGAAGCCGATGCGCAGCGCTACTACGCGTCGTACGAACAGGCGATCCACGCGATCGGCAAAGCCGCCGGCGGCCGTGGCATCTACGAAGGCCCTGGCATCTCGATCAAGCTGTCGGCGCTGCACGCACGCTATTCGCGTTCGCAGCAGGAACGCACGATGAGCGAGCTGCTGCCGCGTGTTCGCTCTTTGGCGATCCTCGCGCGCCGCTACGACATCGGCCTGAACATCGACGCAGAAGAAGCCGACCGCCTCGAAATCTCGCTCGATCTGCTCGAAGCGCTGTGCTTCGATCCGGAGCTGGCCGGCTGGAACGGCATCGGTTTCGTGGTGCAGGCGTATCAGAAGCGCTGCCCGTTCGTGATCGATTACATCGTCGATCTGGCGCGCCGCAGCCGTCACCGCATCATGGTCCGCCTCGTGAAGGGCGCATACTGGGATAGCGAAATCAAGCGTGCGCAAGTGGATGGCCTCGAAGGCTATCCGGTCTACACGCGCAAGATCTACACGGACGTGTCGTACGTTGCCTGCGCCAAGAAGTTGCTCGGCGCGCCGGATGCCGTTTATCCGCAGTTCGCCACGCACAACGCGCACACGCTGTCGGCGATCTATCATCTCGCGGGCAATAACTACTATCCCGGCCAGTACGAGTTCCAGTGCCTGCACGGCATGGGCGAACCGCTGTACGAGGAAGTCACCGGCCGCGACAAGCTGAACCGTCCGTGCCGCGTGTACGCGCCGGTCGGCACACATGAAACGCTGCTCGCGTACCTCGTGCGCCGTCTGCTGGAAAACGGCGCGAACACGTCGTTCGTGAACCGCATCGCCGATGAAAGCGTCGCGATCAAGGACCTGATCGCCGACCCGGTCGACGAAGCCTCGAAGATCGTCCCGCTCGGCGCGCCGCACGCGAAAATTCCGCTGCCGCGCAATCTGTTTGGCGCCGAGCGTCTCAATTCTATGGGCCTCGATCTGTCGAACGAACATCGTCTGGCCTCGCTGTCGTCGGCGTTGCTGGCGAGCGCGCATCACCCGTGGCGCGCCGCGCCGATGCTGGAAGACAACGAGATCGCCGTGGGCGTCGCACGTGACGTGCGGAACCCGGCCGATCATCGCGACCTCGTCGGCACGGTCGTCGAAGCGACGTCGGAACACGTGAGCGCAGCATTGGCGCACGCGGTCGCCGCCGCACCGATCTGGCAAGCGACGCCGGTCGATGCCCGCGCCGATTGCCTCGCGCGTGCCGCCGATCTGCTCGAAGCGCAGATGCACACGCTGATGGGTCTCGTGGTGCGTGAAGCCGGCAAGTCGCTGGCGAACGCGGTCGCGGAAATCCGCGAAGCGATCGATTTCCTGCGCTACTACTCAACGCAGATCCGCAACGAATTCTCCAACGACACGCACCGCCCGCTCGGTCCGGTGGTCTGTATCAGCCCGTGGAACTTCCCGCTGGCGATTTTCATGGGTCAGGTCGCCGCGGCTTTGGCGGCCGGTAACACCGTGCTCGCGAAGCCGGCCGAACAAACGCCGCTGATCGCCGCGCAAGCCGTGCGTATCCTGCGCGAAGCCGGCGTGCCGGCGGGCGCGGTGCAACTGTTGCCGGGCGACGGCGAAACGGTCGGCGCCGCGTTGGTGGCCGATCCGCGCACCCGTGCGGTGATGTTCACGGGGTCGACCGAAGTCGCGCGTCTGATCAACAAGACGCTCTCGAACCGCCTCGACCCGGAAGGCAAGCCGATTCCGCTGATCGCCGAAACCGGCGGCCAGAATGCGATGATCGTCGATTCGTCGGCGCTCGCTGAACAGGTGGTCGCGGACGTGCTGCAGTCGTCGTTCGATTCCGCCGGTCAACGGTGTTCCGCGTTGCGCGTTCTTTGTCTACAAGAAGATGTGGCGGACCGCACGCTGGAAATGCTGACGGGCGCGATGCGCGAACTGTCGGTAGGCAATCCGGACCGCCTGTCGATCGATGTCGGCCCGGTGATCGACCTCGATGCGAAGCGCGGTATCGACGCGCACGTCGCAGCGATGCGCGAGAAAGGCCGCAAGGTCGAGCAACTGCCGATGCCGGAAGGCAGCGCACAAGGCACGTTTGTTCCGCCGACGCTGATCGAACTCGACAGCATCGACGAATTGAAGCGCGAAGTGTTCGGCCCAGTGCTGCATGTGGTGCGTTACCGCCGCAGCCAGTTGGACAAGCTGCTCGAACAGATCCGTACGACCGGCTACGGCCTGACGCTCGGCATCCACACGCGGATCGACGAAACCATCGCCCATGTGATCAGCCGCGCGCATGTCGGCAATATCTACGTGAACCGCAACGTGATCGGCGCGGTGGTGGGGGTTCAGCCGTTCGGTGGTGAAGGTTTGTCGGGCACGGGTCCGAAAGCAGGTGGCGCGCTGTATTTGCAGCGTCTGTTGGCGACGCGTCCGGCGGGTTTGCCGAAGTCGCTGGCCGATGCATTGATCGTTGATGTACCGCAAGCGGGCGCGAACGGGGATAATCCGTCCGCTGCGTTGACGGCGCTGCGCGACTGGCTGATCAGCGAACAGCAGCCAGTGTTGGCCGCACGTTGCGACGGTTATCTGTCGCATGTGCCGGCGGGCGCAACTGCGGTATTGTCTGGGCCCACGGGCGAGCGCAATACGTACACGCTGGGCGCGCGCGGCACGGTGCTGTGTATCGCCTCGACGGCGAGCGGTGCGCGCGTGCAGTTCGCCGCGGCGCTGGCTACGGGAAATCGCGCGTTGTTCGAGGGCGCGGCTGGTGAACAATTGGTGTCGCAGTTGCCTGCCGCGTTGAAGTCTTACGCAAGCGTGAAGAAGAGCGCCGATACGCCGTTCGACGCAGTGCTGTTCGAAGGCGATAGCGACGAACTGCTGGCGCTGGTGAAGGAAGTCGCGAAGCGCCCGGGGCCGATCGTCTCGGTGCAGGGCGTCGCGGCTCGCGCGCTGGAAAGCGGCGATGAGGACTATGCACTCGAGCGTCTGTTGACGGAACGCTCGGTCAGCGTGAATACGGCAGCAGCGGGCGGTAATGCGAATTTGATGACGATCGGTTGAGCGAACCTCATCGATTACTTCAATAAAACGGAAGCGGTACGGCGACCCCGAAACCGCTCCATCCACACCTGGTACCAAGGAGAAGCTATGCAACACAAGATGAAACAGCTGGCAGGCGCAGCGCTGGTTGCAGCAATGTCGCTGGCGGGGACGGCCAACGCTCAATCGACCGAAGACGTGAAGATCGGCTTTGCCGGTCCGATGACGGGCGCACAGGCGCACTACGGTAAGGACTTCCAGAACGGCATCACGCTGGCTGTGGAAGACATGAACGCAACCAAGCCGATGATCGGTGGCAAGCAGGTTCGCTTCGTGCTGGATTCGGCCGACGACCAGGCTGACCCGCGCACCGGCACGACCGTTGCACAAAAGCTGGTGGATGACGGCATCAAGGGCATGCTCGGCCACTTCAACTCGGGCACCACGATTCCGGCTTCGCGCATTTACGCGAACGCAGGCATCCCCGAAATCGCAATGGCGACGGCGCCTGAGTACACGCAACAAGGCTTCAAGACCACGTTCCGCATGATGACGTCCGACACGCAGCAAGGTTCGGTCGCCGGCACGTTCGCGGTGAAGACCCTGGGTGTGAAGAAGATCGCGATCGTCGACGACCGCACGGCTTACGGCCAAGGTCTGGCTGATCAGTTCGAAAAGGCCGCGAAGGCATCGGGCGCAACCATCGTCGATCGTGAATACACGAACGACAAGGCTGTCGACTTCAAGTCGATCCTGACCAAGCTGAAGTCGGTCCAACCGGACCTGATCTATTACGGCGGCGCGGATTCGCAAGCGGCACCGATGGTCAAGCAGATGAAGGCACTGGGCATCAAGGCGCCGCTGATGGGCGGCGAAATGGTCCACACGCCGACGTTCATCCAGATCGCGGGTGACGCAGCGAACGGTACGGTGGCATCGCTCGCCGGCCTGCCGCTGGAAGAAATGCCGGGCGGCAAGGACTACGTCGCGAAGTACAAGAAGCGCTTCAACGAAGACGTGCAAACGTACTCGCCGTACGCTTACGACGGCGCAATGGCAATGTTCGACGCCATGAAGAAGGCTAACTCGACCGATCCGGCCAAGTACCTGCCGCTGCTCGCGAAGACCTCGATGCCGGCAGTGACGGCAGCGAACCTCGCGTATGACACGAAGGGTGACCTGAAGAACGGCGGTATCACGCTGTACAAGGTCGTCGACGGCAAGTGGACGACGCTGCAAAGCGTGGGCGGGAAGTAAGCGGTTTTTTTTTGCTGCTTGCTTTGACGTCAGGAACCCCGCTTCGGCGGGGTTTTTTTATGACTCTTCGAGCTCGTGCTGCTTGCTTGAGCCCGATTAGTTAGCCTTCTCCCGAAAAAAAATTCATCGACAATTCCCGCGGGTGGCGCGAAATCAGCAAAGCGTTTTTTATATCTGACGGCTGGTACGTGAAGTTCTACTTCGTGGGCAATCCGGAAACCGTGTTTATCAGCGTGCACCAGTGAGTGAAGCCATGAAGATGAAACTCTATGAAGAAGGCGAGAAGAGCAAGGCAATTTGTCACCATTGCAAGCAGCTTGTGAACACGACCTTTGCGCGGCGTGACGTGCCTTTCAGCGACGGCAAAGGTGACGTGAAGAATATTCTCGCAGCGGTGTGCGACGTCTGCGACCACGTGGTCGCTATTCCAGCGCAATCCACGCCAGCCATCTGCAACGCAACTTCATCACTCCCCTCGTAGTTTCCTTCCCTGCTCCCGAATCTGTTCTAACGTTGCGCCCGGCGTGCTCGCCTCCTGCGGCATGCGAATCTCGATCACCGCTGCGCGCTTGGCTTCCATCGAGCGCTGCAGCGCCGGCAGAAAATCTTCCGTCCGCTCCACCGTTTCTCCATGTGCGCCGAACGACCTCGCGAACGCCGCGAAGTCCGGATTCGTAAGGCCTGTACCGTGCACGCGATTCGGATAGTGCCGCTCCTGATGCATTCGGATCGTGCCGAAGTGGCTGTTGTTCACGACGATGAAAATCACATGCAGGTCGTACTGCATTGCCGTCGCGAGTTCTTGCGCGGACATCATGAAGCAGCCATCGCCTGCTAGTGCGACCACCACGCGTTGCGGATACATCGACTTCGCCGCAATCGCCGCTGGTACGCCGTAGCCCATCGCGCCGCTGGTCGGCGCAAGTTGTGAGCGGAAATGCCGATACGAGAAATGCCGATGCAGCCACGTTGCGTAGTTGCCCGCACCGTTTGTGAGGATCGCGTCGTCCGGTAGATGCGCGCGCAACTGCTGGATCAATTCGCCCATTTGCACGTCGCCGGGAATCGGGCGTGGTTTGCGCCAGTCGAGATACGCGCGATGCGCTTCTTCTGCCGCGCCGGCCCATGCGAGCTTTTCGGCGGACGGCTTTAACGTTGCAAGCAGCGCTGCCAGTTCGGGCATACCGGAGACAATCGGCAGATCCGCCGCATAGACGCGCCCGAGTTCTTCCGCGCCTTGATGCACGTGCACCAGAGTTTGTTTAGTCTTCGGAATGTCGAGTAGCGTGTAGCCGTTCGTCGTTGCTTCGCCTAGCCGTGGGCCTAGCGTGAGTAGCAGGTCCGCATCACGGATACGTTGAGCAAGCGCCGGATTGATGCCGAGGCCGACATCACCCGCATAGTTTGGATGCTCGTTGTCGAGCGTGTCCTGGAAGCGGAACGCGAGGCCGACTGGCAATTGCCAGTTCTCCACAAAGCGCTGGAAGTCCGCGCATGCGGCGGGCGTCCAGCCACTGCCGCCGGCGATGACCATCGGCCGTTGCGCGTCTTCCAGCAATCGACGCAACTCTTCCATCTGCGCTGTGGATGGCGACGCCGCCACACGCTTATATCTCGGCGCGCCGGCAACGGCTTCACACGCATCGCTCAACACATCTTCCGGCAACGACAACACGACCGGCCCCGGACGCCCCGACGTCGCCGTGTGAAACGCATGGCTCAGATATTCGGGAATGCGCTTCGGATCGTCAATCTGCGCGACCCACTTGGCCATCTGTCCGAACATGCGCCGGTAGTCGATTTCCTGGAATGCCTCACGGTCCAGATGCTCGCGCGCGCATTGGCCGATCAGCAGGATCATCGGCGTCGAGTCCTGAAACGCGGTGTGCACGCCGATGGATGCATGCGTCGCGCCCGGTCCGCGCGTGACGATGGCGACGCCCGGGCGGCCGGTCAATTTGCCGACGGCTTCGGCCATGTTTGCAGCGGCCGCTTCGTGCCGGCAGACGATGGTCTGAATGCGCTTAGTTTCGTCGTGTAACGAATCGAGCACGGCGAGAAAGCTTTCGCCGGGGACGCAGAAAACACGTTCGACGCCATGCGTCAGCAAGGCATCGACGACTAGACGCGCGCCGGTGGTTTTGGCGACAGGGGAATCAGAAGCGGGAGCATTCGGCAGCGACATTGCGATGAAGCCTCCAGACAGAGCGTGGGTGCGGTCGAATAGTGCCGTATCGGCTTGAATCACGCCGACGGGCGCCTCAACAGCTTACGCCGAGAGCGCAGCCGCTGTCACGGAGCAGCGCAACCGCATCGCCTGCCGACCACGAGCGCGGAAACGAAAACGCGGGCCGAAGCCCGCGTCGTTAATCGCACAACTCGCCGGACAAATCCGGCGTTCTCAACACTCCACAATATTCACCGCCAACCCACCGCGCGACGTTTCCTTGTACTTCGTCTTCATATCGGCGCCGGTCTGCATCATCGTTTTGATCACCGAATCCAGCGACACGTAATGTGTGCCGTCACCGCGCAGCGCCATTCGTGCGGCATTCACGGCTTTCACCGAGCCCATCGCATTGCGCTCGATACACGGAATCTGCACCATCCCGCCGACCGGATCGCACGTCAGCCCGAGGTTATGCTCCATGCCGATTTCGGCCGCATTTTCGACCTGCTCAGGCGTGCCACCCATCACCGCCGCGAGTGCACCCGCGGCCATCGAGCAGGCCACGCCCACTTCACCCTGGCACCCCACTTCCGCGCCTGAAATCGACGCGTTCAATTTGTACAGAATGCCGATTGCCGCCGCCGTCATCAGGAAGTCAATCACACCCTGCTCGTTCGAGCCCGGCATGAAACGCGTGTAGTAATGCAGCACTGCGGGAATGATGCCGGCCGCGCCATTGGTCGGCGCGGTGACCACGCGCCCGCCCGCAGCGTTTTCTTCGTTGACGGCGATCGCGTACAGGTTGATCCAGTCGACCATCGACAGCGGATCGCGCAGTGCCAGTTCAGGATTGCTCGACAGCGCTCGATACAACTGCGGCGCGCGGCGCTTTACATGGAACGGACCGGGCAAGTTACCGTCCGCATCCGGATTGTTGATGCCGCAGCCGCGCGACACGCACGACTGCATCACATTCCAGATCTTCAGCAGGCCCGTACGCGTCTCTTCTTCCGTGTGCCAGACGCGCTCGTTTTCCCACATCAATTGCGCGATGCTCTTGCCGGTCGATTTGCACAGCGCGAGCAATTCGTTGCCGCTGCGGAACGAATGCGGCAATTGTTCGACGGCGCTCAACACCTTTGTGTTCGCGGCGCCGGCCGTCACCACAAAACCGCCGCCCACCGATAGATAGGTCGACTCACGCAGCGTCTCGCCCTGCGCGTCGAACGCACGCAGCTTCAGGCCATTCGGATGCTCGGAGAGCGCCTGGCGATAAAACGAAATGTGATCTTTTTGCACGAACGGCACGTCGTGCGTGCCAAGCAAGGCGAGCTTGCGCGAGGCCTTCACCGCTTCCAGCCGTTGCGCGATCGTGTCCGGATCGACCGTGTCGGGCGCATCGCCCATCAAACCGAGCATCACGCCGCGATCGGTGCCGTGCCCCTTGCCGGTCGCGCCGAGCGAACCGTACAGATCCACTTTCACCGATGCCGTCGCCCCAAGCAGCCCGTCGCGTTCGAGCCCTTGCGCGAACATCAGCGCCGCGCGCATCGGCCCGACCGTATGCGAACTGGACGGACCAATGCCGATTTTGAAGAGGTCGAACACACTGACTGCCATTTACTGCTCCCTGCTGATAAAAGTTAGTTTAACGCGCCGGCAGCGGTAAGCAAACGGCGAGCCACGCGGGCGGCGTCGGTGCGAGCTGTAGCGCGATCGGCGTATAGCGTCCGTCGAGACGCGCCGCCAGGTGAAACAGTTCCGTCGCGTTTTTCGGGTCCCATTGACCCGAATAGCCAGGCAAACCGGCCTCGCGACGTTTGGCATCGAACGGAACGTTCGAATGCACGAATTCTTCATGCGTCCTGCTGCCGTCCGCGTACGGCGTGAGCCAGTTCAGCGCGGCTGCCAGCGACGCGCCGTTCGCACCCTTTTCCGGCAACCAGTTGCGGTTGTGGCGGCGCGCGGCGAGCGCGGCGGTCACGAGCGGTTGCAGGTCGTAGGTGACATAGTGCAGTGCGTCGCGTTCGGCGAAATCCACGGTCGAGCCATCCGGCGCGATGTTGTCGCCGATATGCTCGTCGAACAGGCGCTGCGCCGCGTTGATCATCTTGCGGTTATCCAGCGTGAACGCGGCCATCGAGATCAGCTTGATCCGATGGCTTTGCCAGTTGTTCCGAAACGTACCGGTGAGCGGCCGCGGCTGCGCGTCAATCTGCGCGATATAGCCGTTCGCGAACTTCGTCAGAAACGCCATCGTTGCGTTGCGGGTTTTCACCGGCAACGCGCTCGCAGTCATGTCGTAGGCGAGGATCAGGCCTTCGAAATGGGTTTCGTCGATCGGATTGAAACTGGGTTGATAAGTCGTGACCCACGCATATAGCAGGCGGTCGACCAGCTTCAGATAGCGGTCCTCGCTGGTTGCGCGCCAGGCGAGCGCGGCGTCGCGCAGCAGATCGAGATCCTTCTCCGCCTCGACGCTTTGATCGTAGATGCCCTCGTGCGGCAGCGTGCCTTCGGTATGCAGTTTTGCAAGCGCTCGCGGCGGGTCGTTCAGATGCGCCTGCACGTTGCTGACCAGTGCTTTGACGCCTGGATCGGCATTCGTGCGCTCACTGGTTTGCAGTGCGGGCGCTGCACAAAAATTCATAGCGGCCTGCGCCTGCCGCAGCGGCAGCAGCAGCACGGCCGCGCCTGCCAACAGCAGTGTGCAAGCCTGCTGCCACGTCTGGGCTCGCCTTGCTTCGGTCCGGCTTTGCATCAATCGCACCTTTCGCGCCATGCGAAACTCCTCGTTAGGCTGATTCGGTGTGTGATGTTAGCCGTTTGCGGACACAAGCGACAGAACCGCGCAACGCCTGCTTACAACCTTCAGGCAATGCGCGGTTTGCGGCCACGCTTACTCGTAATCGGCGATCGGCACGCAGGAGCAGAACAGATTGCGGTCGCCGTACACGTTGTCCGCACGGCCGACCGGCGGCCAGTACTTCTTCGCGATCAGCGTCGGCAGCGGATACGCGGCAGTTTCGCGCGCATACGCATGCTTCCATTCGTTCGCGATGACTACCGCCGCCGTATGCGGCGCATGCTTGAGCGGATTGTCTTCGCGGTCCGAGCGGCCTTCTTCGACGGCGCGAATTTCCTCGCGGATCGCGATCATCGCTTCGATGAAGCGGTCGAGTTCTTCCTTCGATTCCGATTCGGTCGGCTCGACCATCAGCGTGCCCGGCACCGGGAAGCTCATGGTCGGTGCGTGGAAGCCGTAGTCGGCGAGGCGCTTGGCGACGTCGTCGACGGTGATGCCACTGGTTTCCTTGATCGGACGCAGGTCGAGAATGCACTCGTGCGCGACCAATCCGCCCGGGCCCGAATACAGCACCGGATAATGCGGCGCGAGTTTGTTCGCGACGTAGTTCGCGTTGAGGATCGCGGTTTCGGTGGCAGCAGTGAGGTTCTTCGCGCCCATCATCGCGATGTACATCCAAGAAATCGGCAGGATCGACGCGGAACCGTACGGTGCGCCCGACACGGCGCCGATACCGTTCGGCGCGCGCTCATAGCCCGACGCAATCTGATTCGGCAGGAATTGCGCGAGATGCGCGCCGACCGCGACCGGACCGACGCCCGGTCCGCCGCCGCCATGCGGAATGCAGAAGGTCTTGTGCAGATTCAGGTGCGAGACGTCGCCGCCGAACTGGCCCGGCGCGCACAGGCCGACCATGGCGTTCATGTTCGCGCCGTCCACGTACACCTGGCCGCCGTGCGCATGCACGATCTCGCAGATTTCGCGGACGTTCGCCTCGAACACGCCATGCGTCGACGGGTAGGTGATCATGATCGCCGCGAGCTTGTCGGCGTGCTGATCGGCCTTCTTCTTCAGGTCTTCGATATCGACGTTGCCTTGCGCGTCGCAAGCCACCACGACCACTTGCATGCCGGCCATTTGCGCCGACGCCGGGTTCGTGCCGTGCGCCGAAGCGGGAATCAGGCAGACGTTGCGATGCGCTTCGCCGCGTGACGCGTGGTAAGCGTGGATGATCAACAGACCCGCGTACTCGCCTTGCGACCCGGCGTTCGGTTGCAGCGACACGGCTGCGTAGCCGGTGGCCGCGACCAGCATCTGTTCGAGCTGATCGATCATTTCGCGGTAGCCGACCGTTTGCTCGGCCGGTGCGAACGGGTGAATCTGACCGAATTCGGGCCACGTGACCGGCAGCATTTCCGAGGTCGCGTTCAGCTTCATCGTGCATGAGCCGAGCGGGATCATCGAGCGGTCGAGCGCGAGGTCCTTGTCCGACAGGCTGCGCAGATAGCGCAGCATTTCGGTTTCAGAATGATGACGGTTGAACACGTGGTGCGTGAGGTACGCGCTGGTGCGTTCGAGCGCGGCGGGCACCGTGCTTTCTGCGGGGAGCGCTGCGTCGAGCGCGTCGATTTGCGGGACTTCATCGACAAATGCCGCCTGCGCGAACGCTGCGAGCAGATCGGCCAGATCGCTGCGCGTGGTGGTTTCGTCGATCGAGATGCCGACGCGCGTGTCGCTCACGCGGCGCAGATTGATCCGCTTGGCCGTTGCCGCATCATGCAGTGCCTGGGTGCGTGCACCGGTTTCGAACGTCAGCGTATCGAAGAAGGTTTCGTTGACGAGCGTGTAGCCCAGTTGCTTCGCGCCTTCGGCGAGCAACGCCGCGATACGGTTCACACGCAGCGCGATCGTCTTCAGGCCGTGCGGGCCGTGATACACCGCGTACATGCTGGCCATGATCGCGAGCAGCGCTTGCGCGGTGCACACGTTCGAGGTGGCCTTCTCGCGGCGGATGTGTTGTTCGCGCGTTTGCAGAGCCAGACGCAGCGCCGGATTGCCTTGCGCATCGACGGTCACGCCGACGAGACGCCCCGGCATCTGACGCTTAAATTCGTCGCGCACGGCGAGGTAAGCCGCGTGCGGGCCGCCGAAACCAACCGGCACGCCGAAACGCTGCGTGTTGCCGACGGCCACGTCCGCACCCCATTCGCCCGGCGGCGTGAGCACGGTCAGCGCGAGCAGATCGGCGGCGACCACGACGTGGCCGCCCGCTTCGTGAATCGCATCAGCGAGCGCGCGGTAGTCGCGCACGTCGCCGTTCACGCCCGGGTATTGCAGCAGCACGCCGAACGCATTCGCGTTCGCGGCATCCGCAGCCGGGCCCACTTTCACTTCGATGCCGACCGGTGTGGCGCGCGTCTTCACCACTTCGATGGTTTGCGGCAGCACGTCGTCGGCGACGTAAAACACGTTCGACTTCGGCTTGCCGATGCGTTGCAGCAGCGTCATCGCTTCGGCGGCAGCGGTGGCTTCGTCGAGCAGCGAGGCGTTCGAAATCGCCAGACCCGTCAGGTCGACGATCATCTGCTGGAAGTTCAGTAGCGCTTCCAGACGGCCCTGCGAGATTTCCGGCTGATACGGCGTGTACGCGGTGTACCACGCCGGATTTTCGAGCACGTTACGCAGGATCACCGCCGGCGTGTGCGCGTTGTAATAGCCCTGTCCGATGTACGAGCGGAACACCTGATTCTTGTCCGCCAGCTCACGCAGCGCGGCGAGCGCTTCCGCTTCGCTCTTCGGCTGCACGAAGGGGCCGAGCGGCAGTGTTTCGCTGCGGCGGATCGTCTTCGGAATGACGGCGTCGATCAGCGCGGCGCGCGACGCGAAGCCGAGGGCTTCGAGCATCGCATGCTGGTCGGCCGAATCCGGGCCGATGTGCCGTTCAGCGAAGGCGTCATGCACTTCGAGCGCGGCAAGCGAGAGAGGAGTGCGGTTCATCAGACGATCCGGGTGTTCGAGCTTCATGAGGTGTTCCTGGCGGTGCGGGCGTCCGTTCGACGATTGAATCGGACGCGCCGCGCCTGTCGGGTTTAAACGTAATGGTGCAACGTGCAGTGAATCAGGCGCCGATCGCCTTCGAGTACGCGTCCGCGTCGATCAGGCGATCCAGCGATGCGTCCGCAGCCGGCTTGATCTTGAAGAGCCAGTTGTCGTACGGCGCGCTGTTGACGCCATCCGGCGTATCGGCGACGGCCGGGTTCGCTTCGATGATTTCGCCCGAAACCGGCGCGTAGATATCGGAGGCGGCTTTCACCGACTCGATCACGGCGACGGTGTCGCCAGCGTTGACGGTTTTGCCCAGTTCCTGGACTTCGAAGAAGACGATGTCGCCGAGCGCTTCCTGCGCGTGGTCGGTGATGCCGACGGTCAGCGTGCCGTCCGCTTCGGTGCGGACCCACTCGTGCGATTCGGTGTATTTCAGATCGGCCGGGATGCTCATCGGATGCTCCTATGCGGTGTTATTCGGTATGGACTTAAAAAAGGTGACGCACGCGCCGGCTGCTTAAACTGCAAGCACCTTGCCGTTGCGCACGAACGGCAGTTTTACCACGCTTGCGGGTACGTTTTTGTCGCGAATCTGGACGTGAACGGTGTCGCCCGGCTGCACGCCTTTCGGCACGCGCGCAAAGGCGATCGATTCCTGCATCGTCGGGGAAAAAGTGCCGCTGGTGATTTCGCCTTCGCCGTGCGGCGTGACGACTTTCTGGTGAGCACGCAGCACGCCTGCCGCCTTGCCGTTTTCCTTTAGCAGGATCAGACCGACGAACGCAGCCTGCGAGCCGCCGGCTTCGAGCTTGCTCTTGCCGACGAAGTCGCGCGGCGAGGTCAGATCGACGGTCCAAGCGAGGCCGGCGTCGAGCGGCGAGACGTTGTCGTCCATATCCTGGCCGTACAGGTTCATGCCGGCTTCGAGGCGCAGCGTGTCGCGCGCGCCAAGACCCGCAGGGCGCACGCCTTGTGCATGAAGCGCGTTCCACAGCGCTTCGACGTGATCCGCCGGGACGATGATTTCGAAGCCGTCTTCGCCGGTGTAGCCGGTGCGAGCGACGGTGAGTTCGCCGAACAGCGTGTCTTCGATGCGCGCGGCGTTGAACGGCTTCAATGCTTCAGTGGCGGCGCGCGCGGCCGGCACGGTTTGCCAGACTTTTTCGCGGGCGTTCGGGCCTTGTACGGCGACGATCGCATAATCGCGGCGCGGCGTGATGGTCAGGCCGAAGCTGCCTTCGGTGTTGAGCTCGCCGAACCAGGCGATGTCTTTGTCGGCGGTGCCGGCGTTGACGACCACGCGGAAGTGATCTTCGCCGAAGTAATAGACGATCAGATCGTCGATCACGCCACCATTCGGGTTCAGCAGACAGGAGTAGAGCGCGCGGCCCGGCGTTTGCAGCTTGCCGACGTTGTTGGCCAGCGCATATTCGAAGAAGGCGCGCACGCGCTCGCCGGTGAAATCGACGACGCACATGTGCGAGACGTCGAACATGCCGGCGTCGGTGCGCACGGCGCGGTGTTCGTCGATCTGCGAGCCGTAGTTGACGGGCATGTCCCAGCCGCCAAAATCGACCATGCGGGCGTTGAGCGCACGATGGGTGGCGTTGAGCGGGGTGTGTTTGAGTTCGGTCATGGGGCCTCAGGCGTCTCGCGAAACAAAAAAGGCCATGCGGCGCTACGCCTCGCGGCCTGCTGGCTGCGAGAGATTGCGTTGCATGACCCCTCTGTCCTCGATACCTGAGAGATTGCGCTGCCGTGCGATGTTGAAGCCGTGATCGCTGCGGTGAAACGCGCGCCCCTTCGGTGGGCAGCCTGCCAGAGTCTGCTCGATGTACTCGACGCAGACGGCTACTGCCGCTCTCCAGAGTGCGAAAAACCGATGCCGTGAGGCGGGTTTTTCGACGCGGTCGGTCCTTTTGCCTGAGAGTTTGCGGGTGTGCCCCTTCGGCGGCGCGGCCTGCGATTTTCTGCGGCCAGCACGCTCTCCCGACGCGTGCGGCGAATGTACGCGAGGGCCGGGGGCTTGTCAAATAAAGGCCCGCAAAGGGCATGGGGGACGGCGCTGCGGGTTCGCGACTGTCAAAAAAAAGCGCGGGACGTGATGCTCGCGCTTCTTTGCTGCAGTGCCTGAACCGGCGCGATTATTCGCCGATGGCGTGCGCCGCGTTGTCCAGTTCCTGGTTCAGCACGTGCTGTTCGTCGCCGGACAGGCCGCCACCGTGTTGCGCTGCCATGTCGTGAGCCTCCTGACGGATCACGTCGAGGCGATGGTGCAGTGCGCCGCCTTGCGGGGGCGGGTAGTAGCCTTGGTTGACGCGAGCGTCGATGCGGTGGCTCAGGTTGTCGATACGGCCGTTAACTTGGTTGAAGCGCTGATCCGCGATCTGCTGCGGGTTAGGGCGCGGCGCCGGTGCGGGTTGCTGGGGAGTCACCACGCAGGCGGCGAGGGAGCTGAGCAATGCGCATGCTGCTACTGCGCGGACGATACGGGGCATGGACTCTCCGGAAGTCGTTGTCGTTTTCTGATGCTACTGGGGTAGCAACGGATTGCTGGGGATCCGCGCTGACCGCGACGACGGCGTTATTTGTAACGTTATGTTCCTTTCGGGGTTGTCAGGCTTTTTGCCTGTGGCGACGGCATGGTTCGCATGCCACCGCCAAATAGCCAGAAAGCGCCCCGTAGGCAAAAAGTCAGCGAATACGCTCAAACGGCAGCCGGGCGCCTTCTTCCGAACTCCGGGCGGCGAGCTCGATGATCGTCATCACGTCGACCGCATCCAGAGCGCTGACAGGAAATTTCACGCCGTTCTGAATGGCGTCCGCCAAGGCAATATAAAAGCCGACATATTCCCCATTGCGCGTAGGCACCGCCCGTTCCACTTCCTGATCGCCTTCGAGCACACGCAGCACCCCCGCCGCATTGCCTGCGCCGAACCCCTCGTCGCCCGGCCGCAAGCCGGCTTTCAACTGATCTTCCTGCGTATCGAGCCCGTATTTCACATAGCTCCCCTGCGTGCCGTGAATCGCAAACCTCGGCGCCACCAGCGCAGTCAACGCGCTTGCATGCAATACCACTTCGAACTCGCCGTACCCCAGTTGAATATGCACATAGTCCGGCGCGCTGGCTTGGTCGCGATGCGTCCGAACCGTCGCGGACACGGTCTGCGGCGCGCCGAACAATGCCAACGCCTGATCGACCAGGTGCGGTCCAAGATCGAATAGCAAACCGCCGCCGCGCGAAGCCTCCTCGCGCCAACGCTGCCGAACCTCCGGCCGGAAACGGTCGAAATGCGATTCGTATTGCGTGATGCGCCCCAACTCTCTGCTGGCAAGCAGATCCCGCACGGTCAGAAAATCACCGTCCCAGCGGCGATTGTGAAAGGGCACGAAGAGCTTGCCCCGGGCGAGTGCAATGTTGGCGAGCGTGTGGGCATCCGCGGCGGTCAGCGTGACCGGCTTGTCGACCACGACGTGTTTGCCCGCCTCCAGCGTGCGGCGCGCCAGGTCGAAGTGCGTGTCATTGGGCGTCGCGATCACGACGCAGTCGATTTCTTCGAGCGCCAGCAGGGCGTCGAGATCGGCCACCACCTTTGCGTGCGGGTAATCGGCCAGCGCGTGCTCGGGCTGACTCGTCGCGATGGCCGCGATGCTCGCTCGCCCGCAGTGCTCGATCACCGGCGCATGAAAGGTCGCGCCAGCAAAACCGTAACCCATCAATCCAATCTTCAGCGATACGGACATGCGTTTCTTCCTGCAAAAACGGCGCGCCGCTTTGCCACCGCGGCGTCGGCGCGCAACAGCGTAATTGTGGCATGTCCCGAAGGCGGACTGTCAGCGTTGTCGCGGGCGGTGGTTCGCGATATCCGTGTTAACATCGCTCCTCTCGCGCGGGAACGCAGTGAGCCGGAACGCCCTCGCTGCCACGCGAGGTGCCTGATCCAGCCGCCGGCACCGCGCAGCATGCCCCCGGGCCTTCGGTCTCGCGATTTCGCACCCAAGCGCCCTCAACCGCATTACCCATCCACAGACGATGTCCGCAGGCCTGAACCCCGCTCAAAATGAAGCGGTCCGTTATCTTGACGGTCCGTGTCTCGTGCTCGCCGGCGCAGGCAGTGGCAAGACGCGCGTGATCACGCAGAAAATCGCGCACCTGATCGAGGCCAAAGGCTTCGAGCCGCGCCACATCGCCGCCGTTACGTTCACGAACAAGGCCGCGTTGGAAATGCGTGAGCGCGTCGGTAAGCTGCTCGAAGGCAAGACGCTCACCACGCCGGGCAAGGAAGGTCGCAAAGTGCCCGTCAATCAGTTGACGGTCTGCACCTTCCACTCGCTCGGTGTGCAGATACTGCGTCAGGAGGCGGAACACGTCGGCCTCAAGCCGCAGTTCTCGATCATGGATTCGGACGACTGCTTCGGCATGATCCAGGAGCAGGTCGGCTCGACGGACAAGGGCTTCATCCGCAAGATCCAGTCGATCATCTCGCTGTGGAAAAACGGCATGATCATGCCCGAACAGGCGATCGCGATCGCCGCGAACGAGGACGAGCATCAGGCCGCGATCGTCTACCGCAACTATGTGGCGACGCTGCACGCGTATCAGGCGGTCGACTTCGACGATCTGATCCGCCTGCCCGCCGAGCTCTTCGAGAAGAACGAGCAGGTGCGCGACCGCTGGCAAAACAAGCTGCGCTATTTGCTGATCGACGAGTATCAGGACACCAACGCGTGCCAGTACGAACTGGTGAAACTGCTGGCCGGCAAGCGCGCTGCGTTCACGGCGGTCGGCGACGACGATCAGGCAATCTATGGCTGGCGCGGCGCGACGCTCGAAAATCTCGGGCAGCTCAGCAAGGATTTTCCGAAGCTGCATCTGATCAAGCTCGAGCAGAACTACCGTTCGACGGTGCGCATTCTCACCGCCGCGAACAACGTGATCGCGAACAATCCGAAGCTGTTCGAAAAGAAGCTGTGGTCCGAACACGGCATGGGCGACACGATCACCGTCACGCCTTGCAACGACGAAGAGCACGAGGCCGAATCCGTCGTGTTCCGCCTGTCCGCGCACAAGTTCGAGCGGCGCGCGAATTTTCGCGACTACGCGATCCTGTATCGCGGCAACTTCCAGGCGCGCATCTTCGAACAGGTGCTGCGTCGCGAGCGGATCCCGTACGTGCTGTCGGGCGGCCAGTCATTCTTCGACAAAGCCGAGATTAAGGATATCTGCGCGTATCTGCGGCTGATCGCGAACGCCAACGATGACCCCGCGTTCATCCGCGCGATCACCACGCCGCGCCGCGGCGTCGGCAATACGACGCTCGAAGCGCTCGGCTCGTTTGCGGGTCAGGCGAAGGTGTCGTTATTCGAAGCGGTGTATATGGGCGGCATCGAGGCGCGCTTGTCGCCGCGTCAGATCGAACCGATGCGCGTGTTCTGCGACTTCATGCAGCGTCTCACCGATCGCGCCGAGAAGGACGCTGCCGGCACGCTGCTCGACGAACTGATGGACGCTATCCACTACGAAGCCTATCTGTACGACGCGTTCGACGAACGTCAGGCGCAGGCCAAGTGGCAGAACGTGCTCGAGTTCATGGAATGGTTGAAGCGCAAAGGCACCAAGGCTGAGCCCGAGGGTTCGGAGAAGAGCGAGACAACCGGCTATGACACCGCCGACGGCCTCGGCGACACCGGCAAGAGTCTGCTCGGCCTGATCCAGACCGTCGCGCTGATGTCGATGCTCGAAGGGCGCGAAGAAGATCCTGACGCGGTGCGGCTCTCGACGGTGCACGCATCGAAGGGGCTGGAGTATCCGCACGTGTTTCTGGTGGGCGTTGAAGAAGGCATCATGCCGCACCGTGGCGGCCCCGACGACGAGCCGATCGACGACGCGCGCATCGAGGAAGAGCGGCGTCTGATGTACGTCGCGATCACGCGGGCGCAGCGCAGCCTGCATTTGAACTGGTGCAAGAAGCGCAAGCGCGCGCGCGAAACCGTGGTGTGCGAGCCGTCGCGCTTCATCCCCGAGATGCTGCTCGACGACGCGCCGCCGCCGACGCCCGAAGAAGCGCCGATGTCGCCGAAGGACCGGCTCGCGAGTTTGAAGGCGCTGTTGCAGAAGCCTTGAGCGTTGGGGTGAACGTGTGGGCGCGTCCCGCATGAAAAAATCCCTGCCCGTGTCGCCACGGAGCAGGGATTTTTTTGTTCTGCGACAACCGCAGAAAGCGCCTTACTTCGCCGCGCTGATCATGTAGTCGACGGCAGCCTTTACGTCCGCATCGGAGGCAGTCGAGCCGCCTTTGGGCGGCATCGCGCCCTTGCCGTGCAGTGCGTAGTTGTAGACCGTGTCGATCGGGTCTTTCAGGCGCGCCGCCCACGCTTCCTTGTCGCCGAACTTTGGTGCGTTCAGCACGCCGGCCGCGTGACACGCCTGACAAACCTGCTGATACAGCGCCTTGCCGGCTTGCGAGGCGTCCGCGCTTTGCGCCCCGCCTGCTGCCGGTGCAGCCGCTTGCGGCACGCTTGCCATGGCCGCGATTGCGGCAGCGGCTTGTGCTGCCCCGGTGTCCGAAGCACCCGCCGGCGCCGCGGCGGCAGCGCCCGAGGCGGCGGCCGCCGCACCCGCTGCCGGTTGCGCCGGTTCAGGGAAGCTCGCGCCGGAATTGTTCGCCATGTAAGCCACTGCGCGGGCGATTTCGAAGTCGCTGTAGTCGTCCGGGCTGGTGCCGCCGCGCGCGGGCATCGCGCCCTTGCCGGCTAGCGCCGTGTGCCACAGCGTGTCGAAGCCCTGCGCAATGCGCGGCGCCCAGTCGGCGGTATTGGTGAATTTCGGCGCGCCTGCTGTACCCGCCGCGTGACAGGCGGAGCACACGGCCTTGTAGACCTCTTCGCCGGTCTTGTAGACGCGCGGCGCATTGGCGTCGCGAATGTCGACTTGTGCGAGCGGCTTGATGCGCGCGCTGACCTCAGCTTCGGAAAGACTGTCGGTGCCGGCGCCCGTGCGCGTCGAGTTATCGACGTAGATCACTAGCAGAACGATGATGACGATCGGTACCACAAAACTGGCAATGATCGCGGCAATGAGCTGCCCGGGGGTTTTGATTGGGGCTCCGTGTGGTGCTTCGCTCATGCTTGTCTCGTCTCCGTGGGTATGTGAGCGGTACAGCGTGACGGCAACTTCTTGTTCTTTAATCAGGCACGGACGATTATAGACGGAACATTTCGGCGGCGGCGAGGGGCGCGGCGAGGTGTTCAGCAGGCGTTTACCCGCATCGCGGGGCGCGGCCGGCGCCGCCTGGATGGGGGGCAGGAGGCGCCCAATCCCGCCATATAGGCCGTCCGGTGGACGGTTCGGCCGAAACCGGGTATCCTTTCGGTCTCGCTTTGGCGTCGCTCCTGCTCAGGTTGCCGCGCTTTCGTGTTGAAGCGCCCGTAGCTCAATGGATAGAGTACTGCCCTCCGAAGGCAGGGGTTGCTGGTTCGATCCCAGCCGGGCGCACCAACCCTGACAAGGGTTACAACGAATCCACCCGTTTTCTCCCCCTCCGAACTACAGCTAAATTGCAGCTAACTGCGGTATAGCTGGCACCATCATCGGCTGCACCCACTGAGCCAGGTGATCAGCCGACAGGTGCGCGTACCTCTGCACCATCTCTAGCGTTTCCCATCCCCCCAGCTCCTTGAGTACCTGTAACGGCGTGCCGCGCTGCACATGCCAGCTTGCCCACGTGTGGCGCAGATCGTGCCAGCGGAAATCGCGGATGCCGGCGCGTTTGAGCGCTTTTGTCCATGCGGCGGTTACCGTCTGGTAGACCGGCTTGCCGTGGTACACGAACACGCTTTCGACGTGCTCGGGCTTGTGCTTCTTCCCGCGCTGCCGCAGCAGCACAGCGATTGCCGTGTCCGACAGCGGCACCGTGATCGCCTTGCGGGCTTTCGCCTGGTCCGGATGAATCCACGCGACGCGCCGTACGATATCGACTTGCGACCACAGCAGGCCGGTCACGTTGGCCCGGCGCAGCCCGGTTTCGAGGCTGAACTGCGCCATGTCGGCCATGTGCGTTGGCAGCTCGGCCAGCAGACGCCCAGCTTCCGCTGGGGTCAGCCAGCGTATCCGGCGCGACACCACTTTCGTCTTTTTCGTCTTTGGCGCCCGGTCGATCCACTCCCATTCGACCGCGGCGTTCAGCACGGCCTTGAGTACGCCGATGACGCGATTAACCGTTCCTGCACTGACGTTACGCCCGAGCTTCTTTGGACCTTTGCGCGTCTGCACGACTCGCGGCTCCATCCGCTTTATGTGCGCAATTGCGTCAATACGGTTGCGGTCGATATCCACCAATTGCACGCCGGACAGGTGCTGATCGAGCCAGCGCAGGTGCGTCTTGCTGGTTTCGAGACTCGACAGGCCTTCGCGGTCGGCGACATAGCGGACGACCGCATCGTTCCAGGTGTAACGCGGCTTGTGGCCGAGCTTCACCTGATCCCATAAATCGGCTTTCAACCGGTCATGGAATTCCTGCGCCTTGGCTTTGTCCTGGGTGCCAGTGCTGCCTTGTAATGCTTGTCCGCCTCCCGGCGGGTACAGCTTGTAATACCAGTTGGGACTTGAACTACGTTTAAAGAGCGACATGGTTGTGTTTCCTTAGCCTGATCGCCCTGCACAACTCGCGGGATCCATTCTCCCGCCAGATAGCGCTGAAGGGCAACCAGCGAGAAGATCCAGCGTTTTCCGACTTTCCGGCCCGGCAGGTCGCCGGCCTTCGCTTTCAGTCGCACCGTTTCTGGGTGGGCGCGCAGCAGGGCGGCGGCGTCAGTCAGCGCCAGCGTTTTCGACCAGGCGTCCATCAGCCTGCCCTCCGGCGCGCACCGCAGCGGACCACACGCAGCGCAACACGTGGACGCGTGGGTGGCATCTGGTCGATCACTAAGTGCCTGATTTCAAAGGGAACTGACACCATCAGTTGCCACGAGTCACCCTTGGCGGACTCGTGGGACGCGTGGCCCGAAAAATAGGCACCCCGTCCAATTGATGGCAAATCGGGGTCAACCCATGGCACGCCGATTTCTTCAGATGCCTTCCTTTCCGAGCCTTCTTTCTTCTTTTCTTTCAATAATTTAGAGAGAAGAGAGAAATACGGGACGCAGCGACGACCCGAAAACGGACTCATGGCAAAACGGCGGCGACTCGTGGCAAACGACCGGTGACTCGTGGCGGTACTCTTCTCGATAATCAAAGACTTACGTGCGGTCGGTGGAAAAAACCATGTCTCGCGTGCGCTGCCTGTGCCTCGCCCGGTGCGTAATCGGCCCGCCGGGCTTGGTTGTGCCGGCCTTCGCGCTTCTGGCCGGTCCGGACGAACGAGCGAGGCGGGCCGGCGGCCCATCTGGCGGTGTGGTTTCATAAGGGGTACGAAATTCATCAGCACATGTCCTCCCGCACGGACACATGCAGGCCGAACGCCTCAAGGCGGCGCAGCGAGATAGCCGTCAGATATGGCACGCGACGCATGAAGATGCGACGCTCGACCTCTTTCGCGCCGACCACGACGCCGGCCTGCTGGAGCTGCTTCTTGAACACGCGGTCGGACTTGACCGGCAGGCCGTTCCATTTGTCGCGCAGGCTGCCGGTGTGGGCGATGTGATCCATCACGTGACCGGTGCGCAGCAGGATGCAGAACTCGCCGTCGACCATGTCGAACGTGTACGGGTGCTTGTAGTTGCCGCCGTCGATCTCGGACAGCACGGTTTCCAGAATCCAGACCCACGGCTCGCGGTCGGCGCTCGTTTCGGCGATGTGGCCGTTCATTTCCGCGAGCAGGTCGTGTAAAAAATCGCCTTCGCCGTCATCCATCCCGGCAAACTCGCAGAGGTAGCGCCACGCCAGCGCGACGGCCGCGTAATTGCCGGCCATCCGCAGCGCACCGTCATCGGCGCCGCTCGCGCGGCTGTTCGTCAGGCACTGTTCGCGCAACGCGCGATACTGGTCGAGCACGGCGCGCCTGTTCAGACCGGCGAGAAATTCCAGCCATTCGCGTACAGGAAAGCGCGGCAGGTCGTCGGGCAGCAGCGGGCCGCGCTTGCCGGTCAGGGTGGTGCGAACGAGCTTGCCGAGCAGGCTGCGCACGGGCACGTCTTCACCGGCCAGCATGACCGGGGCGCACAGCAGGTATTCGGTCATCTCGGCGCCGCGTCGCGTCACCGTGTACTGGTAGTTTTCCTGGAGCAGTCCGACCGCCTTGTCGATCACTTCCTGCCGGCGTGCGGACAGTTCTTCTCAGCCGACCGGGTGGCTCGTGTGGCTGATGCTCGTCAGGAGCCGGAATTCGGTCTGCAGGCTCTGCACGGAAAACATCGTGAAGGCGATCGTGCGCTCAAGCCGCTTGATCAGCGTCGACTTGCCGGCACCCTTGTCGGCCTGCACGGTGATATGCGGCCAGAATCCGAGCATCGCTTTCAGGTGCCGAGGTCGCCATTACTGCGCGGCGCCATCGCCGGCAGCGTGCAAGCCGTTACCGGCGCGCATTCCTGTGTCGACGGCTACTTCAAACGCAACGTGTTATCGGCGACGTTCATTCCGCACAGGTTGCTCACGCGCGAGGTGTTCGATAAGTGGGCGCTCGATTTCCTCACGTTCGGCAATGGGTATCTTGAGCTGCGAAAGAACCGGCTAGGCGGGCCGCTCGCGTTCGAGCGTGCGCCGGCCAAGTACATGCGCCGCGCGACGGACCTTCAGCGCTTCTACCAGGTCAATGGGTGGCAAGCGTCGCACGAGTTCGCGGCCGGGACCGTTCATCACTTGATGGAACCGGACATTAACCAGGAGGTGTACGGCTTGCCCGAATATCTCGGCGCCCTGCACGCGGCATGGTTGAACGAGTCGGCGACGCTATTTCGCCGGCGGTATTACGAGAATGGTTCGCATGCGGGTTTTATCCTGTACATGACGGATGCGGCGCAGAGTCAAACCGATGTCGACAACATGCGCGAGGCGTTGAAAAACAGCAAGGGGCCAGGCAATTTCCGCAATCTGTTCATGTACGCGCCGAACGGCAAGAAAGACGGTATCCAGCTCATTCCCGTTTCAGAGGTCACGGCGAAAGATGAGTTTTTCAATATCAAGAATGTCACGCGCGACGACTTGCTCGCGGCGCATCGCATCCCGCCGCAGCTCATGGGGATCGTGCCGAGCAATACAGGGGGCTTTGGCGCAGCCGACACGGCGGCCGAAGTATTTGGACGTAACGAAATCGAACCCCTGCAACGGCGGTTCGCGCAGCTCAATGAGTGGCTCGGCGACGAGGTTGTGCGCTTTAATCCGTATTCGATCAAGACGTCGAAGGCTGCTTAGGTTTGCCTTTGCCGCTCTTTCAGCGCCCCCGAACCTTTGTGAGAAAAAACTTAAGGATTTCGTCTGACGCCGCCTTGCTTGTGATGGGTTCGCCGCGACCTTGAGTCGGTTTCCAACCGGCAGTTTCGTCCTCTAATTCATTTAATGCTTGGTCGTGCGTTGGCGATGGCAACATAACTTGGAACATTTCGTTGCCGTAGATAAGAACGAAATATAAATATGGAATGTTTGAATATTCGGCACGCCGACGCAACACCCGCGTCGTAATTTTGTCATTCGGCATTGCGCCGGGAGCGACCGTATAGATGACGGATAGGTTCCTTATGAAACCATTGCTGTTGTCCGCCTCTCGAATCCACGCAATACATTCTGAGAAATACTCTATTTCAGATTCCGGCATTAGAGAAAGTCCCATTTTGACGAAGGCCTTCAGGACCTCTATGGGCGTGTACGGATCCCGTTTTAGCCGCAGGGTGATTTGTTTGATGTCAGGATCGACGGCGAAGACCGGATCTCCTTCGCGATGATCAATGTTAAAGCTGTTTTTGTCGTCGTCGTATTCGATACGCCATCCCGCCGCTTCACTTTTTAGCGTAGGTACACCATTTTTCCCTCTAATACGTGCAAATGTCCGCATTGGCATTGACCAATTTGCGAAATCGTTTTCGATTGTGCGACCGAAAAGAGCATTGCACTCGTCGCATTCGTACGCGGAAAAGAGGCTGTTGTTGCCTAATGATTGGGGGATTGCGTGCGCTAACTTTCTGAATGTGGCGACGGGAGGCCGTTCACCGCAAAATCGGCAATGTCGATTCGTCGGGTCGCCGAGAACTGGAAGTTTCTTTCCCGGTACAAGTAGCCATGTTCCGCTCACCTCATAGCGCTCAGCATAGAATGCCAAGGATTCATCTAAGGGGTCGATGGTTGTTCTCCGAGTCAGATTTTTCTTTAAGGATTAGAGGTAGATGTACGCCGATGAACAGAAGAAAAGAAAATGCTTTGAGGCTGTTAATTTCATTGCCGTAGTCCCAAGATTCACCATGCATGACTTGGTGGCGGTTTAGTGCTGTGAACGCTTGCCCCGAAGCCCCGGCAGCGATCTTTCTTTCGGCGGCACTTTTTAAAAAATCCAGCTCGCCTAGAATGAGAAGGGGATATAACAGATCTGCATATTCGAGGTCACCTTCGAGCGACGCGCGAAGCGCTTTCAATCCTTTGGCGCTAAGAGGTGATTGGAGATCACTAATTTCGCTAAGCAAACCGTCCGCTTGAGCAATGAAGATGGGTATTGAAAGGAAATAACCATCAGTAGTTGACGTCTTGTGCGCCTGTACGGCGGCAGTAATGACCGCCGCCCTTTTTGGGTGCCCCTCAATCAAGTCTCGCACCGAAGACTCAAAGTTTTCGCGATGATACTTGACTAGGATGCCGTCAACGTCATTAGAGCCGGCAACATCAAGCTTCTCCACGAGAGTGAGGACGCCCTCTAGTGAATCATTCCAGCCGAAAAACCAACCGCTTGATGCCGCCAAAATCATCGCACTTTTCGACTTCTCGGGGAGGCTGTCCAAGCGTCGTTTGACGTCGGCCCAATCGACTTTACTTAAGGCGACAAGTGGGCCTTGAAGGCTTGCTGCTGCGTTTTCGGCGGCTGCGTGGATCTGCTTAGACAATTCTTCCAAAAAGACCGCGCCTTTCGCGATGGCATCAGCGTGGGGCTCGAGTTGTTCTGAAAGCCATTTTGCTATGTAGTCGGCGACCGTCACTGGCTTACCCGTTGGCATCGTTCCCTCGGACGCGGATATAGTCTGATGTGATAGTACACGTCCCCACGGCGATATATCGACGGGAATGGTCGCGAACGCCTCGAAATCTCGACTTAGGCCGCTGGCGATTCAGTCTGGTAGACGAGCGGCACCGTCATGTCGCTTTTTACAGTCCCCTCCCCGCCTGCCCGTCCCTTCGGTGTCTAGTTTTGATGCAGTTGCCGGCATGCGGTCTCGGCGCATGGCTGCAAGCTGTCGCGATTGAATTAAGGACGCAAAAGGGATGCATTTTGATGCAGGCGATGTGATTGCCTGGAGGTATGGGCTCAGGCGCATTGCGGCGAGCGCACCTCACTTAGTCGTGTTGAACGCGACTATGTTTGACGCCTACAAATTTTGCACAGGGGACAATAGATCCGCCGTTCCCAGATAGCTCTGGTTACATCCCACGGCGGATTGCGACTGCGTCACATAAGTTTTATGGAACGAAGCATAGACGCTGTCCCGCCAATGGCAGTGACCGGACAAGCGGGTACAGGTGTCAAAGATACAAACGGGACCGGACCCGCTGTCGAGAATCTTCGGTTGCCGATGATTCTGGAGTCGGTTCGAGAGGGTGCTCCAACTGAAAGATTACCCCTTCAGCCGATCTGATTGCCAGTTGAACGTCGCGGTCACCGCTCTGGTCGAGCTTGCGCAAACGCGCCAAGTAACTAGTCCATTCCTGAACATCTGCATAGAAACTTGGCCGATCGGGAAATTTAATAGCCATCTTTCACCTCACCAGCGCAGGTCCGTCAACTGGTTGACGGTCTCGTTCACCATGTCCGCGAAGAGCTTGGCGTGTAACGCCATGCCGCTCATACGCGTCGTCGGTAAGTTACTTTGATAACCCAAAACTCCTACTTGTGCAAGCGCGGTGCAAATTATGTGCGCGAACTCCAACGCAAGGAAAGTTGCCGGTTGCTGCTTTTTCGGAAATCCATTGCGTTGCAATGCCCTCAGGTAGGCTTGTTCACTACGGGTGACAAAAAAATTCGCAGCGCCAAAGTTTTGCGGAAGAGCTTCGATTTGACCCCAAAATATTGATCCGTCAGGGCCTATGGCCTCCAGTTCAGCAAATCCTGGGTTGGCTAGCATCACGAGAATGTCCGTCGAGCTGAAGGAGACGGACTTCGGGTGTACATGAATCACCTTGATCTTTCGGGTGGCGTCCGCCCCCGCCGAAGTCACCGCTTGTGGAATCGGCACAGTGTTTGCTGACCCTATGCTTTCCCCAATCGTCTTGCCATCGACTAGGTCGTACGCCAACAAATACTCGACGTTCAGGTTCCGCACCTTCTGTAAGCAATACAGCCGATTCTTGTTGTCGATATGTTTTTTGACTTGGCTGCTTAGCATAAGACGCGCTATCAATTATAAAAAACGATAGATCTTTCTTATAAAACTCGATCCTATCGAACCAATCAGTGCATAAGATAAGGTTTTTTTGGGATATCAGCTATGAAGCACCGTACGTCTCACGGATTGTCGCATAGCGGCTCCGGTCGGAAGCGAGTGGACGATGCGCACGTGCAAATTCGTTACTGATCACTGCAGCTAAATTGCAGCTGGAGCTCGGTTTCTCTGCTTCATCGTTTCTCCCCAGTACAGTGAAAATACAGTCAGCCGGCGACCGTCTGCAGGCCGGCGACCTGTGTGTGGGGCTGTACCCAGCGTGCTAGGTGATCGGCCGACAGGTGCGCGTAGCGTTGCACCATCTCCAGCGTTTCCCATCCTCCCAGCTCCTTTAGCACCTCATGCGTGGTGTGTCTTGAGCCAGTCGCGCAGCGCGTCATTCATGCGCGTTTGCCAGCCTTCGCCGCTTGCTCTGAAACGCTCGACTATCTCAGCGTCGTATCGAACCGTTACCGCGACTTTCGGGTGCGCGAGCTTCGGCCGGCCGCCGCGCGGCTTCATCTGTGCGAACTGTTCATCGGTCGGCTCGAACGTGTCAGGGTCGGCCGCGATGCCGCGAGCAATCGCGGCTTCTTCTTCGGGCGTGTTACGGATCAATTTGGGTTGCTTTTTCATAGCGGTCTATCTCCCGGTTGTTCGCCTTGCGCAGACTGATAACCCGAAAGGTTTCGTCGCGCTGCGTGAACACGACGCAATAGAGGCGGGCGTCGATCACGGCATAGCCAATTTCGCGCAACTCGCCGTAATCCTTGCGGTCGTCGGGTGCGCACCATACGGACGACCAATCAATCGCTTCGGCGATTGACAGAGATGCGCCGTGCTTCTGTTCGTTGGCGTTGCTCTTGGTTTGGTCGTGAGTCGTTTTCATATGGTTATTGTAGTTACAAGAACTAAGGGCCGCAACAGGTTTTTGTAACTACGTTTACTTGCCTGACTTGCAAAAGTGGTTTCGGTGTCGGCCGCTCGTCGGGGCGTCGCGCGTTTCCAGTTCGAGCGCGGTCGTATATCCGCCGTCTTGCGCCTGACACGTCACGATCATGTCGACGCGGGCCGAGCAGTCGCGCCACGCAGCGCGCGCCACGTCGAGCGCGTCGGCGACTCTATTTCGCCGGTGGTATTACGAGAATGGTTCGCACGCGGGTTTCATCCTGTACATGACGGATACGGCGCAGTCGCAAACCGATGTCGACGACATGCGCGCAGCATTGAAAAACAGCAAGGGGCCAGGCAATTTCCGAAACCTGTTCATGTACGCGCCGAACGGCAAGAAAGACGGCATTCAGCTCATTCCCGTTTCCGAGGTCACGGCGAAAGACGAGTTTTCCAATATCAAGAATGTGACGCGCGACGACTTGCTTGCGGCGCATCGCATCCCCCCGCAGCTCATGTGGATCGTGCCGAGCAATACCGGCGGATTTGGCGCGGCCGACACGGCCGCCGAGGTATTCGGGCGTAACGTAATCGAACCGTTGCAACGGCGGTTCGCGCAGCTCAATGAGTGGATCGGCGACGAGGTTGTGCGCTTCAATCCGTATTCGATCAAAACGCCGAAGGCCGCCGCGTGAGCGACAGGGGTTTCGTCCGAAGCGGGCATGTCACGAACGGCAATTGGGCGCGCCAAGCGCGCCCAATGTATGCGGTCGAATGGCTCTGATCGACCCGTTGCCGACGGTGGCGTAGGCGCGACGGGTGGCGGTTCTGCCGGTCAAATCCGACGCCCGGCGGCCGAGCCCGGATGCAGGGTTTTCAACCGGAGCGCACGTTCGAGGACCGTGTGAACTATCCGTTCCTGGTCACAACGATTCGATCGCAGTTGCTTGACCCTCCCATCGTTGGAATGTCTACGCTGCACAGAACCGTAAGCGAAAGGAACAATCAATGTTGATATCTCGCCGCAAATTCCTGCTGACGTCCGTCGCCGCCGCATCGGCGGCGCTTGCTGCATGTGCGCCATCGGCGATCAGCGGTTTCAAGTCAGTCACCAACGGAAATAATGGCAATACGCCGCGCCGTCTAGTTGCCGAGACCCGTTCGATCGAAGTCAACGGCCGCGCCGCGACGGTGTTCGGACTGCGTCAGCCAAACGGCACGCGCGGCCTGTTCCTTGACCCGGGCGAGCGCATCGCGGTCGAACTGGAGAACCGCTTAAACGAGCCAACCATTGTTCACTGGCATGGGCAGGAGCCGCCGCCCGACCAAGACGGCGTAAGCCAGTTCGGGGTGCCGGAACTTCAGCCGGGCGAGCGCCGTGCCTACGATTTCGCTGCGCGTCCCGGCACTTACTGGATGCACTCGCATCACGGCTTTCAAGAGCAGCAGTTGCTCGCCGCTCCGTTGATCGTGCGCACTGCCGACGACGTTCGGGCCGACATTCACGAGGTGACGATTTTTCTGGAGGATTTCCTTTTTCGCGACCCTGCCGAAGTCATGTCGGAACTCCGACGCGGGAACGCAAACCGGATGGATGCCATGGCAGCATCGAGCCGGCACGAAAACCCTCCCGGCATTGGTGACATGCCGGGCATGAGCAGAGTGGCTGGCGTCGACATCCGCGACATACCAAATCCGATGCCGATGAAAATGGACCTCAACGACGTAGACTTCGATGCCTATCTCGCCAACGATCGAACACTGGAGGATCCGGAAATCATTCGGGTAGAGCGAGGCGCAAGAGTTCGCCTACGCATTATCAACGGAGCGTCATCCACGAATTTCCACGTTCACCTGGGACGATTGCAGGGTACGGTCGCCGCTGTGGATGGCGACGCCACCTGGCCTTTGAGTGCGAACCGCTTCAATCTGGCAATGGCCCAACGCATCGATATTCTTCTTGAACTTCCCAGTGAAGCCGGAGTGTGGCCTGTGCTTGCCGTGCGCGAAGGTGATCGACAGCAAACGGGCGTCATTTTCGCCACTTATGGCGCCAACGTCGGCAAGTTCGCCTCTGTAGCAATCGAAAAATCTGCAGCGCTGGACTTCGATCAGGAGGTTCAACTGTCAGCGGCCAAGCCTCTGGCGTTACGCTCCGCCGATGCGCATTTTATGCTGATGCTAACCGGCTCAATGCACCCCTATGTGTGGAGATTCAATGACAGGGGATGGGACAATCGCGCCATCGTGAAAATTCGGCCCGGACAGCGAGTGACGATGACCTTTCACAACGTGACGATGATGTCCCACCCCATCCATCTGCATGGTCATCACTTTCAGGTCGTTGCGCTCAACGGCAACGCGTTCTCCGGCGCGTTGCGGGACACAGTGCATGTGCCCCCAATGGCAAAGGTCACCGTGGCGTTCGATGCGGACAACTCAGGTCGCTGGCTAATGCATTGCCACAATCTCTATCACATGCTGGCCGGTATGATTACCGAAGTGGCCTACGCCTGACGTGAGGCGGCCAGCCTCACGTCAGGATTGCGGCGCTTGTGGCACCACCGCTGTCGGCGCGCTAGTGCTTGGCAGTTGTGGCTGCTTCGGTCTACGAGTCTGCGACCATTGTCTTCGAGACAAGGGGCAGCTTTAGCTCAACAACGGACGTTCGCGAGCTGACGACGAAAGACCGTAGACGGCCGGACTGAGACCTAGCCGCCTCGCGCTCGCGACGCACGGCCGCGCAGTCAGTCGAGCCGAGGTGGACGCCCCGCGCTGGCCGGAGTCACTCCCACCGGCTTTCCATCGCCCGGTGACACGTTTAATTTGCGCCTGCAAACGCTTGTCTGCCAAGGTCGAGCGGATGTCAGCACGCGTCGACGCAGCGGGTGACACATTTATTGACGCAACGCAAAGAACCGATCGCCAGTTATGACCTTCGCATGTACCTTTCGGGGCTGCACAGCTACGGCAAGCAGTAGGAAGAATGATTACGCGCTTCGATGACTCGAGGCGGAGTTGGCAGCAGCCGTGGCCGAAAACGTTTGCGGGTCTTTACCCATCCTTTTCCGCGAGCCTTCCTACTTCGAGGCTGTGTCGAAGTGTACAAGAATGAAATCACGGGCTTCGATGCCCGCTGGCCACGACCGGAAAAGCGATCATGAGACGCATCTATCTCATGCTGCCGATCCGCTATGCGCGCAGACGAACATATGAGCTTCTGTTGCGGCGAGTGGAGTGGCGGCGCCCATGTAGTGGCCAACCGTAACCTGGCGCTCGACGGTTTGCCGGAGGCTACGCTTGCGAAGCGCAACGACCTGCTATCCGCGCTCGCTCGAGGGACGGCGGTGGGGAGTGTAGCGAGAGGATCGTGTGGAAGAAATCCAGCAGATAGTCAGGCTTCACCACGCCGACGCAGGAACGGACCCGACCATTCCCACGTTTCCGTCGGCTCGGAGAGAACGGACGGGGCCCACCTATAGACGAGGACGCCATCGACAAAAAGCTCTGCGGGGCATGCCCACCCACATACGCTCGTGCACAGTTTTGCAATCACACAAAATTGGGGGAAGCGATGGAATTCTTGCTTGGCCTGGCAATAGGGACGTCTTTGGGCGCCAGTTTCGGCGTGCTCGTCGTGGCGTGGCTTCGGGCATGCAAAGACGAGGGCACGACGTTTCTTCCACATCCGCCGTTTCATGAATGAGCGACGCCCGAAGCTACAAGGTCAAGGATGTGGGCTGCGCATGCCCTCGGAAAAACCTTGACTGACCGCCTCAGGGCGTGAAGCGGACTGCCGGCATATCGAAGCATCAACGGCTCGTCGTGTTAAGGGTTGTGCGATGCCTGCCCTGAAGCCGCATGCATGTGAGCGCGCCGGTGAGCCAGCGGGCAGGCGTCGCACAAGCCTCGATGGAGGAAACCGCGGAGTGCTCCGATGCGGTGGGAACCTTACCCGACTATGGCGATTGAAGAGATCGCACTGTCAATCGGGCGATGGGGAACTGAGGCAAACCAGACGTTAGATGGGCGCAGGCGCGGTTGCGAAGCTGCCACAGGCGATGATCGTGACGACGGGGCGAGCGCGGAAGGACCTGGCTGAAACGACCAGCGCAACTGTCTCCTGTTGGCTCTCGTTGCCGAAGAGCTGACAGTCGGGTTGAATACCTTGATCCACTTGCGCTCATGCTGCGTCTCGCTGCGCGGGCGGTGCCCGGATCGGCTGGCTGCGGTGGAGGATGTCGATGATGATCATCGGCGAGCCGCAGTGCCGGCACACGAAGGTGGGCTGTGCAGTGTCTGGCGAGGTGTTGTCGCTAACGGGCGCGATATCGACGGTTGGTACGTGCAACAGCTCGCGTATCTTCGCGAGATTGTCCCGCCGCACCGGGTTGGCAA
>NZ_WOEZ01000004.1 GCF_013177735.1 Paraburkholderia elongata | reverse complement strand
CTGACGATCAACGGGCACGAAGCGACTCATCTATGGGCTCTCTCAGTGAACTGGCTGATTCATTAACGCCCAACGTGCCCGCCCGGATGACCAACCTCGGCGCAAACTCCGACAACCTCCTAGCGCACATCGCTCACCGCTGATTGCTCACTGCCGAATCAATCGGTATCGGGATCACCGGCCAGTCCAGGATTCACCGCACTGTATGCCGCCGCTTCCCGCAACAGCCACTCGCGAAAGCTCGTGAGTGGCTTGCCGTGGCTCAACTCGGTCGGATAGACGAGGTAATACGCCGAGTCGGCGACCGCGGGCGCGTCGAGCGGCATCACGAGTCCGAGATGGTCGAGCTGTGCGTCGACGAAAAAACGCGGCACTAGCGCGATGCCGAGACCGGCCGCCGCGGCGCTGATCAGCATTGTGTGGAGTTCGTAGCGGACACCTTGCATCGTCCGGTTATCGTCGACACCGAGACTGGCGAACCATGACGCCCAGCCGTCCGGCCGGGTGGTGGAATGCAGCAAGGGGTAGTCCAGCAGATCGGCCGCTGTCTCGACAGGCCGCGTCAGCAGACTCGCCGCACACACCGGCACGACTTCCTCGCTGAACAGAAAATCCGCCGACGTGCCCGGCCATGTCGGTTTGCCGTAGTGAATCGCGGCTTCGAAATGCGTATCGGCGAACGGGAAGGTGCCGGTGCGCACTCCCATGTTGACCCGCACGTCCGGATACTGCACGTTGAATGCTGCCAGCCGAGGAATCAGCCATTGCGATGCGAAAGTCGGCAACACCGCCAATTCCAGATACCCGCCGCCGCTGCCATGCGCAATGATCGACAGCGTGTCGCGGTCCAGTTGTTCCAGCGAGCGCCGCACCTGCGCGCTATAGACCTTGCCCGCCTTGGTCAGCACCACGCGTTGTTTGACGCGCACGAACAGCCGCACGCCGAGATTGCTCTCCAGCGTATTGATCTGCCGGGACACCGCGCTCTCGGTGAGGAAGAGCTCGCGCGCCGCATGCGTGAAGCTCTCGTGCCGGGCGGCAGCCTCGAAAGCGAGCAGCGCGCCCATGTTGGGGATCTTGAATTTTCGCACGTTAATTCCAAAAACGCATCAAGTGGCGATTTTATCTCGCTTTACGGCGGCGCTGCGGATTTGAATAATCTCGCATCCAACGATGCCGCGCTTGCGCCCTGAAACCACGCCGGCAGGCCACCTTCAATTACACGAACGCGTGCCCACCGCACCCCGCCCGGAACCGATATGCGAAACATCAAGAATGCAAATGTCGAACAACTGCTGCTGAAACTGCTCGGCGCCGAGAAAACCGCGAGGCTGTTCGCCACGTTGAACCATCCGCAGATTCTCAACGAATGGGAAGACGGCACCGTCACGCGGGCCGAAATGGCTCAGGCGATGAACATGGCGCTATTCGAAGACCTGCTGGCGCGCTCGGCGAATGGCCGCGAGTACACCGAGGAGACGATCGCTGGCGGTGGTAGCGTCTACTTCGACCACGGCGCATTGCGCACCGTGCGCTGGGCTGAGAGCGGCGCGCTGCCGCCGGGCGAAGCGGCTTTCGCACGCATCCTGCGACCGCTCGGTTTCAGCATCAACGGCCGCTATCCGCTCGACCGTCTCGGCATGACCGGCCGCGCATGGGCGCACGACGATGCCTCCGACGAGATCGCGCAGTTCTTCGTCAGCGAATTGCATCCCGAGCGGTTCTCGACGGAATTCCAGCAGGCGGTGACGAACGTGATCGGCGCCTCGCGCGATCCGTTGACGCCCCAAGCCGCCAGCCAGTTGTGGGAGCTCGAACGCGAAGGCGTGTTGCCGCTCGAGGCGGCTCATGCGTTGTTGCCGGTGATCGTCGGCGCGTTCGCGCGTCAGCATGAGACGCCACGCGAAGCCGATTACGAAGTATTGTTGAAGGAGTCGGCGGAAATGGCGTGGATCGCGACCGAAGGCAACGCCTTCAATCACGCCACCGATCGCGTCGCGGACGTGTTCCAGCTTTCCGACGACGAGAAGGCGAAAGGTCGTCCGATGAAGCCGGAAGTCGAGCGTTCGCGTTCGGGCCGCGTGTTTCAGACCGCGTACCGCGCGGACATCGTGCGGCGCGAGTTTCGTGCGGCCGACGGCAGCATCGTGACGCGCGAGGTGCCGGGCTCGTTCTACGAGTTCATCACGCGCAAGCGGACTTTCGATCAGGACGCGCGCCGCTGGGAAACGGACCGGCGTTTCGACGCGGGCAACGCTCAGGGCATCTTCAAGATGACCGCGAGCCAGGCTGCGTGATGCGTCGTTCAGGCCATAGCGCGGGCGTTGGACACGAGACGTGAGGAACGCAGTGGAAACGTCATTGGATGAAGAGCAGGGCGCGGGCGTGAATGCTTCATTGAGCGACGCGGCTCATGACACCTTGAAAGCGCCGCGCGTTGCCAAGCCCTTCGCTGGCACTGCTGCTGTGATGCAGGCACTCGAAGCCGACTTGCGCCGCCACGTGCGCGGCGAGGTGCGCTTCGATCAGGGTTCGAAAGCGCTGTATGCCGCGGATGCGTCGAACTATCGGCAAGTCCCGCTCGCCGTGGTCGTGCCATCGGACGTCGACGACCTGCTGGAAACGCTTGCCGCCTGCCGCCGTAATGACGTGCCCTTTCTCCCGCGCGGCGGTGGCACCTCGCAGAACGGCCAATGCGTAAACGTCGCGGTGGTGGCCGACGCGAGCAAGTACGTGAACCGCGTCGTATCGGTCGATCCTGTAGCGGGTGTAGCGATCGTCGAACCGGGCGTGGTCTGCGATACCTTGCGCGACGCCGCGGAAAAGCACGGCCTCACGTTCGCCCCAGATCCCGCGACGCACAGCCGCTGCACGCTCGGCGGCATGATCGCCAACAATTCGTGCGGTGCGCATTCGGTGATGGCCGGCAAGACGGTCGAAAACGTCGAGGCGCTGGAAATCGCGACCTTCGATGGCGCGCGTTTCTGGGTCGGGCCTACTTCAGACGACGAACTCGGTCGAATCATCGCAGCAGGCGGGCGTCAAGGCGAAATCTACGCTGCGCTCAAGCAACTACGCGACACCTACGCCGATCAGATCCGCGCGAAATTCCCGCAGATCAAGCGGCGCGTGTCAGGGTTCAACCTCGATCAACTGCTGCCGGAAAACGGCTTTAACGTCGCGCGTGCGCTGGTCGGCACCGAGGGCACGTGCGCCGTGACCCTGCAGGCGAAAGTGCGGCTCGTGAAGAGTCCGGCGCAACGCGTGATCGTCGTGGTCGGCTTCACCGATATCTACACCGCCGCGGACGCTGTGCCGCATTTCATGCGCTGTGGGCCGATCGCGGTCGAGGGACTCGACCGCGCGATCATCCGCGGCTTGCAGGCGCGTGGTTTGAAGAAGGACGAGATTGCCTTGCTGCCGGTCGGCGATGCATGGGTCGTGCTCGAATTCGGCGCGGATACGCAAGAGGATGCCGTGCGCCAGGCGCAAACCGCTGCGGCGTATTTTTCGTCGGGCGAAGCAGGGCCGAACGTGTCGGCGCTGCTCGTCGAAGATCGCGCGTTGCAGGCGAAGGTGTGGTCGATCCGCGAGACGGGGGCGTCGGCGGTGGCGTTGTCGGTGGATACGGGCACGCCCGATCCGGTGGTCGGCTGGGAAGATGCAGCGGTTGATCCGCTGCGTCTCGGCGATTATCTGCGTGCGTTTCAGGCGCTCGTGGATCGTTACGGCTACGAGACGAGTTTGTACGGCCATTTCGGCGATGGCTGCGTGCACGCGCGCATTACCTTCGATCTGCGCAGCGTCGAAGGCGTCGCGACGTGGCGCAAGTTTCTGCGCGAAGCGGCGGAACTGGTGGTCGAATTTGGTGGCTCGCTCTCGGGAGAACACGGCGACGGCCAGGCCAAGGCTGAGTTCTTGCCAATTATGTACGGCCCTGAACTGATGCAGGCGATGGAGCAGTTCAAGGCGATCTGGGATCCGGCCAATCGATTGAATCCTGGCAAGGTCGTGCACGCGTATCGCGCCGATGAAAATCTGCGCATGGGTCCGGCGTACAAGCCGGTGACCCTGCAAACGAAGCTCACGTTCGCGAGCCAGGAAGGCGACGGCTTTCAGCGCGAGATCGAACGATGCATCGGCATGGGTAAGTGCCGTTCGCTCGACGGCGGCACGATGTGTCCGAGCTATCGCGCGACACGTGAAGAGAAATACTCGACGCGTGGCCGCGCGCATCTGTTCTGGGAAATGCTGCAAGGCGACGTGATTACAGATGGCTGGAAAAGCCGCGAAGTGAAGGAGGCGCTCGACACTTGCCTCGCGTGCAAGGGCTGTAAATCTGATTGCCCGACGCATACGGATATGGCTTCATACAAGGCGGAATTTCTTTCGCATTACTACGAGACGAATCGTCGACCGCGGCAGGCGTTGTTTATGGGGCGGATCGGCGAGTGGGCACCGTGGGCGGCGCGGTTTCCGCGGGTGACGAATTTTATGACGTCGGCACCGGGGTTGGCTGCGGTTGGGAAGTGGGTTGCCGGGGTGGCGCAAGCGCGGGAATTGCCGAAGTTTGCTGCGCGGACTTACCGGCAGATTGCACGGCGATCGCTTAAGAAGGAGGGTGACGCTCGTGTTGGTGCTCCTGGTGAGGTCAAGAAAGTCATCTTGTGGGTCGATACTTTTAACGATCACTTCACGCCCGAGATCGCACAGGCCGCTGCCGATGTGCTGACGCAAATGGGCTGGCGCGTCGTGCTGCCGAAGAACCGTTTGTGTTGTGGGCGTCCGCTGTATGACTTCGGTTTGCTCGACCGTGCGCGTGAGTTACTGACCACGATTCTTGATGACCTCGGGGACGATATTGCTGCGGGTGTGCCACTGGTCGGTCTTGAGCCCGGTTGCTTGTCGGTGTTCAAGGATGAGTTGCTGAAGCAGCTCCCCGGTCATGCGTTAGCGAAACAGCTGTCGGCGCAAACTTTTCTGTTCTCCGATTTCGTCGCGCGTCAGCCGTTCGAATGGCCGACGCTTGCAGCGGACGTGATCGTGCATGGGCATTGTCATCAGAAGGCGCTGTTCGGTATGCAAGGCGATACCGCACTGTTGAACAAGCTTGGCGTGAAATGGAAATTGCTCGATACCGGATGCTGCGGGATGGCGGGATCGTTCGGCTTTAACGACGAGCATTACGCGCTTTCGGAGAAAATCGGCGAAGACAAGCTGTTTCCTGCTGTGCGAGCGGCGACCGCTGCGAACGCGGAAACGATCGTGCTGACCAACGGTTTCAGTTGCCGTGAACAGATCGAGCAGGGGACTGGGCAACATGCGATGCATATCGCGCAACTGGTGCAGCGGGCGTTGGCGGCGCGTCGTTAAGGGGCTGTGGCGGCGTTGCCATTGGTGTTGGCACTGGCTTTCGTGCTGCCATTTGCCGGTGGCGCTGCCATCGGCATTGGGGACGCTGGCTTTCGCTTTTGGCGTTTCTATGTGCTGTGAGCGGTCCCGCCGCCTTCGTTATTTTTTCGCCGATTCTGCCGCGGCCGACGTCTGCGGGATGTCGGCGCTGGTCGCCATCCACAACACTTCGGCGTCTTCTTCACTGGTGGAAACCGCGGCGTGGCCGGTGCGGCTGTCGAAGTAAAG
>NZ_WOEZ01000039.1 GCF_013177735.1 Paraburkholderia elongata | reverse complement strand
GTCTGACGATCAACGGGCACGAAGCGACTCATCTATGGGCTCTCTCAGTGAACTGGCTGATTCATTAACGCCCAACGTGCCCGCCCGGATGACCAACCTCGGCGCAAACTCCGACAACCTCCTAGAATCTGGCCGGCCTCGTGACAGGCTCATCGCCGTTCATGAGCGTGTCGATGAGTGGGCACGAAACCTTGCCTTTCGACGTCGAACAGCGCTGTACCAGTGTCGCCAACGCGGCTTCCAGCATGGACAAATCCTGAATGCGCTGGCGCACATCGACAAGCTTGTGTTCGGCGATAGCGCGCGCGGCGTTGCACGCCTGACCATCGTGCAGGGACAGCAGGGCCTCCACCTCATCGAGCGAAAAGCCAAGCGACTGGGACCGCTTGATAAAGCGAAGCCTGGTCAGTACGGCTGTCGGGTATCGGCGGATGCCGCCTACTGGGCGGGGTGGCGCCGGCAGTAACCCGCGACGATGGTAGTACCTCACCGTTTCGACGTTGACCTCTGCCGCTTCAGCCAGTTGTCCGATGGTCATTTCCCGCATGGTGCGCTTGACTCCGTACTTAGGTACGCACCTAGACTAGGCTCAACCAGTCTGAAAAGGAAGTGCCATGCGACCTCGCTGGGCCACCACCGGCTCCCTGCTCGCCGGAGCCGCTGCGGCATTCGGGGCATCCGCCTGTTGCGCCGGCCCCTTGCTCCTTGTCGTGCTGGGAGTCGGGGGCGCATGGGGCTCGCGCCTGACCGCGTTGCAGCCGTTCCAACCCCTGTTTGTTGCCATATCCGTCGCCTTTTTCGCGGTCGCTTTTCGCAGGCTCTACGCCAGGTCCGAAGAATGTGCGGTGGGCAAAGCCTGCGCGGTGCCTTCGGCGCGACATCGGCAGCGCATCATTTTCTGGGTTGTGATGCCGGCCGCGCTCGCGCTGATGTCGTTCCCCCTGTATGCGCCGCTCTTCTATTGAGTACCTGCCATGAAGAAACTGATTGCTGTGCTCGTCGCGACGGCGCTGAGCGCATCCACGGCCCTCGCCGAGGGGCTTCGCACGGTCACCCTCGACGTCGCGAACATGGATTGCGCTGTGTGTCCGATTACGGTTCGCAAGGCACTTGAGAAAGTGCCCGGCGTGACCTCGGCGAAGGTCGACTTCGCAAGCAAACGCGCGGAGGTGGTATTTGACCCGAAGAAGGCATCGGTCGACGCGTTGACGAACGCCACGACCGATGCTGGCTATCCGTCTCACGTAATGCAGGTGCAGTGATGGCTGCGGTCGTGCTGGATTCGAGCATCACGTGTCCGGCGTGCGGGCACAGGAAAGACGAGACGATGCCCACCGACGCCTGTGTGTGGTTTTACGAATGCGAGTATTGCAAGGCAGTGGTCAGGCCGAAACCCGGGGATTGCTGTGTGTATTGCTCGTATGGCACCAACAGGTGCCCGCCTATGCAGCAGTCTGGCTCCTGCTGCGCCTGACCATGTTCACGCTAACGCTGCGTTACCCAGCTCAAAAGTCGCTCGCCATACCAGCCGCTCAACGACAGATAAAGCGCGGCGACACCGAGGTTCCACAGCAATATCATTGCGGTGGCGTCGAGCGGATGGAAAATTGACAGCGCTACCGCAGTTATTGCGGCGACTGCAAGACTTCCTGTCATCGCAACCGGGCCCGGCGACAGTCGGGCAACGTGGCGCAGCATAATCAGTATCACGAGCGATAGCGGCATGCCGACCAATACCAACGTGGCAAAGCATCTGGCCGTTTCGCCAAGAGACATGCCTTCCGGTCCAATCGTGACCCAATGGGTCAGGCAACCATATCCAAGGGTTGCTACCCAAACGAGAGACGCCGGTGCCGGCAACAGAAGCCATTGGCGCGACATGCCTGGCACGCTGGCAAGGAAAGCACCCATGGCGGCCAGAATACCCGTTGCCATCGCCGCAGCTACGCTGACGACAAATTGAGGTTGATCGAGTTTGACCGCGAGGTCAGCGCGCACCCCATGCGCAATACCGACGATGAACATGACGAGTGCTGCAAACAACAACCAGCACGAAGCTCGCGCTGCAGGATGCTTCAGACGCCGGACCGGTTTTGCGTCAGCGACCAGCAGGTCAATCAGGTCTGAGGTCCGGGTCATGTTTTGCTACCTCGCTGCCGGAACATTTCCCGTAGTCGTTTCATTGCCCGGTGAGTGGCCACTTTCAACGCAGCAACTGACATTCCGCTTGCGGCAGCGGCTTCCTGCAGGGACATTTCTTCCAGCTTGAGCATGCGCATCGCGTTGCGCTGTCCGACAGGCAATTGGTCGATAGCTGTCCTGACCACGTGGGCATCCGCGGCCTCTTCCTGTAGGTTCGCTTCATCAGCAGAAAAAGTTTCCAGTTCATTTTCCACTGACGATTCATGTGAGCAAACGCGTCCACGCCGGCGCAGACCATCGACGATGCGTCTGTTTGCGATAGCGACCAGCCACGGCCCGAATGGGCGGGACGGGTCATACGTGTTGCGCACTGAGTGTACGGTCAGCAATACGTCCTGCACCGTGTCTTCGATGTCGTCGGCATTCCGGATGTGCCGAGCCGCGAGCGCCCGAAGATAGGGGGTTATGTCCTGGAGCAGCCGGCGATAGGCATCCAGGTCGCCCATTTGCGCGCTGGCCATGGTGATGGACCAGTCGAGTTTGCCGTCGGCGCGGCTGGCAGCGCGTACTTCCTGACCGCCGGGCGTCAACGACGCCAGGCCCTCTTTGTCGGAACCTGGAGCGGGAGTGGGCGGGTGTGAATGCCGGAGCATGCGGAAATTTTGCGGCGTGGACGACTGTTTGTCACGCAGAAAAAGTTTGCTCGGGCCGTAACCTTTTGGTACTGCTGGCCGAACTTCCCTACACGGCCGGAATCCCGGGCCGCCACCCTCAGGAGGAAGCGTGATGAACAAACATGTTTTGGCCGCGTCGACCTTATCGTCGGCAATCGGCCTGGCACTTGCCATGCAGGTCGTACCGGTTCAGGCCCAGACCATGAAGGACATGAGCGGAATGCCGCAAATTGTGAAGGACAACATGGCCCGGATGGAAGCGAACAAACTGGAGAAGTGCTACGGCATCAATGCCGTATCGAAAAATGACTGCGCAGAGGGAGCGCACTCCTGCGCAGGGCAATCTACCCAGGCACGCGATGCCAAGTCATTCGTGCTGCTTCCAGCCGGAGATTGCAGCAAAATCCAGGGCGGCAAGCTGAAGCCTGCTTGAGCAAACGGGGGCGTTCATGGATGCCGTTTCTGCTGCGTCGCAATGCGCGCATGGCCTGATTCCGGCATGCGCCGGGGTTGGGCTGCGCTTTCGACACCATCAGGAGGTTGTCGAGGGGTGTCCGCGAGCCGCCTGGTTCGAGGTCCATACTGAGAACTATATGGGCGGAGGCAGCGCGCCAGGTTACCTGGACGCCATACGCCGGGATTATCCAATCTCGCTGCATGGCGTGGGACTTTCTTTGGGCAGCGCCGAAGGGATGGATGTCCGGCATCTGGAGCGTGTGCGCGACGTCATCAAGCGTATTGCGCCCGGGCTGGTCTCAGAACACCTGTCATGGAGCATCAACGGTGGCATCTATCTCGCCGACCTCTTGCCACTGCCGATGACGGAAGAAGCGTTGAGCATTGTCTGCATGCACGTCGACCAGGCCCAAGCCTACCTGCAGCGGCGGATTTCATTAGAAAACCCATCGACCTATCTGCGGTTCCGCCACTCAACCATCCCCGAATGGGAATTCCTTGCGGAGGTTGCGCGCCGCACGGGGTGCGGCATCCTCTGCGACGTCAACAATATCTACGTCAGTGCCAGCAATCACGGTTGGAATGCGCTGGCCTATCTTGATGCTCTGCCGCCGGAGTCAGTTACCGAGGTCCACCTGGCCGGGCACAGCATCCGACAGCTTGACCAGGGCCAGATAATTCGCATTGACGACCACGGCTCGCGCGTCGCGCCTCCCGTGTGGGACCTGTTCGAGCAGGCACTCAAGCGTTTTGGACCGATTCCCACGCTAATCGAATGGGACGCTGATGTGCCGGCCCTTGAGGTTCTGATGGAAGAGGCCGCAATTGCTGACGCCGCTATTGAGAGGCAGCGAAATGACAATCTGTGCACCCACGCTGCTTGAGCTGCAATGTGCAGTCAGCCGGGACTTGCTTGGGTTTGCCGATGGTGACACATCCGAGTATGTGGTACCGGACGGCCTGGCTCCGCAGGCGCGGCTCGCCATCTATCGAAATACGGCGAACAGTACGCTGCTTACAGCGCTAAGGCTGACTTATCCGGCCGTGCAAGCTCTGGTTGGGTCCGAATTCTTCGAAGGCGCGGCTCGACTTTTTATTGAGCAACACCCGCCGTCGAGCGCGCAACTAGACAGCTACGGCGCCATTTTCCCGAATTTCCTGGCACAGATGCCGGAAGCGGCGTCTCTTATCTATCTGCCAGATACGGCACGACTCGAATGGGCGGTGAATGAGGCGCTGCACGCGCCAGACGCAAAGCCGCTTGACTTGCGGCGCCTTGAGCAATTCGACGCAGCCGACATGCACGCCGTAAGGTTTTTGCCGAGCCCTGCCGCCCGTGTGCTTGAGTCGTCCTTTCCTGTCGATGCCATCTGGCACGCGGTGTTGTCCCGGGACGATAACGCTTTGGCAAATATCAATCTGACCGCTGACCCGGTCTGTTTGTATATCCACCGAGGGCCTTCGGGTGTGGAGGTGATCCGCATGGCAGTGGGGCAATGCCGGTTCACGGCTGCCTTGATTGCGGGGCGCTCCTTGCATGATGCCCTTGTCGACGTGCCGGACGCGGAGGCATCCGTCTGGCTCGCACACCTTCTTGCATCAGCATGCTTTGTCGACATCAGCCTATCAAATGAGGCATCCAGCCAAACAATTGGGAGGCAAGTCACATGATGCCGGAATCTCAATCCGCTCATCGCAGTTCAATACTGATTGACCGCGTACTACGCGCCATTGGGTGGTTGGAACGAGTGCCGCATACGGTTCTCGCGCTTCCACTGAGGCTTGCTGTTGCAACGGTCTTCTGGAACTCGGCGATGACCAAACTGGCCGACTGGAATGCCGCGCTCGAGTTATTCAGGGAAGACTATCGACTACCGTTGCTTCCTCCCGAGTTTGCAGCCTACCTGGCGGTGTCAATCGAACTAACGACACCTGTTCTACTCGTGCTCGGCCTGGCGACGCGACCCGTAGCGGTGGTCCTGCTCGGCATGACAACCGTCATTGAGGTGTTCGTGTATCCGCAGGCATGGCCCACGCACATTCAATGGGCTGCGATGCTGCTGGTCCTGCTGTGCCGGGGTGCCGGCAAATGGTCATTGGACTACTTGTTATACAGACGCATCAGTGGCTCCCCGGCGTCGAGGGTGTAATTTGAGGGTGGAAGAAAATGACCGACCACCGGTTCCACCCGGTAGGGCGAGGCCGGCCCGCTGTTTGGCACGGCCCCGTAGCTAAGGCGCATCACGTATTACAAACGGTTACAGGAGAGACTCCTCAGTTTCACCGGGCACTTTTCCCGTCGCGTACGATGGTGTATCGGACCGCCTGCAGGCGGTCCGCCTAACTTGAACGGAAGAGCATCATGAAGCGCGCGATAGTTTTATCCGCTTTGGGAATTTGTGGTGCCTGCGCATCGGGGCTGGCGTCGGCGCATGCAGACGTCAACGTCTTTCTCGGCGTGCCTGGTCCGGTATATGTAGCGCCACCTCCCGTGATCTATCAACCGCCTCCAGTGGTCTATGCGCCGGCGCCTGTCTATGGCTACGGATATCAGGACGAATACCGTGATGAACGTCGTTGGCATGACAACGGCAAACATAAGGGCTGGTACAAGCATCACGGAGACGATGACGAACAATGAATCGTTGCGTACTCGCTATCTGATTCAGCAAACAAAAACCCGCACCCGCGTAAAAGGTTGCCGCAGCGCCCATGCTGTCCAAAAGTTCGCCCGCGACGACGCTTGCTTTATGAAGTCGTGCCAACGGCTGGGCGATATCCCATGTCTGAGACGAAGCTAGGTTGCCTTCTGACCTCCGCCTGAGAACGCCAGTGGCATTTGTAGCAACAGCAGACCCGGCACGAGCAGACCATCGAACTGCAACGTAAGGATGCCCAACATCAGTGCCAGTGCGACCACCGCTGCGACGCCTACGTTAAGCGCGGCACCTTCGAGTTGCGGATACAAGCCGCCAAACTTCACTTCGTAGCCGACTGGTAGGGGAAGCGTCGCGAGTGCCTTTTTTGAGGCTGAAATCACGTGTCCGAGTGTGGCGGTGGGCGTCGCAAGAATTTCAATTGTTCGTAGTCCGTTCAAATGCCGGATGACGTTGGGCCCAGTCACCATGCGGACGTCGACCACGTCGCTCAATGCAACCCAACCGCTGGCCATGACGGGAATCTGATTGAGCTGTTCGACAGTCAATCGTGTCGGGTCGGTGAGTCTCACAAACACGTCAAGGTGACCGCTGCCTTCTGGGTCTTTCCATCGTCTCGAAGATTGCTCGTCGGACCGGCGGGAGGCTCGTGCTCGAATATACCGACGGTGGTTTCCGTGCGCGCTATTTTCAACCGTTACGACGGAACGGTTGATGGCTTGAGGAATCGGTCCGGTTCTGGTGGCTCGTAAATCAAACCTGTCCTGACGGTTGACGCTAAATATTTGATTAATAGTGGTTTGTAGGAAATTCACTCAGCGGCATCGATAAATAGTTCTGGCCTGTCCGATCGCAACGCCGCTGCGCGATTGGTAAATCAAATCTGTCCTAGCCCGCTGCGCTAACCGAGTCGGGTCCGTTCCCAGCAAGGAGTGTGGTGCCGCGCTTGCCTTCGGCCCATCACAAAAACTCAACTTCGTCGCTCATGGCTCGTGTTGCTTGCTGGCCGAGAAAACGCGGACGCATAGTCCGCGAACACCTTTTTCACGTCTTCCCAGTCGGCCTGAACGCCGCCCTATCGCACTGAGGTGGCCTTTACGCGCGGCTCGAGAACCGTCGTATCACGTCCGCCCGCAAGGCGATCGCCAGCGAGACCACCGCGACTATTCATCAGCAAGGTCTCGGGCATTTTCGGTCAGAGTGACTTCCCCAGTCGCATCGAAAAGTCAAGCAGCAAAAATTTCCAGATGTGTCCGAACTACACTATACTTAGGCGTAATTTGAAAATCAGCCCTAGATATTGATGCTATCGAAAAGTATATTTCGATAGTTTGTTTGCGGCGGCGTTCAGGAGTTGCCAAGATGAAAAGAGATATTTCGTTGAAGGAGCGCCGTAAGAGCGTATCGCTCGCTACGTCCGACAACTTTTTCTTTCTGCTGGACGCGATCGCTGAGCAGCAGGTGCCGACGCTAACTCAGCTTGGCGATATCGAGTCGTCGTACCAGAGCATCGCGGAATTCCTTTCAGCCCGGCAGGAATTTGAGAGTTTGATCACGCAAATCCATCCGCACGGCTCGCGCGAATTCGGGACCATGGTTCGACCTTGGGGCCAGTCGCGTGAAGGTTTCGACATTGATGTGATTGCGAGGTTGGACAAAAGCGCGTTGGAACGTTACGGCGACGCGCGCGGCCCCGCTCGACTGCTTGCGCACTTTCATGCCGCCTTCGACGACTATGCAAATGCACACGGGCTCGAGGTAAAAAAGTGGAATCGATGCGTCACACTCATCTACTCCGGCGGTATGTGTGCTGACATCGCTCCGGTAATCGACAGTCCGCTTTTGTCCTCGCCGTACGGCGACACGCACGGCATGATTCCCGACCGCGGGGTTGCCCACTATAGGTCCACGAATCCACTTGGCTACGCCAAGTTCTTCCGGGAGACGGCATCTATCGCGGCAACTTTCCATTCTATGGAAGTTTATGCGGCAGATTCTGTGCACAAGGCCGACATCGTACCGCTGCGCAATCCAGACGAAGTGTTTGCTCCTTTGCTGTGCCGTATCGTGCAAGTCCTGAAGTTGCACCGGAACGTGCGCTTTGGGCCGCAGGACGGGGAGCAGGATCTCAAGCCATCATCGGCGTTCATCACGACCCTGGCGGCACATGCTTATGCGCAGCACGCGCCGGAGGTGCACGTTAGTCCGCTGGACCTTCTTTTTGACATCGTCGCGACGATGCCGTCGAAGTTTTGGTCGGAAGAGACGGCTACTGGCGCAACGTGGTTTCTGCTTAACCCGGCAGCGCCAGCCAGTAACCTCGCAGAGGATATGAACGATCCGGCGCGTCAAGCGGCCTTCTACGCCTGGGTCGAAAAATTCACTGAAGATCTTGACGAGATACTGCAAGCGGTTGAACAACGTGCAGGCATAGAAGTGGTGATTCAGCGCGTAGAAGCAGCCTTTGGTAGCAAGTCCGCCGATGCCGCGCGCAACGCACTATTGAAGCGTCAGGAGGCAGCGCGTAACGCAGGGCGAGCCAGCTTTTTCACCTCGACGGTCGCTCCACTCACCGTCAAGTCGCGCCCGCATAATTTTTACGGTAAGTGATCGTGCGCAGTTTTGAGCCGCAGCGTTCGCTTGAGCAACAGGCGCTCGAACTCGAGCGCCTGAACCTTCCCGGAGCGAAGTTGGCGCGTGTTCAGGGTAAGGAAATTCGATACTGCTTCGAGATCTCACCGTCCGAGTATTCGCCGCTTTACCGGTGTCTGCTCGTCGTGCCGAGAACCACTTCGCCACAGATGTACGTCATCAAGCCCGACCTTGTCGTCAAGGCAGGGAGCAAACGTCCACCGCATATTTACGGTCACTCGGATGGCAAGACGCAGCTGTGCCTTTGGTGGCCCAAAAAGCGCGAGTGGACGCGCGGCGTGAAGTTTATCGAGAGCTATATAGCGTGGACCGCCGAGTGGCTTTGGCACTACGAATATTGGCTCTCCTCGGGGAAATGGGAGGGAGGCGGTGCTCATCCTCCTGAGCGGAAAGAGAAAGGCTAGCGCTGTAGGGCATGTGACGGCAGCGGCGTTTACAGAATGGATGTTGGAGCTGGCAATAACCAGGATGAGAAGGTCTCGAAAATGAATGAAATAGACAAGCAGCAGGTGAGTGCCCGCATGCTCAACCTGCTGCGAGCCCGGACGCTCATTTATCGCCGCGCTAAAAACTATCAGGCAGTGGGTTTGGTGATCTCGTTGGGATTGCCTCTGATCGGTTTGGTCGTTTCTGCATATTTTGCTCAATGCAAGCCGTTCATTGCGCTGTTTGCCCTTTCCTTTAGCTACCTGGAGGTTTTGTTTTTTGACCCGTGGCTTAAGGCGCAGTTGAAGACCGCGGCAAAGCTGCAGGAAGATTTCGATTGCACTGTCTTGCAAATGGATTGGAACAGCTTCGTGGCCGGCAGCAAGGTGGATCCGGAGCAGGTCTTCGAAGATGCTCAGAGCCTGAGTGAGAAGGACGAAAAGCGTTTGATCGACTGGTATCCGCTAGTCGTCCTGGAACTCCCACTGTATCTGGCAAGACTTGTTTGCCAGCGCACCAATATCTGGTACGACAGTAAATTAAGAAAGCGCTATCAGCGCGTTCTGCTGAGTGGTGCGGTTTGCCTTGGGATCGTCGTGGGTCTGATTTCTTTGCGTATCGATCCTACGTTGACGTCATTCGTTCTCACAACGCTCGCGCCCATTACACCCGTCGTGATCTGGGCGCTTCGCGAACGTAACCGGCAAGCATCCACCTGCGAACTGTTGGATCGGTTGAATGAAGACATTAAAAAGCTGTTAACGCAGTCAAGTAGCGGAGCAACCGAAGAATATCTGAGCATACGGTCTCGCGAGCTGCAGGATGCAATATACAACCATCGTGTTTCTAGCCCGCTTATCTTTGACTGGGTCTATAACAAAATGCGGCGTGGGATGGAGGAGCGAATGAACGCGGGCGCGGAGGAACTCGTCAATGGTCTCCGTCCAGTGGCGGCAAAAGTCGCGGCGGCGGGGAAGCAGCAATGAAACTCATCCAAGACTTCAACACCCTGCTTGCTGACACTGTGAACCTGAACAGCACCCGGTTCGGTTTGCTTGAAAGCAGCATTGAGGCCATCGAGAGTGCCGTGAGGGGGCTGGACTGGAAGCCAGCCATCGTCGGGTTTGCGGCACAGGGATCATGGGCGCACAAGACGATCATCAAGCCATTGCCTGGCTCCTTTCGATGCGGATCTGCTGGTCTACGTGAAGCCGGTGGCGGGTTGGGAAGCAAAGGACTACGTGAATGAGCTCTACGCTGAACTGTCCAAGCTTCCGTTGTACAAAGACAAGATTCGAAGGTACTCGCATTGCGTCACCATTGAGTACGCAGGCGAACGCAAGATCGACATAGCCCCTTGCGTCAAGGAGCGCGTGCAGGCAGGAGTCTGGGAGGTGTGCAATCGAGACGCCAATTCTTTCGAGCGTTCCAACCCGCTTGATTATACGAACTGGCTGATAGAGCAGAACACTATCTGCGGAAATAATAACTTCCGCAAGGTAACACGCCTGATCAAGTATCTTCGCGATATCAAGACGAACTTCACCTGTCCGTCATTTCTTCTGACAACGCTGCTTGGAATGCAGGTGCGATCGACGGATAAAGGCTCATCTGCATTTGTTGATGTTCCTACTGCGCTCAAGACGCTTTTTGATCGACTTGACGACTGGCTGCAGGCGAATCCTAATAAGCCCACCATACGCAACCCGGTGCTCTTCGAGGAGGTTCAAAGCGCAGCGTGGGATGACACTAAGTATGCCAATTTCCGCGCGAAGATGAATCTTTACCGCGGCTGGATCGATGACGCCTATGATGAGCTAGACAAGGAAGAGAGCATCGGAAAGTGGCAGCGTGTATTTGGTGAAGACTTTGCTGCTCGTGAGGCCGCGGGAAAAGCCAGCAAAGTCAGTGAGGCGGCCCTTGCCGTCGTCAGGGCGAACCAGGGCTCGGCCGGCGTTGGTGACCTGGTTGCTCTCGTTAGAAAACTCGGGCGCACAGCACTTCCGTACGGTTTTGACCGTTTGCCGCACATGCGACGGCCTCGATGGAGAGTAGCGACGGGTGGTCAACTCTCTGTGAATGTCGACAGTCAACTGTGGTCCGCTCGGCACGGACAGCAGATCCGCTCTATTCAAAGTCTGACGCCCGCTCAGCCTGGATACTGGGTTCGCTTCAACGCACGAAACAATCTCGGTTTCCCCTTTCCTGACAGCTACAAGGTCGAATGGCGCGTGACCAACACCGATGAGGCGGCCACGCGTGCGAATGCATTGCGGGGAGACTACTATCGTTCGGATGAGCCATTTGTGCGATGGGAGCGGTTATCGTACCGGGGCGTTCACATGGTAGAAGCGTTTCTGATTCGGAAGGCTGACGATACGCTTGTCGGAAGGAGCGACCCGTTCTACGTCGTGATTGAGTAATTTCTGACACTACCACTACACTTGCGGCGGCCGGGGGCCAATTTTCCACTGTGACGACCACGAATTCGTAGCCGTTCGCGCGGATCTTAAACTTACGCGAGCATCAAGCCGCAACTCGTCTGAAGAGTCACTCGCGAAACAGCCGATGGATACAGTTCAACGTGTGCCAGGATTTTCCGCGAGGTACGCTTCCGAAAGCGATTTGTCCAGCGGTGTTGAAAAGTCCACGAAATTATCAAAGAAGGCCGGTACCGGCCGACTTGCGTTCGCAAGGTTTGTAGTGGAATCCTCGTCCAGCAGAACATCGGAACCTGGATGCTCGTGCTTTGACATAGCATGACGAAACCCCCGGGTCGCGACTTGGCGGTTGAGTTCGCGGAGGTCGGCGAAGTGGTTGAACTGATGAAAGGCAAGGATGCACTGATTCTCAAACACATGCAGCACGGGGATTGAACGCCGGAATCGGAAAAGGTCTGGCCACAATTTGTCGAAATTACATACAAACGCGCACCCGATCGACAAGGACAACTTTCTGTCGTTCGGCACGGCGAAACAGTGAACGCCACTTTGTGTAGCCAGTGCGTTCTTCGCCCCAAGCCATTGTTCTGGCAACCTGACGACAAGACAATATCTCTCGTCGGTCAAATGACGAAGGCTGTGCGGCAGCGCATCGATGTCGATGAGATAGAAATTTGTATTGCTGTTCTGGTCGGCGCGGATAGACTCGACGACGGCATTTGGTTCATTGCTGTAAGCTAGCTCGGAGGCTAGTTCGTCCCCTGCCGTCGCGCGTCTTTTAAGCATCTTCCAGATTCGTGTGGCACAAGCGACCGCCTCTGACTCCTGAATTCCACCGGCTCGTACATTGACCCCGATGAGCCGGAGCGCTTCAGGTTCGTCGTTCATGCCAAGGAGAAGCGCGCGCACGGGAGCAGTGAGGCCGCGCCAAAACCGTTCGGCAACTCGCATCTGCAATACATATGCGCCGATACTGTCAAAATACAGGCCGCTCGACTTATTTGCCAATATTTGTGCGGCGACCTCTGGCAAGTCAACCGTGAGCCATTCGCCTAAGGCAAAGTTGTAAACCTTGTTCCAGAACGCGTGATAACCGCTGCTATCGCATGCAAGCAATTGTTGTCTCGCGTGCGTAAGGGCGGTAGACAGGACCGGCGTTAGTCGAGTGTCAATCGCGTCTGACGTTTCAAGGTCAGCTTTTAGCACTCGAGGCAAATGGGTGCCGGGCGCAAACTTGGCGAGGACGTCCACCCATCGCATCGGCGGTTCCCATGGTGTCTGCTCGTCTTGATGACGCAAGGTCCAGTCATGCATAACAAGCTTGATACTTTTGCTCGCTGTGTTGTCGTCACATTTCCAGATGCCTCGGGCAAGTGCGCGTGCCACGGCGTGTAACGTCAAGAAATCGTCATCTATTTCATCGGTAGGGGAATTTTCGTAAAAATCACGATGACGCATTTCCTCAGCAGTTTCGCGTAGAGAATTATAGTGATGAAGGAGTCGAATCAACTCGCCTATTTTTCCAACTTCGTGCAAGGGCTTCATTAAGGACGGTTTTATTTGTTCAAGCATCCAGACGCTGACCTCGGGGGCGAGAAATGCGTTTCCATGGCCTGCATAGCTGTCCATTCGGGCAAGCAAGCGCACGGCGTAGTAAAGCGCCTTTTCGACGGGACTAAGTTGGATGCGGGAGGCATTGGACATGTTCGGTTTTATTCTTCGGTGATGATAGTTTGTGAACACTGCGATGCAGCGATGTGACGCATACCTTCAAATCTCTTGAGGCATCTAACCGATGATTCGAGAGAGTGATCAGAGTAGATAGCGCAAGGCTGCGATTCCATTGTTCAAGGCGTGCTCGTCCATTCTACGGCTGCAACATCGGATGACGCGCTGCTACTGAGGGCAGCGTGTGTGAGTTTTCCTCGATGCGACAGGTTGAAGCGCAACAGTGCTAGCGCCTTCCTACGGTTATAGGCATCGGGTTTAAATATCAGCGGCTGATTTGGTGATTTCGTTTGATCGAGTCTATTTTCTGAGACCACGAAGAATTCTCTCAACCTCATCCCATCGGTTAAATCTTCGGCAGTCTCGATAGAAGGAGCTAACTCTCGCGGTCGTGCCAAGGCGTGCGTTCATCGCTTTCCAACCGATGCCGGTGCCGAGCTTGAAGAGTACAGCGCTGATTAGCGTACGAGCTTGTTCGCCCGAATTCCGCCTGAAGCCATGAGGAAAGAGGTGTTCGATACTATTCCATTCGTCATCGGACAGCGCCCAGCCGTCCGGTCCCTGTTTAAGATCAGACCTTATCAAAGGTGAATACGGCGCAGTGTCCTTACGCTCCAAACCGAAGTCGAATTGACGCGGCTGTTCCCCGGCCCAGGCGAACGGGGTTTCCATCGATTCAAAGGACAGGATTGTTAAGTTCGAAACCAACAAGGTGTCCCCCACACGTAAACCTTTCGTGGCGATAGAGGCTTGGATTTTTGGCATCGTCACGTGGATTCTCCCCTGAACCGCGCTTTGGTAAACAGAATCCCACGCTTCGCGCGCCGAGGGGAAGCAATAGAGCCATCTGTACCCGATGGACGCTCGTTTCGATTGGGGGTTCTTGTTGTACTTCCGACTCTTCCGTACCAGGTGTGCAGTCATGGTGCCCGCTGCCGGCACCGGGGCAAGCATCAGGTCGAGTGCGGATCGCCGGTAGAGATTTTCGAAGGCGGTTGCATGTGGCCGAAAAAGCGCTTTCATCACGAGAATTGCTGGCACCAGAAAACGAAGACCTCCGTAGGTGAACGCGTAGATTGTGTGACCTCCGGCAATGCCAGTGTCAAGCCCAGCAAGTTGAAGATATTCGGCGGCGTTGACAATATCCCAGTCGTGAAACCTGGTTACAGCTTGTCCTTTCGTTCGAGTTGGAACGGGTACCTTATGTGACCAAATGGTTTGCATATCCATCCACTCAATTGCGCCATCTTCCGATACGAGCCGACCCTGCAGGCGACCGTGAATCCGCTCAACTGACTGCAAGCACATATTTTCTCTCCAAGGACTTGTTGGAGCGTGTAGCGAGCGGCATTACTTAGGGGAAAATTCTGAATTTTCAGAAGGTCGTAGACAGCGTCAAGCAGCACGGCCGGTCACCCGCCGGATTGTCCGGCGGGAGCAACACGAGGTGACGAGGCAAATCAGCATGACGACACGCAAGGAGTTGGTCGCAGCATTGCAATTGCGGTATAGCAGCGCGGCGTTTGGTGACCGGATCAGGATTCTCGACGAGTTCGTGGCTCTGACCGGGTATCACCGCAAGCACGCCATCCGGCTGCTGCGGGAGCAGCCCGGCGGCGCGGCAAAGGGGACACGCGAGCGCAACCGGCTGTACGACGAGGCGGTACGCCAGGCGCTGACGGTGTTGTGGGAAGCGGCCGACCGGGTCTGCGGCAAGCGCCTGAAGGCGTTGATCCCGAAGCTGGTTGATGCCATGGAGCGGCACGGCCATCTCGACCTGGATCCGGTCATCAAGGCCAAACTCCTTGAGGTCAGCGCGGCGACCATCGATCGCATGCTGGCCAATGCACGTTTGCAGATCGACGGGCAGCGCAAACGCCGCAAGGGGATGGGCTCGGCCATCCGGCGCAGCATCCCGGTGCGTACCTTCGCCGACTGGCGCGATCCGCCGCCAGGCTTCTTCGAGATCGACATGGTCGAACACTGCGGCGGTCCGAAGACCGACGGTGACTTCGTCCACACGCTGACGCTGACTGATATCGCCAGCGGCTGGACAGAATGCGTGGCCATGCGGGTACGCAAGCCGACTGGCCTAGGACCAATACTGTTCACTTGATAACCACTTTGGGCGCTATTCGCTGATTCAGCGGCTCCCATCGTCGCCGGATCCGGAAATTCGACATCTTTCGCTTCACGCCGCGGGGATTGCGCTTGCCGCGGCTTTG
>NZ_WOEZ01000038.1 GCF_013177735.1 Paraburkholderia elongata | reverse complement strand
CAGCCAGCCAGCGGTGCAGCCAGAAACCGTCGCGGCCTGCTTCATAACAGCTGTAGACGGGTGCGTCGGCGCCGAGATGGCAACGCGCCCTGGCGTTGGCGATGGCGGTGAGAACCGCCGTGGCATCGCCGGCGGCGACCGTACAGCGGCTGGGCGCGCGCTGGCCATCACCCAGTGAGAGCTTCCAGTTCTTCTCGCCCAGTTCAAAAGCCATGTACAGGCGGTCACCTGCCGTCGTATTCTGCCCACGGAGGGCTGTGTCAGGCGTGTCCATTTGCGTGCTCCTTCGGAGAAAACGAGTGTGCAAGTCCCGTTTTACTCCAGTCGGGCTTTCTGTCGCTGCCCTCCCACATAGCATCTAGTAGAGGCGGTGCGTGCCAACAAGCTCGGAAACCCTAAGCTGCTTCACATTTTCACGAACGGATCGAGCGCGCAGACTGATCGCAGCCGCTCGGCCACTAGCCCCCCAACGCAGTCGCTCGAGTGGAATTGGACACAAGGCACAGTCGCCTCCATTGGCCGATGAAGCGACTTGCATCGTCGCCAATCGAATGGCCGCTGATGGATGAGGACCGGACGCGTCAATGTCGGTGGAACGGTCCGGGTGGATGGCCCTTCATGGCCTGACTCCGCCCTTTGGCTCTATACCGGGATTGCGAAAACGATCGTTTAAGCAACGCCGGCGCGCGATCGATATGTGATCTTCAGCGATAAATGGCGGTGAATTTTCAGCGCTATTTATTTATCGTTCACGGGGTAAGTGCCACGTCCAAGTCCATACCGCAAAGGACGACCATCCGGGATGTCGGTGACGAAGCGTTGAAGAAACATAGCTTCGACCTCGCACATTTCCCATCGTATCTCGCGCGAAAGGTAGCGCCGCGTGTTCGCGTTGAAATCACGATTGACCGTCACGACGATTCTGACCTGACGGGCTGGTTCGCGGATGATCAGGGGAAGCGCAGTTGGATGTACGCGCAATTGATCGCCGACGAGAATGGCTGTTCGACAGATAGCGACGACCTATACCTGATGGTACACGCGGCGTTCGCCGCACATGCTGATGGGTTGACCTACATCGGATTCACACGCAGCGGGTTTCCGCCAGACGCACCACTTTTCGCCATGGCAATGATGTACGTGGCCGGAATATTCGTCCAAGTCGGTGTTCACTCTCCGCTGACGAGACGCCGCTGCTCATAAAGTCGTTGAGAATCACGGGTTCGCTTTCGCGGCGCATCCCCGTCTGTTGCGTCCCGGGCTATTTGAGAGTCGGCATCTCGATCTGAAGGTCAGGCGCGCCGATAGCGACGCAGGTTGCGGCGGAGCGCATTTCGACGGCCCAGCATGCACAGCAGCGCCTCAGCGCCCAGCACGAATGAAGTTATCAGGGCCACCGCGAACGCAAACGCGACGGTGAGCCATACCAAAACACTAGAAAGCTCGGCCAATTTCTTCTCCCGGTCGCGTCACTCATTTCTTCATACTATTGCGCCTGCCATTCCGATACTGTCTTCCTATTGTCCCGACTTGTTAAATCGGGAAAACGCTACTTAACTTAGGCGAAGTCAGTAATTTTTTCGATGCGCCCGTCCTGCAAGGCTACCGAGGCGGTGTGCGATGAAAAGCGGCGTTTTATAGGCTCTTTTCGGCGGAAGGATGACGCTTTTTTGCAACAGTTCCCTGACCATATCGGTCACGCGAACCATGCTTTCATATGCGTTCAATGATCAAACAGTCGGGGAATGAATTTGACAAATAAGACCTCGCGGCCAGCGCTTTATATTGTCTCGTCGCGAGGGGATACCTGCGGAAGCTGGCTGAACCGTGGTTGTGGGCCGATCAACGCCACAACAGTCCTTCGCCGCTCTCCAGAGCGGACGTTCATGCGCTGCGGGTCAACATCCAACCGAGTTTTCCGCTCGCCAAGGCCGTTCCAAGGAGGACGATCGCGCATCCAGCGATCATTCCGGTGTGATCGCCTCCCCCAGGAAAGCGGCGCCCCAGATCATTCAAAAGATAGGGATGAGAAACGTGACAGACGCAGCGTAGGCTGCACCAACACGCTCAACCAGCCTGAAAAACAAGACGTACGCAAAGCCAGTACATATCACGCCCAGTGCTGCGACGCACGCCCATG
>NZ_WOEZ01000037.1 GCF_013177735.1 Paraburkholderia elongata | reverse complement strand
GCAGCGCAAGGGTTTCGAGCTTTCGTTCATCCTGTTCGGCCCGGGCGTGCTTATGGCGGCAGCCTCGCGTGGCTACCCGGCAGTCGGCACCGAGGGCTTTGCCGGCAATCTTGGCTACAACAAGCAATTGAAGACTCTGATGGATGAGGGCACCAAGATTTACGCCTGCCGGTTCGCGATGGGTGCGCTGTATGGCATGCGGGAAGATGACCTCATCGAGGGCGTGAAGGCGATCAGTCCGCTCGACGTCCTGGACGCAAACATCCAGGCTTGGAAGGAGCGTGCGATCGTGGTTACCACCTGGACGCGGTAGTTCGCCCGATATGGCGCAAACGTAGCTCAAAGCATTGCAATAATTCTGGAGAAGAAGCATGCCAGCAGGTCCGCAGGCGACTTTTTTGAGGCTACCCGAACGATCGGTTAAACCTCGCCGTACCGGGCTCACGCACGTGCTCGATAAGGGTTGTACGCTGCAGACGACTCAGGAAGTGTTGTCGTCTGTTGCGGGGATGATCGACATCTGGAAATTCGGGTGGGGGACGGCGTATCTGGATCCGGCTGTGCGATCTAAAGTGATTGAGCTTCACGCAGCCCAGGTCAAGGCTTGCACGGGCGGCACGCTGCTCGAGGTGGCGTGGTTGCAGGGTCGAACCGAGGAATTCTTTTCGTTCGCGGTAGACGTGGGTTTCGACTGTGTTGAGGTATCCGACGGTGCGACTTCGATGCAGGTGTCCGAGAAGCGCGAATTGATAGCGCGGGCCCGAGAGCTTGGATTCGTGGTGTTGGCGGAAGTGGGCAGCAAGGATCCGACACGGGCGGTCACGCCCGCGGATTGGCATGATGAAATTGAAGGTGATATCGCGGCCGGCGCCAACTGGATTGTCGCCGAAGGTCGCGAGAGTGGGACTGTTGGTCTTTATGACAAGAACGGCGAGGTCCGTGAGTCGCTGCTTCAGGTTCTGGAGAGCAATGCCTACGCCTCCAGGATCATCTACGAGGCACCGCAGCGTGCGCAGCAGTCGTTCCTACTTCGGCATCTGGGCTCCGAAGTGAGCCTTGGCAACATTGCCCTCGACGAGGTGATGGGCCTTGAAGCTCTGCGGCTGGGATTGCGCGCCGATACCCTCGGAAGCGTGCCTGGTGAACTGGTAATTAACAGCGAAAGAGGTCTCAGTGTTTGACTTTGACCCATCAGCTCCGAATGTGCTGCCATCGCGCTATCGCCAGGTTGCGCTGAGCACTGATCTGGAGAGTCTTGAGCCGGACTGGCTTGAGCAGCATTTTGTCGGCCGCGAGGCATACATGCGTACGCGGTTTATCGTTGCTAGAAAGGGGCGCGACACTGCACTGGTGGAAGTGGATCGGCCGGCGAGTTCGGAACTGTTTTCTTGCGTCACAAGTGCTCGTGTGCTAGCCGACACCTCCCAATGTCGCTATGTGGTTGCCCCCAATGTCGACTGCGGTGTGCCGTCAGATCTGGCAACCGTAGCGATGGCTCATCGTGACGTGTCCTGCGTTGTTGTCGAAGGGCGATATTCACACGTAAGCTTCATTCTCAACGCCGCCCCATTGGTTTTGCGCGTCCTCGACATCGTTCCGCCGTTCCCTTCGAAGCTGCTCGATCAGGTCCATCGCGTTCTTGAGACAGCAGAGAGCCTACCGCCAGTCGTTGTCGAACCGATCCTTGTCAACAGTTGCGCCAAGTTGGCTGAAGCCTGCGAGCCCCTTCCGGGCAAGGTGCTGATCCCGTGCCGGGGGTCCGGTATTGAGTTGGAGGGAGTCGCCGTAGCGTATCTTGATGAACGCCCTCCAATTGCTGATTGGACCTTACTGGGGTGCGAGCGCTCCCATCAGATCCATCGTTGGTTTTATGGCACAACGCCGCCGACGGTCGATATCTGCCCGGTGCGGTTCGTCAACGAGAGCAAAGGATCTGGAGGTCCCATGCTGACGCGATGCTGCCTCATGCAGGAAGGCGTAGAGGAGCGTCGGTTGGCGACGTTTGTTCCATGGGGTTCGTCACTTGATGAGGTTCGTGAAGCAATCGAGATGATTGTGCGTCGGTCGGAGGTAGCATGGACTCCCACATGATCGACTCGGAAATCTTTGGGCATCAATGGGCCAGCACGGAGAGCCGTGCCATTTTCGCGGAGAAGGCGCGCGTTACGCGGTGGCTCGAAATCGTAATTGCGCTGGCTCGGGCGCAGGCCGAATGCGGGATCATTCCCACCGAGTCTGCCGAAAAGATCGCGCAGCTTCGAGGTGTCGAACTGCCGATCGGCGAGATCGGTGCCCGTACCAGAGAGACGTCGCACTCTACACTCGGGATGATCCAGGTGCTGCGGGGCATGCTGCCCGGCGAAGCTGCCGAGCATATCTACTATGGCACCACGGTACAAGATATCACCGATACATCGCAGGTAATCGAGTTGCTCGCCGTTGGTGCATTGCTTTGGCGCGACCTGTGGTGGATAGAGGATGCTCTATTACAACTGGCGGTCCAGCACCGACTGACTCCGATGGCGGGGCGTACGCATGGACAACCGGGTGCTCCAATCTCATTTGGGTTCAAGGTCGCATCGTGGGCTGACGAGATCGGTCGTCATCTGCAACGCTTGCGTGACGGGCACAATCGATGGCGAGTTGGGCAGCTCGGCGGGGCAGTCGGCACGCTGGCATTCTTCGGAGATCGCGCGCTTGACTTGCGTGCCGCGTTCTGTCGCCAGCTGTCTCTGGGCGAACCGGACATCTCGTGGCTTTGCGCGCGAGACCGGCTGGCCGAGTTTTCGCACGTTGTGGCGATGTCCGTGTCCAGCTTGGCGCGTATTGCCAACGAGGTGTACGCCCTGCAGCGACGAGAGATTGGCGAACTCGCAGAGAGGACCCGTGCGTCAGTTGTCGGAAGCATTACTATGCCGCACAAACGCAATCCGGAGGTGAGCGAGCAGATCGTAACGCTTGCTCGCCTCGTTCGGTCTCAAGCGAGCGTTCTTACCGACACGATGGTGAACGAACACGAGCGTGACGGAAGAAACTGGAAGGTCGAGTGGGTCGCGTTCCCTGAGATCTGTCACTTTGCCTTGGCGGCGACCACGATGGCGCGAGAGTTGGTGTCTGGGCTGGAAGTTAACTCGGTCGCGATGGGTAGGAATCTCGGTGCCAACTCGTCGTCGGAACGCCTGTTAAGTGCGATGTCAGTTCGTTTGGGGAAGCACCGCGCCCAACGATTGCTGCAAGACGCCTACAGTCAGGCGCGCGAGGAGCAACGCGATCTGTCGGCTGTGCTTCACGGAGTGGCAACCGAAGCGGAACTCGCCGAACTATCTCATGTGAATCTCGGCGCATCGGGGCTGATGGTCGACCGCGTGGTCGACACTGCCTTACGCCGCCGGGCATCGGAGTCGGAACAATGGCAATGAACGAAATTCCCCGGGCTCGGCTCGGGTCTTTCCCCACGCCCTGCGAGCAGGCTTCTGACCTTGGAGCGGTACTCGGGGTCGATGCCTTGTGGGTTAAGCGGGATGACCTGACCGGGTATTCGTGGGGTGGCAACAAGGTAAGACCGATCGAGTTCATCTTAGGCGATGCTCTCCATCAGGGGGCCGATACCGTTGTCGTGTGCGGCGGTCCGACGTCGAACTTCGCAGCGCTCATGGTCGCGGCGTGCTCCCAACGTGGCCTTGCGGTTCACCACGTTAGCTATGGTCAGCGTCCTTCCCGTATACCAGCAGCATTCGAAGTTTCGATTCAGTCGGGTGCGGTGGTGGAATTTACTGGCTCATCAGATCGCGAGACCATGGATGCTACAGCGGAGGTCGTTGCCAGTCGACTTCGTGCCCAGGGAAAACGTCCTTATGTGCTGCCCCGTGGCGGGGCATCGGCTGTTGGCGCGCTTGGGTTCGCGAATGCTGCGCTCGAATTGAGCGCACAGCTAAAGCAGCTCGGAATCGATGCCATCACCGTCGTGGTCCCTGTCGGCTCCGGCGGTACGATCGCTGGCTTGATTACAGGATGGACATACGCGCTCGACGCCGGAAGTCTGACGGATGCGTTGGACGTCGAGATTGTCGGAGTGAGTGTTTCCAGACCGCCCGATGAGATGCGAGAAACCATCGAATCAGTTGTCCGCGGTTGTGGAGCGACCGCGGCAGAGAGCGTCCTTCGTCCGCTGGCAAGTCGCTGCCGATGGCGCTTGGTGGACGGGCGCAGCGCAGGGTTCGGTGTCGCGGATGTGTCGGATATTGAGTTGGTGGAGGAAATCAGCCGCCAGACACGGTTCCTCGTTGACACGACCTACAACGGCAAGGCGATGCGGTGGATTCGCGAGTCGGCAAGTCAACTTTCGCGGCCAGTTGTGTATTGGCACACGGGTGGAACGCTCGGAGTCGTCGACCGCTTTTCGGGTCGAAGCGCAGATTGGGAAGCGCTCTCCACAGAGGAATGCAAACAATGACTTTTACTGGCAAAGGTAACCCACCTCGTCGATTTGAGGGGCCTTCTTCGGACGCACCAGCACAAGAACTAATCGATACGGGCTTTGCGTGGGAGATAGCGGACGCGCCGTACTTGCACCACGGACTTAACGTGGCAGACTTAGGACATGTCCTCGATCTGCATCACCGAGGGATCATTCCCGACGCTGCTGCGCGTGCGCTGTTGGGCGTGCTTGTCGACGCCTATCGCGTCGATGCTGCCGACTTTCCCTACGACGCCCGTTACGGTGAACCGTACAACTCCCGTGAACGACACTTCGCTGCGCGTATCGGTGATGCGGCCGGGTGGCTGCACGCCGGCAGGCCTCGGCGCGAGGCTGCGCGCGTGGCACTGCGCATCGTTCTGCGTCGGCTGACCGCCGAGCTGCTGCAATCGGCGGCCGCTTTTGCCGAGGCCACTGCAACGGTTGCTGCGCGGCACCGCGAGGTGTTTATGGCTGACCAGACCTATCTCCAACAGGCTCAGCCGTCTACTTTTGGGCACTACCTGCTGGCGTTCGTCCCCCCTGTACTGCGCGACGGCAAACGGCTGCTGGATGCACTCGGCGAGATCAACCAGAGCCCGGGCGGCGCCGGTTGCGTCAATGGGAGCCGGTTGCTTGGCGACCGCACACACTTTGCCAACCTGCTAGGCTTTGACGGGGTGATCGATCACACGCGGGACGCGATGTGGCAGACAGACGGCTTTGTCGATGTCCTGGCCACCAGCGCGAGCGTGTTGTTGAATCAGTCCAAGTTGGCCGAAGACCTGGAGATCTGGTCGAGCCAGGAGTTTGACTACGTCGACCTCGCTGGTCCCTATACGCGTGCCTCTGTATTGATGCCGCAGAAACGTAACCCGTATTCGCTGTCCATCGTTCGCGGAAGCTGCGGCGTGCTAATTGGGCGTCTGACCGGGTTTCTGGCCGTTGTGAAGAGCCCTTCAGCGCGTAGCGACAACCTGATCTTCGCGTATGGGGAAATACCGCGGGCGCTTGAACTTTCAGCGAAGATTAGTAACTTGATGCGAGGCGTGGTCTCGACGCTCACTGTGAATGACGCCCGCATGTGGCAAGTCCTCGAAGGCGGCTTTAGTCAGGCGACCGATCTAGCCGAGCACATCATGCTTGCTACCGGGATTGACTATCGGACCTCCTATCGGGTTGTTGGTGAGGCTGTCAAGAGTGCCAGTCGGAAGGGATTGCGCGGAATTGACATAGATTCGCGAGCGATTGACGAGGCGGCTCAATTAGTCGGGATTCCGGCGCTCTCGCTCAATCCCGATGACCTCGCACGCGCTTTAGACCCTCGGGCGATTGTGGCCACTCGTACCGCTTCTGGAGGGGCGGCGCCGGACGTGGTGGCTGCAATGGCTGAACGCGACGTGGCGCTGGCAAGCCAGATGGTTTCTCATGCCGAAGGCCAACTCGCTAGGTTTACGCAGGTCGAAAGTGATCTTTTGAGCCGCGTAGAGTGGTTCCTTGCGGGAGGTCGGCGATAACTCAGCCAGTGAGGTTTTGTCGCGCCGTTCGCATCGGATGCTTGCTTCGAAACACATCGTGCCGAGGTTTCGGCAACTGGGATGATCTGGTCGCCCATGAGATTATTGCAGTTGTAAATTGAAACGACAGTTGATCACGTTTACGACGTAACAGGCGGTGCGGGTAGTCGCGAAGGCGTAAGAGTGCGAACTGGATGTGTCGCACGAACGACCTGGATGGCTCTTCCGACATCCGGAATGCCTAAGCGCCCGGTGAACTATGTTAAGGGGCTGCTTGGCGTGCTAGGGCACATGAGCGGCGGAATCACTTGCCGAATTGACCGGCGAGACGATACCGGACGGCATACGACATCTGCTTGAACGGGCACGGAGGAATGCGGCAAGCGACGTAGTGAGGCAACAGGTCGTTGAAGCTTGGACATGCGTGACTCGGTGCTGATTGCCTACGGGACTGGCTCAGGCAGGAAGCGTGAGCGCTGAGCCGGTGTCCAGCGCCAATATTGCAGCGCGGCGGCGCGCACAGAGAACGGCTAGGCCGGCTATTCCTCCGCTATGCCATTTGCGGCGGCGTGGTATTTCATCGACCACGAAGGCTCGGTGCTGCAACGGTCGAAGCCGTCGCCTGCGAGCGATACGAACTCACGAGCGGTTTGGGAGCAGTCAGGGACGAATGCAAGTTTGAGCAGTATGAGGTGCGTCGAGTTGCCAATTCAATCGCTCGCGTCATCTCTCCGATGACAGCATGCCGGTCAACTTGCTCTCGGCCGTACCGCATACCGAATACGTGTTTGTGCGTCGCTGGCCCCGTGACAACTGAGACTTTACTGTGTGTCACGAACGCAGGCAGACCGCTATCTTGCTGTATCAAAGATTGGAGGCCGGATCTTTCGAAGCCGACTTGCGTGGGCAGCCTTCAAATTGCCCGACGCCACTAAGTTCAGAGGGCTCGGGGGCGATGGTGTAAAAGTCATTTCGAGAATGTGGGGTACGCATCGGAAAGACAAGTGCAAACCAACGATCCGAAGGCGTATCTTTTTTCAGTAGAGATACTGTCACTAGTGTTGACTGCAATACCTGTGTGAGGGTCCGTCGATAGTTGGTGAAAGGGAAGCGTGGGCCCAATGCGGTTGGGATGAAAAACGCAGGAACCCTGTGCTCGGATGCGGACGGACATGGCAACGCACTCGACAAAGCCAGGGAATGTGCGATGACGGTGCACCAGCACACTAGCGCACCAGCGAGAGCTTCCCGCAGGGATCGTTATGGAAACGATTCTGTAGGCACAAGTGTGCCTGGGTGTCTGCCTCAAACGGTTGCGTAAGAACCCGGAGCCCGCCGGCGCTCAATATGCGCGCGCGAGGCGACCATTAACTTTGGGTGTTTGTGCTTCTAGCGCTATATCCGACGGTTTGGTCCAGAAGGTCGTTATGTATTGTCCGTCGAATCCATGCGGGTCGTGGCCTCGCAACGTTATACTGCGAGCATCTCCGACAACGACTATCGCTGGATTTCGCACGAAAAATGCCACTGTTGAGTTGTGCCGTTGGCCGTCGCATCGTTGCGGTGCGAAAGATGGCTTTAAGGACCGCACCGAATGGATTCCTGATGAGAGAAACTAACGTGCCGCAGACCGGGCAGATGGCTGGGGAGGGTTCGAGATATTTCCGGCGGGTGAAGACTGGTTCTTTTCTTGATCTGGCGCTATTTTTGACAGTAAACTGCCCTCCAGTCGGCGATTCTGTCAACGAGCTTGTCTAGATTATTCTTCGATATCTGATGACGCCGTGGACACCTATTAAGGCAAATTAACTATTTTTCTCTGGAGGATCTGTTGGCTACAAGAAGGACCAAAACGGCGAAAGTTGCCCTGGATGAGCCTGTTAAAGGGCAAAGGGACGTAGCTGAAATAGTCAACGGGGTAGGGCAGCGGATAGCACTTCTTCGCAACGACCAGGGGTTGTCCTTGCACCAGCTGGCAGTGAAAAGTGATGTCTCGTCAGCAGCCATTCACAAGATTGAGCGAAGCAGTATGGTGCCCACCATCACCACATTGCTCAAGCTCGGCGCGGCCTTGGGAGTTTCGGTTAGCTCTCTCCTCCAGGAGGACGAAGCGATCCCCGATCCTGTTCAGTTCACGGGCGCCACGGAACGTCAAGCCGTCTATACCCCTCACAAAGGCATTAGTCTGGAAGGCATTTCCGGTTCCTATCGACAGTTTCGAATAGCTGCAGCAGTTGCCCGCATGATCCCAGGAGCAACGAGCGGGCGGAATCTTCTCCAGCACCCCGGTGAAGAACTTGTACACGTCATTTCGGGCGAAGTCTCTTTTCGGGTCGGTGATCAGGACTTCCAGTTGAAGGCAGGTGATTCACTGCACTTCAGCGGTGACTTGCCTCATCATTGGGAAAATACCACCGACAAGCCTGCGAACCTGATTTGGTTCGTCTTTCGTAACGAGTAGTACGCATGCAGAACGTGCTGGCGCCGCAGTGAAGTTCGCGCATTGCTCGTCATCGTCCTCCAATCAACTCGCACACAAACGCTCATGAATAAGGTATTGCGTCTCTCTGATCTGATCACCGAAGGCAAACTAACCGGCAAACGCGTGTTCATTCGCGCGGACCTGAACGTGCCGCAGGACGATCAAGGCAACATCACCGAAGACACCCGCATCCGCGCCTCCGTGCCGGCGATCAAGGCCGCGCTGGACGCAGGCGCCGCCGTGATGGTCACATCGCACCTGGGCCGCCCGACCGAAGGCGAATTCAAGCCGGAAGACTCGCTTGCGCCGGTCGCGAAGCGTCTATCCGAGGTGCTCGGCCGTGAAGTGCAGCTGGTCGCCAACTGGGTCGAAAACGGCGTGAACGTGACGCCAGGCCAGGTCGTGCTGCTGGAAAACTGCCGCGTCAACAAGGGCGAAAAGAAAGATTCTGACGAGCTCGCGCAGAAAATGGCGAAGCTCTGCGACATCTACGTGAACGACGCATTCGGCACCGCGCACCGCGCCGAAGCTACCACGCACGGCATCGCCAAGTACGCGCCGATCGCGTGCGCCGGCCCGCTGCTAGCCGCTGAACTCGAAGCGCTCGGCAAGGCGCTGGGTGCGCCGAGGCGTCCGCTGGTGGCGATCGTCGCCGGCTCGAAGGTGTCCACCAAGCTGACCATTCTGAAGTCGCTCGCTGACAAGGTCGACCAGCTGATCGTGGGCGGTGGCATCGCCAATACGTTCATGCTGGCGGCCGGCCTGAAGATCGGCAAGTCGCTCGCCGAAGCCGATCTGGTCAACGAAGCCAAGGCCATCATCGACGCAGCGAAAGCCCGCGGCGCCTCCGTGCCGATCCCGACCGACGTGGTCACGGCGAAGGAGTTCTCGCCGACCGCCAAGGCTGAAGTCAAGGCAGTTGCCGATGTTCAAGACGACGACCTGATCCTCGACATCGGACCGGAAACCGCTAGGGCACTGGCCGCGCAACTGGAAAAAGCCAGCACGATCGTGTGGAATGGTCCGGTCGGCGTGTTCGAATTCGACCAGTTCGGCAACGGCACGAAGACGCTGGCTGACGCCATCGTCAGGTCGTCGGCGTTCTCGATTGCAGGCGGTGGTGACACGCTCGCGGCGATTGCCAAGTACGGCATCCACGACAAGGTCAGCTACATTTCGACGGGCGGCGGTGCCTTCCTCGAGTTCCTCGAGGGCAAGAAGCTGCCTGCAGTCGAAGTCCTGGAATCGCGGGCTTAACGCACCGCCGAGATCAAACAACCATTGACGAGAGTGCGGGTTGTTCGTCGACGAGGTCGGCAACAATCTGCAAGCTCCTCCGCAGTTCTTCTCGGGAGGCGGGCGCACCCAAGCCTAGGCGTACGGCTTCGGGAGCGGGTCCCAACGCGAAAGCATCGCTTCCAACGACGCCAATGCCGAGCAGACGAAGCCGGGTGGTGAACTCCGCACGCGTCCAAGGGGCAGGGATTGGCAGCCATAGGTGAAAGCCCTCGGGGCTCGCGAGGAATGCGCCAGGCGGCAGAAGGGCGCTTGCGATTTCCTGTCGTGCGGCAGTTTCGTCGCGGATTGCTGCAACGATGGCGTCTGCGGTGCCATTCTGGATCCAGCGAGTGGCGACCGCGGCCGTTAAAGGAGACGCCATCGACGTGAGGGAGCGTATGGCGCCGGCCAGGCGTGTTGTGGAGCGGACATCCGGTGGGACGACGTAAGCCACCCGAAGGGCGGGCGACATACATTTCGCCACCCCTGCTATGTAATAGACAAGCTCAGGCGCAAGAGCGGCAAGTGGAGTAGGTGCCTCGCGAGGCAGCATGCCGTAAGCGTCATCCTCGATGATTGGCACGTGGTGTTTGCGCGCGATAGTCACGATAGCTTCGCGCCGCTTCAACGGCATGGTCGCGGTCGTCGGGTTGTGAAGCGTCGGTGTGCAATAGAGGGCCTTAGGTTTGTCCGTCCGGCACACAGAATCGAATGCTTCCGGGATTACACCATGCTCGTCCATCCCCACGGGAACGAGCCGGATTCTCAGATGTGCAGCTAGTGACCGAAAACCCGGATAGGTCAGCGATTCAGCGCAAATCGTATCGCCTGGCGCGGCCAGCAGACCGACCACAGCGAGAAGTGCACCTTGGACTCCGGGGCAAATCATCACCTGTTCAGGCGAAAGCGCCGAAAGCCGCGGAGCCAGCCACATTGCCCCGGCGCTCCTGTCAGCTACCGCTCCACCTGGCTCCTGGTAACGAAGAAGCAGGTCGAGTCCACCACTGGATTCGAGGCTGGCTATTCCGCTCCACATACGCGCTACGAGTCCGGCGTCATCAAAGCGCGGCGGCAGGTTCATGCTCATGTCGATCACGCCAGTGGCCCCGGGCTGTTCTACAGCTACAGGCTTCGCGCGCACATAGGTGCCTTGTCCTACTCGGCCCTCCACGAGACCGCGGCGGCGTGCTTCGGCGTACGCCCGGGTGACGGTCGTGAAGTCGATGCTCAATGCCTCCGCCAGGCTGCGCTGCGTGGGCAGCCGTGTGCCTTCTGGCAGAACTCCCGACAGGATATCTGACGAGAGCGCGTCAGCAATCGCCAGATAAACTGGCCCATCCGACTTCCTGACTACTGGCGTCCAGGTACCCGCTTCTTCGTTTCTGGCCATCGCACCCTCATAAATCCAGATATATGCATATTGTAAGCCATGGCGCGGCCGGGCGGCTAGGCGATCGTCTGCCTTCTCGATATAGGCGGAAACTTACGCGGCGAGCGGGCACCGTTGATGATGGCGGCAAGCGAAAAGTTCGTGCCACTGGTTGTCTTTGCCTCAATCACGACCACGAACTGGCAGTAGCTCCGAATATTCCCGTTCGAGATAGGTCGACGTGTTTTCGAGCAGGAATGTACGATAGGCCTGACTCGCCGGCGACAACCATTTGCTTGTCATGTGAACGATATGCCACGCGCGATCGATCGGTGTGCCGAGGACATCAAGGAGCACAATTTCCCGGGATCTCAATTCAAGCGACAAAGTGTGCAGCGACAGCACGCCGATCCCCATGCCCGCCATGGCAGCCTGTTTGATAGTTTCATTGCTCCCCAGAGTGGTCACTTTAGCGGGGGTGAACAGGTGATCCCTGAACATACGCTCGGCGACTGCACGCGTGCCGGAGCCTGGCTCGCGCAGCAAGAAAGTCTCGTGCCGTAATTCCTGCAAGTCGAAACGTTTCTCGTTGCGTAGCGGATGCCCGGTTGATGCCACGATGACATATGGATGCGGGGCGAGTGGTTCGGATATCGCATCGAGCTCGCGGGGCGCTTGTCCCATCAGGGCTAGATCGATTGCATTGTCTCGCAGCAGGCCAAGCAGCGTTTCGCGATTTCCTTCCGAAATCCTTACGTCCACCCCGGGGTGCTGTTTCACGAACTGCGCGAGAAGTTTTGGTAAAAAATATTTCGACGTACTGATAATGCCGATCGAAATCGAACCAAGATCAAGGCCCTTCAGGGCTTGTAACCCGTCCTCAGCATCCTTAATTTCGCCGAGAATGCGCGACGCGTGGTGAAGTAGGCGATCCCCAACTTCGGTCAGCGTCAATTGTCGGTTGATACGCTCGAACAGCGGGAACCCGACAATAGATTCGAGCTGTTTGAGTTGCATCGATACGCCGGGCTGGCTCAGGTGCAGCTCTTCGGCGGCGCGCACAAAGCTCGCGTGTCGCGCGGCGGCGACGAAGATTTGTAACTGGCGGAGTGTGAGTGAACGGAGCAGGGACATGGCTGAGAGACAGTTTCCAGAAGAACCCGAAGGATTGTTAGCTTGAGACGCGTCTCGGTTGGCCTCGATCGTCGTGACAAATGGATCGAAGGGGCGGCCAAGCCGGTCATGGATGAGGAAGTATTGGCACTGTTTTAACCACTGCCGCATCCCGAAAGGCCGGGTACTTTTTTGTTTTAGTCTCTCGTCCCAACGCCGGTGTCGGACCGCTCTGCTTGAACCAGTATCCCGTTCGTACTGCGAGCCGAAGTCTCCGTGAGTGTCGCCATCGTGCCCATCGTGGGGAGTACATGGACAGCGTTGATTCATGAAGTCTTCCTCAAGATCGGCAATTGATTGATCCGCTTAATACTTCTCGACGAACTCAGCAGTCTTGACGAAGCCACCATCGTGGGGCGCGACTTACTTTTTTCTTATGTCGCTGCTAAGAATAATTGAATTTACCTTATGCCTCAATAGCCTTAACGTTCCTATACCGACCACGCCAAGAGAGAGGACTGAATGAATACCGTTGAACAAACAAACGAAGTCGCTGCCAAACCGCGCAAGCGTTACGACGCAGGTGTCCTCAAGTATCGTGAGATGGGCTACTGGGAGCCGGACTATGAGCCGAAGGATACGGACATCATTGCCCTGTTTCGTGTTACGCCCCAAGACGGTGTCGAGCCAGAGGAAGCAGCAGCTTCTGTCGCCGGCGAATCGTCCACGGCCACCTGGACGGTCGTCTGGACAGATCGCTTGACGGCGTGCGACATGTATCGCGCCAAGGCATATCGCGTCGAGCCGGTGCCGAATAACCCAGAACAGTACTTCTGCTGGATCGCCTACGACTTGTCGCTGTTCGAAGAGGGGTCGATTGCGAGCGTGACCGCGTCAATCATCGGAAATGTATTCAGCTTTAAACCGCTGAAAGCGGCTCGACTCGAAGACATGCGCTTTCCGGTGGCTTACGTCAAAACCTTCGCTGGCCCGGCGACCGGTATCATCGTCGAGCGCGAGCGTCTTGATAAGTTCGGTCGTCCGCTGCTCGGTGCGACTACCAAACCTAAGCTTGGCCTGTCCGGGCGTAACTATGGCCGCGTCGTGTATGAGGGGCTCAAAGGCGGTCTCGACTTCATGAAGGACGACGAGAACATTAACTCGCAACCTTTCATGCATTGGCGCGACCGGTTCCTCTTCGTCATGGACGCTGTGAACAAGGCGTCGGCTGCGACAGGCGAGGTTAAGGGAAGTTACCTCAATGTCACCGCCGGCACCATGGAAGAAATTTATCGGCGTGCCGAATTTGCCAAGGAGCTGGGCTCAGTGATCATCATGATCGACCTGATCGTGGGTTGGCCATGTATCCAGTCAATCAGCAATTGGTGCCGCCAGAACGACATGATCCTGCATCTGCACCGCGCGGGTCACGGCACATATACCCGTCAGAAGAATCATGGGATTTCGTTCCGCGTGATTGCGAAATGGCTACGCCTGGCTGGCGTCGACCACATGCACGCCGGTACCGCAGTCGGCAAGCTCGAAGGCGACCCGCTCACCGTTCAGGGTTACTACAACGTCTGCCGGGATGCAGTGACCAAGCAGGACTTGTCTCGTGGCATTTTCTTCGATCAAGACTGGGCGTCACTGCGCAAGGTGATGCCGGTGGCATCGGGGGGGATTCATGCGGGTCAGATGCACCAGTTGCTCGACTTGTTCGGCGACGAGGCGGTCCTTCAGTTCGGTGGCGGTACCATCGGCCACCCCCAAGGCATCCAGGCTGGCGCCACCGCCAATCGCGTGGCACTCGAAGCGATGGTGCTGGCACGGAATGAAGGGCGCGACATCAGGAATGAAGGGCCGGACATCTTGCGCGAAGCTGCTAGGTGGTGTTCGCCGCTGAAGGCTGCGCTCGACACGTGGGGCGAAATTACCTTCAACTACACGTCGACCGATACTTCGGATTTTGTACCAACTGAATCGGTAGCCTGAAACTACGTCGAGCAATGCAATTCAGGAATATAGAACAAGAGGACATCATGCGTATTACACAAGGCACCTTTTCCTTCCTGCCCGATCTGACGGACGGACAGATATCAAAGCAGCTCGAATACTGCCTGAATAAGGGCTGGGCGGTCGGCATCGAATACACCGACGATCCACATCCTCGCAACACATTCTGGGAGATGTTCGGTCTGCCGATGTTCGATTTACGCGATGCAGCCGCGATCATGCTTGAGATCAACAATGCCCGCAAGACCTTCCCTAATCACTACATTCGGGTCACGGCCTTCGACGCGACGCATACGATTGAATCGGTGGTGATCTCCTTCATCGTCCATCGGCCGCAAGACGAACCCGGTTTCCGGCTGGTCCGGCAAGAGGAGGCAGGTCGCCGGGTCCGCTACTCGATCGAGAGCTACGCGGTACAGTCGCGCCCCGAGGGGCAACGGTACTAAGTGTCATCCCCTACCACGGAGATTGGAATGTCTGCGCTAGATGTCATCGAGCAATCAGAGTCCCCTGACACGTTGTCGAAATTGCTGGCTTCGTCCGGAGTTCTCGAGTTGCTGGGGCAACTTGACCGGGAGCTGATTGGATTGGCACCGGTCAAATCGCGCATTCGAGATGTCGCAGCACTGTTGCTGGTGGACAAGCTGCGGACGGCGCGTGGTTTGAGTGCAGGCACGCCCAGCCTGCACATGTGTTTTACCGGCAACCCCGGCACGGGGAAGACAACCGTCGCCATGCGCATGGCAACAATCCTGCATCAATTGGGCTACGTTCGAAAAGGGCATCTGGTGGCCGTGACGCGCGACGATCTGGTGGGCCAGTACATCGGCCACACCGCGCCTCGCACGAAGGAAGTCATCAAGAAGGCGATGGGCGGTGTGCTCTTTATCGACGAGGCATATTACCTCTATCGTCCGGAGAACGAGCGTGATTATGGCCAGGAGGCGATCGAGATACTTCTGCAGGTAATGGAAAACAATCGGGATGATCTGGTTGTGATCCTTGCAGGTTATTCGGACCGCATGGATCGATTCTTCGAATCTAACGCTGGAATGTCGTCCCGTATTGCGCATCACATCGACTTTCCGGACTACAACGTCGAAGAACTCCAGCAGATCGCGGACCTGATGCTTGAATCGATGCAATACCGCTTGAACGAGAAAAGTAGGCAGGTATTCGCAGATTATCTGGCGCTGCGCATGGCGCAACCGCACTTCGCCAATGCTCGCAGCGTGCGCAACGCGCTGGACCGAGCTCGCCTGCGGCATGCTTCACGCCTGCTCATGGACCCCGATGTTGTGGCCGATGATGCTGTGCTCAGTACCATCACTGCGGATGATCTGCTTGCTAGCCGGGTGTTCAACCGGCCTCAGGCCAGGGAGTAAATCGTGCAAGCATTAATCTTCGACGTCGATGGGACACTTGCCGACACGGAAACCGCGCATCTGGAAGCTTTCAATTCCGCATTTGCTGAGGTCGGGCTTGACTGGTGCTGGGATGAGTCGCTGTACACGCGTCTGCTTCGCGTGGCTGGGGGAAAGGAGCGGCTGCTGCATTACTGGACCGTTGTCGAGCCCGAAGAGGCAATCGGCAGCAGGATGAAAGACACTGTCGATGCCGTACATGCAATCAAAACTCGCCACTACGTCGAGCGCGTTAGCCGCGGCCTGCCGCTGCGTCCGGGAGTGCGCCGCCTTATCGACGAGGCTAATGACGCGGACATTCCGGTCGCGATCGCTACGACCACGACGCCGGCTAATGTCGAGGCGCTTCTGCGCCCCGCGTTTGGAGTTCGTTGGCGCGAACGCTTCGAGGTGATTTGTGACGGCGTCACCAGTCCGGTCAAGAAACCAGCGCCCGATGTCTATCGTGACGTACTGCGACAGCTTGATCTACGCGGAGAGGATTGTCTGGCCGTCGAAGATTCCGAAAATGGATTGCGCGCGGCGCTTGCTGCGGGCATTCCCACCGTCATTACGTCGAACGCATATACCGTGGAACACCGATTCGACGGTGCGCTGGTCGTACTGCCGTGCCTCGGCGATCCGGAGCAACCAATTTCCCAGCACCTGCCTGACGCGGACCATCGTTGGGTGGATCTCGCCGCCCTGAACAAGTGGCACCGTGGCACCCTTTTCGAGGCGACGTGACATGAACATTGCACCGATTCGTATTGCGCCTTCCATCCTGTCTGCCGATTTCTCGCGGCTGGGTGATGAAGTACGGGCGATCGAAGCGTCGGGAGCTGATCTCGTGCACTTTGACGTAATGGATAACCACTATGTGCCGAACCTCACAATTGGGCCGCTTGTCTGCGAGGCGATCCGGCCTCATGTATCGATTCCGATCGATGTGCATCTGATGGTTGAGCCGGTTGATGCGTTGGTGCCGATGTTTGCGAAAGCGGGCGCCAACATTATCACCTTTCATCCTGAAGCCAGTTTGCACGTGGACCGCACTCTTAGTCTGATCCGGGATCACGGGTGTCAGGCCGGGTTGGCGTTGAACCCGGCTACGCCGCTCACCTTTCTCGACCATGTTCTCGACAAACTTGACATGGTGTTGCTGATGAGTGTGAACCCGGGGTTCGGCGGCCAGAAATTCATTCACAGCACGTTAGGCAAGCTGCGGCAGGTGCGTGAGCGCATCGACTGTCATCAGAAAAACGGTGGGCACCCGATCTGGCTGGAAGTCGACGGCGGTGTCAACGCGGAAAATATCGCCGAGATTGCTCGCGCGGGTGCGGATACTTTTGTCGCAGGCAGCGCCGTCTTTGGCGCGCCAGACGTCGATGGCGGTTACCGGACGATCATACAGCGCCTGCACAAAGGAGCGAGCGGCGCCGTGCACTGACAGATCACGACTTTCTGAATACACGATTGACTATAGGAGACAGACCGTGCCATTAACCCAAAAACTCACTCTTGCGCAATTCCTGATTGAGGAACGCCAGCGTCATTCGGATGCCGCCGACGATTTCGACAACCTGATCCTCAATATCGCCGTGGCCTGCAAGCAGATCTCGCGAGCGATCGCGTTTGGTGCCTTGGCGGGCGTGCACGGCACCGACGGCGTGGTCAATGTGCAGGGCGAGCAGCAGCAGAAGCTCGATGCCATTAGTAACAACGTCTTCCTGAGCATCAACGAAAGGGCCGGTAATCTGGCGGGTATGGTATCGGAGGAAATGGAGGCGCTTTATCAGATTCCAGAACAGTACCCGCGCGGAAAGTATCTGCTTTCGTTTGACCCCATCGACGGCTCGACAAACATTGATGTGAATGTATCTGTTGGCAGCATTTTTTCCATTCTGCGTGCACCGGAAGGTGTCGTCGATGCGGTCACAGAAAACGACTTTCTGCAGCCCGGCAGCAAACAGGTCGCGGGAGGTTATGCGATCTATGGTCCGTCCACGATGCTGGTCCTGACCGTCGGCAACGGCGTCAATGGCTTCACGCTCGACCCGGATTCCGGCGACTTTATCCTGACACATCCCCAACTGCGCATCCCGGCAAAGACCCAGGAATTTGCCATTAACGCTTCCAACAGCCGTTTCTGGGAACCACCCATCAAGCGCTACATTGCCGAGTGCCTGGAGGGAGAAGCCGGTCCGCGAGGAAAGAATTTCAATATGCGATGGGTTGCATCGATGGTCGCTGAAGCACATCGCATTGTCATGCGCGGCGGAGTCTTTATGTACCCTCGCGACGGTAGGGATCCCTCCAGGGCGGGGCGGCTGCGACTCTTATATGAGGCAAACCCGATTGCGTTCATCATGGAGCAGGCCGGTGGTTACGCCAGCACCGGTACCCAGCCGATTCTGTCCGTCCAGCCGAGCGCAGTGCACCAGCGTATCGCTTTAATCTTTGGTTCGAAAGAGGAAGTCGATCGGCTCGAGTCTTATCACACGGGTCAGTCGCCAAGCAGTTTGCCCGATCCACTGTTTCGCGAGCGCAGTCTGTTCCGCGAATCTGCCTGAGGCCGAGACCATGTCAGAACGTTACCCCATTATCGCAATTACGGGCTCTTCCGGTGCCGGCACAACATCTGTCACTCGCACTTTCGAGCATATATTCCGTCGTGAGCGTGTGAAATCCGTGGTTATCGAAGGTGATAGTTTCCATCGTTACGATCGCCAGGAAATGAAGGTCATGCTCGCGGAAGCTGAGCGAAGCAACAACATGGATTTCAGTCACTTCGGCCCAGAAACGAATCTTTTCGACAGGCTCGAAGGCTTACTTCGATCTTATGGCGAATCAGGCACAGGTGTTCGACGGCGTTACCTGCACAGCGCGAGCGAGGCCGCTCCTTATAACCAGGAGCCAGGTACTTTTACTGAATGGGAATCGCTGCCGGAAGATACTGAACTGCTCTTCTATGAGGGACTGCATGGGGGTGTGGTGACCGACAAGGTCGATGTGGCGCGCCATGTGGATCTGCTGATCGGCGTCGTGCCAGTGATCAACCTGGAGTGGATCCAGAAATTGTGGCGAGACAAGTCGCAACGGGGCTATTCGACCGAAGCGGTAACCGACACGATCTTGCGCCGCATGCCGGATTACGTGAACTACATTTGCCCGCAGTTCTCGCGTACGCATGTGAATTTTCAGCGTGTGCCTTGCGTCGATACGTCGAATCCGTTCATTGCACGGGAAATCCCAGCGCCGGACGAGAGCATGGTCGTAATTCGGTTTGCAAATCCGAAAGGCATCGATTTTCAGTATCTTCTGAATATGGTGCACGACTCGTTTATGTCCCGCGCCAACACCATTGTGGTACCCGGCGGGAAGATGGAACTAGCGATGCAATTAATCTTTACCCCTTTTGTGCGACGCATGATCGAAGGCAGCAAGCGCGCGCAGCGCACAAGTTGAGGACATCTGCAATGAATGCTCCAGAAACCATAAATCAGGCGACGAGATGCGCCAGCGCGTTGCGTTTTCTCGCCGCGGATGCCGTTGAGCAGGCCAAATCCGGCCACCCCGGTGCGCCATTGGGCATGGCGGAAATGGCAGAGGTAGTGTGGCGCCGACACCTGCGGCATAACCCGGCGAATCCGAGCTGGATCAATCGTGACCGCTTTGTGCTTTCCAATGGTCATGCTTCGATGCTGTTGTATGCATTGTTACATCTGAGTGGCTACGATCTGAGCATCGAGGATCTGAAACAGTTCCGGCAACTCCATTCACGTACTCCAGGTCACCCTGAATTTGGATTGACGCCCGGCGTGGAGACCACCACCGGGCCCCTCGGGCAGGGGTTGGCCAATGCAGTGGGCATGGCACTCGCTGAAAAACTGCTCGCCGCCACCTTCAACACCGACGGCCATACGGTTATTGACCACTTCACCTATGTATTCGTCGGTGATGGTTGTCTTATGGAAGGCATCAGCCACGAAGTGAGTTCGTTGGCTGGCACACTCAAGCTCGGGAAACTGATCTGCCTATATGACGACAATGGCATTTCCATTGATGGCGACACGCGTGGATGGTTTGGCGACAATACAGCGCAGCGCTTTACCGCGTATGGCTGGCACGTCACAACGGTCGATGGTCACGATGCTGAGGCGATCGACGAGGCTGTACGCGCAGCCAAGCTCAACGACAAGCCATCGCTTATCTGCTGCCGCACGATAATTGGTAAATTCGCGCCGACCAAGGCTGGCGGGCATGATGTGCATGGCGCGCCACTAGGCACGCAAGAAATCGCGGCCATGCGCGAAGCACTGGGGTGGACGGCTGCACCTTTTGAAATCCCGTCGGATGTGGCCGAGGCATGGGATGCGCGTCCCCAGGGCGCGAGATATCAGGAAGAGTGGGACATGCACTTTTCTGATTATCGTGTCGCGCTCCCTGACCTGGCCGGAGAGCTGCTACGCCGTTGCGAGGGGATCCTTCCGCCGGGGGTGGTGGATGGCGTGATTCAGCTTTTGAGTGCGCCGTCGTCTCCCCTGCGGCAGAAGATCGCTACGCGAAAGGCGTCGCAGTTGGTTTTGGAGCAGCTAGTGGAAGCGTTGCCCGAAATGTTGGGCGGTTCGGCCGATCTCTCCGGCTCGAACCTGACCAATGTGAAGGCCTCAAAGTGGGTGAATCATCACGGAAGCGGTAATTATCTGAGTTATGGCGTTCGCGAGTTCGGCATGGCCGCAGTGATGAATGGTGTTGCCTTGCATGGCGGGCTGATTCCCTACGGCGGCACATTCATGGCGTTCTCGGATTATTCTCGTAACGCGATCCGGATGGGAGCCCTGATGAGGCAGCGTGTGATCCATGTGCTGACGCATGATTCGATTGGTCTGGGCGAGGACGGCCCAACACACCAACCGATCGAGCACACATCCAGTTTGCGCCTGATTCCGAATAACCACGTCTGGCGTCCTTGCGATGGCGTGGAAACCGCGATTGCGTGGCTTGCAGCAGTGCAGCGCGACAAAGGTCCAAGTTGTCTCGTGCTATCACGGCAGGCATTGACACCATTCGAACGTAGCGCGGAGCAAATCGAAGAGGTCAAGTACGGTGGCTATGTGCTGCGTGACGCTGCTGTGGTCGATGTCGTGCTGATCGGAACCGGCTCCGAAGTCGAGATTGCTATTCATGCGGCGCAAATCCTTGCCGGGCAAGGCATCGGTGCGCGCGTGGTGTCGATGCCGTGCGTAGAATTGTTTCTTTCGCAGGACGCCGACTATCGCGAAGCCGTGCTGCCGACGGCTGTACCCCGCGTGAGTGTGGAAGCGGGAGTGACGTGGTTTTGGCGCGGCATGGTAGGAGAGGGGGGCGAGTGCGTTGGCATCGACAGCTTCGGCGAATCCGGACAGGCCGACGCACTGTATGAACACTTTGCCTTGACCTCGTCAACGGTCGCAGATCGCGCAGAGTCGCTCGTTCGCCGTCAAAGTGGGCGATGATACAAGCTTTTCGAAACGGTTCGAATCGACTCGGTCTGTCCGCTGGTTGGCATTACAAGGCATTACGACAGGCCCCGTCGCTCTATCTGAGCTGATCGTAGCGGCTTTTCTCGCTTTTGTTCGGTGACGGCAAAAGGACCGCCGTCATTTGCGGTGCCGACGATGTGTATCTGAATACACGAAAAGCACCATGTATAGAATTGAATAAATTTAGGAGTACAGAAATGGCACTTGTTTCATTGCGTCAATTATTGGATCACGCAGCGGAGTTCGGCTACGGGATCCCTGCGTTTAACGTCAACAACCTTGAACAGATTCACGCCATCATGGAAGCCGCGTCCGAGACGGATAGTCCCGTCATTCTTCAGGCTTCTGCTGGAGCCCGGAAGTACGCCGGCGAGGCCTATCTTCGGCACATGGTGTTGGCGGCTGCAGAAACGCACCCGGAGATTCCGGTGGTGTTGCATCAGGATCATGGATCAAGTCCAGCAGTATGTCAGGCATCGATTCGATCTGGCTTCACCAGCGTAATGATGGATGGTTCGTTGCGCGAAGACATGAAGACTCCGTCAGACTATGAATACAACGTCGCAGTGACGCGACGCGTGTGCGAAATGGCGCACGCAGTTGGGGTATCGGTCGAAGGCGAGCTTGGATGTCTCGGCTCGTTGCAAACGGGTATGGCCGGTGAGGAGGATGGCTCCGGTGCTGAAGGGGTACTGTCGCATGACATGTTGCTGACGGATCCCGAACAGGCCCAGGATTTCGTCGCCCGCACTGGGGTCGATGCGCTCGCGATTGCCATTGGCACGAGCCATGGTGCCTATAAATTCTCGCGCAAACCTACTGGCGACATTCTGAAAATTGACCGAATTCAGGCGATTCACGACAGAATTCCGAATACACATTTGGTGATGCACGGCTCGAGCTCGGTACCGCAGGAATGGCTGGACATTATTCGCGATCACGGCGGTGAGATCAAGGAAACCTATGGAGTGCCAGTCGAGGAGATTCAGCGAGGTATCAAAAGTGGCGTGCGCAAGATCAATATTGACACCGACATTCGGCTGGCAATGACGGGGGCCATACGAAGGGCATTGACGAGTGACCGCAGCGAGCTGGATCCGCGTAAGGCCTTGGAGGCAGCGAAGCGGGCTGCCAAGGACATTGTGCGCCTGCGCTACGAGGCGTTCGGCTGCGCAGGTCAGGCGTCGCGAATCCGGCCGGTCCCGCTGGAGCGGCTGATTGCGAACTACCGGCAACGAGAGAACGCTGTGGCGGCGTGAGACAGCGAGCATTCTGACTTCCGTCCCATGAATGACGAGAGACCCTATGACCATCAAAATCGGCATCAACGGCTTCGGCCGAATCGGGCGCATGGTGTTTCGCGCTGCAGTTCAAAACTTCGCGGACGACGTGGAGATCGTTGGTATCAACGATCTGCTCGAGCCTGACTACCTCGCGTATATGCTCAAGTACGACAGCGTGCATGGTCGCTTCAAGGGCAAGGTTGTGGTCGACGGCAATACACTGGTAATCAACAATAAGAAGGTGCGCCTGACTGCCATCAAGAACCCGGCTGAGCTGAGGTGGGACGAGGTGGGTGCTGAGGTGGTGATCGAATCCACGGGCCTATTCCTCACCAAGGAGACCGCCGAAGCCCACCTGAAGGCGGGCGCCAAGAAGGTGATCATGTCGGCGCCGTCCAAAGACGACACACCGATGTTCGTCTATGGCGTGAACCACACGAGTTACGCTGGTCAGGCCATCATCTCCAACGCCTCGTGCACAACCAACTGCTTGGCGCCGGTGGCCAAAGTGCTCAACGACACGTGGGGCATCAAGCGCGGCCTGATGACCACGGTGCACGCGGCCACGGCAACACAGAAGACGGTGGATGGACCAAGCAACAAGGACTGGCGGGGCGGGCGCGGCATCCTGGAAAACATCATCCCGTCGACTACTGGTGCGGCGAAAGCGGTAGGCGTAGTGATTCCAGAGCTAAACAACAAGCTCACCGGCATGGCTTTCCGCGTGCCAACCTCGGATGTGTCGGTGGTAGACCTGACGGTCGAACTAAACAAGGAAGCGAGTTACGCGGAGATCTGCGCGGCAATGAAGGCTGCCTCGGAAGGCAGCATGTCTGGGGTTCTGGGGTACACGGAGGATAAGGTTGTGGCCACGGACTTCCGGGGTGAGCCATGCACCTCGGTGTTTGATGCCGAGGCTGGGATTGCGCTGGACAGGACCTTCGTGAAGATTGTGGCTTGGTACGACAACGAGTGGGGTTATTCCAACAAGTGTGTGGAAATGGCGCGCGTACTAGGCAGGAGCTAGGCTGAAGGTCACCTTTCAGCAGTCGTTCGCCGAACGAGAAAACAGGCGCGATTTGTTCGCATCAACGTTCGCTAGGATACCAGTCAACAGCGGTGCCAAGCGATCGTTGACGCGTTTCTGAAGGGCAGGTCGCAGGCACTCGCGCGCCAAATGATGAGTTCTTCACCCGATTTGAAGAGCATGCGCAAAGTACGCAGATTATTTTGGCAAGCATTTCATTTTAATCTGTCGACTCCGCGTCGGATATCCCGTCGTTACCTAACACATCAGTTGGGTAATCATGCGAACTTTGATTGAGAGCAACTTCGATGACACCAACCATCATGCCGATTAACATCGGCAATACCGCATTCATGCTCCTTTGTTCGAGCTTGGTTATGCTGATGACGCCCGGGTTGGCGTTCTTTTATGGCGGCTTGGTCGGCCGAAAGAACGTCCTGGCTATCATGATGCAGAGCTTTACATCGCTTGGCTGGACGACGGTTCTTTGGTTCGCGTTCGGTTACTCGATGTGCTTCGGTCCGTCGTGGCACGGAATAATTGGCGACCCAAGATACTACGCCTTCATGCATGGCGTAACCTTGGACAGCATGTACATGGGTAACGACGCGGGTATTCCACTCATAGTTCACGTCGCCTACCAGATGATGTTTGCCATCATTACGCCGGCGTTGATCACCGGCGCTTTTGCCAACCGCGTCACATTCAAATCCTATTTCCTGTTTCTGACAGGATGGTTGATATTCGTGTATTTCCCGTTTGTCCATATGGTATGGAGTCCAAGTGGTCTATTGGCAAAATGGGGGGTCCTCGACTATGCAGGTGGTATCGTAGTGCACAATACTGCCGGATTTGCCGCTTTAGCTTCCGTTCTATATGTCGGTCGTCGTCAAAAGGTCGACCTCAAACCCCATAACGTACCTTTGATCGCACTCGGATCCGGGTTGCTTTGGTTTGGCTGGTATGGGTTTAATGCTGGGTCTGAATTTCGCGTGGATGCGGTTACTGCGTCCGCTTTCCTGAATACGGACGTTGCAGCGTCATTCGGTGCCATCACCTGGTTGCTTACTGAATGGCTTTGTCACGAAAAGCCAAAATTCGTGGGCCTGTTGACGGGGGGAGTGGCCGGACTTGCGACAATCACTCCTGCTGCCGGCTATGTGTCGGTCGGTTCAGCTGCACTGATCGGTATCTTGGCTGGTCTAATTTGCTATTACGCTGTTGCACTCAAAAACCGATTGGGCTGGGACGATGCACTCGACGTCTGGGGTGTTCACGGAGTCGGCGGCCTTGCCGGTACTATTTTGCTTGGCGTATTCGCGTCTAAGCAGTGGAATGCAAACGGTGCGGACGGACTATTGTTCGGCAACGCCACTTTTTTCTTTAGGCAGTGCGTTGCGGTGATTTTATCCGGTGTGTGGGCGTTTCTCTTCACCTACTGCATGCTGTGGTTCATAAATATGATCACACCGGTCAAGGTCAGCCCAGCAATGGAAGAGTCTATGGATGAGGAATTGCACGGCGAGTACGCATACCTGGAGTAAGCGGGGGCACTCGGGCTATGTCTACGCTGTAGCCGCTGATTGACGGTGACCTATGCTGGCGAGTTCGATGCAAAGAAGCCGCGGAAGTCACCTAAAATGACCGGGTCAAAGCCTGCTCGGCGGAACGCGTCATTGACGGAAATCACGTAGCCGGACGAGATCTGATGAGGCTGTCATGGCGGTGTCAATCGACCTGTCTGCTGCTTGGCGAAGGGTGGTGCTTACCGGTGGATCCAGCGAGAAGCTCGGCGCCCACCCTGCCAGGGCGCGGGAGTGGATGTTCGACTGCATCTTGTTCTTGGTCAGAATGAGGAGCACAAACGGAAGTGCTCGCTGTTTTCGCACCTCTGCTTGGTTGTCACCTAGGAAGCCGGACAGAACGGATGCTGGATGCTTCGAGCGCTACGCTCCCGTGGCATCGGCTGCAATATCGTCGATGCCACGAGAGCATTCCGGCCGAGCGCGCAAGCTGCTCGTTGATCTCTGTTCCTAGGATGAGGTCAATCCCCGTTCGTTTACCGAGCGACTCGTGTTGTGTTCACACATCTGTCACTACGGCATGCCAGCGCTGGCCGGAGTTGCACCGACGATCTCAGCGTTCACAGCCTGGTGTCCCGAGTTAGAAGTTCGCAGTTAAACATGGCGATTGAAGGAAGGGATTCTGTCGGTGTGGGACAAGTTGTATCACACGAGCTTAAGCAGGACTGCGGCATCAAATACGATGAAGGAGAAGTCGTGAATAGTGCGAAAAACTCGTTGCGCGAGATGGTCGAGCACTGGCTTGCCCCAGATCCTGCGAACGGGCTTCGAGTCATTGAGTTCAGAAACAGACGATCCAAACACGAATGCTACGTATGCGTCGAGACCTTAACGGCGGCGGGTCCCGTTGCACTATTCTTTTTTCGCCATCAAGACGGCGCATGGCGCATATTCCCACCGAATCGGGAACGGCCGACAATGCGCACCAGCTAAAATTAGACGGCCTTTTAACTCACCACACTAGGTGGTCTTCGCGAATTTCAACTCTATCATTGGGCGCATCAACAACGGGTAGCGTTTCCGTGAGGTTCCTTTCGCGGTTAGCTCAAGCCTCGATTTTGCGAAGGTCGTCAGCAGTTGACGACACGGGTGATCCTCCTCCTGAACCAGTTTTATGGCGGCTGCCTACGGCTGACCACCGGCTTCGCTTTTTATCATGACCAGTTATCGACGTCTACTATGGGAAACGACACCAAAGGAAGCGGTCCGGGGAAGTGAGGGGCACTCATCCTGCATTCGCGATCTGTCGCGAACTGATGCGATCGCGAATGACCTGCCGGTGGACCATGAAATCCTCGGCACGGGCGTGCTCCGTCCAGTCTTCAATGCCCGGGGTTGCATCGAGCAACTCACCGGTCAGCGGAGCGAGTTTGACGACCGATACGACGAACATTGCCGCGCCGTGCTCTGGATCCGGTTGAACCTGCGAGATTACGGCGAGCCCAGATGCCACATGCATTTCGGTACATCGATAGGGGGCGAGCAAGCCGGAATCAAGCTTGCCGGACTCATCAAGCACCACCCAGGCGGCGCCAGATTCACGTGCAGCCTCGATGCGGCCTCGTCGCACGCTGCGTTGAATGTGCTCTCTGATCTCGCGCTCGCGCAGCGCGAATGCGGCCCCCGCAATCTGCTCCCGGGGAAGAGCCTGTGCCTGAAGGCCTCGCGCAGCCGCGACGGATGAGAACATTGCGGTTGCCCGTGGCCACATGGCTATCAGCTGCTCGACCGATTCCGCCGCGTGCATCTCGTCTGCCAGGGCGCGCACAGCCACGATGATCTGCTGGTAGCGCAACGGATCTGAGGCGGCAATGGGATACAGATGTCTCTCGCATTCTGCCCACGACAGTTGCGCCGCTTCGATGCTGGTAGTGCCTTCAGTCATGATTGCTTCCTCTTGTGCCCGTGATTCCATTTGTCTATGATACGATAAAGATCGTTTCATATACGACATGTTTTTACTATACTACTATCGTGCTGTGGCGTAGTACTTGCAAGCTAGACAGGCAGCAGGGGGGTAGGTGCTGCCAGGATTGCGTCGTTTCGCCGGCAGGGAAATACCCTCAGCCGTGAGGGGCAGTGGGCGCATCCAGGATGAGCAGTGCGAGAAGGCGATGGCGAGAGCAATGGGTCCAATGATTTGCCAAAGTGGCGCATTGTCATTGTGGATCGCAACGGCTCGCAGGTCGAGGCAGTAGGAAGAAATTGTCCAGCTGGTTCCGGCTCAACCATTGCTCGCGGATACGGCCGTAACGGAGGAGGCGCCCGGTGGCCGGATCAGCCTTGCGGTGCACAAAGTGTGTGGCGCGGGGATTCTGAGGAGGCGTATCGGTCATCACACACGTGGTTTTCGCTCACCACGCTCCGACGTTCAATAAGCTGACCAAGCTCTATCGAGCAGCTCGTTATCGAAGGGCATATGAATAAACTCACGGTAGCCCGTGACTTGACCATGAACCCTGATTCCAGTCGTGGCTACCGGCAGGTGGTCGCGTCGCTGGAGTCGAAATCCACCCTCAAGACCAATGCGATTGCAATCTCGATCGGCTTCGGGTAGATCGTGGCGACCGTAGCGCGGTACATCGCAGCAGAAGTGCGGCGTTACCCCGTTCGGGCACCTTCGGGTTATTGCGGCGATGTTCTGGAAGCGATCTCACAAAAATCGGCCAAGGGCCCTGATTAAGGAGCATTTACACTATGCAGAAACGTCTCGTTACTTTTGATCTCGACGGCACATTGCTCGACTCCGCGCCGGAAATTACGGCCGCAGTCAACCTCACGTTGGCTTCGTACGGGATACCGCCCCTAGAAATGAAATCTGTTATCGGATTTATCGGACAGGGCACGCGCGAATTGATGCGACAGGTTCTCGCGTCCGTTGATCCAGCATTGCCGGAAGATGCTCTGGAATCTTGGCTACAGGACGTCATGCCGGTGTTCATTCGAGAATACGAAAATTCGGTTGGTACACTGGCTCAGCCTTATCCGGGGGTGGAAAAGGGACTGGTCACGCTACAGCAAGCTGGCGTGCGGATGGCTGTTGTCACTAATAAGGAAGAGCAATTTGCGCAGAATCTGTTGGCAGCGACCCGATTGTTGCCGCATTTCGATATGGTGATCGCGGGGGACAGCCTTCCATACAAGAAGCCACATTCTCTGCCGATCGTTCACGTTCTCGAGCAACTTGCCGTATCGGTGGAAGACGCGGCGCATGTCGGCGATTCTCGCATCGACGTACAAACCGCGCGTAACGCAGGGATTACAGCTTGGGCAGTACCTTATGGCTACAACCATGGCGAGCCGATCGAGCTTGCCCAGCCCGACCGCATCTTCATGTCGATCGAAGATCTGGCAAATCATGTTGTTCTGGCCATATCGGCATAGTGTCGCCGGGAGAGCGGTGAGGAGTAAAGGGTGAAAGTCCCCGACTACGAAGATTTAGCCAATCACCTTTTCCCGAGTCATGCGCCGCGTGCCGTGAAGCCCCGGTGGAGCGTTTCAAGGGGAGCGAGGACCAGTCATTGGGCCACGGCAGAACGTTATCCCAAGTGCAGATTTGTGCATACGGAGGGCAACGCGGCGGAGCGCGATACATGCGGATATCGCGGCGCTCCGGCGTGGTCTGAGACCTTGGCGCGCGGAGACGCTTCCTACCTAAGATCCGGGAGATATCTCGCTTGGCTAGTCTCATCGGGAAGGCGAGAAGGCGTAGTGCTGAATTTCGCCTCTCTGTCATTGATCCGTGGCGGCGCGGTTACAAGAACGCCTCGACACGGAATGGGATGAAGTGGATCGCAGATGTCCGGGTCCCGCGACCTCGAATCTTTCATCAGTGGCCCGATCGACGCTTCCACGTCAGCCAGCCAAGGCGCTCATGCCAGAGTTGACTGTCCCCAATGAGCCGACCTATCGACACTACCTCAAGGAGGTCATGATGATTGCTTCGGTTAGTGAACTCCCCATCGACACCGGGTCACCCACAGCCGCAGCCTTGAACGTCGGGCTCAAGGTCCATCCCGTGATCTTGGCCGGTGGCTCTGGCACACGGCTATGGCCTCTATCACGGGAACAGCACCCGAAGCAGTTGATCAACCTGCTAGGTGAGGACTCGTTGCTGCAACGGACCGCCCGCCGGCTTGAATCACTCGAAGCCAGTTACGCGCTTGCCGGGCAACTAATCGTGGTCGCCAACGAGGCGCACCGCTTCACGACCGCCGAGCAAATGCGCACGAGCGGGAGGGCCGCCACGTTAATACTTGAACCCGCGCGGCGCGATACCGCCCCTGCGCTGACCGTCGCGGCGCTTTCAATCGTCGCGCAAGATCAGGATGGCATCATGGTAGTGATGCCTGCAGATCACGCCATTACGGATATCGACGGATTTCACGCTGCTGTGGTAGATGGCGTGCCATACGCTGCGGCCAATCATATCGTTGCTATGGGAATTGTGCCGACGCGCGCTGAGACAGGTTACGGCTACATCAGGCTTGGGGCGCAGCTTAAAAACGCAGGCCGACTTGGTGCGTACAGGCTCGATCGATTCGTCGAAAAACCGGATCCTGAGCTGGCTCTGCGCTACCTCGAGTCGCAGGAATACTTGTGGAACAGCGGCATTTTCATCATGCGCGCGTCGACTTGGTTGAAGGCAATCGAGCATTTCCAGCGGGCGATTTACGACGCGTGCAAAGTGGCCTACGCTGGCGGCAAGGAGGATGGTGATTTCTACCGGTTACAGAGTGACGCATTCACAGCTTCGCCGTCGAACTCGATCGATTACGCCGTAATGGAAAAGCTCGGCAGTGATCAATCGGTGTGTGGCGTGGTCGTGCCACTGAAAGCGGGATGGTCGGATGTCGGCTCCTGGGATGCAATCTGGCAGACCTTGCCGAAGGATGAGAATAACAACGTCGGTCGCGGTCATGTGATGTTCGAAGACGCAGCATCGACCTTGGCGCATTCGGAAGGATGCCTGATTGCGTGTGTGGGAACTCACGATCTCGTTGTCGTTCAAACCGCCGATGCAATCCTGGTTGCTGACAAATCGCGAGTGCAGGACATAAAGAAAATTGTCTCTCGGATTCACGCCGCGGGAGGCACTGAAGCCGCATGCCATCGGAAGGTTAACCGCCCATGGGGCCACTATGATTCGGTCGATGCTGGCGAGCGCTTCCAGGTCAAACGCATTGTTGTAAACCCCGGAGCAAGACTATCGCTGCAAATGCACTATCATCGCGCTGAACATTGGATCGTCGTGCGCGGTACCGCACTCGTCACACGCGGTGAAGAATGCTTCATTGTCTCCGAAAACGAGTCAGCTTATATTCCGTTGGGGGTTGTCCACCGTCTCGAAAATCCGGGGAAGACGCCGCTCGAAATCATCGAAGTGCAGTCCGGCTCGTACCTCGGCGAGGACGACATCGTGCGCTTCGACGATTCTTACGGGCGGCAACGACCATAGCCATCGATCACCATTTGGCTTCCCGCCGCGGTCGCCTATACCGGCTGTGCGTCGGAGGAGCGCGTCAAGGTTGGTGATGTCGTGGCCGCTCGCGCCTGTCAGGATGACCGTAGGTGGAATGCCTTGCGCATCGACGAAGAGGTGCCGTTTGCTGCCGAGGATGAACCGGTCCGTCGGGTTCGGGCCGGTTTTGTCCGAAACCATCGCGTATACGGATGACCTCTCGACGATGGCACGCGCCCGGTCGAGCTGGCCACATTGGCTCGATAAGTGACCGCAGTTCGCGGTCTATGAGCTCTTTAGCCATCGCTTCCTGTTGGACAAATCAAGAGGGCTTATAAGATGACTTCACCGAATCGTTCAACGGCCATCGTGAGTTAAATTTCCTATGCCAAGCAAGGCAAACGCTTGGGACATGATACCGGCCCGGCGCCACTGCAGCCATTTGATATAGCACGTCTGCTGAGGAGGGTAGTGTTGAGGCAGGTGATGCCACTTCTCACGATTCTCCAAGACCCATAAAATCGCCTCGAAAATCTCGCGAGGGTGTCGGCGAGGTCGACCAAAACGTGCCGAGGTGTCGTGAGGAAACAGGTGAGAAACCCGATTCCAGTCTTCATCTGACAAGGGGGGGGCAACATGCACATTCTCCGATGGCCGATCGGTATCAATAAATCATCCGAATTCAGTACCGTATTCATTGTCATCCCGTGACTATCCTTAACGGCTCACACCACGATAGTCGGCTAATTTAAAGCTGTCCTTCGTGTCCTTCCTTTCCACGAGGTACCGAACCGTTTACTCTAGGCGTCAACGGCAACAATTCTCCCCGTCGCGTCTCCCTCCAAGGGGGCGTGTCGTTCAGCGGCACGCCGCAAGGTGTTGCCTGCCTGCTACCGCTCGTTCGTCACCGACTCCCTCGCGATACGGTATTTTCGCAACAGCCTTTAAGCTTTTGGGCATAGCATTTTTCATTGAGAGATTGCAGAGCCGGGCTCGAGGAACCTCTGTGTCAGGACCGATCTTGTTGACGACGGTTGCCGGGGTATAGCTGGCTCTGACAAGTGCGTCAGTAACTGGCCTATCCAGGTGAGGGTCGTGCTGTCGCTGCGGTGACAGATGATGACCTGTCAGGCTGGGCAGAGAAGTTCATTATTGACTTCGATCGGAGTATCGAGCGTCAGGGAGTCGGGGCACCCCGGCCAGTCAAGTGGCCCTGCCTTCGAGAGATCGAACACCATCGGCTGGTGTGGGAGACCGAGATAGGGATAGACGTTGCCGTCACAGCACCAGCCCAAGCGCTCAAAGAACGTGACGTTGGCGAGTTGCACGTTTGCCTCCATCAACTTGCCGCCTTGCGCCGCCGCGGTGGCGGTAGCAAAGCGCACGAGCTGGGCGCCAACGAGCGATGCGCGGTGCTGTCTGAGCACGGCCAGTCGGTCACCGCGCCAGCGCCCGTGAGCATCAAGCGGGTAAAGTCTGACGGTTCCTGCGCAGCTATCCCCACGGGCGGCCAGCACATGCACGACTTGCGCATCGGCGTCCCAGCGGTCTACGTCAGTGAACACCAAGGCACCTTGCTCGTTGACGAACACGCGGTGCCTGATGGCGAAGTGAGCGGCCAAGTTTGCTGGGCTAGCGCGCCACACGGCGATTAGTGGATCGTTCATGACCGGATCGGAATTACAGGACGCCCGCGGCTGATTGGGCCCGACAGCGTGAGAGTCTGCTCCATTGCGCCAACCACCGAGCACGCCTGGCATCGTGCGCAACCTGCCGACACCTTGTCGGCAGTGATGCCACGTTCGACGAGATAGGGGGCAACGAGGCGGGCGATGCGTTCTGTGTATTCACGGGGCGGCGGGAGCGCGTCCGCCATGAGGCTGCCGGGGACAGGCCGCAGCGGGACGAGGAACGGATAGACGCCAATATCGATGGCCCGCTTGCATGCCGCTACGGTGAGTTCGGGATCTTCGCCCATTCCGAGAATGACGTAGGTGCTGACTTGCCCTTCGCCAAACCGTTTGACCGCATATTCCCAAGTCTCGAAGTACCGTTCAATGCCTGTGCGTGCCTTCGGAGGAGCGACTCGAGCCAGGACTGCGGGGTCAAAGGTCTCGATGTGGATGCCAAGGGAATCGATGCCTAGGTCGGCGACGCGATCGATGACCGAAAGATCCTCTGGTGGCTCGAACTGCACCTCAACGGGCAAGCCTGAGGCTTCCTTCATTGCGTTGCCACAACGGGCGACATACAAGGCGCCTCGGTCTTTCGCACGGGTGGAGCCTGTGGTGAGCGTGATGTCCACCGCGCCGTCCAGCCGGGCGGCGGCTGCGGCCACTTCGGCCAGTTGCTCCGGTCGTTTAACCTTTACTGTGTTTCCGGAGGCGAGCGAGACTCCGATGCCGCAAAAGCGGCACTGGTCGTCGTTGCCCCAGTAGGCGCATGTCTGTAACACGGTGCTGGCCAGGGAGTCTAGATGCATCAGTGCGAGCTTCCAGTACGGTGTTCCGTCGGCAGTGCTTAGGTCGTAGAACTTCGGGCGATTTGCCGGCATTGCGGCGGCGACCCGGACACCGTTGCGGTAGATCCCGTGGCCGAGGTCTTCGGCTTCGAGCGTATACGGGCTCTCCGTGACATAGGCCGCGTCGACTGGCACGGTCACGGGGGAGCCTTCTATCCACAGCATTCCAGCGTCGGATGGACCTGCGCCGCCTGGCCGGCGCTCGAACGGCGCCTTGATCTTGATGCCCTGTGCCTGCAGGTCAAGGATCAGATCCGACAATCTTGTTCCATCTTCAATGGTCGCGATTTTGCGACGAGTCTCGGCAGTTTCTAACACGGATGATCCTCCTCCTGAACGGGTCTCATGGCGGCTCTGCTTGACGGGCCGTTGATTCTCTTTTTATCACGAGCAATTCTCTCTGTCTACTAAAGGAAACGTTTCTGCCATCGAAAAGTCACTCGATCCATTACCGCCAGCGACGCCGTTGATCTCAGCGCGCTCTTGTGCGCCAGAGGGCGCGGCGGACCGGTAGTCTCGTTTCACGATGACCGAGGTGCTATGGACCTCCACCGAATCATAAGACTCGACGTAGTCCACTTGCCGGCAAAGGAAGTCGACACATATAAGCGGGTTTTATAAGCTTGTTTTGTGCAAAATTCTACGCAAACTCAAGGGATCGGTTAGAGGGTTGGAGCACGGAATCCAGCGTCGTCTAGTGGGTTCCACTACACCTACCAGTGCCCGTGTTTAACAAGCGGACCGCCTGCATACAAAGAAAAACTATGCCAAGGTGATCTCGAATTGGGGTGCTGACCAGCCATGCCATACGGCAAGATCCCGTCGCGTCCAATCCATTACGAGACCTGGTATTTACTATAGTATACGAGACACGTTGCCGATCAATAAACTTGCTATCACTTAAGAGGCGGAGGTTGGGATGGATCGAATCGATGGCACGGGTGGAATGCAAATCCGGGGAACTGTCGAGATCGCGCTTGGCGAACCCACAGTTCTGATTCCTTGGCATGGTCGAGCATTGGCACTGGGACTGGCACTGATGGATGTTTCGGGTCTCAACCTCGGTGCTGCCCTTAACGGCTTGGAGCAGCGTCATCCACTGAATTGTCTCGTCGATGGCAGTCAAGCGCAGGCCGGTGGCGACGCTGGAGCTATGTGAACGGATCCTCAACTTTCTCACCGTCTCAAGGAATGCCACCACAACCATGACCGAAAAGACGAGTCTTGCTACTCCTCAGATAACTTCCCAGCGCTCAGTTGAAGGCGTCTGGCGCGGCGGTCTGCGTTGCGACGTCGCGGCGCAGTCTTTCGTCATCGTCGTCGATGAACCTAAGAGCGTGGGCGGAACCGATAGTGGCCCGCAACCAACGGATTTGTTCCTCGCGTCTGTCGCTTCCTGCTTTTCGCTTGCCGTGGCGTATAGCGCTCGAAAGCAATCTGTCGAGCTGAACAGCCTTTCGGTGACGGTGACGGGCACGTACGACGGTCCTCGCTTTCGCGCAATCAATATCGTGAGCCGACTGGGCTGCAATCCGGCGGAGGTAGACAAGCTTGTGCGCGCTGCGGAGCGTATCTGTTACGTAACCAATACGCTGCGATCCGACGTTGATATCGCCGTGGAAGCAAGCGCTGCCTCGACGTAGGAGTATCGGTCGAAGCCCGTCCCACCGGGAGCGGCTTACTGGTCGGCTTGTAAGTCGGTTGGCCAGCCATCGTTTAGCAAAATCGGTAGGTGCATTTCGCAAGTTCGACTACCTGACATGAGGAATTTTGAGTGGAACAGCACATGGCGCGGAGACCGTCCCTAGTAATAGGAAATGCGTTGGCTCGCGACCCGTACGGGTTGTATGCCGAATGGCGGGGCCGTGGACCGATCCATTGGACCGATGAGCTATTTGGGGGCGCGTGGCTATTGACGAGCTACGACGGCGTGCAGTCTGCGCTTCGAGACACGCGGCTTTCGGCACAACGCACGGGTGGTTGGGTGATGCGAAATGCGCCCAAAGGAAGTGAACGTCGACGTGAGCTGATCGGACTTCAGCAACTGTTTGCTCGTGCCATGCTGTTCGTTGATAAGCCGAGTCACCCGCGCCTGCGTCGTGCGATGCAGATTGGATTTCGGCCTGACGCGATTGAAGCGCTCAAGCCCTACGTGTCCGTGACCATTGAGGAACTGCTCAGCGACATCGAACGAGGGGATTGCCGTGAACCCTTTGACTTCATCGCCGGGTTTGCGAGGTTGCTACCTGCGCGAGTGATCGCCAAACTGCTCGGGCTCTCGCATGTAGATCAGTCGGAATTCCTGACTTGGTCTGCGGACCTCGCAACCTTCATCGGTGCTGGGTTTCCAGATGAAGACCAAACGCAGAGGGCGTTGCGCAGTATCGTAGAGATGGGCCGGTACTTCGAATCCGTCATTCGTGACCGCCGATATTCAGAAGGCGAAGGCCTGCTGGGTGTGCTCGTGAATGCGCAGCAGTCCGGTCAAATCAAGGAAGGTCCGGAGCTGCTTGCGCAGTGCGCGATGCTGTTGTTCGCAGGTCACGAAACGACACGTCATCTACTTGGAACCGCAGTGTATTGGCTTCTGCGCCATCGACGGACCTGGGAGGCATTGAAGTCCGACCACTCCCTGCTGAAAAGCGCAGCACGTGAACTGCTTCGCTGGGACAGCCCCGTCCAATACACAGGGCGGCGTGCAAACTGCGACTTCAGTCTATACGGGATGCAAATACGGCGCGGTGATCTGGTGCTTCCTCTCATTGGCGCAGCAAATCGCGACCCGGAGCGATATGAGGACCCGGACGAACTGCGGCTTGATCGGCAGGTAGGGATGCCGTTGTCGTTCGGTTCGGGTCCTCACGTCTGTATTGGAGCAACATTGACGTTGATGGAGGTTGAAGCGACCATCGCAGCGCTCCTTCGGCGGTGGCCTGATTTGCAGATCGCTGAGGAGCAAGACGACTGGATCGCGTCGCCGCTCTATCGCGGGTTTGTCTCGTTGCCGCTGTGGCCCAAGGGGATTGTGCAGAGGCCGGTAGCCCGAGCGGCAGGATGCGTTTCGGATAGCGACCTTGATTGCGGTCTGGTCTACTGACCGCCATTGACGCCCGAGCCTAGCCGGAAAGACTTTCCCCTCTAATCAAAGCAGCCGGTGATAACCCTTTACGACCCGCGCTGCACATGCCGACGATCGCCAAGTAGAGCTTCGGATGCTGTGCCGTAGGAGTTGCGACGCGCGCTGTCGACCGTTACGTGCCCGCGATTGTGCATCCATCGGAACGGTGCGGCTTGAACATTAGAGAGCCGATGATTGACTTCCGCCAGTACGGCGCAGAGAGCGGGTAACCAGGGTTTGTTTCGAGTGTGCGCCGATTGACATGTTTGTCTCGGGGCATATACCATAGGAAATGACATGTGTCGGATAAGAAATAACGTTGTCACCGGAAATGGAAGGAGTCGGCCGTGAAAATTGTCGTGATTGGAGGAGGGCCTGCAGGGCTGGGTGCGGCAGGCGCGGCGCTGGGGGTGAACCCGTCAGCGAAGATGGATGTTTATACGGAGTTTGAGGACGTAGCCTACAGTCCGTGCGGGATTCCCTTCGTGCACGGCAAGGAAATCGAATCGTTCGAGAAGCTGTTTCTTGCGACCAAGCAGCAGTATCAGGACCAGGGCATCAACGTTCACTATACGACGTCAGTCGAATCCATTGACACCCGAGGCCACACGATCAAGGTGCGAGGTGGAGCAAAGGTCAGTTATGACCGGCTGGTCATCGGTAGTGGCTGGAACTACGCAGATACTGGTCTGGACCGGCACGGCCTGAAAGGTATCTACGAGGTCAAGAACATCCGCCGGGCGATGGAGTGGGACAAGTACCTCGATACGGTCAAGGATGCGGTGATTGTCGAGTGCGGCCCGATTGCGCTGGAAATGGTGTCGGCACTCGTTCACCGGGGTATCAAGACGACGGTGGTCGACCCCGGGCCGTGGCCGATGGCGGGTGTGGTCGATCCGGACATCATCGCTCCGGTTCGCAAGGATTGGGAGGCTGCCGGCGTCACGACGATGTGGGGAGAGCGCGTGACGGCATTCGGTGGCAACGGGACGCTGACGCATGTCGATACCACGGCCGGCAGGATTCCCGCACAGCTGGCGATAATCGGGACGCGCAAGGTGTCCAACAATGCGCTCGCGAAGGCGGCCGGCATCGAGTTGGGCAGCACGGGCGGCATTGTAATTGACTCCCACATGCGTACCTCGGCACGCGATGTTTTTGCTGCAGGAGACTGCACCGAGATTCCGCATGGCGTCACCAATGTCCCCCTGCAGGGTCTGTCGGGCAGCCATGCCTATGCCCAGGGTAAGGCGGCGGGCATGAATGCCGCCGGCGGCAACCGTGAGTACCAGCCAGTCTACGTGCCCTGGGCGATGCTGGCCGGGGAATGGATGATCGGTGGCATTTCGTTTGGTGAAACCTCGGCGGCTGCGATCGGCATCAAGTTCGTGAGCGGGGTTGCCAACGGCATCACGCGGGCGCGCTACTTCCCGGGGGTCAAGCCGATCACCGTGAAACTGCTGGCGGACCCGGCGACACATCGGCTGATCGGGGCGCAGATGGTTGGCGGCGAAGGTGTCAAGGAACGGGCGGACTTTCTGGGTGTCGCAATCCGTGCCGGGATCACGATCGATGAACTGGCCAACATGGAGAACGTGTACTCGCCCGCGATCGGAGCGCTTAACGAGCCGATCAACATGGCTGCGCTGGAAGTGATGAAGAAATTCTGACAGGAGGATTAGTCATGTCATTCCCGAGTTGGCTCCGATCAAATTCGGAGTACTACCTACTTTGTGATGCTCAGGCCCGCATGGCGCGGAAATTTGGTATCGATATGTGCGCCGCTCGGCGTAGCCTGAAGGATCGCTTCTGGATGCAGGTTTTTGTGCCTATCTATCGGGCGCTGCCGTGGGGGCTGCGACGTGCAGCTATGCAAGCGCTTCCCGGTAGTCACCGACAGGTATGGCCAAAGCAGGGATCACGCCCCCCGAAGCCGTAGAAGAGGCGTTCCGCCCGGAGTTTGTGACTCCGGGCAAACACTGACCCACAACCAATGAGGAGTCACCGTGCCGAAGACAGTTACCATCGACCCGCCGAAAAGCGGGGACATTCTGTTCAACGTTGAGGAAAAGGTTTTCCCCGACTACAAGGCGTCGCCAGGCGACAAGGCGTACGTTTTCATGCACACCGTTCCCTTCGAGGGTTCAGTCGGATTCGTGAACATGCTTACTGCAACGCGATTGCAGCGCAAGGGTTTCGAGCTTTCGTTCATCCTGTTCGGCCCGGGCGTGCTTATGGCGGCAGCCTCGCGTGGCTACCCGGCAGTCGGCACCGAGGGCTTTGCCGGCAATCTTGGCTACAACAAGCAACTTAAGACCCTGATGGATGAGGGCGCCAAAATCTACGCATGCCGGTTCGCGATGGGTGCGCTGTACGGGATGCGCGAGGATGACCTTATCCCGGGTGTCAAGGCAATCAACCCGCTCGACGTGCTGGATGCAAACATCCAGGCCTGGAAGGAGCGCGCGATCGTGGTTACCACCTGGACGCTGTAATAACACCGCCAGCCGCTTCCGGTAGTTGGGTGACCGGAGAGGCAGGAAGTTTCCTCTCCGGCCCAAACGTCGCGAAGTGGATCACACCGACGCACTTCCATCTTCAGCAGGTGGCGCTATTTCTTAAGGCGTCGGCTTGCTATGCATTGTACCGACGCTCTATTACACCTCTAGATTTGGGAAATATCGTCCCTCTAAACACATTTACCCCCTCTTAAGGCGGAGATCACCATGTCTGAGAAACGCATCGTCCGTGCCGCTGCAGTCCAGATTTCACCGGACTTCGAGCGCATCGACGGCACGCTTAATAAGGTCTGCGAGGCGATCGATCAGGCGGCACGCGAAGGCGTGCAACTGATCGTCTTTCCCGAGACCTTCGTTCCGTACTACCCGTACTTCTCGTTCGTGCGCACGCCAGTTGCGGCAGGCGCCGACCATATGAAACTTTACGAAGAGGCGGTGGTGGTGCCGGGCCCCGTTACGCAGGCGGTCGCCGAGCGAGCACGATTGCATCGCATGGTAGTCATACTCGGAGTGAACGAGCGCGATCATGGCAGCTTGTACAACGCCCAACTAATCTTCGACGTGGACGGGCAGCTGGTACTCAAGCGCCGCAAGATAACGCCGACGTATCATGAACGGATGATTTGGGGGCAAGGCGATGCAGCGGGGTTGAAAGTTGTGCAGACAGGCGTGGGGCGCGTGGGCGCGCTCGCCTGCTGGGAGCACTACAACCCGCTTGCCCGTTATGCATTGATGACGCAGCATGAAGAGATTCACTGCAGCCATTTTCCGGGGTCGCTGGTGGGCCCCATCTTCGCCGAGCAGATCGAAGTGACGATCCGGCACCACGCACTAGAATCGGGCTGCTTCGTTGTCAATGCGACGGGTTGGCTGACTGAAGCGCAGATCGCCTCGATCACCCCCGACACAAACCTGCAGAAGGCGCTACGCGGCGGCTGCAATACTGCGATCGTGTCGCCTGAAGGGCAGCATCTGGCGGCGCCATTGCGTGAGGGTGAAGGCATGGTGATTGCAGATCTCGACATGTCGTTGATTACCAAGCGTAAGCGCATGATGGATTCGGTTGGCCACTATGCGCGGCCCGAACTGCTCAGCCTTGCGATCAACGAGCGGCCTGCGGCGCCGATTACGCCGATGCCAGCGTGGGGCGCCCCTGTCGGCACTGATTTCAACTCGGCCGTGGGATCGCGCGATGAACCCCAGCGAGACCCCGCAAGCCGCGAGCCGGCATTGAATGACTGAACGGTAGTGAGTCAGCTCGAGATTGCATGACCCGGCGGCGAAGGGCCGCCGGGCCAGAAGGCCCCGACAGTGGATCGTGTGGCGGTCGAGCTACCGAGCGATTGGTGCCAGAAAGCAGCATGATTGCGCGTGTGACCACGATAACGTTGCAGCGCAATTTCGATCTGTCGCGGTGTTGAGCATGAGTTCGGTCAGTGCATAGAGGACGTCAGCAGAAAGTCTCAACGACGATGAGCCGCATGTATGGGCCGCCCGACCACCGCCGTTGGGTAAGTCCTATTGAATCGTTTGCCTTTCAGCTACACCTTGATGGAGCCACTGGTTGTTGTATTGGGCTTCCTCTTTGTGCTTTGGAGAGACGGACCTGCAGTGGTTGACTTGCCAATCGTCGCCTTCTCGATTTCCGCGGTCAGCGTAGAGTAAGTCTGGTCATCTCGGCTTCTTTTGGCCGCCCGTCTCTTGGTTCGAAGGCGCTGAATCGCTTTACGCTCGCGCTTGCGTGCAGTTATGGCCATCGCATCTCCGTTTCTATGTTAGTTGGCTTTTCAAAGGTTTTTGCCATTGCGGCGTTGCATCTCCAGATGCCCAGCCTCGGTCAAAACGACGGATCGGCCCTCCAGCGTAATCCATCCATTCTCAGACATCGATCGAATATGCGGGAGATTGCGAACAAACTGAGCAAACGCGGGATTTTCCTGTCCAGTCTCGAGTTCAACGGTACTCCGGATGTCGAACCTGTGTCCGGGAGGTGCGCCATCGAACCAATTGAACACCATGTTGATTCTATCTTCAACGGTCATATCCATATCTAGTTCCTAAAAGTTTTCACGCCGAGTCAGGGATTCCGACGATACAGTCCGAGCATTGCTACGACAAGGGTTTCCGATAGAACGTATTGAACACCTTTCGCTCATTCGAAAAGCTCGCTATAGGTCACCATCCACGGCCAGTGATGCGTTGGAGATGGCTATCTGCGGCACGCGAATGCTCGCTGACGTTATGAAATGTTGATTCAAAATAGCGAGAAGATGCTACATGGCACATTCCCATAAGATTTTTGCACGGCATCTTGAGATATGCCCAATACCAGTAGCAAAAAAAAGGCAATCGGAGCGCGAGGTTGACAAGTAAAGAATCTCAGGGATCGTCTCGTTAAAGGAGATTGATTAGGCGCAATGCTAGGAAAATTTCAGTGTCTTCGGCGGGGAAGGATAGTCTGAAATCTCAGTCGAACGCTTGCCGATGTGACCAGGAGGCAGGCGGTTCAACTGTCGAACACATGTCGATTGTTCGCCTACTTTGCCGACGATGACTTCGCACCGCGGTACTCAGGTATCCAGCCAACGCCTTCCAGTCTACATGATAACGAAGTGGTCTCTTACGCGCGCAAGCAGTCCTGGGGTGCTCTGATCATCGTTGGTCACGTCAGCGATTCGACATTCGCGCTGCCTGTTCCACTTACACGCCGAGCGACTGGCGAGATACGTAATGTTGAATCCGGCGAGTCTTATGCACGCCGCGCAGACGACAGCCTGATCGGTTTCGTGGCGTCTTGCTGGGAATAAGCTCTTCTCGAAACCGACGCGCCGTAGTTCTCCGACGAGACCGATCGCGAGTTGAGACACGGCGACGCCGCGCGAAAATTTTGAGCAGTCGTAGTCGTGGGCCAAAAAAGCTATCAGAGCATTTCGCCGAAGAATAAGGAAACCATAATAATGACGGATAGCGCACCGCAAACGTTGTAGTGGTTGACGGCACCCACTACGCATCGGTACGCTTTCGCACTGATGGTTCCCGTCACCGGGATCAAAAGGGAACGCAGTACGAGCAGTCATGCTCCAAGTCTGCGGCTGCCCCCGCAACTGTAAGCGGCGAGTCTATGCCACTCATGACCACTGGAACTCCCGGGAAGGTCGGCACCTGACGTTGACCCGCGAGCCAGGAGACCTGCCATCAAACCGAGGTCTGCGCAGCCGCACCGGGGCGGGGTGTCCCGATGTGCAAGCACCGCCTATGCGGTCGCCCGTTGCAACGACAGCTCACACCTCAGGATCTGTCATGTCCACTGCTGTTCAAATCGGTTCGCCACAGGGAGCCATGCGCCAACGCGTCATCGGCATTGATAGCGCTCTCGCCGCCTTCAATAGACGCGCAAGGATCTGTACGTTCGTCGTTTTTCGCGGTCATCCCCTGTTCGTGAAGGGCTACGACGAGCTGGAATCCTATCCGGCTGAACGTTAAGGCTTATGGCCGCCACCAGGCTGCCCATTATCTACAAGAACGAGCACATCCTAGTATGAAGTTCCGTCAATTCATCATCACGTCAGGCCTGTCCGTCTTGGCGTGTCAGGTCGCACAGGCCGCGGACGACGCGTCGTTGCCGCAGCCTGAGCAGACTCAGGCCGAAACCCGGTTGCCGAATATTCTCGTCACCGGCGACACGCAACATCTGCCGCAATCGTTCGACCAACGGTTCGCCACGACTCAGGTCCTGACGCGCACCGATCTCGAGCGTCTGTCTCCGATCGACCCGAGTATCACGCAAGCCCTCGCCACGCTGCCCGGTGTCACCGTTTCGCAAAACG
>NZ_WOEZ01000036.1 GCF_013177735.1 Paraburkholderia elongata | reverse complement strand
ACGCAGGGACTCCAGACGGCTCCCAGAAGCAGTCCGACCGCGAACTGGCCTGACAGGGTGTCGCCTCGTATCCTGCTCAACCAGTTCTGACCCGGGCCACCGATTCCAGCGGCCGCGCGGTTGAAAACGGCCTGCAATCGGTGGGAAAACATCGCGAGCCCAAACAAAATCATCAGCACGGCGGCCAGGCGACGAAAGAGTTCACCATCCACACCCAGCGACGCGCCGACGCTGGCCACGAAAATCCCGATGACCGAGAACGACACGCCTAATCCAGCGGAGAGTGCAACGACCCCCAGCCGATGTGCCGCCAATGCCGACGCAACGAGTATGGGAACGAGGGCGAGCACGCACGGTGACAACGTCGTCAGGGTTCCGGCCAGGAACCCGAGCACGTAGGTACCCAGCGTGAAGTCCATTACAGGGCTTTGGCGAACGTGTTCTTGATGTCCTGTTCGCGCGTCTGCCCCGTAGAGCGCGCAACCTCGTGGCCACCCTTGAAAACAACGAAACTCGACTGCTGAGTCACTTTCAACGTCCGCTTCAGGGCAACTTCCTTGTCGTAGTCGGCCATGAAAATGGTCACGTCTTTCATTTCCGGGCTCGCTGCCAGACGGTCCACAATGGGTTGTTGGACCTTGCAGGTCGGGCACCAGGTCGCATGGAAGTAGACGATGTTTGGCTTCCTGTCGGCGTTCAGCCTGTCGAACCGGGCCTGGTTGAACGGCTGCTCGCCGGCGAAAGCGGCACTGACGACCAGTAACAAGCTCGACGCGAGCAGATATCGGCGAATAACTTTCAACGTTACGGTCTACCCAGAGATAAGCACAGCGTTATTGTTAGACGTCCCAGAGACGAAATGATTGCGCCTCTTGCGTTGCGGTTGCCGGCAAAGCTCGGGTTGCCTGCTGACCGCCGGACCCGTCACACTGGTGAGCCCTGTCACGGTTGTGTCGGTGGTGGTGTGTGCTACCGGCACGCCTCGCGCTGACGCGCTCACTGGGTCAGCTCACCGCCGTTCATGAGTGTGTCGATGAGTGGGCACGACACCTTGCCTTTCGACGTCGAGCAGCGCTGTACCAGTGTTGCCAACGCGGCATCCAGCATGGACAAATCCTGGATGCGCTGGCGCACATCGACAAGCTTCTTCCCAGTGATTTTTGCTGTCCATCTCGCATCCTTAAAACGCCGCACCTCGGGCAGTTCCATGATAAGCGAAGCCATTTGGCCACGAAACCGGCGCTGTTAGTCGAATAGCCGCACCTGCCTACGCGAAGTTCGATATTTTGGTATAGTTGGTCCAGAATCACTTCTGGATGTGACATGGCAAGGCCACTCGAGTTTGACCGAAACCAAGCGCTTACATGTGCGGTCGACGCGTTCTGGCGAGATGGATACGCGTCCCTGTCTGCAAACGACCTGGCGGCGCACATGGGCGTGGCCAAGTCGTCCATGTACAACACCTTCGGGTCGAAGCGGGATGTTCTGATTCAGGCAGTTACCAATTACGCAAGCACGCGAACTGCTGCTGTGCGTGCCACGCTTGGCGGGGGAAGCACAGGCGCAAAACTGCGCGCGATGCTGCTTGACGTCGCTAGCCACAATGACGGCGGACGGGGTTGTCTGCTTGTCAACACGGCAGTCGAACTGGGGCCGCACGACGAAGGTGTGAGACAACTCGTCAAAGCGGGGTTCGAGGGCATGATGGGCAGCTTCGAGGAGGTCATCCGGTCCGGTCAGGCACGGGGAGACATCGATTCGAAAGTCGACGCCGCGAAGCAGGCCATGACGCTAGTTGCGGGCATCGCCGGTTTGCGCGTAATGGCGAAGAGCGGCTTCACCAAAAAGCAGCTTGTGCCCTTCGTGGAGACTTTGCTCGCTGGCCTGTTGCTCTAATTTTTTTCTCTGTTTTGGACCGAATGGCTCAAAACATGGCGCTTGAGACCAATCCCTCGCACAAGGAGTTCACATGAACGCTATCGCAAAGCTTTCTTTTCCGCACCTTACCGTAGACACAGCCGATGCCCGGGCACGGGAGGTCCTGGAGACAGGACGCAAGGCAGCCGGTGGCATCCCGAACATGTATGCGGGCATGGCCAACATGCCTGCATTACTCGATACATATCTGCACGGCTATCAGCTCTTCCGGAAGGAGTCGACGCTCACTTCCGCAGAGCAGGAACTGGTTTTTCTGGTCATCTCGCGCGTGAATGAGTGCACTTATTGTGTTGCCGCGCATAGCTGGATTGCTGACAAGGTATCGAAAACTCCGGAGCAGGCCATCCAGGCCGTGCGCAACGACGAGGTGATTGAAGACCCGAAGCTTCGTGCGCTCGCTGAGTTCACACGGACAATGCTTATATCCCGGGGGAATCCTACGCAATCCGAGTTGGAGGCATTCGTGAGCGCGGGTTATACCGAGAAAAACGTGTTGGAAATCATCCTGGCCCTGGCCGTCAAAACCATCAGCAACTATTCGAATCACCTGCTCCATACTGAGGTTGATGCGAAGTTCGCGAGTACGGCCTGGGCGCCGAAGGCATAGCTCAAGGCTCGCCTGGTCGCCGGCCGGTGAGCAGAAGCGTCTTTGAGGTGCAGCGAGAAGGGAACGCTCGAACGCGTAATTTTCTTGAGGACGCTTCGTTTGCCGTCGTGCGGGGCATCCGGGCGTCAGCGCTGCGCCACCCAACCCAAAAGTCGATGACCATACCGGCCGCTCAACGACAGATAAAGCGCGGCGACGCCAAGGTTCCACAGCAATATCATCGCCGTTGCGTCGAGCGGGTGGAGAATTGAAAGCGCGACCGCAGTCACGGCGGCAACCGCGAGACTACCTACCATCGTGACCGGACCGGGTGACAGTCGAGCGACGTGGCGCAGCAAAATCAGCATCACGAGCGATAGGGGCATACCGACCAATACCAGGGTAGCAAAGCATCTGGCCGTTTCGCCAATAGACATGCCTTCTGGTCCAATCGTGACCCAATTGGTCAGGCAACCATAGCCCATTGTTGCTACCCAAACGAGGGACGCCGGTGCCGGCAACAGAAGCCAACGGCGCGACATACCAGGTACGCTGGCAAGGAAGGCACCCATGGCGGCCAGAATACCCGTTGCCGTTGCCGCAGCTACGCTGATGACAAATGGGGGTTGATGCAGTTTGACCGCCAGGTCGGCACGCACCCCATGGGCGATACCAACGAAGAGCATCACAGTTGCGGCAAGCAACAACCAGCATGCAGCTCTTGCCGCTGGAGACCGCAGTCGCCGGACCGGCGTTGCGTCCGCGACCAGCACGTCAATCAGGTCGGAGGTTCGGGTCATGATTTGCTACCTCGCTGCTGGAACATTTCCCGTAATCGTTTCATCGCCCGGTGAGTGGCTACTTTCAACGCCGCAACCGACATTCCACTTACGGCGGCCGCCTCCTGCAACGACATTTCTTCCAGTTTGAGCATTCGCATCGCGTCGCGCTGTCCGAAAGGCAATTGCTCGATAGCTTCCCTTACCAGACGGGCATTCACGGCCTCCTCCTGTAAGTTCGCTTCATCAGCAGCAAAGGTTTCCGGCTCCATTTCCCCTGAAGTTTCGTGTGCGCCTACGCGTCCACGCCGGCGCAGGCTGTCGACGATGCGTCTGTTTGCGATAGCGACCAGCCACGGCCCGAAAGGACGGGACGGGTCATACGTGTGACGCACTGAGTGCACGGTTAGCAGCACATCCTGAACCGTGTCCTCGATGTCGTCGGCATTCCGGATGTGCCGCGCAGCGAGCGCACGAAGATAGGGGGTTATGTCCCGGAGCAGCCGACGATAGGTTTCCTGGTCGCCGGTTTGCGCGCTGGCCATGGCGATGGACCAGTCCAGTTTGCCGTCAGCACGGCTGACCGGCGACTCAGCCTGGTGGGCCGACGTGAACGACTCCGGATTGCCTGTCTCGGAACCTGGAGCGGGATGGGGTGGGTGTGGGTGCCGGAGCATGCGGCGATTTTGAGGCGCGGACGACAGGTTGTCACGCAGAAAAAGTTTGTGTGGCCCGTAACCTTTTGGCGCGACCGGGCGAACCTTCCTACACGGCCAGAATGCACGGTCGCAACCCTCAGGAGGAAGCGTGATGAACAAACATTTGATGGCCGCCTCGACGTTTTCGTCGGCAATCGGCCTCGCACTTGCCATGCAGGCGGTACCCGTCCAAGCCCAGGCCATGAAGGACATGAGCGGAATGCCGCAGGTTGTGAAGGACAACATGGCAAGGATGCAAGCGAACAAACTGGAGAAGTGCTACGGCATCAATGCCGTATCGAAAAACGACTGCGCTGAAGGAGCCCATTCCTGCGCCGGACAATCTACGCAGGCACGCGACCCCAAGTCATTCGTTCTGCTGCCCGCCGGCGATTGCAGCAAAATCCAGGGCGGCAAGCTGAAGCCGGCTTGAGCGAAGGGGGATGGTCATGGATGCCGCTTCTGAAGCCTCGCAATATGCACATGGCGTGATTCCGGCGTGCGCCGGGGTCGGGCTGCGATTTCGCCACCATCACGAGGCCGTCGAAGGGCATCCGCCCGCCGCCTGGTTCGAGGTGCATACCGAGAATTACATGGGAGGCGGGAGCGCGCCAGCTTACCTGGACGCCATCCGCCGGGATTACCCAATCGCGCTTCACGGGGTGGGCCTTTCGTTGGGGAGCGCCGAAGGGATGGATGTCCGGCATCTGGAGCGTGTGCGCGGCGTCATCGAGCGTGTTGAGCCCGGGCTGGTTTCCGAACACCTGTCCTGGAGCGTCAGTGGCGGCAACTACCTCGCCGACCTGCTGCCGCTGCCGATGACGGAAGAAGCGTTGAGCATTGTCTGCACGCATGTCGACCAGGTCCAGACTTACCTGCAGCGGCGGATTTCATTGGAAAACCCGTCCACCTATCTGCGTTTCCGCCACTCAACCATCCCGGAATGGGAATTTCTTGCAGAGGTCGCGCGACGCACGGGGTGCGGCATTCTCTGCGACGTCAACAATATTTATGTCAGTGCCAGCAATCATGGCTGGAATGCATTGACCTATCTCGATGCTCTGCCGGCGAAGTTGGTTACCGAGGTTCACCTGGCCGGGCACAGCGTCCGACAGCTTGACCAGGGCCAGATAATTCGCATCGACGACCACGGCTCACGCGTCACGCCTCCAGTGTGGGACCTGTTTGAGCAAGCCCTCAAGCGCTTTGGACCCGCTCCCACGCTGATTGAATGGGACACTGATGTGCCGGCGCTTGAGGTTCTGATGGAAGAAGCTGCGATAGCAGAGGCCGCTATTGAGAGGCAGCGAAATGACAACCTGTGCACCAACGCTGCTTGAGTTGCAATGTGCGGTCCGCCGGGACTTGCTTGGGTTTGCCGATGGCGACGCATGCGAGTACGTCGTGCCGGACGGCCTGGCTCCCCAGGCACGGTTCGCCATTTACCGAAATACGGCGAACAGCACGCTGCTTACAGCGCTAAGGCTGACTTATCCGGCCGTGCAGGCTCTGGTCGGGTCGGAATTCTTCGAAGGCGCAGCGCGACTTTTTATTGAGCAATGCCCACCGTCGAGCGCACTGCTAGACAGCTACGGGGAATCGTTTCCGGAATTTCTGGCACGCATGCCGGAAGCGGCGTCTCTTGCCTATCTGCCAGATACGGCACGACTTGAATGGGCCGTGAATGAGGCGCTGCATGCACCAGACGCGAAGCCACTTGACCTGCAACGCCTTGAGCAACTGGATGAAGCCGACATGCAAGCCGTACGGTTTTTGTCGAGCCCTGCAGCGCGAGTACTTGAGTCGTCCTTTCCGGTCGATGCCATCTGGCACGCGGTGTTGTCCCGGGACGATTGCGCATTGGCAGACATCAATCTGGCCGCTGACCCGGTCTGGTTGTATGTCCACCGAGGGCCTTCGGGCGTCGGGGTGAACCGGATGGCAGAAGGACAATGCCGGTTCACGGCTGCCTTGCTTGCGGGGCGCGCCTTGCATGATGCCCTGGTCGACGTGCCGGACGCAGAGATATCTGTCTGGCTCGCACACCTTCTTGCATCGGGATGCTTTGCCGACATCTGCCTGTCAAATGAGGCGTCCAGCCAAACAATTGGGAGGCAAGTCACATGATGCCTGAATCTCAATCCGCTCATCGCCGGTCGAAACTGACTGACCGCATCCTACGTATCGTTGCGTGGCTGGAGCGAGTGCCGCACACGGTTCTTGCGCTTCCACTGAGGCTCGCTGTTGCAACGGTCTTCTGGAACTCGGCGATGACCAAGCTGGCCGACTGGAATGCGGCGCTCGAGCTGTTCAGGGAAGACTATCGACTGCCGTTGCTTGCTCCCGAGGTTGCCGCCTACCTGGCGGTGTCAATCGAACTGACTGCACCTGTTCTACTTGTGCTCGGCCTGGCGACACGACCTGTAGCAATGCTGCTGCTCGGCATGACGACTGTCATTGAGGTGTTCGTGTATCCGCAGGCATGGCCTACGCACATTCAGTGGGCTGCGATGCTGCTGGTCCTGCTGTGCCGTGGCGCCGGCAACTGGTCATTGGACTACTTGTTATACAGACGCTTTAATAGCCGCCCGGCATCAAGGGTGTAACGCGATATATACGATTGCCCTGGAATCGACCATCGCCTGTCCAGTGTACGGACACGTGAAGAGCGCGACCATGTCGACCTACACGTATGGCGCGTGGGTCCCGGTCATATGAGCGCCGTGGTGTCGGTGGCGACAAGTGAGTCCGCGAGACTCGCGCTTCTATCATGCAGTGCTCGAGCGCTTCACGGGGCTGTCGCATGTCACCGCTGAAGTGCGACCTTCACAAGCGGCGGCCTGACCCATGGCAGTCAAGTCACCGTGCATCGATGTGTGCGCCTTCGATGGCAAGACGAAATTGTGCGTTGGATGTTTTCGTACCCTCGATGAAATTCGAGCATGGAAGAAGATGACCGGCCACCGGCGCCATCAGGTAATTAACGACCGGGCGCGGCGACAGGCCAAGTTGCAGCGCGAATCTCTCGAGTTATCTGCCGAGCCGCGAACGTCAGACACCTGAATCAACGGGAGCGCCGCCACCGCTTTCTTCTGGCGACTTGCTTCTGTAACACCCAGCGCGATAAAATCGCATCCGCTCATTGGGGAGTAGCCGCCTCGAACGCGATGTTCGAGGGCGCACGTCAACATACTTGGCGAGTCGAGAGACCCGCTATGGCGTGCGCAGCTAAATGCCTGGCAAGACCGATGACTCGCATTCCGACCTGACCGGGTCGCCGGAATGCGTGTCATCGCGTTCTTATAGCGCGGCCCGGGTACAACAACCCATGCAATCCTTCCTTGTTTCAATCAGCGTGGTCGGCCTCGCCGAAATCGGCGACAAAACCCAACTCCTATCCCTAGTGCTGGCTGCACGATATCGCAAGCCCATTCCCATCATTCTTGGTGTGCTCGTCGCGACGCTCATCAACCATGCCGCATCCGGTGCACTTGGGGCATGGCTCGCAAGTGTGCTGAGTCCCGGCATCCTGAATTGGGCGGTCGTCGCGTCATTCGCGGTCATGGCGGTCTGGATTCTCATCCCCGACAAGCTGGACGACGCCGATGCGGTATTGACGAAAAATTCGATGGGCGTCTTCGGCACGACGGCCGTAACGTTCTTTCTCGCCGAGATGGGCGACAAAACCCAAATCGTCACCATTGCCCTGGCTGCGCGCTTTCATGAGTTCTTCGGCGTCGTCGCAGGCACGACACTGGGCATGATGCTGGCGAATGTGCCCGTCATCTACCTGGGACACAAGTTCGCCGACCGCTTGCCGACGAAGGCAGTCCACGTTCTTGCCGCCATCATCTTTGTCGTGCTCGGCGGATTGGCTCTGAGAACGGCGCTTTATCCGGCTGCGCATCCATTGCTTTAACCGGACGCCTCTTTTTGCGTAAGGGTGGAGCCACTTATTCCGGCGTCGCCTTAGCTTCGAGCCTAACCAGCTGACGCTCGACACTTCCATCGCCATTGTCATGGTCTGGGGGACGTCTGAGCTTTCAGGCGCGCTGGCTTGCGCGATTGTGTCGGAACAAGACGGTACAAATGCTTACAAAGCATCGTGCCGGCAGGGTACACCACCTTCGCTGCTGCGACGTTATTGCAGGCACATCCCAGTGGAGCTCGCAATGAACACGAACGTCTCTTCGAACATGCCGCCGCGCGGTCGCATTCATCCCCTGGTCGCGTGTGCAGCCGTGGCCGTTATCCTCGCCAGTGCCACCGGCATCGCGGCGATGACCGGAATGCTGCCCACTTCACGAGCTGTTACGGCGCCTCCGACGCAAGCTGTACCGGTCGCCGCCCAAGTCGCCAGCGCGCCGGTCACTTCGCCGCAACCGTACGTTGAACAACGCGCGACGCAGGAGGCGCCAGTCCAGCCGCACGTCCATCATCACCGTAGCGCTCCGGTTGAGCAGGCTCCGAGGTATGCGAACAACGATACCTATCAAAGTCAGGCTCAAGCCGCTCCAAGGCCAGTAGCAGTTGACCCGAATGCCGGGGAGGTTGTCGCCGTCAACGCAGTCCAGGAACCCGAGCCGACGACGGGGCTCGGAACCGTAGGCGGCGCTGTCGCTGGCGGGCTGTTGGGAAATCAGGTCGGCGGAGGACGCGGTCGTGTTCTGGCAACGATTGCTGGCGCTGTCGGTGGCGGGCTTGCAGGCAATGGCATCGAGCATGCGGTGCGTAAGTCTACGACCTACCAGGTGCAGGTCAGAATGCAGGACGGCAGCTATCGGAATTTCACCTACTCGACGCAGCCTCAGGTTCAGGTCGGTGAACGTGTCCGTGTCTCGGGGGACTCCCTGACCGCGTCGTAAGCATGGTCGGAGCCGGCAGTATCACAGCGGGTTACTGCCGGTTACAGTTTTGACATTTCCGCTGCACCTGCTTCCGCGGGCCACCCCTAAAATCTGCGTCGTTCGCCATTGTCTGGCCCCCGCCAGAAGTGAGCGGGACAGGAGAACTCCATGAAACGCGCGACCCTTTTTCTGGCAGTGGGCATTTCCGCTGCGTGCGCATCCAGCGCGGCCTTCGCACACGCCGACATTGGAGTTTTTCTGGGTGTGCCCGGCCCCGTCTATGTCGCGCCACCACCAGTCGTGTACGAAGCCCCACCGGTTGTCTACGCGCCAGCCCCGGTCTACGGCTACGGCTACCGCTATGAAGGGGATTACGACGAGCGCAGGTGGCATGACCACGGTCGCCACCGTGGATGGGAACACCATCATCATGGTGACGATGACGACTGATTCACCGATGGCTGTGCCCGATAGCGACTGAATGCTCGCGGACGGGATTCGACGCGCACCCAAATCGGGTGTTCATCTTGTCAGCGCAACCTTAAGCGGCATTGACGCAGTCAGTCACTTGCCGCCGTGTTTCGAGTGATGTGGATGGTGTAAATGCTCGCGCGAACGCTTGTAACTACGAGTGGCGCCGTCATCGGAGGTCGGGCATCATTCGCATCGACTCAGGCGCGACGATGCGAACATCGCCCATACCGACCAAACGGATGGCCACAGAGGCGAAACCCCGAGTCACGTTCCAGGGCTACCTCATTGCACGAAGCCACTACGCTTTGAGTGTTGGGTGAAAACCCGCTGCTTCAATCGCAGCGAGCACACGGTCGGGTGCCAGCGTCGAGTCGACTTTCACGTATTTTGTGGTGACGTCGATGTCCAGCTTCGCGGCAAGGTCAACGCCAGTGACCGCGCGCGTAATGGCGCTGGCGCATCCGCCGCATGACATATCCAGAATTTCAAATTCCATTTTTACCTCCAGTGGCAAATCTGAGCCCTTAGCGTGGACCTTCCCGTGGTGGGAAGGTCAAGCTGGCCCGACGCTCCTGATTTCGCTGTCTTGTGCCGCTCGCAAGCGGTTGCCAAGAAGCTATCTCGGCGCATAGACAGTCAGGTCGACACCGTGCTGCATGGCGACGTGTATCGCCGCACTGACGAGGAACGTGGCAAAGGACGCCACGCCGAGGGAAGAAGCGTCCCTCTGGCTTCCATCGCCAACGTGATGAAGCACCGCCGCCGTTGCTATCCAGGCCGCACCGAAACTGATTCCCGCGAGCACATCCGAAAACCAGTGGGCTCCCAGGTAAAGGCGTGAGAACGAGATGAGGAGAATGAACAGCGCTGTTGTAATCGCAATGCGTCGCCGGGCGACATGCCCCCAGGCGCGTGCAACGAAGAACGCCAGAAATCCATAGGTCACGACGCTTAGCGTCGCATGGTTGCTGGGAAAGGAGAAACCCTGCAAGCCGTCATACATCAGAGCCGGTCGCGGTCGACGGATGACGAATTTCAGCGTTATGACGAAGAGCTGCGCGAATCCAACGGCCGCAATCCAGTAAAGGGCACTTCGCAGCCTCCCTTGCCATACGAGCCACGCAAGGACGACGAGAATGACCGGTACGGTGACAGCCGCGTCACCTAGTTCTGACGCGCCAATCATCAGGGAGTCGAGCAGCGGGAAGCGAATCGTTTGTAATGCCGCATGAATCTGGACGTCGGCGGCGACGAGTGGGTCATCGCCTGGACGAGAAGCTCGAATTGCAAGTACTCCACTCCCGCTTCTTTTCCTTCGACGTTGATGCCAGGCGCGAACCCAAGGAATTGCTGTACCGCATCGTCGCAAAGACCAGACCGTTTCGCGAAGGCGGCGAAGGTGCTCCGGAAGCTCCGGAACGTCAGGTATCGGCCGCCCAGTCCCGAGTCGTCAAGATACGAGCCGAACCATGTCGCGAACACCGCGCTGCGTCCACCGTACGGAGTCACGCAAAGGTCGGGGAACAGCCATGAGGTGTCGCCGAAGCGGCGGCAGGTCTCGACAAAGTCAAGCCACCCAAGCTCGATGAGCGTCCGATGAAGTGGCACCGTCCGGCCTGCCAGGGGCTGCCCGAGGCGCCGCTCGCGCCGGATATCGCGCAAAGACGGGCACCAGACGCCGTCGCGCTGCACGACATCGCATCCGCGGAGACGACATAAATCTTCCAGACGGGCGCCGGTAAATTGACCGAGCAGTGGCAACCAGAACGCTGCTTCAAGTCCGCCCTTGCGTGGGCGCCGGTCCTGCGTGTACACGGGAGAGGTGTAAAACCTGTTGAGTTCGTCCGTCGTAAATGCGCCACCGAACGAGCCGGTGCCGTTCGTGACCGGCGTATCGAACGTTTGCGCGGCGGTGAACGGGTTCTGCCTGAGGGCCGTGACACGGTCTCGCATAGCCACGTTAACGACTGACGCCAGTAGCGCGACGACCGTGTCCACACGCTTCCGGGCCGTTTCGTCCCTAACGATGCAGGTCTCCCTGAAGTGCCTGACGTGCGCTACTGTCAGTCCTGAAAGCGGCTGGTCTCCGATAATGGCCGTGAAGTGCTCAACATGGCGATTGACCTCCCTCAACACCTTCGCATGGGGCATACGGTCCGCCTGCCAGAGACGCACGGCACTGTTCCATGTATCGTCGCTATCCACCGACGGTATCAATGAGATTTCCTGCAGATTCGCGACCGGAACCGGCTGGAGCGCCGGGTCATGCGGGCCATGGGCCAGGTGGAAAGGCTGTGTCGAAACGTTGTCGGCCTGATGATGAGACATGTGGATTGCTCCTTGGGTTGATGTGCTGATTCCGTGTAGCAATCGCGTTGTCAGCGCGGCATTTTCTAAAATTTTAGTTTTGTTGACCGACACTCCGCCCACAGGGTTTCGTGCAGCGAGGAGCTCGATGCACGCCCCCTGGAATCCGTCAGGCGTGTCGGCAGGCCTTGACCATTTCCGGGGGCGCACCGGGCAGGGGCGACGTCGGGGAGGAAAAGGCAGATGTCCGGCGGGATGGAAGAGGGGTGGGTCTGGGGCCGGACCGACCCGTGCTTTCGCGGGAGGTATGACGGTGCGTCCCTCTTGCTCATTTGACCAGGGAGCGGCGGCATCAGCGCCTGGCGAGGCGCATGGGTGAGGACGGCAAGGACGCCTCATTGCGCGATGCACCCCAGAGGCTTTTCCCGGAATATCCGCGCCAACCGTCGGGGCCTGAGCTGTGACGACCAGATACTGGAGTGGGACGATGGTGTGCTACCTCGTCCTCGCGTCCTGGCGAACCGTGAGTGGGGGGCTTTTCCTGCGACCACCCGGACTCCCGTTTTCGCCGGGTCGGCAATGGCGCTGGCAGGGAGATGCAGGAGCAGGGCGTGTCCCTGCGGTCCCGGATTCCTGCTGCGGATGTCGAGGTCGCAGGGCTGGTCAGGGCCGTCGGTGTGGCCAGGAGAATCCGGAGGCATAGACGCGCCGCGAAACGGGCGGAATCCGGACACCCTGCTACTTTCCTGGTCAGCGTGCGCCGCCTGCGCGTGTGCAGCGCTGGTACCCATCGGGTTCTACCTCGGAACCCATTGCCCGGGAACCCATTGTCTGACAGGTCATTGCCTTGTGAGGTCGGCGACACTGCAGGTGCCGGGTCAATGGCGCCTTTAGCATCCTGCCCCGGGCCGGGGGTGGCCGTCTGAGACGTGAGGAGTTCGCCTTCCCTGCTAAAGAGACTCTTTTTTCAGGGTTTTAAAGAGACTCCTCTCGCTTACGAGAACTCTTTTTTATAAATATTAGGGAGCGGGGTTTATACGCTTCGCTGCTTCGTGCAGAGAAAAGCCGGCCGCACAGGCGGCCGGCCTGCCCCAGGTGCAGGGGGACACCCGCGTCCTGGAACACGGAGGGCGGGACTAGGCCCGTCCCGCATAGGGCAGGTGACCCAGTTCCAGTCCGGGAAAGTCGAGCTTGTCCATCGCCTGCACCAGCAGTTCAAACGGCAGGCGCCTCTCGCCCTCGTCATTGCGGCCGTACATGCTGGTCGGCGCATGCCCGAGCAGTTCTTCAATCACGTCATTGTCGATGCCGGACAGCCGGCCAAAGGCCTTGAAGGTGTGACGGAAGCTGTGAAAGTCCAGCCGTGCGTCATCGAGGCCCGCATCGGCATCGAGATATTCGTTAAACCATGTGCTCCACATCGCACTGAGCTGACCGTACTGGTTTTCCTTCAGATGCGGGAACAGCCGGCCGTCGCGGTCCTGGGTTGCGACATAGTCAAGCCAGCCCAGGTTGAGCAGCGTCCGGTGGACCGGCAGGTAACGCATGATGCACGCCTCGCCGTTCTGATGCTCACGCTTGCTGTCGTGCAGGTGCAGACACCATACGCCGGCGCGCTGCACGACGTCCCGCGTGCGAAGGCGGCACAGGTCCTCGAGACGCGCGCCCGAATGGGGACCGAGCAGGGGCAGCCAGAACGCCGCTTCGCGCGCCCCTTTCCCTGGGCGGTGACCGTGGATGAAGACGCGGGATGCGTACAGCCGGTTGAGTTCGTCAACCGTGTAGGCGTCGCGCTGGGCTTCAGGGTCGGCGTCCTTGCGCACGGCCTTCCGGCTGTACTTCGCGCGCGCAAGCGGGTTGGTACTGAGCGTCGTCAGCTTCTTCTCAATCGCCACGTTGATAACGGGCGAGAGCAGCGAAACGATGGTGTTCACGCGGCTCTTGCCGACCTTTTCCTGCTCGAGGCACGCGGCCTTGAACTGCGCGACATGCGCCGGCGTCAGCGCGGACAGTGGCAGCGAACCGACCAGCCGCTTGAACCGTGCGACCTGCGATTTGACCTCGTCGGCCGTCTTGGGCTGGGGGGCCGCTTCGTCGACCCGGCTCTGCACAGCGGCGTCCCACGTATCGTTTTCATCGACCAGCGGAATCAGCCCGGGCGTCTCAGCGACGTCGCCCTCGATGCGCCGCAGCTCTTCCTCGACGGCCGCCAGATGGGCGTCGGTCATGGCTGTCAGCAGCGCAGCAAATTCGTCCGAGGCGGCCGGCAGCCACGCGCGCTCCCACATCAGATGTTCCTCAACGGACTCACGGATGCCTAAAAAGTCCTCGGCTGCCCGGGCCCGCCGCAACTGCCGTCGCGCCTCCAGCAGAAAGCTTTTGTGTGCCTCGTCGTCATAGCTGCTTCCGTCGTGTTCCATGGCCGGAGGGTCATTGAACAGCACCGGGCGGTATTCGTCATCGTTCGCCAGCGTATTCGCCGTGTAACGTTCGACCAGCCGTGGAATCTGGACCGCCTCGAGGCGCCGCGTGCCAGGTGGCTGGACAGTCGGGTGGTACGGATAGGGCTCGTCGTCGACGGCACGCAGTGCGCGCGGCAGCCAGGCGTTCGCGGCGGGCGCAGCTGAAGCAGTCGACGCGGCCTCCGCCCGGGCGAGGGCGATGACGCGTTCATATTCCAGGGCCGCCGCCGGCAGGCGGGTGACGGCCACCTCCTTGCAGGGCGTTTCCAGGCTCAGCCAGATTTCGGTCTTTTCGAGCGTGGCGCGCAGCTTGAGCGGCACCTTGCGGCGGAAGTAGTAATGGGTCGAATCGGCGCGGGTGGTCAGGTAAGGGTGTTTCACGGGTGCTCTCCACAGGAAGGTAACAGTGGCGTGTAGCACCCGGTCCTGGAAAACCGGCGACAGCTAAAATTTAGATGCGTACTGCGCCATTTCGGGCGCATTACCGGCGGTCCAGAACAAAAAAGCCGCTGCTTCGTGAGAAGCAGCGGCTTTTTCTTGCAACTGGTGGCGAATCAGGGACTCGAACCCCGGACCTGCGGATTATGATTCCGTCGCTCTAACCAACTGAGCTAATTCGCCGAAAGAAGCGAGATTATGAGGATAGGGCCGGGGGCTGTCAACCCCCGGCGCACAACTTTTTCAAGTTGCCCCGTTTATCAGGTGTTTCAGTCCTTCGCGTAGATATCCGAGTCCTTGGTTTCCTTGACGAACAGCACGCCGATCACGAGCGTAACGAGCGCGATCACAATCGGATACCACAGCCCCGAGTAGATGTTGCCCTTGGCCGCCACGATCGCGAAGGCGGTCGCCGGCAGGAAGCCGCCGAACCAGCCGTTGCCGATGTGATACGGCAGCGACATCGAGGTATAGCGGATCCGCGTCGGGAACATCTCCACCAGCATCGCCGCAATCGGCCCATAGACCATTGTCACGTAGATCATCATGATCGTCAGGATCACCACGCTCATCGGCCAGTTGATCTGCGACGGATCGGCCTTCGGCGGATAGCCGGCGGTCTTCAGCGTGGTCGCCAGGGTCTTGTCGAACCCCTTGCCCTGATCCTTGGCGTCGGCGGCCTTGCCGTCATACGTGTTGATCACCGTATCGCCGACCTTGATCTCCGCCAGCGTGCCCGCCGGCGCCGCGACGTTCTCGTAGTTCAAGCCGGCTTTCGAGAGCGCGCTCTTGGCGATGTCGCAGGAGCTCGTGAACTTCGCCGTGCCGACCGGATTGAACTGGAACGAGCACTCGTCCGGGTTCGCGATCACGACGATCGGGGACTTTGCCGTAGCCGCTTCCAGCGCCGGGTTCGTGTAGTGAGTCAGCGCCTTGAACAGCGGGAAGTACGTGCAGGCAGCAATCAGCAGGCCGGCCATGATGATCGGCTTGCGGCCGATCCGGTCCGACAGCGAGCCGAAGAACAGGAAGAACGGCGTGCCGATCAAGAGCGCGATCGCGATCAGGATGTTGGCCGTCGCGCCGTCGACCTTCAGCGTCTGCGTCAGGAAGAACAGCGTGTAGAACTGACCCGTGTACCAGACCACGGCCTGGCCGGCGGTCAGACCGATCAGCGCGAGGATCACGATCTTCAGGTTCTTCCACTGGCCGAATGCTTCGGTCAGCGGCGCCTTCGAGGTTTTGCCTTCAGCCTTGATGCGCGCGAACACCGGCGATTCGTTCAGTTGCAGGCGAATCCACACCGACACGCCGAGCAGGACGATCGACGCGAGGAACGGAATGCGCCAGCCCCAGACGCCGAACGCGTCTTCGCCCATGGCCGTGCGCGCGCCGAGAATCACCAGTAGCGAGAGGAACAGGCCGAGCGTGGCGGTGGTCTGGATCCACGCAGTGTAGAAACCGCGGCGTCCCGGCGGCGCATGTTCCGCGACGTAGGTTGCCGCACCGCCGTATTCGCCGCCGAGTGCAAGACCCTGCAGCAGGCGCATCGCGATGAAGATCACCGGCGACGCAATGCCGATCGATGCATAGCCGGGCAGGAAGCCGACCAGGAAGGTCGACAGGCCCATGATCACGATCGTGATGAGGAACGTGTATTTGCGCCCGACCATGTCGCCGAGGCGCCCGAACACAATCGCGCCGAACGGCCGCACCGCGAAGCCCGCGGCGAAGCTGAGGAGCGTGAAGATGAAGGCGGCAGTCGGATTGACGCCGGAAAAGAAGCTCTTGCTGATGAAGATCGCAAGTGAACCGGCCAGATAGAAGTCGTACCACTCGAAAACCGTGCCCAGCGACGATGCGAAGATCACCCGCTTCTCATCTCGCGTCATCGGCGCGTGGGAGAGTTGCCCGCCAACGGTAGCCATATGTCGTCTCCAATATTGATATGTGCACGCGGTCCGCCGGCAAAGGCGTTCCCGTGGAACCGATTATTGGAGTGGAAACTTACGGCGTACTGACGTGGAGTGGTGAAATGGTAGTCTCAGGCGTACCGAGGGAATTTCCATTAAAACCCGGCAACTGTCTGTTAAGTTCTTGCAAGATTTGACAACGTTATCTCAATATGGCGGTAGTCCATGCGTGGGTCTTCGCGCCCTTAGGGTAAGTCCCGGGCCCGTTCGAGCACGTGCAAGCTGACACGTACGAGCGTTCCGGCAAGCCGCGGGGAGGTTTGATAGACGTTATCGTCGATCGTCATCTCCCCGCCATGCATCGTCGTGATCTCGCGGACGATCGCGAGCCCAAGGCCGCTGCCGTCGCCTTCGCGGCCGAGAATCCGGTAAAAACGCTCGACTACCCGCGAGCGCTCGGCCACCGGAATGCCGAGTCCGGTGTCTTCCACTTCCAGATGCACGAGCCGCGCGGTCAAGTCGTGTCGCACCCGCACGGTGATCCTCCCGCCAGCCGGCGTATAGCGGATCGCGTTGTCGATCAGATTCGACAGCATTTCGCGCAGCATGACCGGATTGCCGTCGACTTCGACCGGCTCTTCGGGCGCTTCGTAGCCGAGGTCCATCTGCTTGGCGAGCGCGGCCTGAACCCAGTCGCGCACCGCGCTGCGCGCGACTTCCGTCACCTCGACGGGCGTGAAAATCTGCCCCGACATGCGATTTTCCGCGCGCGCCAGCGCCAGCAACTGGGTGACGAGACGCGCCGCATGCTCCGAACTGGTGGCGATCTGTTCCAGCGAGCGGTGGACTTCTTCGGAGGCGTCCTGGCGCAGCGCAAGCTCAGCCTGGGTGCGCAGACCGGCAAGCGGCGTTTTCATCTGATGCGCGGCGTCGGCGATAAAACGCTTCTGCAGCTCCATGTTCTGTTCGAGACGCGTCAGCAGATCGTTGAACGACGTCACCAGCGGCTCGATTTCCGGCGGCGCGCGGCGGGCTTCGAGCGGCGACAGATCGTCTGGGCGGCGCGCGCGAATATGCGCCTGCAGGGCATGCAGCGGCGCGAGTCCGCGCGACAGGCCGAACCACACCAGCAGGATCGCCAGCGGCAGGATCACGAACTGCGGCAGGATCACGCCTTTGATGATGTCGTTGGCAAGCTGGCTGCGTTTGTCGAGCGTCTCGGCGACCTGCACCAGCACCGGCTGAGCGCCGGGTGTCTGCGGAAATTCGACGGTCGTATAGGCGACGCGAATATCGTTGCCGCGCAGCATGTCGTCGCGGAATTCGACGAGGCCCGGCGGCGGCCGGTCTTCCTCGTGCGGCAACGGCATGTCGCGCTCGCCGCCCACCAGTTCGCCACGTGTGCCGAGCACCTGAAAGAACACGCTGTCGACATTGTCGGCGCGCAGAAAGTCGCGAGTGGAGTCGGGCAGCGACAGCTCCGCCACGCCGTTGATCGGGTGGATCTGGCGGGCGAGCACGTAGGCGTCGGTTTCGAGCGCGCGGTCGAACGGGCCGTTGGCGATCGACTTGGCGACCAGGTAGGTGACCGCAAGGCTCATCGGCCAAAGCAGCAGAAGCGGCGCCAGCATCCAGTCGAGAATCTCGCCGAACAGCGAGCGCGGGCGCGCTTCGGCGGCGGCTTCGGTCTCGTCGGGCGGGGCGAACGGATTGGCGTAGCGCTCGTCGCGCGCCTCGTCGAGGTCCGCCGCGTGCGCCGTAGCGCGGTCTGCGCGTGCGGACATGGGTGTCCTCTATTTGTAGTGATGGCTCGCCGGCATCGCGGCCGACGGGGGCGAGGAGGGCGGCTCTGGCTCGGCAAGTGCATGCGGCGCGGGCGCGCTGGCGCTCACGTTCACGTTCGTGTTCGAGGGTAGGGCGGCTTTCTCGAGGCAGTACCCGAGGCCCCGCACGGTGATGATGCGCACACCGCTCGGCTCGATCTTCTTGCGCAGCCGGTGCACGTAGACTTCGATCGCGTTATTGCTGACTTCCTCGCCCCATTCGCACAGATGGTCGACGAGCTGTTCCTTCGATACCAGCCGCCCGATCCGTTGCAGCAGCACTTCGAGCAGACCGAGTTCGCGCGCCGACAGGTCGATCACCTGCTCGTTGACATAGGCGATCCGGCCAACCTGATCGAACGACAGCGAACCGTGCCGCACCACCGTCGGGCCGCCGCCCGCGCCGCGCCGGGTCAGCGCGCGCACCCGCGCCTCAAGCTCGTTGAGTGCGAAGGGTTTGGCCATGTAATCGTCGGCGCCGAGGTCGAGGCCTTTGACGCGTTCGTCGACGCTGTCCGCAGCAGTGAGGATCAGCACCGGCACGTTCGAATTGCGGGCGCGCAGGCGGCGCAGCACCTCGAGCCCCGACATGCGCGGCAGGCCCAGATCGAGGATCAGCAGGTCGAAAGTTTGCACCGACAGGGCGGTGTCGGCCTCGACGCCGTTTTTCACATGATCGACGGCATAGGCCGATTGGCGGAGTGATCGAACCAGACCGTCCGCGAGTATGCTGTCGTCTTCGGCAATCAGAATTCGCATGGTGCGCCAACCTGGCGTTGCCGGCACCGTGGGGTGTCCCCCGGCGCACAGCGGTCTCCGAAAATTATTGTGGGTAGTTGGGCAGCGCGACGGTAAAAATGCGCGTTCGCATGAGAATCGCGCTTGCCAAAACTACTGTTTTTTTATACAGTGTCTGTGTTTCGTGTGCTGTCCTTCAAGAATCTTGAAAAGGCGGGCCGCACATCTGCCTCAGACGCCGTTCATCATAGCAAAGGACGATTCATGGAAGAAAGCAAGAAAGGCTCGGCTGGACTGACTGCTGAAAAGAGCAAGGCACTCGCTGCCGCGCTTGCGCAGATCGAAAAGCAGTTCGGCAAAGGGTCGGTCATGCGGCTCGGCGCAGGTGAGGTAATCGAAGACATCCAGGTGGTCTCGACCGGATCGCTCGGCCTCGACATCGCGCTGGGCGTCGGCGGTTTGCCGCGTGGCCGTGTGGTCGAAATTTATGGCCCGGAATCGTCCGGTAAAACCACGCTGACGCTGCAAGTCATCGCCGAAATGCAGAAGCTCGGTGGCACGGCAGCGTTTATCGACGCGGAACACGCGCTGGATATCCAGTACGCGGGCAAGCTCGGCGTGAACGTGAACGACCTGCTGGTTTCGCAGCCGGACACCGGTGAACAGGCGCTCGAAATCGCCGACGCACTGGTGCGCTCAGGCTCGATCGACATGATCGTGATCGACTCGGTTGCGGCACTCGTGCCGAAGGCTGAAATCGAAGGCGAAATGGGCGACTCGCTGCCGGGTCTGCAAGCGCGTCTGATGTCGCAAGCGCTGCGCAAGCTCACCGGCACGATCAAGCGCACGAACTGCCTCGTGATCTTCATCAACCAGATCCGTATGAAGATCGGCGTGATGTTCGGCAACCCGGAAACCACCACGGGCGGTAACGCGCTGAAGTTCTACGCGTCGGTGCGTCTGGACATTCGCCGGATCGGTTCGATCAAGAAGAACGACGAAGTGATCGGCAACGAAACGCGCGTGAAGGTGGTGAAGAACAAGGTTGCGCCGCCGTTCCGCGAAGCGATTTTCGACATTCTGTATGGCGAAGGTATTTCGCGTCAGGGCGAAATCATCGACCTCGGCGTGCAAGCGAAGATTGTCGATAAGGCCGGCGCCTGGTATAGCTACAGCGGCGAACGTATTGGTCAGGGTAAGGACAACGCGCGCGAATTCCTGCGCGAAAATCCGGACATCGCCCGTGAGATCGAAAACCGTATCCGTGAATCGCTGGGCGTGAATGCCATGGCAGAAGCGGCGACGGGCGTAAGCGCCGAAGTCGCGGGCGAAGAAGAGTAACCCGCACGTGATACGCAAGGGCCGGCCGCTATCCAGTGCTGCCAACGCTGGACGCAACGCGGACGGCCCGCGTGACGGTGACGATGATCCCTTCGAGTCGTTCGATGCGCATGATCGCGCCGCAGGTCGCCAGCCGCAGTCTGATTCTTCTGCGCAAGCTGCAGCGGACCCGTCCGAAACCACCTACACCCGCTCGCGCCGCACACCCGGCGAGGCGAAGCCAGGGGAGGACGATGCAAAAAAATCCCAACGCCCGGCCCGTTCGCTAAAAGGACGTGCGCTCGGCTATTTGTCCCGGCGTGAATACAGCCGCTCCGAACTGGCGCGCAAGCTGAAGCCGTTCGTCGAAGAAACCGGTTCGCTCGAGACCTTGCTCGATTCGCTGGAAGCTGAAAACTGGCTGTCCGATTCGCGCTTTGCTGAAAGCCTGATCCATCGGCGCTCGTCGCGGTTGGGCGCGAGCCGGATCGTCGGCGAATTGAAACAGCACGCGGTGGACCAAACGCTGGTTGAAGAGGCCAGTGCGCAACTGCGCGAAACCGAACTCGCGCGCGCTCAGGCCGTCTGGCGCAAGAAATTCGATCGGCTTCCCGAAACGCCCGCCGAGCGGGCCAAACAGGCGCGTTTTCTGGCGTCGCGCGGTTTCTCGGGCGCCACGATCGGCAAAATTCTCAAAGGGTTCGACGAGGAATGAAGCAACGAGTCGCTGCCAGGCCGCGGCAGAACCCCGCCGCCAGCCTCACTTCGAGATAAGGCCTTCCGCGTTCCCCGCCCCGCCGGGCGGCCCTGCGCATTCCGACCTGTCTCAAATACCCAGTATGCTAAAATTCACGGGTTTTCCAATCCGGCCTTTCCTTTCCGCATGCCGCTCTCTCCGCCAGTGTCCCGTCAGTTGCGCCACCGTCGCGCAATCAGAGCGGAAGCCTATGAGCGAGCCGATGGCCTGTGGGATGTGGAAGCGTGCTTGACCGACGAAAAACCGCGCGATGTGGTGCTTGCGTCGGGCATCCGGCCCAATGGTCAGCCGATCCATGAACTCTGGCTTCGCATCACCATCGATCGCAAGCTCAACGTCGTCGACGCCGAAGCGTCGTCCGACTGGGTGCCCTATCCAGGGCTGTGCCAAGCCAGCAATCCCGCCTACCGTGCCCTCATCGGGCTCAATCTGTTCCAAAACTTCCGTCGCGATGCTGCCCGTTTGCTGGCCGGCACGGCTGGCTGCACGCATCTCACCGAGTTGTGCGCGTTTTTGCCGACCGCCGCAATCCAGGCATTTGCCGGCGACGTGTGGAACACCAATGAAGGCACGCCCGGTGCAACGGCAAAGTCAGGGACCGAGCAGGCCAAAAGTGCAGACAGCACAGACGAGCATTCCAACAACAAACCGCCATTCCAGCTGGGACGCTGCCACGCGCTGCGTTTCGACGGCGAGGCGGTGCAACAGTTTTATCCGCGCTGGTATGGCCGCGCTCCGTATACAGCGGATCGCGCGGCATCGTCAGGCGACGGGGCAGCCCGGCAGACAGGTGAGGGCGGCAACGCGTCCGGCATGAACGACGGCAGCGGAAACGATGTTCAATCCAACTCTCAGACTGAAGGGAATCACGCATGAAGATTCACGAGTACCAGGGTAAGGAAATCCTGCGGAAATTCGGCGTCGCGGTACCGCGCGGCAAGCCGGTCTTCTCGGTGGATGATGCGGTCAAGGCCGCGGAAGAGCTCGGCGGCCCGGTATGGGTCGTGAAGGCTCAGATCCACGCGGGTGGCCGTGGCAAGGGCGGCGGCGTGAAGGTCGCCAAGTCGCTGGAACAGGTTCGTGAATACTCGAACCAGATCCTCGGCATGCAGCTCGTCACGCACCAGACCGGTCCGGAAGGCCAGAAGGTGAATCGTCTGCTGATCGAAGAAGGCGCTGACATCAAGAAGGAACTGTATGTCGGCCTCGTGATCGATCGCGTTTCGCAGAAGATCGTCGTGATGGCATCGAGCGAAGGCGGCATGGACGTCGAAGAAGTCGCGGAAAAGACGCCTGAGCTGATCCACAAGATCGCCGTCGATCCGTCGACCGGTCTGAAAGACGCTGAAGCCGACGAGCTCGCCACGAAGATCGGCGTGCCCGCCGCTTCGCTGCCGCAAGCACGCGCGATCCTGCAAGGCCTGTACAAGGCATTCTGGGAAACCGACTCATCGCTGGCCGAAATCAACCCGCTGATCCTGACCGGCGACGGCAAGGTCATCGCGCTTGATGCGAAATTCAACTTCGATTCGAACGCACTGTTCCGTCACCCGGAAATCGTCGCGTATCGCGATCTGGACGAAGAAAATCCGGCTGAAGTCGAAGCGTCGAAGTTCGACCTCGCGTACATCTCGCTCGACGGCAACATCGGCTGCCTCGTGAACGGCGCAGGTCTGGCCATGGCGACGATGGACACCATCAAGCTGTTCGGCGGCGAACCGGCGAACTTCCTGGACGTGGGCGGTGGCGCCACGACCGAGAAGGTCACGGAAGCGTTCAAGCTGATGCTGACGAACCCGAACCTGACGGCGATCCTGGTCAACATCTTCGGCGGCATCATGCGTTGCGACGTGATCGCGGAAGGCGTGATCGCCGCGTCGAAGGCGGTTCATTTGCAGGTGCCGCTCGTCGTGCGCATGAAGGGCACGAACGAAGACCTGGGCAAGAAGATGCTCGCTGAATCCGGTCTGCCGATCATTTCGGCGGACAGCATGGAAGAAGCTGCTCAGAAGGTCGTCGCGGCCGCTTCGGGCAAGGCGTAAGCCAGCCGAGCGTTTACCAGGATTACGAATGGCGGCGCGTGAGCGACGCGGGCGAAGAACATTCTGCCTTAGGGCGCAACAGCGCGACGCCAAACGAACAGAGGTCAATACATGTCGATTCTGATTAACAAAGACACCAAGGTCATCACGCAGGGCATCACCGGCAAGACCGGTCAGTTCCACACGCGTGCTTGCCGTGAATATGCAAACGGCCGTGAAGCGTATGTTGCGGGCGTGAACCCGAAGAAGGCCGGCGAAGATTTCGAAGGCATTCCTATCTACGCTAGCGTCGCTGAAGCCAAGGCTGAAACGGGCGCAACCGTGTCGGTGATTTACGTGCCGCCGGCAGGCGCTGCGGCTGCGATCTGGGAAGCGGTCGAAGCCGATCTGGATCTGGCGATCTGTATCACGGAAGGCATCCCCGTCCGCGACATGATCGAGGTCAAGGACCGTATGCGTCGCGAAAACCGCAAGACGCTGCTGCTCGGACCGAACTGCCCGGGCACGATCACGCCGGACGAGCTGAAGATCGGCATCATGCCGGGTCACATCCACCGCAAGGGCCGCATCGGCGTCGTGTCGCGTTCGGGCACGCTGACGTATGAAGCAGTCGGCCAATTGACGGCGATCGGCCTCGGCCAATCGTCGGCAGTCGGTATCGGCGGCGACCCGATCAACGGTCTGAAGCACATCGACGTGATGAAGATGTTCAACGACGATCCGGAAACGGACGCCGTCATCATGATCGGCGAGATCGGCGGTCCGGACGAAGCGAACGCTGCTGAGTGGATCAAGGACAACATGAAGAAGCCGGTGGTTGGTTTCATCGCCGGCGTCACGGCGCCTCCGGGCAAGCGCATGGGCCACGCCGGCGCGCTGATCTCGGGCGGTGCGGACACGGCTGAAGCCAAGCTGGAGATCATGGAAGCCTGCGGCATCACGGTCACGAAGAACCCGTCGGAAATGGCGCGTCTTCTGAAGGCGATGCTGTAAATCGAAATTCGCGCGCAGTCACGGCGCGTTTTTGATACGCTTACGAAACCCTTTCGTGAGCCGGCAGTCTTAAAAAGCGGGGGAGTGTAGACTCCTCCGCTTTTTTATTGCCCGCGCGTCCGATTCCTTCTTATTCATCACTCATGCTCGAATTCTTCGCCACGCTCCATTGGGGCGCAGTCATTCAGATCATCGTCATCGACATTCTGCTGGGTGGCGACAATGCCGTGGTGATCGCGCTTGCCTGCCGCAACCTGCCGGCTGAGCAGCGTACCAAGGGCGTGCTGTGGGGCACTTCCGGCGCGATTGTGCTGCGCGTGGCGCTGATTGCGTTTGCCGTGGCGCTGCTCGACGTGCCGCTGCTGAAATTTGCAGGCGGCTTGTTGCTGCTGTGGATCGGCGTGCGCCTGATGGCACCCGCGCACGATATTCACGAGAACATCAAGCCGGCCGACAAGCTCATCTTGGCGATCAAGACCATCATCCTCGCGGACGCGGTGATGAGTCTCGACAACGTGATCGCGATTGCGGGCGCGGCCGAGGCGGCCGATCCCGGACATCGCCTCGCGCTGGTGATTTTCGGCCTGGTGGTGAGCATTCCGCTGATCGTGTGGGGCAGCCAGTTGGTGCTGAAGCTGCTCGACCGCTTTCCGATCGTCATCACGCTCGGCGCTGCGCTGCTCGGCTGGATCGCGGGCGGTCTGATCATCAACGACCCGGCGGGCGACCGTTGGCCGATCCTCGATACGCCGGTAGCCGAGTACGGCATGAGCATCGCCTGCGCGCTGTTCGTCGTGATCCTCGGTTATCTGCTCAAGCGCCGCAATGCGAAGCGCGCGGCGACTTAAGCTGAACTCGGCCTGAGCCGTAGCCGGAAGCGTCACGGCAACGGTGCCGTGGCCTCAACATAGAACCGTACCCGCACCGACCTCCGCCGCACTAGCGCAGCGTTAGCCATTTGGCTGACTGTGTGGAACGAGCACCGCTGGCTACGATTGAAACGCCTGTCCCCGCTTCGAGGGCCAGGCGTTTTTCGTTTCGAGGAGCCTGCCGATGATCGTTACTTTGCCGTATTCCCCTTATTCACAGTCCACACTTTCCCCAAGGCACGCGTTCGAACGAGCGCGCTGGACCGCGCCGCTCGCACGCGCCTGCCGCTGCTTTAGCTTCGGTTTCACGCTGATCGAGTTGATGATCGTGCTGGCGATCGTCGGCGTAATCGCGGCCTATGCGATTCCGGCGTATCAGGACTATCTGGCCCGCAGCCGCGTAGGCGAGGGGCTCTCGCTGGCCGCATCCGCGCGGCTCGCGGTGTCTGAAAACGCCGCCAGCGGCAATGCGTTTGGCGGCGGTTATGCATCGCCGCCTGCCACCCGCAACGTTGAATCCGTTCATGTGGACGATGACACCGGCCAGATCACCGTCGCTTTCACGACACGCGTCGCGCCTGCCGGGTCGAACACGCTGATCCTGGTGCCCTCGGTGCCGGACAATGCCGACGCGCCGACTGCGCGAGTCGCTTTGAGCAAGGGCGCCGTGCAGGCGGGTGCGGTGACCTGGGAATGTTTTGCTGGCGGCAAGACGGCCTGCTCGTTGCCAGCGCCAGGCGCCGGGCCCGCACCTGCCGATGCGCCGTCCTTGCCGTCGAATCTTGCACCACCGGAGTGCCGCTCGTAAGCGCTCTTAAGCAATAGGGCGGACGATCGGGTGAGTTGTTATCCGAACGTAAAAGGCTGATTTTCGGGATATTTCAGCCCAGCCGGCGCACAGCAGGAGAATTTTTTTGTATAGTGCGCCGGTTGCTGACGCCCTCCGGTTATTCGATGCCCACCCCATTTGCGCGCTACCTGTCTCTCATTCTGTTGTCTCTTGCGTTGGTGCTGCCTTATGCAGTCGTCGGCCACACATATCCGATTCCGACCTTCTACGCTGAATTCACGGCGCTCGCGCTGTATCTGCTGACCGGCGCGGGTGTCGTGCTGCTGGTGTCGACGGCAAGCCCGCGCGTGACGTTCGCGTCGCCGGTTGTCGCGCTGGTGCCCTTGCTGTTCGGGCTGGTGCTGGTGGCGCAGTCGGTGCTGCTGCCGGTCTCGCAGCCGTCGATGAACTGGCTCGGCGGCGGTTACCTGCTCGCCGCATTCATGGCGACGCACGCCGGCTACGGTTTCACGCGCGCCAAGCTGAACGAAACAGCGCTGCGCTGGGCGGCCGGGGCGTTGATCGTCGGCGGCCTGTTTGCGGTGTTCTGCCAGGTGATCCAGTTGTTTCACCTCGAAGCGCGCGTGTCGCCGCTGGTCGTCGCCTATAACGTGACCGTCGAGCGCCGGCCGTTCGGCAATATGGCGCAGGCGAATCACCTCGCCACCTATATCGCATTCGCGATGGCGGGTGCGCTGTTCCTCGTGCAGACACGCCGCATTGCCGTCAGCATCTGGCTGCTCGTGTCGACGATTTTCGCCATTGGACTTGCGCTGACCGTGTCGCGCGGCCCCTGGCTGCAGATGGGCGTGGTCGTGGTGGCGGGTTTCTGGATGGCCTTCGCGCAGACGCGCAGTCAGCCGCTTCTTCGCCGCAGCAATCGCGAATGGCTGATCCCGATCGCGTTGGCGGTGCTGTTCTTCGTCGTCAATGCATTGATCCGCTGGGCCAATGTGCACTATCACCTGGAACTTGGGCAGTCGGCGGCAGAGCGCTTCAAGGACGCAGGCCAGATCGCGCCGCGCCTTGCGCTGTGGAAATACGGCTGGACGATGTTCAAGGCGCATCCGCTACTGGGTGTCGGCTGGGGCGAGTTTCCGAGTTACCAGTTCGAGTATGTGAAGTCGCTGGGCGGCGTCGAGATTGCGAACAACTCGCACGACATCTTCATCGACCTGCTCGCGAAAACCGGTTTGATCGGTCTCGCGATCGTGCTGTTCGGCCTGATCACGTGGCTGGTGCGCGTGGTCCGCGCACCGCAGAGCGCCGCGCGCGTGTTCGGTATCGCGCTGATCGGCGTGCTGGTCATGCATGCGCTGGTCGAGTATCCGCAGCAGTACATGTTCTTCCTGCTGCCGGCGATGTTCGTGTTCGGCTTGCTCGAGACACGGCCGCTGCGGCTCGTGCCTGCCCGCCTGTCATTCGGTGCGTTCGTGGTTGTCGTGTTCGGTGGGCTGGCTGCGCTGTATCCGGTGTACAAGGATTACGCGCGCTCCGAGGTGCTGTATTACGGCTCGCGTCCTGCTGAGCAGTATCGGGCGGACCCGTCGTTCCTGTTCCAGGCGTGGGGCGAGTATGGTCTTGCAACGTTGGAGCCCATGAACTCGATGAACCTGCAACACAAGCTCGCCATGCACAAGCAGGCGCTTGCGCTGTTGCCGGGCGAAACCGTGCTGCGCCGGTACGCGGTGCTGCAGGCACTGGGCGGCGATACGGCGGGCGCATTCGACACCGTCGAGCGCCTGAAGATCTTTGCTCAGGAGTTGAAGGACTGGCCATCGCAGTTGGCCTACCTGTATCAGCTGTGCGACGAGCAAAAGACGTTGGCCGGTTTCAAGGCGGAACTGGTCAAGCGCTACGGCATGCCACCGGGCGACGTCAATCCGGACGACGACAGCGACGAGGATTGAGCCGCGCTGTCGTTTTGTAGCGTTAGCCGTAACCGTAGGGGTGGAGCGGGGCGATGACGTTGGCCGGCATCAAACCGCCACCTGATCCCCCGACTTGCCGCCGTGCTTCTCCAGCACTTTCACATCGGTGATCGTCATTCCGCGATCTACCGCCGTGCACATGTCTGGATGCCGTTCATAGCCTTGGGTGACGGTCTTATAAATCAATGACTTGCGGGCTGAGATCTGTTCGATCTTGACCAAATTGGTTAATGAATTTGGACAGCGTTTGGACCGGACTTGCACAACAATCCTGACTACGCAAGTCGCAACTTTACCTGACCGTCTCGGTTCACGGTAGATGAAGTGGTGCGCGGAAGACGCCATCTCGCGACGGATTCTGGGACACGCCCCGAAACGTTCCGACGTGCTTCACCGACACTACGTCAGTCTTGATGCCGGGGATGTGGTTCGTTCGCTTGAAAACATTCAGGCAGCCCTTACTTCGTCGGTCCCTCAGTCCTCATTGTCAGAGATTCATTCCCGTTGACGACATCAACCGAACAACACGACCACTGTCTGCTAGTACACGTGATCAGCCACGGCCCTGTTGCGGGCATGGCATTGCCAGTGGCGACCCCCTATGCCGTATGGCGGTAGAGCTTGTTGCGTGACACACGCCGAGTGCGGGTGCGGTACGATGGTGTGGCATCAATGGAGGCGAACATGGCATGGGGCTTTCAACCAACCACGGCATCAGACCTAGGGCAACGCTTGTCAGAGTTGCGGGAGGAAGCGCTTGCTGCTGTGCACGGTCGGTATTCAGGTGATCTGTGCGGGAAAGTGCTTGACCTGATCGACCATGCTGAACGGCTTCTTGTGCTTGATGCCTTCGATGAAGAAGCAATTGTCATTTCTAGACGGCTTCTCGACGACGGGAACCCTCGTCTTGCGTTGGAGAAGCTGGCTCATGTAATCGAGCCACGTTTTTTAAAGCAATCACCCTGATGGTGGGTTGGTCAGACCGAGATATTCCCTGATAACCTGCGTTTGGAACTGTTCCAGCGCGTGGTAACTGTCAGTCTCGAAACGATGAAGATCGTCAGGTCGCTTCCACGTCTCGATGTTCAGCAGTCGGTTCAGGCCGACTGGCAGCCAATGCAAACGTGGGCGACCCCCAGCGCGTTGGCAATCTAACTTCGCTGACTTGCTTGATCGCCTGCGTCGGCTGCATGGCGATTGCCATATGCAACAACGGATATCGTTTCCTTACGTGGGGCTTTCTTGAGGCTCGGGACCACAGCATGTCGCGGGTTTGCGCACGGACTGCGGACATCCTGGTCGATATGGCGGTCGAACAACAACAGAAGGGGGGGCAGCGTGAGCAGCAAGATAACGAACAGCAGTGTCGTGGTCGAATTCCTGACGAGCACCGGTTAAGAGGAACGATGTCGCTGGTTCGACAGAGATTCGACGCCGCTGAAGATCACAGTTCGTGAAATCATGCGAATGCTCTTTGCATATGGCGAGGGCGATGAAGTTGACGCGATCCTCGCCGAAGCGAAGACTGCTGTCGAGGAGGACCGGAAACGGACGAGTGAACCGCGACGCGGTTGGAGCAACGGAAACGGTGGCTTGATGTGCGTCCTACCGCTGGCGTTGTGGCACATCGGTCCCGACGATTCGTTGGTTCGCGAAGCCCATCTTCAATCGTTGCCGACACACGCACACGCCCGTTCACAGGTGGCATGCGCGTTCTACGTTCTCATCGCACGGGGCTATTTGCAGAAGCTGCCGGACCCGTGGGTGTGGGCTGACCAACGTCTGGAAGGAATCTACCGCGTCTGGTCCGATCAGCAGGGACGAAAGACGTTTCTGGCCGAACTTAACGTGCTCCGCAGCTTTTCGAAGACCGATCAACCGCGTGGGACTGGTTACGTGCTTGATACGATATGGTCGGCACGCTAGGCACTGGAAGCAGAATCGTTCGAGGATGTTGCCCGGACTGCGATCCTGTTCGGACAGGATATGGACACGACTGCGGCGGTCGCGTGCGGGTTGGCCGGAATCAAGTTTGGTTTGGACGGTATTCCGGCTCGATGGCTGCCGCAGTTGCGAGGGTTCGACCTTGTTGAACCGTTGATTGAACCGCTCCTTGCAAGGTCACCGCACAATTGATGGTCACCCCGCACCTAAAGAAAACAGGCCATCGGTCGTAAATAGATTGACACCGACCGCTCTCTACAAAGGCTGAGGCATGAGAAGCAGACTTCTGGCCTGTACTTTAGGACTCGCATGCACGCTCCTGGCCGGCTGCATGACGACCGTTCCTCACGTTGACGCGCAACACGCTGATAGCGTCGAGACAAAACATGCGATTGCCAACAGCATTCAGCCACCGAGGATTGACGCAAACGGGTATCTGGTGACGCCATGGATACGCGTCACGATGATGCATGCGTTCTACGAGAGAGCAGCGCACCTCGGACTAAAAGTTAGTAAAAACGGAGACGGAGTGCCAGTAACCATTCGCATTACAGGTGTAAGAAGTCGATCCGACACTGCTCGAATTCTTTTCAATTTTATGGACGGGGCGGACTATCTCAGTGCCGTCGTTCAGGTGGGCGATACGAGTTTCAAGGTCGAGGAAGATACTTGGCTATATTGGCTCTTTACGGACTTTCGCACAATTACGGACGTTGCCAACGCGGTCGGTGAACAGGCCGCGAACGGTATAGCGCTGGTGGCCGGACTGCCGATTGACGATTAACGCGCGGGACGCAGTCCAGAAGGACGCTGAAGGACTTGCGCAACTGGCCGTGGACACGACAAAGACAAGAATTCGATGGCCGATGCGGTGCTGATCGAAACGTACTTCGAGTATGTACGGACGATGGGCGGCGCGGGGCAACGGTTCGCCTTCGTCACGCACAACAAACACGACTTTAGCGCTGCGGAACACCGCCTGATTCACGATTGTTCGGGATCGCGCTCATCTACAACAGGTTCGGGCGGGGGCTGTACATGGTTGGTGAGATGCTGCCGACACCGTGGCCGGAATTGACGGCGAGTTACACCTTCACGCCCCGCTGACGAGACACCGCTGCTCATAAAGTCTGTCGTTGAGAATCACGGGTTCGCTTTCGCGGCGCATCCCCGTCTGTTACGTTCCGGGCTATTTGAGAGTCGGCATCTCGATCTGAAGGTCAGGTGCGCCGATAGCGACGCAGGTTGCGGCGGCGCGCATTTCGACGGCCCAGCATGCACAGCAGCGCCTCAACGCCCAGCACGAATGAAGTTATCAGGGCCACCGCGAAACCAAACGCGACGGTGAGCCGAACCAAAACAGTAAAAAGCCCAGCCAATTACTTCTCCCGGTCGCGTCACCTTGCCCATTTCTTCATACTATTGCACTTGCCATTCCGATACTGTCTTCCTATTGTGCCGACTTGTTAAATCGGGAAAACGCTACTTAACTTAGGCGAAATCGGTAATTTTTCGATGCGCCCGTCCTGCAAGGCTACCGGGGCGGTGTGCGATGAAAAGCGGCGTTTTATAGGCTCTTTTCGGCGGAAGGATGACGCTTTTTTGCAACAGTTCCCTGACCATATCGGTCACGCGAACCATGCTTCCATATGCGTTCAATGCGGTCTGGCCGGTATCAAATACGGCATCGATGGCATCCCGGCGCGATGGTTGGCGCACTTGCGAGGATTTGAGATAGTGGCACCGTTGGTTGCCCGGCTATTGACGATAACCGCCAACTCGGGCGCTTGATGAGCGCGTGCCGTCTGCCATGACGGGTGCCGCCGCACGCTATGTACCCTTTCGATGTGCTTTCTTGAAGGACAGGTATGGAGTTAGGCCAAGTTGTACTTTGTCGCGCCTTGTGTTCTGAAGCAGAAGGGTATCTTTCCCGCAATACCGGGGTTCACGTCGGACTTGCCGTCTCGATAGCGCAAGATGCGGTCGAATTGTTTCTGCGTGCAGTTATGAAGGATCGACCGGTCTCTGGGCTGAAAATCCCGGACGAGTTCGTCAAGTGCATGGACTACATCGACGCCGCAGCGAACCAAGATGAGAGCAAGTACGTTCCCTTCCGCGCAAGGTTGATCGAGTTAAATAAGGCTCGCGTAAATTTCAAACACTATGGCCTGATCCCCGACAAAGCAGACTCGCGGCGATTGCTCGGGTATGTTGGAGATTTTTTCGACGTTGCAGCCAAACGCTTTTTCGATGTTCGGTTTTCTGAACTGTCCGTGGCTGACCTGGTGACATCAACGGCTGTGCGGAACCGGTTGAAGGACGCCGAGCGTAGTTTGCAGGAAGAAGATCTCGAAAAAGTGTTTGGGTACAGCGCAGAAGCTGTTGAAGTGGCGACCGGTGAATTAATCGCGCTGCTCTATAGTCGGTCGCACCGCTGGTCGCCTTCATCTTCTGCGGGGCTCGACGATGCTGCCATACGATTCGCCCGCGAACTTGAAGGGTATCTCGATGATGCCGCCGCCGGGAGCGAGCGCATGACCATAATGCTCGCCTTGGCTGTAAACATCAGTGAGCTTGTTCGATTCGAATCGGTTGTACCCGTGATGCACCGTATGATCGGGGGACACTACAAGTGGGAACGCATGCAGGATGCATCGGCGTTGACCATATCCGACGCAGCTTTCGCCGTGGACTTCGCAACCAAGTTTGCATTGTCTGTTCAAGGGCGGATGTCCCCCGCCGACTAGTGTTGGTCGCCGTCGCTTGCGTTTGAAGCCCACGCGCTACGCCGTTGAAAACAACGATCTATACCCATGTTTAATGTACTGATCGACACCAGTGTTTGGCTGGACCTTGCGGCAGATGCGAAGCAGACGCCGTTGCTGGACCTGCTAGAGAGTCTGCTTTCGGATGGACGGGTGACGCTGCTAGTACCACGCATCGTTGTCGATGAATTCCACAAAAATCGCGACCGGGTTGCCAAATCAAGCGCGAAAAGTCTTTCGAGTCACTTCGATCAGGTGAAGAGCGCCATTCGCAAGGCTGACGGCGATAAGCGGCAAAAGGGCCGGGTGCTGGACTACCTGTCAGACTTGGATCACCGCATCCCCATCTTAGGTGGTGCCGCTGAAAGCATACTGGCGCGGATCGCTGCGATCCTGTCTGCGTCCACCGTCATCGAAGCGAGTGACACGGCTAAACTTCGGGCCGCAGACCGTGCGCTGCATAGAAAGGCTCCATGCCATGAAAACAAGAACTCGATGGCTGACGCTGTGCTTATCGAAACGTACTTTGAGTGTGTGCGAACGATGAGCGGCGCGGGCCAGCGGTTCGCATTTGTCACGCACAACAAGCACGACTTCAGTATCGTCAACGGCAATCAGAAGCTGCCACACGCAGACTTGGCTGCTTCCTTCTCGAAGATCAAGTCAATGTACTTCATCAACTTGGCCGAGTGCTTGCGACGTATCGACCCGATGCGCGTTACCTATGCAATGTGGGAGCAGGAATGGGACCAAGAGCCGAGAAGTCTTTCGGAGATGTTAGATGCTATGGACCGGCTGACGACGCAGGTCTGGTACAACCGGCACAAGTACACCGAATGGCAAATCGAAAAGGGCAAGGTCAAGATCGTCAGTCAGGAAGAGTGGGACGAAGGATGGAGCAAGAGAAAGTTGAATTCCCAAACCCACATCGCGGAAGACGTTTGGAAACGTGCGCTGAAGTCCGCCAAGAAGTTAGAACGGACGCTGGGCACTTGGTGAAGACTGGGACGAGTTGTACACGTAGCCAGTCGATCTCGGGAAAGCGCTGTTTCGACCCACTGCCAAGTCAGGTAGTGGGTCCCGCGACGGCAATATCTTCCTGTCATTCAGCCAAGTTTTTGAGCCAACTCGGTTGCATGGTAGTACCGCTTCAACATCGCCAAGCTACGATGCCCGGAGACAGCAGCCAGTTCGATGACGTTCGGTAGCTTCTGCGCCAGTCGCGTAATCGCCGTATGTCGAAGGTCGTGCCAGTGGAAGTCGGCGATCCTTGCTCGTTTGCACGCCTTCCTGAAAGCCGCATGCAACGTGTTGCCTTTGACCGGAATGACTCTGCCGTCGATGGATCGTGGAAGGGCGACCAAGGTAGCAACGGCTTTCTTGGACAAAGGAACTGTCCGTGCTGTCCCGTTCTTGGTCATCGGTAAATGAGCGGTCTGGCCTTCGAGATTGACGTTCGTCCATCGCAGTTCAACTAGTTCGCCACGTCGCATCCCTGTTTCCAAGCTCAATATTGTTGCCGGGAGCAGCCATGTGTTCCTTCGTCCAGTCGGAACCAGTGCGGCAAGTAGTCGGGCTTCTTCGTCGGCGGACAATACCCGATCTCGACCTTGGGGTGACGGCGGTTTGCGGATCAACGCGACGGGGTTCGCAATGTTGATGTCCAATTCGCGACGTGCATGATTGATGATCGCAGACAGATACGCTAGTTCTCGAATTACCGTGGCTGGCTTTACCTTTTTCAGACGTTCGTCCCGATAGGCCGCAACTGCCTTTGGTGTCAACGCGGCCATGCTGAGTTTCGCGAGTTTGGTGCGGCAGGTAGCCCGAAGCCGCGATATTTCGTCCGCACCGCTACGCCTTGTGGGACAAACGTCAGTGATGTAACGCTCGATGATGTCTTCGAGAGTGTTCGCTTCAGCTTCACTGCGACTGACGAAACTCCCACGATCCATCTCGGTTTCGACGGATCGCGCCCATCGTTCTGCATCGGCGCAGACGTTGAACGACTTTGTTTCAGCCGGGTATCCCGCACGGCAAACGCGTGCCTGCCACTTGTTACCTCTTTTTCGGATTGATGCCATTTCCTGTCTCCAACTTGGACAGAATTTGGACAAGATCGATTTTTCGTATGCTAGCAGTCAGATTTGTAGCGATTCTGTCAGGCGATGGCTTCGTTGCAGAATCAAGCGTAGCGTCGAATTAAGACTGTAAAAACAATAGTTTAACTCTCTGCCACCCAATCCCCCGACTTCCCGCCGTGCTTCTCCAGCACTTTCACATCGGTGATCGTCATCCCGCGATCCACCGCTTTGCACATGTCGTACACCGTCAGCAGTCCAACCTGCACGGCGGTCAGCGCTTCCATTTCCACGCCCGTACGCCCGAGCGTCTCCACCTGCACCGTGCAATGCACGCCGGGCAGCGTCTCATCGAGATCGAAGTCCACCTTCACGCGCGTCAGCGCGAGCGGATGACATAGCGGGATCAGATCGGCGGTGCGCTTCGAACCTTGAATCGCGGCGATGCGCGCGATGCCGATCACGTCGCCCTTCTTGGCATTGCCATCGCGGATCAGCGCGTATGTCTCCGGCAGCATGCGAATCGAGCCACGCGCGACGGCGATGCGCTTGGTCTCCTGCTTGCCGCCGACGTCCACCATATGCGCCTGGCCGGCGGCGTCGAAATGAGTGAGTTCAGGCATGGTTGGGCTCCTTCAGAGGGCGCCTATCATAGCAGCGTGGTCGGGCGGGCCGGGATGATTACAATTGCCCTATGCCCGCTATCTTAGTCCGAGCGGCGGGCGTCGCTTTTCGACTTCGTCATACCGACCTCGCGATGCGTTCGAAACGGTTTCTTGCTGCGTTGTTGTCTGTCGCGCTCGCGGCGCCGCCGGGTGCGTTTGCGCAATCGCGCGCCGCTCCAGGCACGAACCTCGCGCTCAACGTGCAGCCCGCGGAACCGCCGTTGGTAAGCGGCTCAGTCGAAACTTTCGCCGATCCCATCGTGCCGCCTGACATCGCCCAAGGCGTATTCGGCGTCTATGGCGGTGCGCAGAGCCGCTTCTCCGGCAATAGTGGCGCGACCACCAGTTGGCGTGCCCCGATCGTCACGCAGCAACTGCCCGACCTCGGCAACGGCGGCTCCGGCTCGTTGACGCCACAAGCCGAGCGCAAGCTTGGCGAGCGCGTGATGCGCGAGTTGCGCCGCGACCCCGACTATCTCGACGACTGGCTGGTGCGCGACTACCTGAACTCGGTCGCCGCGAAACTTGCCGCGGCGGCGAGCGCGCTATACATCGGCGGCTATCGTCCGGACTTCGAGCTGTTCGCGGTCCGCGACACGCAGATCAACGCCTTCTCGCTGCCGGGCGGTTTTATCGGCGTGAACACCGGTTTGATCGTGACAACGCAAACCGAGTCCGAACTCGCCTCCGTGCTTGGCCACGAAATGGGGCACGTCTTGCAGCGGCACATCTCGCGGATGATTACCACCGGCGAACGCAGTTCTTATGCCGCGCTCGCCGGCCTGTTGTTCGGCATTCTGGCGGGCGTGCTCGCGCACAGCGGCGACCTCGGCAGCGCAATTGCGATTGGCGGACAGGCTTATGCGGTCGATAACCAGTTGCGTTTCTCGCGCTCCGCCGAGCATGAAGCAGACCGCGTCGGCTTTCTGCTGTTGGCCGGTGCCGGCTACGACCCTTATGCGATGACGACGTTTTTCGGCCGCCTCGATCGCGCGGCAATGAGCGAAACGGGCGTGCCGGCCTACGCACGCACCCACCCGCTGACTGGCGAACGGATTGCCGACATGGCAGACCGTGCGCGTCGCGCGCCTTACCGGCAGCCGCATCAGACGTCCGAATATGGTTTTGTGCGGGCGCGGGCGCGCTTGCTGCAGGACCGCTCGCGCAGTGAATACGCTGATGAGATTTCGCGCCTACGCTCCGAAATCGAGGACCGTACCGCGGTGAACATCGCTGCGAACTGGTACGGGATTGCATATGGGCAGATGCTGCTCGAGCGTTACGACGATGCGGTGGTGTCACTGGCTTCGTCGCGCGCGGCGTTTACAGCCGGCGAACGCGGTGAAGGCGAGCCCATGCGCAGTTCGCCGAGTCTCGATGTGCTGACGGCCGACATCGCGCGCCGCGCCGGGCATAATGACGAGGCGGCTCGTCTGGCCGAGTTTGCGCAGAAGCGCTGGCCGCAGTCGAACGCCGCGATCGACATGCATATCCAGACCTCGCTGACTTTGAAGCGATTTGCCGACGCGCAGGCTTTGGCCCTGAAGGAAACGCGTGCACAACCCGATCAGCCTGCCTGGTGGATGTATCTCGCGCAGGCAAGCGCTGGCAGTGGCGACGCGTTGACGCAGCATCGGGCGTTGGCCGAAAAATTCGCCCTCGAAGGGGCTTGGCCGTCGGCCATCCGGCAACTGAAGGAAGCGCGGAATCTGAAGGCGATCGGATACTACGATCTCGCTACCGTCGATGCCCGGTTACATGAGATGGAGCGCCTCTATAAAGAGGAACGGCTCGACGAGAAGAGTTAGTGGTTTGCGGTCTTCGCTCTCTGACCAGAACGTGGCCTGTGCAAAGGAGCCAGGCGGTAAGCAGGCAAACGACCTAAGCACTTGCCGCCGGACTATCGACAAACCCGAACCGCGCGGCAACGTCATGTCGCTGCACGCCCTGCAAGGGCAAAACAACGCCATTGTTCCAGCGAAGCTCCCCGCTCATCGAGTCATCGCCCAACGCTGCGTGATCAGAAAAAACCTCGAGGTCGTGATCGTGCAAAACGGCGACTCTCGGTGGCGCGGAGCCATCGACAAACAGAATCCCACCTTCATCGTCGACAAACACAGCCGAAGGCTCGAAAGCCCCACCGGCCTGGTCAGTCAAAGAAAGCGCGCCAGCGGCATCGGTATCGGCTGACAACCTCACCACCCACGGCGTATAACCCAACTCGATATACACCCGCTGCGGCCCATTCTGGAAAAACCACTGCCCGCGGTCGTCGGCGTCGTAATTCCGATTGATAAATCCGAGCAACGCCTCATGCCGAATCGGCGTACCGGGCGCACCGCTGGCCTGAGCGGCTTCATCCCGCATACGCCAGTTGCCGCGCCGGTCCAGCATCAACCATCCCGTGCAACTCGGCACGTTCGGCCATTTGGCCAAAGCCTGCTTGACGATTTCATCCATGATCGACGTACCGCTCCAGGTAACCGAGCACGCGCCGCGACAACCAGTCGAGGCGGCCCGGGAAGGGTCCGGTCATAAAGCCGGCGTGGCCGCCGTGGCGGGGTTGATCGAGCTCTACGAATGCCGACACCTCATGCTGCGCCGGTAACGCTTCGGCCGGTAAGAACGGATCGTTGCGCGCGTTCAGCACGAGTGTCGGCACGACAATGCCAGGCAGCAACGGCCGCGTGGTCGCGCTGCTCCAGTAGTCGTCGGTATCGCGAAAGCCGTGCAGCGGCGCCGTCACGACGTTGTCGAAGTCGTACATCGTGCGGCTCGCCAGCATCGCGTCGCGGTCGAACAGCCCCGGAAATTGCGCGAGCTTCTGTTCGGCTTTCTGCTTCAGCGTCTTGAGGAAACTGCGCGTGTAGACCATGCCGAAGCCCTGCGATAACGCACGGCCGCCGGCATGCACATCTATCGGCGTCGAAATCGCCGCGGCGGCCGAGAGCACCGGCGACGCATCTTCACGCCGTTCGCCGAGCCAGCGCAGCAGCACATTGCCGCCGAGCGACACGCCCGCCGCCACGATCGGCCCGCGGTGCGTGGCGCGCAGGCGGCGCAGGATCCAGTCGACTTCGTTGCTGTCGGCGAGATGATAAAAACGCGGCAACAAATTCAGCGGTCCGCTGCAACTGCGAAAGTGCGGCACGACGCCGTGCCAGCCGTACTCGCGGGCGGCCGCCATCAACGCGGCGGCATAGTGCGACGTGGAACCGCCTTCGAGACCGTGAAACAGGACGAAAAGCGGAGCGTCGCTTGCGGGAAGGTGAGACGGGGAGGCGAGCGCAGAGGTGGGTTTGCCGCCGTCATGCACTACCCAATCGAGATCGATGAAGTCGCCATCCGGCGTATCCCAGCGCTCGCGCCGGAACGTGATTGCCGGACGCCGCGCGAACAGCGCAGGGACGATGGTCTGCACATGCCGGTTCGGCAGCCAGAGCGGCGCGCGGTAGAGCAGGTCGACGGTGGCCTCGACAGCGGTCGCGGCGCGTGCTGCGCCGGTAGAGGCGGATTTATTGTGCGTCGTCCGCCAATCCCCCAATCCCCCAATGGGACTTCCTTCCGGGCGGTGGACTTCGTTTGGGGCGGGGGACTTCCTGCGGGGCGTGCTCATGCCAGCGTCAAAGCAAAAAGGTAAAACCGGTAAAACAGGCGAAACGCCCGTCAGGCGTCAGTGCAACGACCCCTGGCCATGCCGCATCTTCGTGGCGAACTGGCTGGCGGCCTCATTCGGCATCGGACTTGCGTGAATATGCGCAATCCGCCACTCGCCGCGTTCATGGACCATCACGTAAGTGGTGAACACCATCGCGGGCGCTGCCTTCGGATCGGCGGGGCGGTGCGCTTCGGCAATGGCGTAGACGACGGTGCCGAGGCTGTCATAGACGCGAATATCGAGCGGTTCAATCGAAACGGGCGCGGTTTCGAGCTGGATTTGCAAGCCGGCGCGAATGCTGTCGAGGCCGTGCAGGTGGGAGCCGTCGGCGCAAATGCAGCTAACGAACTCCTCATCGATCCACAGGCCCATCAAGCTGTCGATATTCACCGCGGCGACGGCCTGGTAATAGGCGTTCAGCGTATCGGCGGCGGCTTCGAAGATATGGGCAAAACGTGGCATGGCTCGTCAGTCTCTTGTGCGCGGCGCGCGGTTGCGGGGCAGCGGTCAGCGGGACAGTCCGGAGCACCGGACAATCGCACCCAAGCGCGAGAATGCCCGCGCCGCAAGGCGCGAACATGACGCGACGCGCTCAGAGGCGTGCGGTGTTGCGTGCAAGTATCAGTCGAATCAGTTTGGTTCAACGTTGCGCAAGCAACATGCCGCGCAAATCGCCGAATACCTGCTCGGCGCTCAACTGCTTCAGGCAGTTCAGATGCCCTAGCGGACACTCGCGCTGAAAACAGGGACTGCATTCGAGATGGAGCCATTGTACCTTCGCAAGCTCGGACAAGGGCGGCGTGTGGCGCGGATCGGTCGAACCGTACACGGCCACCAGCGGCCGGCGCAATGCGGCGGCTACGTGCATCAGGCCGGAATCGTTGGTGACGATTGCGTTGGCTCGCGAGATTAGCGCGCAAGCCTCGCTCAGCGCGGTCTGGCCGCACAGGTTACGCACGTTCGGCGCCTTCTCGGCGATGACCTGGGCCAGCGGCGCGTCTTTTGGCGAGCCGAGCGCGACGATCTGCGTGTACGGGAACGACTGGCCGACCATCTGCGCGAGCGCTGCGAAATGCTCGGGCGGCCAGCGCTTGGCCGGACCGTACTCGGCGCCCGGGCAGAACACCAGCAGTGGCACGCGCGTATCCAGATTGAAGCGCGCCGATACCCGCGAGGCTTCGTTCAGGTCCGCGTCGAGCCGCGGCATCGGCAGGTCGTCGGGGACCTTGGCGCCGGGCGCGTAGGCGAGGGCGGCGTAGTGGCCGACCATCGGCGGGCGCTCATCTTTGCGCGGATTCGCGTGACGCACGTTCAGCAAGCCGTAGCGGCTTTCGCCGGTATAGCCGATGCGTAGCGGAACGCTCGCCATCCACGGAATCAGCGCCGACTTGAGCGAATTCGGCAGGACATAGGCCGCGTCGTACCCGACATCGCGCAAGTCGCTCGCCAGTTGCCAGCGGCGCAGCATCTGCAGCTTGCCGTGCGCAAGGTCCGTGGCGTAGACGTCGCGGATCTCGGGCATACGTTCGAGTACGGGTGCGACCCATGAGGGCGCGACCGCGTCGATCACGATGCGCGGATGCAATTTCACGAGGCGCGCAAACAGCGGCTGCGCCATCAATGCGTCACCGATCCAGTTCGGTGCGATAACCAACGCGCGACGCATCAGAGTGAGTGTCCGGTATCGAAACGAAGCGCCGCGCGAACCATGCGCGTGGCGTTCGATTGTGTCAAATGGGAAAAGCCACGAGCTTTGCTGTGCGGATCCGGCAAGGCCGGCCCTGCCGCGGCTGCGGCTTTGCTGCGAAGCGCTCGCTTTGCCGTTACCTGCTGCAATAGCAAAGCCGGCCCGTCATGTGGCGAACCGGGCAGTGGGCGGGCCGGCAAAGAGCGCAGCAAGCGATCAGCGCTCAGTGCGCAGCGTTCAGGTTTAATGACCCCTGACCACTTCGCCGTCACGCAGCTTGTAGCGCGTGCTGCAATACGGGCATTTGGCTTCGCCGTGCGTGACGTCGATAAAGACGCGCGGATGCGCGCTCCAGCGCGGCATGGCTGGGTTCGGGCAATACGCCGGCAGGTCTTTTGCCGACAGTTCGACCAGCGGCATTTCCTTGATTTCGCTCATGGGGACTTTCTCGTTGAGTGCAGGGTGCGTGCGTTGCGCCGGCAAAAAGCCGAGGGCCCGGGGCCGGCGCAGCGCGCGTTAAATCTTGGTCAGCCAGTGCGCGTACTTCTCGCTCTTGCCGTTCACGATATCGAAGAAGCCCGATTGCAGCTTCTCGGTGATCGGGCCGCGTGCGCCCGAGCCGATCGTGCGGTTGTCAAGTTCGCGGATCGGTGTGACTTCCGCGGCGGTGCCGGTGAAGAAGGCTTCGTCGCAGGTATAGACTTCGTCGCGCGTGATGCGCTTTTCGATCACCTGGATGCCCGCGTCGCGCGCCAGCGTGATGACCGTGTCGCGCGTAATGCCGTCGAGGCACGACGCCAGATCCGGCGTGTACAGCTTGCCGTTGTTCACGAGGAAGAAGTTCTCGCCGGAGCCTTCCGACACGTAGCCGTCCACGTCCAGCAGCAGCGCTTCGTCGTAACCGTCGGCAATCGCTTCCTGGTTGGCGAGGATCGAGTTCACGTACCAGCCCGACGCCTTGGCGCGGACCATCGACACGTTCACGTGATGGCGCGTGAACGACGAGGTCTTCACGCGGATGCCCTTGGCAATGCCGTCTTCACCGAGGTAAGCGCCCCACGGCCACGCGGCGATCGCCACGTGGATCGTGTTGCCCTTGGCCGACACGCCGAGCTTTTCCGAGCCGACCCAGATGATCGGGCGCAGGTAGCAGGATTCCAGCTTGTTTGCACGGACCACTTCGCACTGTGCGGCGGCGAGCGTTTCGTGGTCGAACGGCACGGCCATCTGGAAGATCTTGGCCGAGTTCAAGAGGCGCTTGGTGTGTTCCTGGAGGCGGAAAATCGCCGTGCCGCCGTCCGCCGTCTTGTAGGCGCGTACGCCTTCGAAAACGCCCATGCCGTAATGCAGCGTGTGGGTAAGCACGTGGATCTTGGCGTCGCGCCATTCGATGAGCTTGCCATCCATCCAGATCTTGCCGTCGCGGTCGGCCATTGACATACGATTCTCCAGCAGTGCGGTGAAAGAGCGTCATTTTAGCGTCTTTTGCACACGAAACGGGCATTTGGCCGCATACCGGGCGCTATAATTCGGCGCACGCATAATTCAAATCCGGATGCGCCAGCGGGTGCTTGACGACCTGGCGCCGACTTCCCTTCGTTGCGGCGCCGCCTCGTGCCCGCGTTTCGCCTCATGCTCGCTCGACTGTCAGATACCGATCGCCGTGCCTTCCGTGAGGGCGCGCGCGACTATTCGCCCACGCTGATGGCGATTTTCTCCTGGGGCCTCGTGACCGGCATTGCGATGAGCAAGTCCGTGCTCACGCTGCCGCAGGCGCTCACCATGTCGCTGCTGTGCTACGCCGGTTCGTCGCAACTGGCCGTGCTGCCGCTGCTGGCAGCCAAGCTGCCGATCTGGACCGTGCTGCTCACTGCTGCCATGGTCAATACGCGTTTTGTGATCTTCAGCGCCGGCCTCGCGCCGCATTTCTCCTATCTGCCGATGTGGCGGCGCATCGTGCTGGGCTACTTCAACGGCGACGTGATCTATCTGCTGTTCCAGAAGAAGAGCTTCCAGACCGGTTACCTGCCGGGCAAAGAGGCGTACTTCTGGGGCATGGCGATCTGCAGCTGGTTGTCGTGGCAGGTGTCGTCGATCGCCGGCATCCTGCTGGCGAGCCTGATTCCGGACAACTGGGGCCTCGCGCTGGCGGGTACGCTGGCGCTGCTGCCCATCATGGTGTCGGCGATCGCCACGCGCTCCACGCTGGTTGCTGTCAGTATCGCCGGCCTGGTGTCGCTGCTCGCATTCGACCTGCCGTACCGGCTCGCGCTGCCGCTCGCGGTGATTGCGGCGATTGTCGCGGGCAGTGCCGCCGACCTGATGGTCGAGCGTGCCGACTTGCGCCGCATCCGTAACAGCGCCGGAGATTCCCAATGACATCTACGCAGATCTGGCTGTCCATTATCGGCATGACTTTCGTCACTGCAGTGACACGCGCCATGTTTCTAATCGGCGGCGAGCGCACCGTTTTGCCGGAGCGCGTTCAGCGGATGCTGCGCTATGCGCCGGCCGCGGCGCTTGCCGCCGTCGTGCTGCCCGATGTGCTGGCGACGCCAGAGGGGCTCTCGTTCGCGCCATCGAACCACGAGTTTTACGCGTCGCTGTCCGGTCTTGCGTGGTTTTTGTGGCGGCGCACCATGCTCGGTACGATTGTGGTGGGAATGGTCGTGTTCACGCTCTTGCGCCTCTTTATGTAATTGATTGAGCTGAAAATGTTGCGTTGCGACATGCGCGGCGCATTCTTCAAATACGGGACATTCGCCTAGGTGCGGGTCAGAAGGCAGTGTGGATCAGTTAAAATGGCCGTTTCCGGGATAAGCGCGCCGGTGCATGGCGCGACAGCTGCGGCCATGCCGCCGGCGCCCGATTCAGTGGAGCCGCTGCCGTGCCGAAGCGCTGGAGTTTGCCGCGCTTGAGGCCCAGCGCGTCGTCCGCCACCGCCTTCTCATCAACTCGCACATACACGCCCATGAACAAGGTATTGCGTCTCTCCGATCTGATCGCCGAAGGCAAGCTATCCGGCAAACGCGTGTTCATCCGCGCCGATCTGAACGTGCCGCAGGACGATCAAGGCAACATCACCGAAGACACCCGCATCCGCGCCTCCGTGCCGGCGATCAAGGCCGCGCTGGACGCAGGCGCCGCCGTGATGGTCACGTCGCACCTGGGCCGCCCCACTGAAGGCGAATTCAAGCCGGAAGACTCGCTTGCGCCGGTCGCGAAGCGTCTGGCCGAGCTGCTCGGCCGTGACGTGCCGCTGGTCGCCAACTGGGTCGAAAACGGCGTGAACGTCGCACCGGGCCAGGTCGTGCTGCTGGAAAACTGCCGCGTCAACAAGGGCGAAAAGAAAGATTCCGACGAGCTCGCGCAGAAAATGGCGAAGCTCTGCGACATCTATGTGAACGATGCTTTCGGCACCGCGCACCGCGCCGAAGCCACCACGCACGGCATCGCGAAGTACGCGCCGATCGCCTGCGCCGGCCCGCTGCTGGCCGCTGAGCTCGAAGCGCTCGGCAAGGCGCTGGGCGCACCGAAGCGTCCGCTGGTGGCGATCGTCGCCGGCTCGAAGGTGTCCACCAAGCTGACCATCCTGAAGTCGCTCGCCGACAAGGTCGATCAGCTGATCGTCGGCGGCGGCATTGCCAACACGTTCATGCTGGCCGCCGGCCTGAAGATCGGCAAGTCGCTCGCCGAAGCCGATCTGGTCGCCGAAGCCAAGGCCATCATCGACGCAGCGAAAGCCCGCGGCGCCTCGGTGCCGATTCCGACCGATGTGGTCACGGCGAAAGAGTTTTCGCCGACCGCCAAGGCCGAAGTGAAGGCCGTCGCCGATGTGCAGGACGACGACATGATCCTCGACATCGGACCGGAAACCGCGAAGGTGCTCGCCGCACAACTGGAAAAAGCCGGCACGATTGTGTGGAACGGCCCGGTTGGCGTGTTCGAATTCGATCAGTTCGGCAACGGTACCAAGACCCTGGCTGACGCGATCGCCAAATCGCCGGCGTTCTCGATTGCAGGCGGCGGCGACACGCTGGCGGCGATTGCCAAGTACGGCATCCACGACAAGGTCAGCTACATCTCGACGGGCGGCGGTGCCTTCCTCGAGTTCCTCGAGGGCAAGACACTGCCCGCTGTCGCAGTTCTGGAATCGCGGGCTTAACGTGGCGACGCGCTCCCCCTCAGTGAAGTCTGCAAAAGCGCGCGGCAGCAAGTCGCGCAACACCGCAGCAGCAACGGCAGGGGAGCGCGCAGCGCGCTCCGCCGCCACGACGGCCGCGGTCGAATCTGTTGAATCTGTTATTGCGCAGCAGGAAGAATCCGGGTCGCCCCTCGCGCTCGCGGAGTTGACCACTGCCAGCGAGGCAGCGGAATTGTCCCACGGACAAGCCGCCCATTCGCCGGCAGAACTCCCGGACGAAGAGGTCGCGCTCGCACCCCCACCGGCACCCCCCGTGCTGGTGTCGAACACCGCTTCACCCCATAAAGCGACGCTGGTTTCAACCGGCGCGCAGCCCCCAGCAGCACCCTTCGGTGCGCAGCCTCCGCATCCGACTCGCAGCGCTCATTCCAGCGACCCCACCCAGACGAGGAGACTCATGCATCGCGCCACCAAGATTGTCGCTACCATCGGACCGGCTTCCAGTACGCCGGAAATTCTGCTGCAAATGATTCGAGCAGGGTTGGACGTGGTGCGGCTCAATTTCTCGCACGGCACCGCCGACGACCACCGCCAGCGCGCCGAATTCGTGCGCGAGGCGGCCCGCCAGGCCGGCCGTGAAGTCGCCATCATGGCCGACCTGCAAGGCCCGAAGATTCGCGTCGGCAAATTCGAAAACGGCAAGATCATGCTGGTCGCCGGCGAGCCGTTCGTGCTTGACGCCGAATGCGAACTCGGCAATGAACAACGCGCCGGTCTCGACTACAAGGACCTGCCGCGTGACCTGAAACCGGGCGACGTGTTGTTGCTCAACGACGGCCTGATCGTGCTGGACGTCGAGCGTGTGATCGGCAGCGAAATCCACACCACCGTGAAGATCGGCGGCGAGCTGTCGAACAACAAGGGTATCAACCGCCAGGGTGGCGGCCTGTCGGCGCCGGCGCTGACCGCGAAAGACATGGAAGACATTCGCACGGCGATGTCGCTCGGCGTGGATTTCGTCGCGGTATCGTTCCCCAAGAACGCCACCGACATGGAAATGGCTCGCCAGCTCGCGAACATCGCGGGCGCGCCCTACGGCATCAAGCCGAAGATGATCGCGAAGATCGAGCGGGCGGAAGCAATTCCGGCGCTGCAAGGCATCCTCGACGCATCGGACGGCATCATGGTCGCGCGCGGCGATCTGGCCGTGGAAGTGGGGAATGCCGCAGTTCCCGCACTGCAAAAGCGCATGATCCGTATGGCGCGCGAATCGAACAAGTTCGTGATCACCGCGACCCAGATGATGGAGTCGATGATCTACGCCCCGGTGCCGACCCGCGCGGAAGTGTCGGACGTCGCCAACGCGGTGCTCGACGGCACCGATGCGGTGATGCTGTCGGCGGAATCGGCAGCTGGCAAGTACCCGGTGCAGACCATCGAAACGATGGCTGCGATCTGCCTGGAAGCCGAGAAGTCGGAAAAGTCGGAGCTGGACAAGGATTTCCTCGACCGCACGTTCACGCGAATCGACCAGTCCATCGCCATGGGCGCGCTGTTCACGGCCTATCACCTCGGCGCCAAGGCGATTGTTGCGTTGACCGAATCGGGTTCGACCGCGCTGTGGATGTCGCGGCACTCGACGCACGTGCCGATTTTCGCGCTCACGCCGCGCGTCGGTAGCGAACGGGCGATGGCGATCTACCGCAATGTCACGTCGCTGCATCTGGACACCAGCAGCGACCGCGACACCGCGTTGCAGCAGGCGTTGGAAACCGTGGTCAGCAAGGGCTACGCGTCGCGCGGCGACATGGTGGTGCTGACCGTCGGCGAGCCGATGGGCCAGGCAGGCGGCACGAATACGCTGAAAATCGTGCGCGTCGGCGAGCCGTTTTGATTCGGCGGCAACCATCCTGCCGATCGACACAGGCTTGACCTAAGCGAAGCAGGCTGTCATGCCCCGCGAGAGGCGGCGCACAGACTCCAATCGCGCGTGAAGGAAAACGCGCTTTAGGGAATGTGTGAACGGGTATGCAGCTTGCTTCGCGTAAAATCGCCAAAAAAGATGCCGACGGCACAGAATTCGTTTCAATCTAAGGAGTTACAGCATGCCTCTCGTATCAATGCGTCAATTGCTGGACCATGCCGCCGAAAACGGTTATGGCATTCCTGCATTCAACGTGAACAATCTGGAGCAAGTGCAGGCCATCATGGCCGCGGCCGACAAGGTCAACGCGCCGGTCATCATGCAGGCGTCGGCCGGCGCGCGTAAGTACGCGGGCGAGCCGTTTCTGCGCCACCTGATTGAAGCCGCGGTCGAATCGTACCCGCACATTCCGGTCGTGATGCACCAAGACCACGGTCAATCGCCGGCGGTCTGTATGGCGGCGATCCGCAGCGGTTTCACCAGCGTGATGATGGACGGCTCGCTCGAAGCCGACGGCAAGACCGTCGCATCGTACGAATACAACGTTGAAGTCTCGCGCAAGGTGGTTGAAGCGGCTCACTCGATCGGCATCACGGTGGAAGCGGAACTGGGCGTGCTTGGTTCGCTGGAAACCATGAAAGGCGACAAGGAAGACGGCCACGGCGCGGAAGGCACGATGACCCGCGAGCAACTGCTGACCGACCCGGAGCAGGCTGCCGACTTCGTCAAGCAGACGCAATGCGACGCCCTCGCGATCGCGATCGGTACGTCGCACGGCGCGTACAAGTTCAGCAAGAAGCCCACGGGCGACATCCTGTCGATCCAGCGCATCAAGGAAATTCACCAGCGCATTCCGAACACGCACCTGGTGATGCACGGTTCGTCGTCGGTGCCGCAGGAACTGCTCGCGGAAATCCGCGAATTCGGCGGCGACATGAAGGAAACCTACGGCGTGCCGGTCGAAGAGATTCAGGAAGGCATCAAGCACGGCGTGCGCAAGGTCAATATCGACACCGACCTGCGTCTTGCGATCACCGGCGCAATCCGCCGCTACATGGCGACCAATCCGGGCAAGTTCGATCCGCGCGATTATCTGAAGCCGGCGCGCGAAGCCGCGATGAAGATCTGTCTCGAGCGCTTCACGCAATTCGGCTGCGAAGGCCAGGCTGGCAAGATCAAGCCGGTTTCGCTTGATAAAATCGCGGAGAAGTACAAGTCGGGCGAGCTCGCGCAAGTCGTCCGCTAAGCTATAACCAAGCTCTACACTTGGCTGATTGGCCAGGTTGTCGTTCGATCGCCGTTCCCGCATCATCCGGGGAACGGCGTTTCCCTTTTGTTCCGGTCACACTTTTTGCCCCACTTTTAGCGAACCACGACGATGTCTACCCTTTACGAATCCACGCTCCACTCGCTGCCGCTGCTCGGCCGCGGTAAAGTCCGCGACAACTATGCGGTGGGCAACGACCAGTTGCTGATCGTCACGACCGACCGTCTGTCGGCGTTCGACGTCATCATGGGCGAGCCGATTCCGAATAAGGGCCGCGTGCTCAACGAAATGGCGAACTTCTGGTTCGAGAAGCTGAAGCACGTGGTGCCGAACCACCTCACGGGCGTGGCGCCCGAATCCGTGGTGGCGGCAGACGAAGTCGAGCAGGTCAAGGGCCGTGCGGTGGTGGTGAAGCGCCTCGAGCCGATCCTCGTCGAAGCGGTGGTGCGTGGCTATCTGGCCGGCAGCGGCTGGAAAGACTACCAGGCAACCGGTTCGGTGTGCGGTGTCGAACTGCCGCCGGGTCTGCAAAACGCGCAAAAGCTGCCTGAGCCGATTTTCACGCCGGCAGCCAAGGCCGAAATGGGCCATCACGACGAGAACATCACGTACAACGAGATGGAGCGCCGCATCGGCACCGAACTGTCGGCCACGATCCGCGACATCTCGATCAAGCTGTACAAGGAAGCGGCTGACTACGCCGCCACGCGCGGCATCATCATCGCGGATACGAAGTTCGAATTCGGTCTGGACAACCACGGCCAGCTGTACCTGATGGACGAGGCGCTGACTGCTGACTCGTCGCGCTTCTGGCCGGCTGACCAGTATCAGGTCGGCACCAACCCGCCGTCGTTCGACAAGCAGTTCGTGCGCGACTGGCTCGAAACTCAAACGTGGAAGAAAGAGCCGCCGGCACCGAAGCTGCCGGACGACGTGGTCACGAAGACGGGCGAGAAGTACCAGGAAGCGCTCGAACGCCTGACCGGACACAAGCTCGCTTGATTACGCGCACCTGGTTAGTCCGCATCGCGTGAGAAAACGCCGGGCCGCCCCAAGTTTTATCACCCCCCTCGGGGGGCCTGGCGCGAAGCGACAGGTTTGGGGGCGCTCTCAAGAAACAAGGAAGCCGTAAGATGAGTGAAGTCCAGACTGCCCATACGCATGGCGCGCCCGTTGTCGGCGTGCTGATGGGTTCCAGTTCCGACTGGGAAGTGATGAAGAACGCCGTCGCGATTCTGCAAGAATTCGGCGTGCCGTATGAAGCCAAGGTCGTGTCCGCGCACCGGATGCCCGACGAGATGTTTGCGTATGCCGAAAGCGCGCGCGAGCGCGGCATTCGCGCGATCATCGCGGGTGCGGGAGGCGCCGCGCATCTGCCCGGTATGTTGGCCGCCAAGACCACGGTGCCGGTGCTCGGCGTGCCGGTGGCGAGCAAGTATCTGAAGGGCGTCGATTCGTTGCACTCTATCGTGCAGATGCCCAAGGGCGTGCCGGTCGCCACGTTTGCAATCGGCGAAGCGGGCGCAGCGAATGCGGCGCTGTTCGCGGTGTCGATGCTGAGCGGCACGAGTGCCGAGTATGCGGAGAAACTGGCTGCGTTCCGCATGCGCCAGAACGAAGCGGCCCACGCAATGGTGCTGCCGGCGCTGTAAGCGCCAAGGCTGATTGCTTTTAGACGTCCCCCCTGTCTGACCCCCGGCCGGGTGCTGCTATTGCACGTTTTGCATGCGCATCCGGCCGTGACCGACCACTAAGATGAACCCAGACAACACACCGGTTTCACCGATTCTGCCCGGCGCATGGCTTGGCATGGTCGGTGGCGGCCAGCTCGGCCGCATGTTCTGCTTTGCCGCTCAGGCGATGGGCTATCGCGTCGCCGTGCTCGACCCGGACGAAAACAGTCCCGCGGGCGCGGTTGCCGACCGCCATATCCGTGCGCCTTACGACGACGAAGCGTCGCTCACCGAACTCGCGCGGCTGTGCGCGGCGGTGTCGACTGAGTTCGAGAACGTGCCGGCGGCGAGCCTCGATTTCCTCGCGAAAACCACGTTTGTGAGCCCGGCCGGCCGTTGCGTCGCCGTGGCGCAGGACCGGATCGCCGAGAAGCGTTTTATCGCGTCGTCGGGCGTGACGGTGGCGCCGCATGTCGTGATCGAATCTTCGGATGCGCTTGCCGCGCTCGACGATACGAAGCTCGAAGCCGTGCTGCCCGGCATTCTCAAGACTGCGCGCATGGGCTATGACGGCAAAGGCCAGATCCGCGTGCGCAACGCCGAGGAAGTGCGTGAGGCGCATGCGTCGCTCGCGGGCGTTCCGTGCGTGCTGGAAAAGCGCTTGCCGTTGAAGTTCGAAGTGTCCGCGCTGATCGCGCGCGCGGCGAGCGGCGCGTCAGTGGTGTACCCGCTGGCGCAGAACACGCATCGCGACGGCGTGTTGTCGCACACCATCGTCCCCGCGCCGGATGCAAGCCCGACGCTGGTCGGGCAAGCGCAGCAGGCTGCGCTGCAAATCGCGGACAAGCTCGGCTATGTCGGCGTGCTGTGCGTCGAGTTCTTCATTCTCGAAGACGGATCGATCGTCGCTAATGAAATGGCGCCGCGTCCGCACAACTCCGGCCATTACACCGTCGATGCCTGCGCGACCAGCCAGTTCGAACAGCAGGTCCGAGCGATGACCGGTATGCCGCTCGGCGACACGCGCCAGCATTCGCCGGCGGCGATGCTGAACATCCTTGGCGACGTCTGGTTCCCGGGCGGCCCGAAGGGCGCGTCGGTCACGCCGCCGTGGCACGAAGTCGCCGCGATACCGGCCGCGCGTTTGCATCTGTACGGCAAGGAAGAAGCACGTTGCGGCCGCAAGATGGGTCACGTGAACTTCACGGCCGCGACGCTCGAAGAAGCCCGCACGGCGGCGCGCGATTGCGCGCGGCTCCTGCACATCATCACGCGCTGACGCGAACGCCATGCCGGACCAAAGCAAACCTGCCGAAGGGGGCGCCGCGAGCGCCTTGCCTGTGAGCGCCGAACAGATCGAGTACGCCGCCGAGCTGCTCGACGCGGGCGGCCTCGTCGCGTTCCCGACAGAGACTGTCTACGGACTCGGCGGCGACGCCGAAAGTCCGGACGCGGTCGCGCGTATCTACGCGGCGAAAGGCAGGCCGGCAAATCATCCGGTGATCGTGCATCTGGCGCCGCAGGGCGATCCGAACTACTGGGTCGAGCATTTGCCCGCGGAGGCGCAGCGCTTGATCGATGCGTTCTGGCCGGGGCCGCTCACGTTGATCCTGAAGCGCGCGGCGCGAATTAACGCGGCGGTGAGCGGTGGGCAGGATTCGGTGGGTTTGCGCTGTCCGTCGCATCCGGTTGCTCAGGCGTTGCTGGAGGCATTCAGCGCGTTACGCAACGGGCATGGTGGTGTTGCTGCGCCGTCGGCGAATCGTTTTGGTCACGTGAGCCCGACGACGGCGCAGCATGTGCGCGACGAGTTCGGCAGCGCGATTCATGTGCTCGACGGGGGCGCGTCGGACGTCGGGATCGAATCGACGATTCTGGATTTGTCGCGCGGGTTTCCGGCGTTGTTGAGGCCGGGGCGGGTGACGCCGCAGGATATCGCCGACGTGCTCGGCGAAGCGCCACGCTTGCCAGATGGATCGGATGCGACGGCTCCGCGGGCTTCGGGTACGTTGAAGGCGCACTATGCGCCGCGTACGCCGTTAGCTTTGCTGCCTTTTGATGCATTGCAGACCTTGCTCGCGACGCGCCAGAGCGATGAGCGCGTTGCCTTGGTAGCGCGCGCTTCCCGCGCAGGGGAGTGGGCTTATGCCGAGGGCGTGCATTTCATTGCCGCGCCTGAAGATCCGCACGTTTATGCGCGTGAGTTGTATGGCTTGCTCAGGGCGCTGGATCGCGCGAACGTGTCGCGGATTCTGATCGAGAAGCTGCCTGATACGATCGAATGGATCGCGGTCAACGACCGGCTCGGCCGGGCGGCTGCCGCATTCGAAGCGCAAGGGTAAGGGGCGACTTGGTTTGTGCGGCCTGCCCACTGGCGCCGCCGCAACCCGTCGTTTCAACTTGTCTTTTCGACCCGTCGTCCCAACCAGCGTGCCGCGCGCAACAAAGATAAAAAAACGCCCGGCTTGACCAGCAAGCCAGGCGTTCGCAGAACTCGCATCCTGCTGCCGCTACGCGGCAACCCTCAACTTATTTCCCCAAACCCGTCGCCGCGATCTGCTGCTGGACGAACTGCGCGAACAAGGCGTTCAAGTGCGTGCTCGCGTGGAGCATGTCCGCGAACATGTAAGTCTGGTCAGCGCCAGCCACCGTGTAGGTCTGCGGTGAGCAGAACAGCGACGAGCCGAACAGGGAGCCGTACTGGGCCGGGGTCAGCCCGTTCGTTGCGCTCGGATTGGCGGTGGCGTACGCGGTTGCGTTGGTCTCCATCGCTTTCACGTTACACGCCGTGCCCGTGTTGGACACCGTGAAGCCCAGCGCCTGGTAGTTCGGCAACTGCTGATCCAGCCACGTGAACGCATCAGCCACGATGACCTTGCCCGTACCCAGCAGGCCGAGGCCCGTCAGGTTCTGGACCAGGAGGTAGTTATACGCCGCGGTAATCCCCGATAGCAGTGCAGCCGTGCCAGGCGTCTGCGCGTTGGCTGCGACGCCGAGCGGCGCATTGCCGATGTCCGGCACCGTCGCCACCACCACGTGGGTCGCACCCGAGTTGACGATGGTCTGGACTTGCGCGGCGAGCTGGGTGGCGGCCTGCGCGACCTGGGGGTTGGCCAGCTGCTGCAGGTAGCCGACGATGAACGCTACCTGGCCTGCCTGCGAGTTCGGCAGTTTGCCGGCCTGCACGAGCTGCGGGTATTGCGTCTGCAGCGCGGTACCGAGCGCCGTCAGATTGGCGGTGGTCGAGAACTGGAGGATGTCGTCCGCGCCGCCGTTCACCAGCACGAGCTGGTTCGAGTTGAAGCTCGTATGCGCGCCCAGGTAGTTTGCCACCTGGGTCACCACCGGCACCGTCGTCGCCCCCATGCTGTTCGGTGCCCAACCTATGCCCTGGGCGTTGACGACGTCCGAGCCGCCTTGCGCGTAGCCATACCCGCCCGCCGCAACCAGCGGTTGACCGAAGCCGCCCAGATACGCGGCGGTCAACGTGCCGCCGTAGTACTCCGCGACCTTCTGGGTCCACACTTCGCCCGGGTTGGTCGTGAAGCGGCCACCGCCGAAGCTCGCCTGAATCACCGGCGCGTACGTGCCCACATCCGACAAGCTGTCGCCGAACGACACAACCTGCAATTTCACGCCGCCCGCCGGCGTGCTGCTTGAGCTGTTGTTGTTATCGCTGCCGCCGCCGCAAGCCGCGAGTAGCGCAAACGCAGCACTGGCGATGGCGATCTGCGTGACGCGGACGAAATTGCGTTTCTTCGATGCTGTTTGATTCATGTTGACTACATCTCCTCGTATGGGTGGCCCTGGTGCCATGTATTGCAGGCGGCGCCCACCGCGTCGGCGGCGTGACGACAGCTTACAGAATCATCTACGGCCTGCGCGGTGTTTGAAACGCGGCCGTATGGTTGTCTTCAATGCTCGTATTGCCGCCGGATTTGCCGCCGGATGCCGCGACACTGGCGCTCGCACCGGCGGCGCGGCGCGCATGATAATCCGCGGCCCATGCGGGCGGTGCGAACAGCGCGCGCCACTTGTTGCGCCAGCCTCGCACGCTCACGAAATCGGCGGCCATCGACGCCCATTCATGAAACGTAGCCTTCAGCGGGTTATACGTGTGGAGCGGCTCGACGATGCCGTACATCGGCGCATCGTGCGCATCTTCCTCGACATAGCTGCCGAACAGGCGATCCCAGATTACGAGCACGCCGGCATAGTTGCGGTCGATATAGCGGTCGTTGCGCGCGTGATGCACGCGATGGATCGACGGCGTGTTGAACACATATTCGAACCAGCCGAGCTTGCCGATCGCCTGGGTGTGCACGAAGAACTGAAAGCCGAGGTTGATCAACACGATGGCGACGATCTGCTTCGGCGGAAAGCCGAGCACGGCGAGCGGAATCCAGAACAGCCACATGCCGGCAATCGGATACATCAGGCTCTGGCGGAATGCGGTCGAAAAATTCATCCGCTCCGACGAGTGATGCACGACATGCGCGGCCCACAGCCAGCGCACGCGATGGCTGCAGCGGTGAAACCAGTAATAGAGCAGATCTTGTGCGACGAACAGTACGACGAACGACACCCAGTTCGCCTGCCACGTGGCGACGCGATAGTGTTCATAGAAGAACGCATAGACGGGGATGATCGCTAGCCACGCGAGCTTGTCGGCAGCTTGCTGCATCAGCGCGAGCGCGGCGTTGCAGAACGTGTCGCGCCAGCTATAGAGCTGCGCGCCGGGGCGCGTGCGCCGCAGGTGCCACGCCTCCCAGCCAATGCATGCGAGAAAGACTGGCGCCATGGCGAGCAGCAGCAATTCGGCATCGAATTGCATTGTGTCTTCCTCCGTGGTCCCTGGCCGCTGCGCTTGCCGCAGCGGACGTTTTCGTTTTCGTTTGATCGGGCCACGTGACCGTAACGGCTGCGCGGCTCGTGCGCTACGCGGTACGTTTTACGCGCGCCTCAAACACTGCCCGACAGCGTACACGCTTGGGCGCGTTGCGGCGCGCGGGTTCTATAGAAGGAATCCTCAATGGGCGCCGCGCTTGTGCGGGTTTTTCCTGGGCTTGCTGCTGCGCGGTTCGGCGACGCGGTCGGAGACCTTCGTGAATCCCTGGGACGGTCCCTGATAGACCCATTCGAGCAAGGCGTCGTGCGCAGCGCGCGCGGCCTCCGAATGCGGGTCGTTGATCAGGCTCACCACCACGTAGCTGTTGCCATCCGCCGAGGCCACATAGCCGGCGATCGCACGCACATCGCGCAGGGTGCCGGTCTTGATGTGCGCGTTGCCGCCCGCGCCCTGGTTGGTCAAGCGGTTGCGCATCGTACCGTCGACGCCCGCAATCGGCAGCGATTCCACGAACACCTGCGCGACCGGACTCGCATTGGCCCGCTGCAGCAGATCGGCGAGTGAGAGCGCGGTAATGTGCTCGTCGCGCGACAGACCCGAGCCGTTGTCGAGCGTCAGGTATTGCATGTCGACACTGTCGCGGCGCAGAAACGCCTCGATCGCGCGCGCCGATTTCGCGGGCGTGGCGGGCGGCTTTTCTTCCGTCGCGCCGATCGTCAGGAACAGGTTGCGCGCCATCGTGTTGTTGCTGAACTTGTTGATGTCGCGAACGATGTCGGACAGCACCGGCCCTTGGTGCGTGGCGACGAGGCGCGCGCCGACCGGCACCGGGCCTTCGCGGGTTGCGCCGCTGAAGGTGCCGCCGGTTTGCTGCCACAGCGCGAGGAAGCCGCCCCCGAAGAACGCGGAGTGATCGAGCACCGCGACGTTGATCGTGCGCGGGCCGCAGCGCACCGAGTAGTCGCCGTCGAACGACGCCACCACGGTGCCATTGGGCTGGGGCGTGACGGTGGGCGAGACGGAGGCGGCGTCGCCGCGGCACGGGCCATGGACGGCGTGCATCTGATTGTCGATCTGCAACTGCGAGAGCGCGGGCAGCACGTCGATTGCGACGCTGCCATCCGGGGAAGGCGTCAGCGTGAACGACAGCGACTTGAAGGCGTACAGCAGCGGATCGGGGCCGACGTTGTACGGCGCGGTGGCGTCGTCGTCGAACGGCGGCAGATCGCGCGTGGAGGCGTCGAAGTAGCGCTTGTCGAGCACCAGCGCGCCGTCGACGCCGTTGATCCCCGCCGTGTGGATCTTCTGCACGAGGTCGATCAGCTCTTCGGGAACGAGCTTCGGGTCGCCTGTGCCCTGAATGTACAGATTGCCGTGCAGTACGCCGTTGGCGTCGAGCGTGCCGTCCGTGTAGGCGCTCGTGCGCCAGCGATAGTCCGGACCGAGGATCGACAGGCCGGAGTAGGTAGTGACGAGCTTCATCGTCGAGGCGGGCATCATCGGCTTGCCGGCGTTCAGTGCGACGATCGGCGTGCGGTCACCGACCTTTTCGACCACCACGCTGATCGACGACAAGGGCACGTGCGCGCGCTGCAGGCCGATCATCACCGGTTGCGGCAACACCGTGGTGACGTTGACGCTCGGATGCGCGGCCTTGACGCGTGCCTGCGCGGCGAGCGGCAGCGCTGCGCCGCAGCCGAGCGCAGCGCAGGCGAGCAGCAACGCCGCCGTGCGCGGCGCAAACCGGCGAGGTAGAGAGTCGACGGAAGCAGATGAGAGCGGACGCAGCACCACACGGCGTGCGAGAGAAGACAAAAAAGCAGGGAAAAAAGCGTGCGTCATGGACAGGCGAAGAAGCAAGATTTCGGGGCGCGGTGGCGCGCGGCAATCCAGAGTGGGTCGAAGCATCGCGTGACGCGCGGAAAACCGCGGCGCGACGCAAAGCGCTCATTGTAGAGACATGCCGTGAGGCTGCGGTGAAAAAGCGTCGCGCGGCGCGCACGTCGGGGCCGGGCGCTAGAATGCGGCATCATCAAATGTTTCGGGACCGTACCAACCATGCGCATATTGCTAGTCGAAGACGACCGGATGATCGCCGAAGGCGTGCGCAAGGCGCTACGCGGTGAAGGCTTCGCGGTCGACTGGGTGGAAGATGGCGACGCGGCGCTCAGCGCGGCGACTGGCCAACCTTACGATCTGGTGCTGCTCGATCTCGGCCTGCCTAAACGCGATGGGCTCGACGTGCTGCGCACGTTGCGCGCCAAAGGCCACGCCACGCCGGTGCTGATCGTCACCGCGCGCGACGCGGTCGCCGATCGCGTCAAAGGCCTCGACGCCGGCGCCGACGATTACCTCGTCAAACCTTTCGATCTCGACGAACTCGGCGCCCGCATGCGCGCGCTGATCCGCCGCCAATCGGGCCGCAGCGATTCGACGATTCGCCACGGTAACCTGACACTCGATCCCGCTTCGCATCAGGTCACGCTCGATGGCGCGCCGGTCGCGTTGTCGGCGCGTGAATTCGCGCTGCTCGAAGCGTTGATCGCACGGCCCGGCGCGGTGCTCTCGAAGAGCCAGCTCGAAGAAAAAATGTACGGCTGGGGCGAGGAGATCGGCAGCAACACCGTCGAGGTCTACATTCACGCCCTGCGCAAGAAGCTCGGCGCGGACCTGATCCGCAACGTGCGCGGTCTCGGCTACATGATCGCCAAGGACGCCTGAGCCGATGCGTTCGATTCGCCGTCAATTGTTGGTCTGGCTGCTGGCGCTGGTGTTGCTCGGCGTCGGCATTGCGGGTTGGCTGATCTACCGGCAAGCGCTTGCCGAAGCCAACGAACTGTTCGATTACCAGTTGGAGCAGATCGCCGCGGCGCTGCCGTCGGAACCGTTCTCGCAGGTGCTCGGTTCGCGCGACACCGGCGACGAAGGCATCGTGCTGCAAATCTGGAATCGCAACGGCGTGCTGATGTACTACTCGCGACCGCGTGCGCCGCTCGCGCCGCGCGCCGAAATCGGCTTTTCGACCGAGCATACGGATCGCGGCGACTGGCGTGTGTACGGCGCGATCGTTGGCGATAACGTCGTGCAACTGGCGCAGCCGGTTTCGGTGCGCAACCGGCTCGCGGCGAATGTCGCGTTGCGAACCCTGTGGCCGTTGATCGTGCTGCTGCCGTTTCTGGGGCTGGCGGTATGGGTGATCGTCGGGCGCGGACTGCGGCCGTTGCGGCGCGTGACCAGCGCGCTCGACGCGCGTCACCCCGAGGCGCTCGATCCTTTGCCCGATCAGCGTCTGCCGCTCGAAGTGCAGCCGCTTGTGCGCGCGTTGAACGGCCTGCTCGAACGGCTCGCCACCGCGCTCGATATCCAAAAAGCATTCGTTGCCGATGCCGCGCACGAATTGCGCACGCCGCTCGCCGCCGTGCAGATCCAAACGCAACTGGTGGCCCGCGCGAAAGACGACGCCACGCGCAGCGAAGCGCTGACCGATCTGCAGGCGGGCGTCACGCGCGCCACACGTCTCGCCGAACAATTACTGGCGCTCGCACGATCGGAACCGGACGGTCTTTCCGCCACCAACGCGATCGATCTGCGCGCGTTGCTGCAGGACTGCGTGGTGGCGTACGCGCCGCTTGCGCTGAATCGCGGCGTCGATCTCGGTATCGAGGCGAGCGAACCGGCTACGGTGACCGGCGACGCCGACGCGCTGCGCGTCATGTTCAACAACCTCGTTGATAACGCAACCAAATACACGCCGCGAGGCGGCCGCGTCGACGTCAGTTTGCATGTCGAAGAAGGACATCCGGTGGTGCGGATTGCCGACAGCGGGCCGGGCATCGAGCCGGCCGAACGCGACCGCGTGTTCGATCGCTTCTACCGGGCCGGCGCCGGCGCGAACCGCGTGCGCACCGACGTGGCGGGCAGCGGTCTTGGCCTCGCGATCGTGCGCCGCATCGCTACGCAGCACCATGCGGCGGTGCGGCTCGACGAATCTCCGGCGGGTGGTTTGCAGGTCGAAGTGCGCTTCTGAATGTGAGGCTTTCTGTTCGTAAAGTGGCTCGAACGAGGCTTAAACCAGCCTTAAACAAGCCTCAAAAACGGGCTTGCAGCGATCTGGCGCTGCTTAAGACTCTTTTAAGCGATGCCACGTACGCTTCATCTCATTCCAAAGCCTCTTCTCCCAGTCAGGAGTACACGATGAACGCGAAAACCTTGTCCCGCAGCGCTGTTGCAGTGGCTGTCGCCGTGGCGCTGTCCGCCGGCTATGTGGCGGGGCATCGCGACGTGCCCGCGCCGCAGGTAATCACGCCGGCGCAGGCCGCGATGATGCCTGCTGAAGCCGCCGCGAAAACCGGCATTCCCGATTTCTCCGGTCTGGTCGAAACCTACGGCCCGGCTGTCGTCAACATCAGCGCGAAGCATGTGGTCAAGCAGACGGCATTGCGCGGCAACGGTGGTAGCGGCGGTAATGGCGCCAGCGGCGGCAACCAGTTGCCGATCGATCCGAGCGATCCCTTCTATCAGTTCTACAAGCACTTCTTCGGCGGCATGCCGGGCATGCAAGGCGGCGACGGCGGCGATGCGCCCGATCAGCCGAGCGCGAGCCTCGGCTCGGGATTCATCGTCAGCAGCGACGGCTACATCCTGACCAATGCCCACGTGGTGGACGGCGCGAACGTCGTCACCGTGAAGCTTACCGACAAGCGTGAATTCAGGGCGAAAGTGGTCGGTGCCGACAAGCAGTCCGACGTCGCCGTACTGAAGATTGACGCGAGCAGTCTGCCGACCGTGAAGATCGGCGATCCGCGTCAGAGCAAGGTCGGCCAGTGGGTAGTCGCGATCGGCTCGCCTTACGGTTTCGACAACACGGTGACCTCGGGCATCATCAGTGCGAAGTCGCGCTCGCTGCCGAACGAAAACTACACGCCGTTCATCCAGACCGACGTGCCGGTGAACCCGGGTAACTCGGGCGGCCCGCTGTTCAATCTGCAAGGCGAAGTGATCGGCATCAACTCGATGATCTATTCGCAGACGGGCGGCTTCCAGGGCCTTTCGTTCGCGATCCCGATTAACGAAGCGATCAAGGTCAAGGACGACATCGTCAAGACCGGCCATGTGAGCCGCGGACGTCTCGGCGTCGCGGTGCAGGGCATGAACCAGACGCTGGCCGATTCGTTCGGCATGCAGAAGCCGCAAGGCGCGCTCGTCAGTTCGGTCGATCCGGGCGGCCCGGCCGCCAAGGGCGGTTTGCAGCCGGGCGACGTGATTCTGTCGGTGAACGGCGAGCCGGTCAGCGATTCGTCGGATCTGCCCTCGCAGGTCGCCGGTCTGGCGCCGGGCAGCTCGGCCACCGTGCAGGTGTGGCGCGACAAGGCCACCAAGGATCTGAAGGTGACGATCGGTTCGTTGTCGGATGCGAAGGTGGCCTCGGACAAGGCCGACCAGCCGACCCAGTTGCAAGGCCGTCTCGGTGTGGCGGTGCGGCCGCTGACGCCGGAAGAGAAGAGCGGCGCGTCGGTGTCGCACGGTCTGCTGGTGCAGCAATCGGGCGGCGCGGCTGAAAGCGCCGGCATCCAGCCGGGCGACGTGATCCTGGCAGTCAACGGCCGCCCGGTCACGAGCGTCGATCAGTTGAAGCAGATGATCGCAAGCGCCGGCAACAGCATCGCGTTGCTGATCCAGCGCGATAACGCGCAGATCTTCGTGCCGGTCGATCTCGGCTAACCGGGAATTGATTTATTGACGTAACGCTTGCCGGTCCGTGCACTTACTGCCGACGGACCGGCATTTTTTTACCCGATTCAAAGCCGTGGATCAAAGCCGTGAAGCAGGGCGCTCGGCGCCGCGTGGCATGGCGCAGCAGCGGTTTCCAGACGACGCAAACTGATGCTGGCACGCAGGTTGCGTCTACCTTGTAGCGGACCCACCGAGGGACCCCGGACGACAAGGGCCTTAAAAAGGAGCGAACCATGAAAACCCAACGCAATCAGCGAAGGATCGTGGCCGCCGCGGTATGCGCAGCGCTCACGCTCGGTCTGGCAGGCGGCGCTTATGCCCAACAGGCGAGCCAGGTGGCAGGCGGCACGACCACCGACAGCACTAGCGCCGGCAATGCCAATGGCGACGGTATGCCGCAAATCCAGCAGAAGGGCGACGTTTCGTTCGTGTCGGGCGGCGTCGGTGTCGACGAATCCACGGCGCTGCAGCACGCGCAAAGCCAGTGGCCGCTGTCACTGCGCTTCACCGGCCCCGGCTCCGATTTTCTGGCCGATGTCCATGTGCGGATCGTCGACGCGCACGAGGGCGATGTGCTGACCGCCACCTCGCGCGGTCCGTATATGCTGGTCAAGCTGCGCCCCGGCCGCTACACGGTGCACGCGCAATACAAGGACAGCGACCAGACCAGGTCGGTAACGATCCCGGCCAAGGGCACCGCCAAGGCCGCGTTCTACTGGAGTACGCAATAAGCGCTTCGCCTGCTTGAGCGGCGCCGGGCGAGACGCCCCGGCGGCGTTCAGGAAGGCCGCGCGTTCGGCAGAAGTTTGGTTGATAATGAAGCCACGGGTGTCCCCCGTGGCTTCATTGTTTGTACGACCGCACATCGAGCTGCACACCACCCCGGAGCCGAGACATGAGCGATGCCTTGACACCCCACGAAAACCCCGGCGCGAGCACGGGCGGGCACGCCATCGCGATCAGCGGCAACAATCACCGGGTGCGTGTGATTCATGGCGGCGTGACCATGGCAGATACCCAGGCGGGCCTGACGCTCACGGAAACCGGTCTGCCGGACGTGTTCTATTTCCCGCGTAGCGACGTGAACATGGCGCGCCTCGAACGCTCGACGCATACTTCGTACTGTTCGTTCAAGGGCGAGGCTTCCTACTTCCATCTGCGCACCGAAGACGGTCTGATCGAAAACGCTGTATGGAGCTATGAGACGCCGCTCGAGCCGGCGGTAAAGATAAAAGGGTATCTCGCGTTTTACGCATCGCGCGTCGACCGCATCGATCAGACGTCCTGACCGGCTGTCGCGCGTTCATCGGGGGAGGCTGCCATGGAACTGAACGACGCGTTACGGATTCCGCTTGCACCGTCCGACGTTTGGGACGCGTTGCAGGACCTCGCCTTGTTGCGTGCCAGCCTCGACAACTGCGAGTCGTTCACGCGGCTTGGTCAAGGCGAATATGCGCTCACCATGACCGTGGCGCTTGGGCCGTTGCGCGCGCGTTACGAAGCGCGGGCCCATGTAGCCGGTCAGGATTCCGGACCGGCGGACGCGCAGCGCCGCACCATCAATTTCAAGGCGCGAGCTGAGGGCATCGGCGCGTTGCGCGGACAGATCGAAGTGAGGTTGCGCGCGGAGGATGGCTCGCATGGCATCGGCCGGGAGCGCGGCACGCGGATCGATTACACGATTTGGGCGACCTCGTCGGGACCACTCGCCGAACTGCCTACGCGCCAGCTCGAAAACGCGCTGCATCAATTGGCCGACGATTTTTTCGACGAGTTCGGCGCGGTCGTTCGCGCCAAGCATGGGCACGGGCCGAACCGTGCGCGCGGTTCTTCGGCGCGCCGTCAGCACGTCTTTTTACGGCCGATCAACCTCAGCGGCATTGCGCGGCGCACGCGCCCGCACGATCTTGGCAATACGCTGACCGGACGCGCCGCGAGTGCGTCGCACGGCGCCTCGCATGGTGTTTCGCATCGCCAGCCCAGTCCGCATGCGGTGCCGAACTGGGCGTGGGCGGTGATGATTTTTCTGGTCGCGCTGCTGTTGTATGTGGCGCGCTGGGTCAGCGAGCGCTGACGGCGCGGCTAGACTCGCCGGTGCGTTGGTGTCGCGTCGGTGCTACTACGAAATCTCGGTGATTCACTACGAAACGGCGTTGGCCGCGCGGAGCACTGCGCGGCCTTCTCACGCCCTTTCAAGCGTTCACACACCGCGAAATTCCCGCCTCCACGCGGACGGCGAAGTGCGGAACACCTCCCCAAAATGTTGCCGTAGCGAGGCTGTCGAGCCGAAACCGGCAATCCCCGCGATCGTTTCCACGGACTCATCCGTGCTTTCCAGCAGTTGCTGCGCGCGGGCGAGCCGCTGCGCCAGCAGCCATGCACCGACGGTCGCGCCGGTGGCGAGCCGAAAACGCCGCGTAAAGGTGCGGCGGCTCATCAAGGCGCGCTCGGCGAGCGTGTCGAGCGTATGCGGCGCATCGAGGTTTCCGCTCACCCAATCGAGCAGACCCGACAAGCGGTCGCCGCGCACATTCGGCGGCACCGGCTGCTCAATGAATTGCGCCTGGCCGCCTTGCCGATGCGGCGACACGACCAGCCGGCGCGCGACATAGTTCGCCGCCTGCGCGCCGCACATCTTGCGCAGCACGTGCAGGCAGCAGTCGAGGCCGGCGGCGGTGCCGGCCGAGGTCACCACGTTGCCGTCGTCGACATAGAGCACGTCGGGATCGAGCCGCACGCACGGATAGCGGCGCGCGAAGTCGTCCGCCCACGCCCAATGGGTAGAGGCCGGCCGGCCGTCGAGGATGCCGGCGGCGGCCAGCACGAACGCACCCAGACACAGCCCGACCAGTTGCGCGCCGCGTGCATGGGCGGCGCGCAGTACGTCGAGCAGTGCGGCGGGCGGCGTCTCATTCGGGTCGCGCCAGCTCGGCACGATGATCGTATGCGCGTCGGCGAGCGCTTCGAGCCCATGCGTGACGGCGATCGAGAAACCGGCGGTGGTGGTCAGCGCGCCGGGTTCGGCAGCGCAGACGCGAAAGTCGAACTCGGGCAAGCCGCCGCCGCTGCGGTCCTCGCCGAACACCACGCACGGCACCGAAAGATGGAACGGGCTGATGCGGTCGAACGCGATGACCGCGACGACGTGGCGGGGCGCGTTGTTGCGCTCCGCGATGGAGGAGGTGGGTGTAGCCATGGGTTGCAGTCGCCCTGGGGAAATTCAACGATGGCCCGATTCTAGCGAATATTGTCATTCGGGTCGCTATCGGGAAAACGGCGGCGGCCCAACAATGCAGTCATCGCCGCTGCTTACTCAATGCCCAACCCGGGCCGCGCAGCGCGAACCCTAACCGCTTAACCGACAGGAGTCTTGCCATGACCGCACCACGCCGCGCGCTGATCGTCATCGATGTGCAGAACGAATACGTCACCGGCGATCTGCCGATCGAATATCCGGATGTGCAAACCTCGCTCGCCAACATCGGCCGGGCGATGGACGCGGCCCGTGCCGCCGGTGTGCCGGTGGTGGTCGTGCAGAACTTCTCGCCGGCCACCTCGCCGCTGTTCGCGCGCGGCACCGTCGGGGCGGAGTTGCATCCGGTGGTGGGCTCGCGCCCGCACGATCACTATGTGGAAAAGTCGTTGCCGAGCGCCTTCCCCGAAACGGATCTGGCCGAATGGCTCGCCGCGCAGCAGATCGACACATTGACGGTAATCGGCTACATGACCCACAACTGCGACGCGTCGACGATCAACCATGCGGTCCACCTGGGTCTCACGGTCGAATTCCTGCACGACGCGACGGGCTCGGTGCCCTATGAGAACAGCGCGGGTTTTGCGAGCGCGGAGGACATTCACCGAGTGTTCAGCGTGGTGTTGCACTCGCGCTTCGCGGCCGTAGTGAGCACGGACCAATGGATTGCGGCTGTGAAGAGCGGAGCGCCGCTCGAACGCGGCAACATCTACGCGTCGAACCAGAAGGCGCGGGCGAGCCAAGCGGCTGCATAAGACCGCAGCACAGAGGCCGGCTGTCAGCCGGCCGTCTTCCCCTTGCGCAACGCCGGACTCAGCAGCAGCGCATCGAACATCCCTGCAACCATCCGCTCCGCATGCTTGCCGAAATCGGTCGACTCCGGCAAAAACAGCATGTCGCGCAGCGAGCCGCTGACGAACGCATGGACCATCGCCGCGGCGATTCCGGTGTCGAGATCGGCCGGCATTTGCCCTTTGGAGATCGCATTGCGCAGGCCGCCTTCGATCTTCCTCAGCCCTTCGCGCATATTCGTCTGATAGCGGATCATCACCGGACCCATCTCTTCGACCAGCTCGCACTTCAGAAAGAGGATGTCGAACACCCGCCGGCGGCGTGGGTCGTTGGCGGTGTCACGCAGGCAGACCGTGCAGATTTCCAGCAGGCGCCCAAGCGGGTCGGGCTCATTGGGGTCTTGCAAGCCGGCCTTGAGTTCGTCCAGCGGCAGCAGCACGCGGTCGAACATTTCGGTGAACAGATCGCTTTTGTGCGCGAAATGCCAATAGATAGCGCCACGCGTGACGCCGGCGGCCTGCGCGATGTCGGCGAGCGATGTGCGCGATACGCCTTTCTCGAAGAAAACCCGTTCGGCCGCGTCGAGAATGCTGTTGCGCGTCTCCTGCGCCTCTTCTTTGGTTCTTCTGACCATATGCGTGTGACCTGCCCTGATTGTGGGGTTTTCCCGGGCGCTTTTAAGTGCGCTCGATGACAATCTGTCTGCTGTTGAGCCATTTACGAAGCGATCTTGCAGGCCCCCTGCCTACAAAGACGTAAACGCACTTTTACATGCATTCGTGAATGTATATATAATAGCATCCCACGATCGGATAGCCCAAGCCGTGACGAGCGGTTAATATCCGTCACTGTTGCCTTTCAAAACGCTCTCGCGCCGTGCCTCGACGGGCGGCGCCGTGCGGCATTTCCCCGGTATGGCGCATTTCGCTCAGGATGCCCCTGCAGGTGCGGTTGGCATTCATGGGCTTCCGGTCAGGCGTCGCAAGACGCATGTGTGCGCTGTCGTCCCCGGGGTAGGGATGCGCGCACTTTTTCATTCTCAGTCTTTGACAGAGGTCGCTCCATGCGCGTCGAACGGGTTCCATTCCGCTTAATCAGTGCCGCGACGGCTGCCGTATTGCTGGCAGCATGCGGACCAAAACAATCTGCCCCGCCGCAACAAACCCCCGAGGTTGCCATCGTCACGGTCCAGCCGACGACTGTGCCGGTCACCACCGAATTGCCGGGCCGTACCAATGCGTTCCTGGTGGCGCAGGTGCGTGCGCGGGTTGACGGCATCGTGCTGCGCCGCGAATTCACTGAAGGCAGCCAGGTCAAGGCCGGCCAGCGTTTGTACAAGATCGATCCGGCGCCTTATATCGCGGCGCTGAACAGCGCCAAGGCGTCGCTTGCCAAGGCTCAGGCGAATCTCGCCACGACCACTGCGCAGGCAAACCGCTACAAGGTGCTGGTCGCGGCTAACGCAGTGAGCAAGCAGGATTACGACAACGCTGTCGCAGCAGAAGGGCAGGCCGCGGCAGACGTGGCTTCAGGCAAGGCAGCGGTCGATACGGCGCAGATCAATCTCGGCTATACGGACGTGACTTCGCCGGTGACCGGTCAGGTCGGCATTTCCCAGGTCACGCCGGGCGCGTATGTGCAGGCGAGCGCGGCGACGCTGATGTCGACGGTCCAGCAACTCGATCCGGTCTATGTGGACCTGACCCAATCGAGCCTCGACGGGCTCAAGCTGCGCCGCCAGGTGCAGGAAGGGCGTCTGAAGACGAACGGGCCGGACGCGGCGAAGGTCACGCTGATCCTCGAAGACGGCCGTACCTATTCTGAACAGGGCAAGCTGCAGTTCACCGACGTGACGGTCGATCAGGGCACCGGTTCGGTCACGATCCGCGCAATCTTCGAGAACAAGGACCACGTGCTGCTGCCGGGCATGTTCGTGCGTGCGCGCATCGACGAAGGCGTCAATGACAAGGCAATCGTCGTGCCGCAATCGGGCATTACGCACGATCCGAAGGGCCAGCCGACCGCGCTCGTTGTCGACGCGCAAAACAAGGTCGGGGTGCGCCAGCTCGTCACTTCGTCGACCTACGGTTCGAACTGGGTGGTTGAGAGCGGCTTGAACCCGGGTGACCGCGTGATCGTGCTCGGCACTGACAAAGTACGTCCGGGCATGACGGTCAAGACGGTCCCCGCGCCATCGCCAGCCTCCGACGCAGCTGCTCAGGAAGCGCCGGCGGCCAGTGGTGCACAGATGGCGCAGGCTGCCTCTGCTGCATCGGCCGCGAAATAACAGGGAGCCTGCTTCATGGCAAAGTTCTTTATTGATCGCCCGATTTTTGCATGGGTGATCGCCATCATCCTGATGCTCGCGGGTATCGCGTCGGTCTTTACTCTGCCGATCGCGCAATACCCGACGATCGCGCCGCCGGCGGTGCAGATCAGCGCCGTGTATCCGGGCGCGTCGGCGAAGACAGTGGAAGACACTGTCACGCAGGTGATCGAGCAGCAGATGAGCGGCCTCGACCACTTGCTGTACCTGTCGTCCACCTCCGACGATTCCGGCACGGCGACCATTACGTTGACGTTTGCGGCCGGCACGAACCCGGACATCGCCCAAGTGCAGGTGCAGAACAAGCTGCAACTGGCGACGCCGCTTCTGCCGACCATCGTGCAGCAGCAAGGGATCAACGTCACCAAGTCGAGCAGCAGCTTCCTGCTCGTGCTGGCGTTCAATTCCGAAGACGGCAGCATGAACAAGATCGACCTCGCGAACTACGTCGCGTCGAACGTCAAGGACCCGATCAGCCGTCTGGACGGTGTGGGTACCGTGACGCTGTTCGGCACGCAGTACGCGATGCGGATCTGGCTCGACGCCCACAAGTTGACCAACTTCGGCCTTACGCCGGTGGATGTGCAGACGGCCTTGCAGGCGCAGAACGTTCAGGTGGCAGGCGGTTCGCTCGGCGGCACGCCTTCGGTGCCCGGCCAGATGCTGCAGGCAACGATTACCGAGGCGACGCTGCTGAATACGCCTGAGCAGTTCGGCAACGTGCTGCTGAAGGTGAACACAGACGGCTCGCAGGTGCGCATCAAGGACGTCGGGCGCGTCGAGCTGGGCGGTGAAAACTACAACTTCGACACGCACTACAACGGCAAGCCGACCGCCGGTCTGGGCATTCAGCTCGCGACGGGCGCCAACGCGCTGCAGACCGCGAAGAACGTGAAGACGAAGATCGACCAGTTGTCGAAATACTTCCCGCCTGGTCTGGTCGTGAAGTACCCGTATGACACGACGCCGTTCGTGCGACTGTCGATCGAAGACGTGGTGAAGACGCTGCTCGAAGGTATCGTGCTCGTGTTCCTCGTGATGTACCTGTTCCTGCAGAACCTCCGCGCGACGTTGATTCCGACGATCGCGGTGCCGGTGGTGCTGCTGGGTACGTTCGCGATCATGAGCGCGGTGGGCTTCTCGATCAACGTGCTGTCGATGTTCGGGCTGGTGCTCGCGATCGGTCTGCTGGTGGACGATGCGATCGTGGTGGTGGAAAACGTCGAGCGGGTGATGGCCGAGGAGGGATTGTCGCCACGCGACGCCACCCGCAAGGCGATGGAACAGATCACCGGCGCACTGGTCGGCGTGGCGCTCGTGCTGTCGGCGGTGTTCGTGCCGGTCGCGTTCTCGAGCGGCTCGGTAGGCGCGATCTATCGGCAGTTCTCGCTGACGATCGTGGCGGCGATGGTGTTGTCGGTGCTGGTCGCCTTGATTCTCACGCCGGCGTTGTGCGCGACGATTCTCAAGCCGATCCCGAAGGGCCATCACGAAGTGAAGAAGGGCTTCTTCGGCTGGTTCAACCGGACCTTCGAATCCAGCCGCGACAAGTATCACAGCGGCGTGCACCACGTGATCAAGCGCTCAGGTCGCTGGCTCATCATCTACATGGTGGTGATCTTCGCGGTCGGCCTGCTGTTCGTGAAGTTGCCGAAGTCGTTCCTGCCGGATGAAGACCAGGGGATCATGTTCGTGCTGGTGCAAACGCCGGCCGGCTCGACCCAGGAGCGTACGGCGCGTGCCCTCAAGGACGTGTCGGACTACGTGCTGGACCAGGAAAAGGACATCGTCGAATCGGCGTTTACGGTGAACGGTTTCAGCTTCGCGGGCCGCGGCCAGAATGCCGGTCTCGTCTTCGTGAAGCTGAAGGGCTACGCCGAGCGCCAGCACGCGAACCAGAAGGTGCAGGCTTTGATCGGCCGGATGTTCATGCACTTCTCGTCGTACAAGGATGCGCTGGTGTATCCGGTGAATCCACCGTCCATTCCGGAACTGGGTACGGCATCGGGTTTCGACTTCGAGTTGCAGGATCGCAGCGGTCTGGGCCACGCGAAGCTGATGGAAGCGCGCAACATGCTGCTTGGCATGGCCGCGAAGGATCCGACGCTTGCCCAGGTGCGTCCGAACGGCCTGAACGATACGCCGCAGTTCAAGATCAAAATCGATCATGAAAAGGCGGCGGCGCTGGGCGTGTCGTTGTCGGCGATCGACCAGACGTTCTCGATCGCGTGGGCCTCGGTCTATGTGAACAACTTCCTCGATATCGACGGCCGGATCAAGAAAGTGTACGTGCAGGGCGACGCGCCGTTCCGGATGAATCCAGAAGATCTGAACTACTGGTACGTGCGTAACACGGCGGGCGGCATGACACCGCTCAATTCGTTCGCGTCGGGCAACTGGACCTACGGTTCGCCGAAACTCGAACGCTACAACGGGATTTCCGCTGTCGAAATCCAGGGTGCAGCAGCGCCAGGCAAGAGTACCGGTCAGGCGATGGGGGCCATGGAATCGATCGCGGCGAAACTGCCGGCGGGTATCGGCTACGAATGGACGGGCCTGTCGTTGCAGGAACGCCAGTCCGGTTCGCAGGCGCCGATCCTGTACGGCATCTCGATCCTCGTCGTGTTCCTGTGTCTCGCGGCGCTGTACGAAAGCTGGTCGATCCCGTTCTCCGTGATCATGGTGGTGCCGCTCGGCGTGCTGGGCGCACTGCTGGCCGCTACGCTGCGCGGGCTCGAGAATGACGTGTTCTTCCAGGTGGGGCTGTTGACCACGGTGGGGCTGTCGGCGAAGAACGCGATTCTGATCGTGGAATTCGCCCGCGAGTTGCAGCAGAGTGGAGGAATGGGGCCGATCGAGGCCGCGCTCGAAGCAGCGCGTCTGCGGTTGCGTCCGATTCTGATGACTTCGCTCGCGTTCATTCTCGGCGTGATGCCGCTCGCGATCAGTAACGGCGCGGGCTCGGCCAGCCAGCACGCAATCGGTACGGGCGTGATCGGCGGGATGTTGACGGCGACCTTCCTCGCGATTTTCATGATCCCGATGTTCTTCGTCGTGGTCCGCGCGAAATTCGGCGGTGAGAAGGAAGACCCGGATGCAGCGCTCGAACACTACAACCAGCACCATCCGCACGATCCGCAAGGTGGCGCGTCGGACGGTAATGGCTCGGGCAAGGACGGACATTGAGATGCAAAAACACTCTTTGATTGCAGTGGCGGTTGCGCTGTTCGCCGCGGGTTGCACGATGGCGCCGAAGTACCATCGCCCGGCCGAACCCGTGACGAGCACCTTCCCGACCGGCGGCGTGTACGACACGCAGCCGGCCGCGGCGGGTGCCGCGCGGACCGCGAATGGCCAGGCGGCAGCCGATATCGGCTGGCGTGATTTCTTCGTCGACGCGCGTTTGCAGCGGCTGATCGAAATCGCGCTGAAGAACAACCGCGATCTGCGCGTGTCGGTGCTGAATATCCAGGCATCGCAGGCGCAGTATCAAATCGTCCGCGCGGCGCTGTTCCCGACGCTGAACGCTGCGGCCTCGCAAAGCAAACAGCGCACGCCTAAGGACCTATCGGCCAACGGTCTGACGATCACCAACACGTACTCGGTGGGTCTGAACGCCTCCTGGGAAATCGACTTCTTCGGGCGGATTCAAAGCCTGAAGGATCAGGCGTTGGCTCAGTACCTGGCTACCGCTCAGGCGCGCAAGGCCGCGGAAATCGCGTTGGTCTCGCAGGTGGCCAATCAGTACATGACGGTGCTCGAGGTAGACGATCTGCTGAAGGTCACGCAGAACACGCTGAAGACCGCCCAGGAGTCGTACCGGATCACCAAGCTGCAGTTTGACAACGGCACGGGTTCGGAACTGGATCTGCGGCAGGCGGAAACAGTGGTCGACCAGGCGCAGGCCAACCTGCAGTCGCAGGCGCGTCTGCGGGCTCAGGCGGATAACGCGCTCGTGCTGCTGCTCGGCGAGCCGTTGCCGGGCGATCTGCCGCCGGGCATGTCGTTGGACAATCAGAATCTCCTCACGGATATTCCGGCGGGGTTGCCGTCCGATCTGCTGACGCGTCGTCCGGACATCATGGAGGCTGAAGAGAACCTGCTTGCGGCCAACGCGAACATCGGCGCGGCGCGCGCAGCGTTCTTCCCGAAGGTCTCGCTGACCGGCAGTTTCGGCACGCTGAGCCCAACGCTCGGTGGTCTCTTCAAGCCGGGTTCGGCGGCGTGGAGCTTCGCGCCGTCGATCACATTGCCGATCTTCGAGGGCGGCGCGAACAAGGCCAACCTCGATCTCGCCACCGTGCAGAAGAACATCCAGATCGCCACGTATGAAAAGGCGATCCAGACGGCCTTCCGCGAAGTGGCGGACGGACTGGCGGCACGCGGCACGTACGATCAGCAGATAGATGCGCTGGTGCGCAATACCTTTGCGGAACAGCGCCGGCTGGATCTGTCGAATCTGCGTTATACAAATGGCGTGGACAGTTATCTGTCGGTGCTGACTGCACAGAACGATCTGTATGTATCGCAGCAGTTGCTGGTGACCGCGCGCATGCAGCGTCTGCAGAACCTGGTCACGCTGTATCAGGCACTCGGCGGCGGCTGGATCGAACGGGCCGGCGAGCAGCCGCGTCCGGCCGATGCGCCGGTCGATTACGGTGCGGCGAGTGCGCCGGTGGCGGCTTCGGCAGCGACCGCGGGTTGAGTCTCTTGTAGTCTCGTAGTAGCAGGCGCTTGGGGCGGTTTTGGGTTTTATCAGGAAAGCCGTCCTGCGCAGCGGGTAATAAAAAACGCCACGGCATGCCGTGGCGTTTTTGTTGATGCTCAGATCAATCCAGCTCGGATCAACCCAACTCAGATCAACCCAACTCAGATCAACCCAACTCAGATCAACCCAACTCAGATCAACCCAACTCAGATCAATCCAACTCAGATCAACCCAACTCAACTCAGCGCTCGCGCTCAGCGCGATCTCTGTCGCGCGGCGCCGGTTCCAGTCGGATGCTCAGTGCGCATCCGCGGCACGCAGTATCTCGTCGCCGCCCTTCGGTTCATTGCCGCCGCGTCCGTCGAAATCATGTCCGGCCTTGCGAATTTCGCACTGCGCCTTCTTCTCGCTCTTCACACCGTTGAAGATCAGGTTCAGCACCACCGCCGACACCGACGCCAGCAAGATCCCGCTATGCAACAGCGGCGACAGCGCCGGCGGCAGCTTCGAGAAAAATTGCGGCGACACCACCGGCACCAGACCCATGCCGATACTGACTGCGACGATGAACAGGTTGTGGTGGTTCTTCACGAAGTCGACCTTGGCCAGCACCTTGATGCCGTTCGCCGCGACCATGCCGAACATCACGATGCCCGCACCGCCCAGTACGAAGGCCGGCACCGAAGCAACCACTTGCGCCATCTTCGGGAACAGGCCCAGCAGCACCAGGATCACGCCGCCCATCGCGCAGACAAAGCGGCTCTTCACGCCCGTCACGCCGATCAGGCCGACGTTCTGCGAGAACGAGGTATGCGGAAACGAGTTGAAGATGCCACCGATCAGCGTGCCCAGACCGTCGACGCGCAGACCGCGCACCAGCGTCTTCTGATCGACCGGACGATCGACCATGTCGCCGACCGCGAGGAACATGCCGGTCGATTCGATGAAGGTGACGAACATCACGGTGACCATTGTCGCGATCGCGAGCGGATCGAAATGCGGCAGGCCGAAGTGGAACGGCATCACGATGCCGACCCACGGTGCGTGCGTGACGCCGTCCATGTTGACGCGGCCGAGCGCCAGCGCGATCACGAAACCCGCGACGATGCCGAGCAGCACCGAAATATTGGCGAGGAAGCCCTTGGCGAACTTGTTGATGAGCAGAATCAGCATCAGCACGAGCAGCGACAGGCCGAGGTAGATCGGATTGCCGTAATCAGGGTTGCCCACGCCGCCGGCCGCCCAGTTGATGCCCACTTCCATCAGCGACAGACCGATCACCGAGATCACCACGCCGATCACCACCGGCGGGAAAAAGCGCAGCAGCTTGCCGACCGCCGGCGCGAGAAGGATGCCGATGACGCCGGCCGCGATCGTCGAGCCGAAGATATCGAGAATACCGAGCGATGGATTCGTGCCGATCGCGACCATCGGACCGACGGCCGCAAATGTGCAGCCCATGATGACCGGCAGACGAATGCCGAAGATCCACAGACCGAGCGTCTGAATCAGCGTAGCGATGCCACAGGAAAACAGATCTGCGCTGATCAGGAACGCGATCTGGTCTTTCGGCAGTTTCAACGCGGCGCCAATGATGAGCGGCACCGCAACTGCGCCTGCGTACATCACCAAAACGTGCTGAATGCCGAGCGTCAGCAACTGGCCCGCGGGCAGTCGCTCGTCGCACGGGTGAACCGTGTTCGATTGCATTTTGTCTCTCTCCACCATCTCGTTTTGGGATGGCTCCAAGGTATGCGGAACGATAAAGTGCAACAAGACCACTGGGGCCTATTCCGGCATTCCCGGTGACGATATGCACGAGGCCCGTTTGAAAGCCAAAAGAAATGCGCGCACCGCACAAATCGGCTGTAAGCCCCATGCAGCGGCGAGGCGTGTGCGTGCGCGGCGTCGCTTCAGGTGATATGTGTTAAAAACAATGAGGTGTATCTGGCTGTGCGCATAGTGCTGTTTTCGCCTGGCGTCCCGTTTGACGGGGTTAACCCGCGAATTGAGGGTTTTCACTTAGGCCGCTGCGCGGTTGCCGACACGCCTCGAAAGCCTGTCTCCGATGATGGAAAATACAGCGCTATCCGCACCTTCCGTGTGCGTTTTCCCATGCCTCATTAGATGTTCTATCGCTCATGACTTTTCTTGGCATCGATCTCGGCACAGGCTCCCTCAAAGTCGTTATCGTCGACGAAAACGGCCGCGAGCAGGCGGCAGCGAGCGTCGCTTATGCGCTCGAAACGCCGCACGCGGGTTGGGCGGAAATGTCGGTGCAGACCTGGTGGCGTGCGCTCTGCGGGGCTGCGGCGCGATTACCTGCTGACGCGCGGCGAGACGTAGAGGCGATCGGCTTTTCCGGGCAGATGCACGGCGTGGTTCTGGTGGATGCCGACGGCGAAGCCGTGCGGCCCGCGATGCTCTGGCCCGACACGCGGGCTCTCGCCTTGCTCGATGAGTGGCCCGAGCCGCAACCGAATCCCGTAGCGCCCGGCATGGCCGGCCCGTTGCTGCGCTGGATCGTGCAGCACGAACCGCAGTCCGCGCGCAAAGCACGTTGGGCGCTGCAACCGAAAGACTGGCTGCGCGTGGCGCTGGGTGGCGCGGTGGCAACCGATCCCTCCGATGCCTGCGCGACGGCGCTTGCCGATCCGGCCGGCGTATGGGATCTGGCGCTGCTCGATCGGCTCGAATTGCCGCATGAATGGTTTGCGCCGCTTGCGCCTTCCTATGCGGCAGGTGGCATTTTGTCGCAGAAAGCGGCGCAGGAGCTGGGTCTGCGCGCCGGCATTGTGCTCGCGATTGGTGCTGCCGATACGCCCTGTGCCGCGCTCGGCAGTGGTCTCGCGAGCGACGGCGACGCGTTGCTCACCACCGGCACCGGTGGACAAATCGTCGTGCTCACGGAACACGCACCGCAAGCGGCGAAAGGCCTGCATCGCTATCGCGCGGCGAGCGATCACTGGTATCGGATGGCGGCGATGCAAAACGTCGGCGTCGCGCTCGAACGCGTGCGGGGCTGGCTGTCGTATGAATGGGCCGATGCCTATCGTGAAGCGTTCGGTGATGCGTCTGCCGGTGCGTCGAGCGTTACGTTCGGCAATGCATCCGGCAGTGCCTCAGGCAACGTATCAGGTGGTGCCCTTGGCGATGCGACAGGCGCTACCCCAAGTGCCGCAGCGGGCCTGACTTTTCTGCCGTACCTCACCGGCGAACGCACCCCGTGGCTCAACCCGGCGGCGCGTGGCGGCTGGCTTGGCCTCGCGCTCGACCACACGCGCGGCACGATGATGCGCGCCGCATTCGAAGGCGTCGCGTTCTCGTTGCGCGCCGGGCTCGACGCGATTCGCGCGAGCGGCGCGACCGTGAACACATTGAAGCTCGCCGGCGGCGGTTCCGTGGATGCGCGCTGGCGGCAGTTGCTCGCCGATGCGCTGAACGTCGAGTTGTATGCGGTCGATTGTCCGAACGCGGCGCCGCGTGGCGCTGCCATCCTCGGCGGATTGGCGAGCGGGCATTGGCACGCGAGGGATCTCGCCGCGCTTGCACCGGGCGCGACGCGTGTCGCTTCGCCACAAGGCGATGCGGCGCTCGCCGAACGTTATGCGCGTTTTCTCGACCTGTATGGCCGGGTCGAATCATGGTTCGGCGAAACCCCGCTTCGGTAACTGAGGCGATGTCCGCTATAGACAATGCCGCGACGTACTTTGCAATACCATTACGACTTTCGCGCGCTAAGTTATAGGCCAGCACATGATGCCGGACGAGAACAACCTCGTCCGGCCAGAGCCTGGCACACGAATTAACTGCGGCAGGCGAACTTGCAGCAGCCGAACCGCGACACCGGCACGCCGCGCGACATCCCGCCGCGACGCGCCAGGCATTCACAGACTCACAGGAGCATTCACGATGAAGACCAAAGCAGCAATTGCATGGAAAGCCGACGCCCCGTTGACGATCGAAGAAGTGGATCTGGAAGGCCCGCGCGCCGGTGAAGTCCTGATCGAATTGAAGGCGACGGGGATCTGCCACACCGACTACTACACGCTGTCCGGCGCCGATCCGGAAGGCATCTTCCCGGCGATTCTCGGCCACGAAGGTGCGGGTGTGATCGTCGATGTGGGCCCGGGCGTGGGCACGCTGAAGAAGGGCGACCACGTCATTCCCCTCTACACGCCGGAATGCCGTCAGTGCAAATTCTGTCTGTCGCGCAAGACCAATCTTTGCCAGGCAATCCGTTCGACGCAAGGCCGTGGCCTGATGCCCGACGCAACCTCGCGCTTCTCGCTTGATGGCAAGCCGCTGTTTCACTACATGGGCACGTCCACGTTCTCGAACTACATCGTCGTGCCGGAAATCGCGGTGGCGAAGGTGCGTGAAGATGCTCCGTTCGACAAGATCTGCTACATCGGCTGCGGCGTGACAACCGGTGTCGGCGCGGTCGTGTATTCGGCGAAGGTCGAGGCGGGCGCGAACGTCGTGGTGTTCGGTCTCGGCGGCATCGGCTTGAACGTGATTCAGGGCGCCAAAATGGTCGGTGCGGACAAGATCATCGGTGTCGATATCAACCCGGGCCGCATTGAACTGGCGAAGAAGTTCGGCATGACCCACTTCATCAACCCCAACGAAGTCGAGAATGTGGTCGATCACATCGTGCAACTCACCGATGGCGGCGCGGACTATTCGTTCGAATGTATCGGCAACACCAAGGTGATGCGTCAGGCGCTGGAGTGCACGCACAAGGGTTGGGGCCAGTCGTTCATCATCGGCGTGGCGGCGGCGGGCGAAGAGATCAGCACGCGTCCGTTCCAGCTGGTGACGGGCCGCGAGTGGAAGGGCTCGGCGTTTGGCGGCGCACGCGGCCGCACGGACGTGCCGAAAATCGTCGACTGGTACATGGAAGGCAAGATCAATATCGACGATCTGATCACGCACCGTCTGCCGCTCGAGCGCATCAACGAAGGCTTCGACCTGATGAAGAAGGGCGAGTCGATCCGCTCGGTCGTGCTGTACTAACGCGGCACGGTTTCGCGAAACAGAAGGAGCATGTCGATGCTTGAACTCTTGTCGTCGCATGCCTGCTATGGCGGCGAGCAGCGGATCTACCGGCACGACTCGCAGACCGTCGGTCTGCCGATGCGCTTCTCGGTGTATCTGCCGCCGCAGGCCTTACAGGCCAACGCGAATGTGCCCGCGCTGTTCTATCTCGCGGGTCTGACCAGCACGGAAGAAACCTTTCCGGTCAAGGCGGGCGCGCAGCGCTTCGCGGCACAGCACGGCATCGCGCTGATCGCGCCGGACACCAGTCCGCGTGGTGCGGGCGTGCCGGGCGAAAGCGCGGCGTGGGACTTCGGCGTGGGGGCGGGCTTTTACGTCAACGCGACGCAGCAGCCGTGGGCGAAGCACTATCGGATGTACTCGTATGTGCGCGATGAACTGCGCGAAACGGTGCTCGCGAATCTACCGGTGGACGGTGCGCGCCTAGGCATCTTCGGGCATTCGATGGGTGGTCATGGCGCGTTGATGCTGGCGCTGCGCAACCCGGAGATCTATCGGTCGGTGTCGGCGTTCGCGCCGATCGCCGCGCCTTCACAGTGCCCGTGGGGCGTGAAGGCGTTCAGCGGGTATCTGGGCGAGGACCGTGAAGGGTGGAAGCAGTATGACTCGAGCGAACTGGTCGCCCACGCATCGCGCAAGTTCGCGCAAGGGATTCTGGTCGATCAGGGGCTGGCGGATCAGTTCCTTGCCGAGCAGCTGAACCCGGATGTGTTCGAAGCTGCCTGCAAGGCCGCGGGACAGCCGCTGACGTTGCGTCGTCATGCAGGCTACGACCACGGGTATTACTTCATCTCGACTTTCATCGAGGATCATCTCGCGCATCACGCGAAGGTGTTGTTCGGTTGAAGCGCAGCTTCAACGCCGCCTCAACAAACTTCCGCCATACACCACCGCCGACAGCACGGTGATCCAGAAGCTCGTCGGCCAATCGGTATAGAACGCCAGCGTCAAACCCAGCCACGCCTGCACCAGCGCAAACACGGCGGCGAGCACAAGACCGGTTGAGAGCCGCGTCGTCATGTTCTGCGCAGCGGCAGCCGGCCCGACCATCAACGTGAACACCAGCAGCACGCCGACAATCTGCGTGCACGCAGCCACTGCCAGCGCTGCAATCGACAGAAACAGCACCGACACCTTGCGCAACGACACGCCCTTGGCCTCGGCCAATTCCGGTTGCAACGAAGCAAACAGCAACGGCCGCATGATCGCCGCGAGCGCCAGCAAACTGACGACGCCCAACGCTGCCAGCACACCGAGCGTCGACGCATTTACGCCGAGTACGTTGCCGAACAGCAGCGCGGTGACTTGCGTCGCGTACGCGGTGAAGAAGTGCAGGAACAGCAAGCCGAAGCCGAGCGACAGCGACAGGATCACGCCGATCGCGACATCGCGTCCGGCGAGCCGCTCGCCGAGCGCGCCCATGCCGACCCCTGCGGCGAGGGTGAAGCCGATCATCCCCCAGATCGGCGAGATGCCGATTAGCACCGCGCCGGTCGCGCCGGTGAAGCCGACGTGCGAGAGCGCGTGGCCCGCGAAGGTCTGTCCGCGCATCACCAGAAAGTATCCGACTATCCCTGCCAGCACCGCGACGATCCCCGACGCTGCGAACGCGTTCACCATGAAATCGTATTCAAACATCGTGCGTGTGTCCGTCGCGTGAGTCGTGCTGGTGTGAGTGGCCGTGGTCGTGCGAATGCGAGTGGTTATGGCCGCCGTTTTCGTCGTGTTCGTGCTCGTGATCGTGTTTTTCGACTTCGACGTCGCCCGACATCACGAAGATGCGGCCGTTCACGCGCATCACGTCGATCGGCGAGCCATAGAGGCGCGACAGCACCGGCCTCGTAATGACTTCATCGACGGTGCCGAGCGCGGCGACGCCGCTGCCGAGATACAGCACGCGATCGAGCGCGTGCAGAAGCGGATTCAGTTCATGCGCCGAAAACAGCACGGCAATGCCGAGTTCCTGCTGCACGCGCCGCACCAGTTCAACCACGCTTTTTTGATGATGCGGATCGAGACTGATCAGCGGTTCGTCGAGCAGCAGCAGCTTGGGGTTGCCGAGCAGGCACTGCGCGAGCAGCAGACGCTGACGCTCGCCACCCGACAGTTCCGACAACGGCCGCTCGGCGAGCTGGCGGCCGCCCACCAGATCCAGCACCCGCTCGACATCCGCGCGGGTCTTGCTGTCCGCATGGGGCAGGCCCCAGCGGTGTCCATCGGCAGCCATGGCGACGAAATCGCGGCCGCGCACGCGGCGCCCAGCCAGCGCACTGCGCGTCTGCGGCATATAGCCGATCGACGCATTGCCGCGCTCGACCGGCTGCCCCAGCACGCGGATTGCTCCGCTCGCGGCCGGCACAAGGCCGAGCACGGCGCGCATCAGCGTGGTTTTGCCCGCGCCGTTCGGCCCGAGCACGCCGATGAATTCGCCCTGGTTCACCACGAAGCCGGTGTCGCGCAGAATCGTGCGGCCGCCGAGTTCGAGCGTCACGTGCTCGAGTTCGAGCACGGGAGAATTGGCGCGCCCGCTGCTTGACGCGCTCGTTGATGCATTAGCTGGCGTGCTGCGGCCAGTCTCGTTCATTGAGTTTTTCCTTTGGCGGTAGTTGCCGCCGCATTCGCTGCGCTCGCATCTCCCGCGGCCAATGCCGTGCCCAGCGCGTCGAGCTGCGTCAGCATCCACGTCTGATAGGTCTTGCCGGCCGGTTCGGTTTCGGTGACGCTCATGGTCGGCACCTTCGATTGCTGCGCGAGCTTCAACATGCGTTTGGTCAGGGCCTCGGTTGCCTGGCTGTTATAGATCAGAACGCGCACGTGCTTTTCGCGCAGATCGCGTTCGAATGCGGCGATATCGGCCGCGCTTGCCTCAGTGTCGTTCATCGTCGCCATCTGGAAGCGCAGATTGCGCATCGAGAGGCCGACCGCGTCCGACATATAGCCGAACACTGGCTCGGTCGCCGTCACCGGCACACCGGCGTAGCGGCCATGCAGATCGGCGACTTTGGCGTCGATCGGTTTCAGCGAATCGAGAAACTTCGCGAGGTTCGCATCGTACGCCGACTTGTGCGCCGGGTCAGCTGCGACGAGCGCCTCGCTCACCGCGCGCGCCACTTTCGGCATGGTCGCCGGGTCGTACCAGAGGTGCGGATTATCGCCGCCCTTCTTGCCGACGAGATCCGCGGCGACGATCGTGGTGCGCTTCGCGCTCTTCGAGGCGGCCAGCAGTTTCGCCATCCACGGATCGTAGTCGGCGCCGTTGTAGACCACAAGGCTCGCATGCTGCAAGGCGCGCGCCGTCTTCGGGCTGGCTTCGAACAGATGCGGATCCTGATCCGGATTGCTGAGGATGCTGGTTACGTCGACGCGGTCGCCGCCCAACTGCTGCACGACGTCACCGTAAAAATTTTCCGCTGCCACCACCGGGATTTTCGCATCCGCGGCAAGCGCGCCATGGCTGAGCGTGACAGCAGCAGCGGCCGCCGCGCCCATGGCCACGGTCTTCGACAGCTTCAGCGCCTGACGCGCCCCGTTCAACATCGAGCCGAATTTCTGCATGGTTGTTTCCTGCTGCGTGAGAGTTGAATGAAACACAAACCTTAGGCGCGGCGCGCCTCGGTGTTCTTGCAGTCGCTCAGGCGCGCGCGCCGCCGAGCCGCGTCGCGCGGGGCTGTGCCTATACCGACGGCTCAGAGTCGAGCGAGTTCGAAATGATATAACGTATCTCGAATTTTTGTCAGAGGCTTGAGCAGAAAGCAGAACGGCCGTCTTCGATTTCTCGTATTAGTGCCGATCGGGGCAGGGAGAGGGTGCGGGGCGGTCCTGCCGCGCTGCACCATCGAAATCTGGTCGAGCGCCTTGACATGGCCCGGTCCGTATCCGATCATTCGATCACAAACAGAGCAATTGTTCGCGCAACGAGCGTTCGCTCACCGCGCCTCAAGAAGCGAAACGAACCGGAGACAAGCAGTGGCGGCACGATTGCAAGACAAGGTGGCCATTCTGACGGGTGCGGCAAGCGGAATCGGTGAAGCCGTGGCCCGGCGCTATCTGGACGAAGGCGCGCGTTGCGTGCTGGTCGACGTTAAGCCGGCGGACAGTTTCGGCGACGCGCTCGTCGCCGCATACGGCGACCGCGTGCTGACGGTTAGCGCCGACGTGACGCGCCGCGAAGACATCGAACGCATTCTCGCGAGCACGCTGGGGCGCTTCGGCCAGGTCGATATCCTGTTCAACAACGCGGCGCTCTTCGATATGCGCCCGATCCTCGATGAATCCTGGGACGTGTTCGACCGCCTCTTCGCGGTCAACGTGAAGGGCATGTTCTTCCTGATGCAAACCGTCGCCCGGAAAATGGTCGAGCAGGGCCGCGGCGGCAAGATCATCAATATGTCGTCGCAAGCCGGGCGGCGCGGCGAGGCGCTGGTGTCGCACTACTGCGCAACCAAAGCCGCCGTACTCAGCTATACGCAATCCGCAGCGCTTGCCCTCGCGCCGCACAAGATCAACGTGAACGGCATCGCGCCGGGCGTCGTCGATACCCCGATGTGGAACGAGGTCGACGCGCTCTTCGCCCGCTATGAAAACCGGCCGCTCGGCGAGAAGAAGCGCCTGGTCGGTGAAGCGGTGCCGCTCGGCCGGATGGGTGTGCCGGACGATCTGACCGGCGCTGCCCTGTTTCTCGCGTCGGCGGATGCCGATTACATCACCGCGCAAACCCTGAACGTCGACGGCGGGAACTGGATGAGCTGAGCGGATCACAGCGTGGATGAGCCGAACCCGCTTTATCAACCCGCTACCAACCCGCTTCACCCTTCGTCATTTTCGTAGAACAAACGCAGCACTACATAACGTACGAGAAAGGAGACAACACATGAAACCAGCTACCCAATCCGCGCTGAAGGCGCTAAGTGCCGGCGCTCTTGCATGCTTTGCGTTGAGCGCTCAGGCGGCCACGGTGACCATCGCCACGTTGAACAATCCGGACATGATCGAGCTGAAGAAGCTCTCGCCCGCTTTCGAGCAGGCGAATCCGGATATCAAGCTCAACTGGGTGATTCTCGAAGAAAACGTGCTGCGTCAGCGCGCCACCACCGACATCACGACCGGCAGCGGCCAGTTCGACGTGATGACGATCGGCGCGTACGAAACGCCGCAATGGGGCAAGCGCGGCTGGCTCACGCCGCTCACCGGCCTGCCCGCTGATTACGATCTGAACGACGTCGTGAAGACGGCCCGCGACGGCCTCTCGAGCGGCGGCCAGTTGTACGCGCTGCCCTTCTACGTCGAAAGCTCGATGACGTATTACCGCAAGGATCTGTTCGCGGCCAAGGGCCTGAAGATGCCCGATCAACCGACCTACGACCAGATCGCACAATTCGCCGACAAGCTCACGGACAAAGCCAACGGCATGTACGGCATCTGCCTGCGCGGCAAAGCTGGCTGGGGCGAAAACATGGCGTACGCGACGACGGTGGTGAACACCTTCGGCGGCCGCTGGTTCGACGACAAGTGGAACGCGCAACTGACCTCGCCGGAATGGAAGAAGGCCATCACGTTCTACGTCGATCTATTGAAGAAAGACGGCCCTCCGGGAGCGAGCTCGAACGGCTTCAACGAAAACCTCACGCTGATGTCCTCGGGCAAGTGCGGAATGTGGATCGACGCTACGGTGGCCGCCGGCATGCTCTACAACAAGCAGCAGTCGCAGATCGCCGACAAGGTAGGTTTTGCGGCGGCGCCGACGGCGGTCACGCCGAAGGGTTCGCATTGGCTGTGGGCATGGGCGCTGGCTATTCCGAAGTCGTCTAAGCAGCCTGACGCGGCGAAGAAGTTCATCGCGTGGGCCACGTCGAAGCAGTACATCGAGCTGGTCGCGAAAGATGAGGGCTGGGCTTCGGTGCCGCCGGGAACGCGTCATTCGACGTACGCGCGCCCTGAATACAAGCAGGCTGCACCGTTCGGCGACTTCGTGCTGAAGGCAATCGAAACGGCGGATCCGGATCACCCGACGCTCAAGCCGGTGCCGTACACCGGTGTGCAGTTCGTCGGCATCCCTGAGTTCCAGTCGTTCGGCACGGTGGTCGGTCAGAGCATCTCCGGCGCAGTTGCCGGTCAGATGACGATCGATCAGGCGCTGGCAGCCGGGCAGGCAACGGCGAACCGCGCCGTGCAACAGGCCGGTTATCAGAAATAAGCCGGCCTGACCTGCAAGCACACTGCAACGTAACGTGAAACGCGCCGGCTGACGCCCGTCAGCCGGCCCACGCAGCACAGCGGGCCGTCCTCGCCACTCATTTGCCGCATATGCGCCGCGACATCGCAGGCGTCGCGGTGAGTGATGCGGCTAAGGCGGTGTCTTTGCCGGACAGTCCGCGCATTACCGAACAGGTGGTCAATCATGCGTCCTCTGCGCCTACCTCTCATGCATGCCCAGCCCCAGACAGAAAAAGAACGCGAAGTCCGCAAAGCCAATTCCGCCCGCTGGCTGGTATCGCCCTCGGTCGCGGTACTCGTATTGTGGATGGCCATTCCGCTGGCGATGACGATCTGGTTTTCGTTCTCGCGCTACAACCTGCTGAATCCGGATCTCAAGGGCTTCGCCGGATTCGACAACTACAAATATCTCGCCACCGATCCGTCGTTCGGACCGTCGATCGGGCACACGCTCGAACTGATCATCTCGGTGCTGGTGATCACGGTGGTCGGCGGCGTGCTGATGGCGATCCTGTTCGACCGCAAGTTCTACGGTCAGGGTGTCGCGCGGCTGCTGGCGATCGCGCCGTTCTTCGTGATGCCGACCGTCAGCGCGCTGATCTGGAAGAACATGATCCTGCATCCGGTGTATGGCCTGATCGCGCAGGGCATGCGCGCGATCGGCATGCAGCCGATCGACTGGTTCGCCGACTATCCGCTGACGGCGGTGATCATGATCGTCGCGTGGCAGTGGCTGCCGTTCGCGTTCCTGATTCTTTTCACCGCGATCCAGTCGCTCGATCAGGAGCAGAAGGAAGCGGCGCGCATCGACGGGGCGGGTCCGTTCTCGATGTTCTTCTACATCACGCTGCCTCACCTGAGACGAGCGATCGCTGTGGTGGTGATGATGGAGACGATTTTCCTGCTGTCTATCTTCGCCGAAATCTATACGACCACGGGCGGCGGTCCGGGCACCGCGACCACCAATCTGTCCTACCTGATCTATTCGCTCGGCCTGCAACAGTTCGACGTCGGTCTCGCTTCGGCAGGCGGCATTCTGGCTGTCGTGCTGGCTAACATCGTGTCGTTCTTCCTTGTGCGGATGCTCGCGAAGAACCTGAAAGGGGAGTACGAAAAATGAGCCACGTTGCCTCTACACCGGCGTCCACCACGACGTCCATGAGCGTGCCGGCCAAGTCGCCGTTCGACGCGATTCGCCGCGGCATTCCCGGCGTGATTGCCTGGCTGGTCGCGCTGCTGCTGTTCTTCCCGATCTTCTGGATGACGATCACCGCGTTCAAGACGGAGCAGCAGGCGTATTCGTCGTCGCTGTTTTTCATCCCGACGCTCGACAGCTTCCGCGAGGTGTTCGCGCGCAGCAACTACTTTTCGTTCGCGTGGAATTCAATCCTGATCTCGGCGGGCGTCACGGTGCTATGCCTGATTCTCGCCGTGCCGGCCGCGTACGCGATGGCCTTCTTTCCGACTCGCCGCACGCAAAAAGTGCTGCTGTGGATGCTGTCGACCAAGATGATGCCGTCGGTCGGCGTGCTGGTGCCGATCTATCTGCTGTGGAAGAACAGCGGGCTGCTCGATACGGTGTCCGGTCTGGTGATCGTCTACACGCTGATCAATCTGCCGATCGCGGTGTGGATGTCGTTCACGTACTTCGCCGAAATTCCGCGCGATATTCTCGAAGCAGGGCGGATCGACGGTGCGGCGACGTGGCAGGAAATCGTCTATCTGCTGATGCCGATGTCGCTGCCGGGGCTCGCATCCACCGCGCTCCTGCTGGTGATCCTGTCGTGGAACGAAGCGTTCTGGAGCATCAACCTGTCGAGTTCGCACGCCGCACCGCTGACCGTGTTCATCGCGTCGTATTCGAGTCCTGAAGGCTTGTTCTGGGCGAAGCTCTCCGCTGCGTCGCTGCTCGCGGTCGCACCGATCCTGATCGTCGGCTGGCTGTCGCAGAAGCAACTGGTGCGTGGCCTTACGTTCGGGGCGGTCAAATGACGGCAGGCGCGAATGGAGGTCCGAATGGAGGTCAGTTTGCGCTGATCTGCGATTGCGACGGTGTGCTGATCGACAGCGAAGCCGTGGCGGCGCGCATGCTGGTGCACGAACTCGAAGCGCGCTGGCCTGATGCCGATGTCGAACCCGTGGTGCTGCCGCTGCTTGGCTTGCGCATTGAAAAGGTACTTCAAGGCACGGCGGCGCAACTTGGCAAGATCCTCGGCGCCGACGATATCGAGGCGATCCGCCGAGCGGTGGAAGCGGCGGCGATGGAGGCGCCGGTTGTCGTTGGAATCGAGGCCGCGCTCGCGCAGGTGCCACTCACCAAAGGATGCGCGAGCAACAGTTTCCGGCCGTATGTGGAGAACGTGCTGGTGCGCACGGGCCTCGTGAGGTTCTTCGGCAATCGGCTCTTTTGCGCCGATGCGGTGCCGAATCCGAAGCCCGCACCCGATGTCTATCTCGCTGCAGCGCTTGGTCTCGGCCTCGCGCCGTCCGCCTGCCTCGTGGTGGAAGACAGCGTGACGGGCGTGACGGCGGCGACCGCGGCAGGCATGACGGTGCTCGGCTTTATCGGCGGCGGTCATGCGAGTGACGCGCAGATCGACGCATTGCATGCAGCGGGTGCGCGCCACGTATTCGACGACATGCTGCAGTTGCCGGAACTGGTCGCGCAATGGGCGCTGAGCGCGACGGCAGCGGCGCCGTAAGCGTGGTCGCGTTGGCGAAGCACCTGGATAAACGAATTAACGCAGCAAGAGCAATACACGGAGACACATCATGGCAAGCGTAACTCTGCGCAACATCAGAAAAGCTTACGACGACAACGAAGTGATGCGCGACATCAACCTCGACATTCTGGACGGCGAATTCGTCGTGTTCGTGGGCCCGAGCGGTTGCGGTAAATCGACGCTGATGCGGATGATCGCCGGCCTCGAAGACATCAGCGGCGGCGATTTGACCATCGACGGCACGCGCGTGAACGACGTGCCGCCCGCCAAGCGCGGCATCGCGATGGTGTTCCAGTCGTACGCGCTGTATCCGCACATGACGCTGTACGACAACATGGCGTTCGGCCTGAAACTCGCCGGCACCAAGAAGCCGGAGATCGACGCCGCCGTGCGCAATGCGGCGAAGATTCTGCACATCGACCATCTGCTCGATCGCAAGCCGAAGCAGCTTTCGGGCGGTCAGCGCCAGCGTGTTGCAATCGGCCGCGCGATTACGCGCAAGCCGAAAGTGTTCCTGTTCGACGAACCGTTGTCGAATCTCGACGCCGCGCTGCGCGTGAAGATGCGCCTCGAATTCGCGCGTTTGCACGACGAACTGAAGACCACGATGATCTACGTGACGCACGATCAGGTCGAAGCCATGACGCTGGCCGACAAGATCGTCGTGCTGTCGGCGGGCAATGTGGAGCAGGTCGGCAGCCCGACCATGCTGTATCACGCGCCGGCCAATCGCTTCGTCGCCGGCTTTATCGGTTCGCCGAAGATGAATTTCATGGAAGGGGTCGTGCAGTCGGTGACGCACGACGGCGTCACCGTCCGCTACGAAACCGGCGAGACGCAGCGTGTCGCGGTGGAGCCGGGTGCGGTGAAGCAGGGCGACAAGGTCACCGTCGGTATTCGTCCGGAGCATCTGCACTTCGGAATGGCCGACGACGGCGTGTCGGCACAAACCATGGCGGTTGAATCGCTCGGCGATGCGGCGTATCTGTACGCGGAATCGAGTGTCGCGCCGGATGGTTTGATCGCGCGGATTCCGCCGCTCGAACGCCACAGCAAGGGCGACACGCAAAGGGTTGGCGCCACCCCTGAGCACTGCCATTTGTTCGACAGCGAAGGGAAAGCCTTCCAGCGGAAGATCGTCGAAGTGCTGGCTGCGTGAGTCAGTGAATGGGAAAGCGGCGGGTGAGCCGCTTTCCTTCAATCAGGGTTGGGATAGGCCGCCGTCGCAAGTGTCGCATCCGCGATTCGAGCGGTGCCCGCGTGGGTAACGCGTCGCGCACAAGTCTAGGCAGGCAGCCGTCTTTGTCCGCCGCGCTCAGGCTTCGAGCGCGGCCCGCGCACACAACTCGTCAGTCACCATTCCCGACAGCCAGCCGCCTTTGAGCACCGCGATCAGCGCCTCGCGCTTGCGCTCGCCGCCGGCAAACCCGATGGTGGGGCGCCGCGGCGGGGAGTCCAGCGCGATGCTGGTGACGCGCCGGCCGGTCGGCGATTCGACGTGCGCGCCGGCTGCATCGATCGGCAGTCCGAGCATTTCGGCTACCGCACCGTTCTGCATCAACTCCTTCACTTCCGCGGACGTGATGAAGCCGTCTTCGTGCAACGGACATTTCGGCCCGATATTGCCGATGCCGACGAACGCGACATCCGCCTGGGCCGATAGCGATTCCACGATCCGGTATAGCCGGTGATTGCACCACTGCGCGCGCTCGGCTTCGCTATCGGCGAGCAACGGCGCGGGCAGCAGAAAATGCTTGCCGCCGGTCTTCTCCGAAATGTGCAGCGCGACGTCGTAGCGGTTCGAGGAGCCGTCCGAGGCGATCGCCCCGACCATCGATACCAACCGATGCTGCGGACGCTCCAGCTGGGCGATCTGATCGACCGCGGCTTTCAGCGTACGGCCGCTGCTCACGGCGACCACCATCGGTTTTTCTTCGCTGAGATAGCGTTCCATGACCTGCGCGCCGGCCACCGCCAGCTTGCGGTCGACTTCCTCCGAGGTATCGCTGTCGATCGGGACGACTTCGCACATGCTCAGACCGTAGCGCTTCGAGAGTTGATCGGCGAGCGCAAGACAATCGGCCAGTTTGTGATCGACGCGCACGCGAATCAGGTTCTTTTCCACTGCGAAGGCGACCAGCCGCTGCGCGACCGGGCGTGACACCTGCAGTTTCTCGGCGATCTCGTTCTGGGTGTTGCCTGCGACGTAGTAAAGCCACGCGGCGCGGGTAGCAAGATCTAATTTTTCTGTGGACTTGGGCACGGTGACGGTTCGCTTGAAGTGCGCCGATGATAGCAGCCGGTCCCCGCCTCTCAACGGGGACCGGCTGTGGTTTGCCGGTTAGGCGAGCGGTTGCCGCGCGGGATCGAACAGCGGCCGTACGTGGCGGTAGAGCGCGCGATACGCTTCGAGCCGGTTGCGCAGCTCGGCGTGACGTCGCGGGTTCGGCGTGAACTCCTTTTCGATCGGCGGCTTGGTCAGCACCTTCGCCGGGTCGCCGCCTGCGGCCAGCCAGCCCAGACGTGCCGCGCCGAGCGCCGCGCCGGTCTCGCCGCCACCGTGCTTGCGGGTGGCGGTGTCGAGCGCGTCGGCGAGCAGTTGTGCCCAGTAGTCGCTGCGCGCACCGCCGCCTAGCAGGGACAGCGCCTTCGCTTCCGTGCCGGCCGCGCGCAATGCGTCGAGGCCGTCGGTGAGCGCGAGCGTCACGCCTTCGAGCACCGCGTAGCCGAGCAATGCGCGATCGGTCGCGTGATTCATGCCGAAGAACACCCCCTGCGCGTACGGGTCGTTGTGCGGTGTGCGTTCACCGGACAGATAGGGCAGAAAGAGTGGGGCGGTGTTCAATGCCTCTGCTGGCAGGGCCTCGATTTCGGCGAGCAGGGTTGGCTCGTCGGTTGAGGTGAGCTTGCAAACCCAGCGCAAACAACTTGCCGCCGACAGCACCACGCTCATCTGATGCCAGCGATCCGGAATCGCGTGACAGAACGCGTGCACCGCGGAAGCGGGATTTGGCCGGAAACTGTCGCCGACCACGCACAACACGCCCGACGTGCCGAGCGAGACGAAGCCGTCGCCCGGCTGCGTCGCGCCGATGCCGATCGCGCTCGTGGCGTTGTCGCCACCGCCGGCCGCGACGATCACGCCCTCGCTCAAACCCAACTCGCGCGCCACTTGGGGGAGCAGGGTGCCGGACGGCGCGCTGCCTTCGCACAAGCCCGGCATCTGCGCGCGTGTCATGTTGCAGGCAGCGAGCAGTGAATCGGACCAGTCGCGTTTGGCGACGTCGAGCCACAGCGTGCCCGCTGCATCCGATGGATCGGACACCTTGCCGCCGGTCAGTTGCAGGCGCAAGTAATCCTTCGGCAGCAACACGCAGGCAGTTTGCGCGAAGACTTCCGGTTCGTGGCGCGCGACCCATAGCAGCTTCGGCGCGGTGAAACCAGGCATCGCGAGATTGCCCGCCACGGTGTGCAACTCCGGCGCGCGCTCGGTCAGCTCCGCGCATTCCTTGTCGCTGCGCATGTCGTTCCACAGGATCGCGGGCCGCAATACGCGATCCTGCGCATCCAGCAGCACGGCCCCGTGCATCTGCCCCGAGAGGCCAATGCCGCGAATCTGCGCGAACTCGTCCGGATGTTTGGCGCGCAACGCGGCCAGCGCCGTGCGCGTGCCGGCCCACCAGTCTTCGGGATTCTGTTCGGCCCAGCGCTGATGCGGACGCGAAACGGTAAAGGGTGAGCCTGCGGTGCCGATCACGCGTCCATTGGAGGCGAGCAGCAGGACTTTCACTTCGGACGTGCCGAGGTCGATGCCGAGATACATGGGCGCGAAACCTTCGTCGTTAGGGATGCGCTACTTTAGCCGCATAGGGCACGCGGTGCCATGCGCATTAAGCCTGGCACCGGCGGTGGTTCGATGCCGCGCGGTGCGCGGCGCTGAGTGACGTGACGCCCGTTGCTGCTGGAGTACATGCGTCACATTGCGTCGACGCTGGCCGCCCGCGTACGGGTCAGGCCGCGCCGCGTTTGGCCAGCCACACGTCGACACGCGCCAACGCGCCCGCCAACGCCGACTCCAATTCGGGTGTCTGCGCCATGCTGCCCCATAGCAGCCGGTCAGCGGCGAACGCCTTTAGCGGATCGGGCGCGCTAAAGAAACCGCGGGCGACGCGCTCGTCCATTACGCCATCCTGATACGCATACGGCAACGTGCCGGCGTTCCAGCGTTCGAGGAAGCGGAAGAACAGTGCCGGCAACATCGCCGTCGCCGCAGGCGTGACGCCACGTTCGAAGCATTCGGCAAGCGTCGGCGCGATAAAGCCGGGCAGCTTCGAAAAGCCATCGGCCGCGACGCGCTGGTTGGTGTCCTGGATGTAGAGATTGCCGAAGCGTTCGAGCACCACGTCGCGATAGCGTTCGAGATCGAGCGGGCTCGGCGTGAGGCACGGAATCACGTCTTCGGTCACGTAGTCGAAGGCGAATTTGTTGATGTCCGGGTCGAGCGTACCTTCGTGGATGTAGTTCAGTCCGAGCAGCGTACCCGCCCACGCAATGCAGCTATGCGTCGCGTTGAGAATGCGGATCTTCGCTTCCTCGTACGGCAGCACCGAGTCGACCAGTTCCGCGCCGACCTTTTCCCACGCGGGGCGTCCGGCGACGAAACGGTCTTCGATCACCCATTGGATGAAGGACTCGCCCATCACCGGGCAGGCATCGTCGGCGGCGGTCGCGGCCTTGACGCGTTCGCGCACGTCGGGCGTTGGACGGGGCGTGATGCGATCGACCATCGAACTCGGGCACGCGGTGTTGTCGTCGAACCATTGCGCCAGTTCGCTCGCGCGGCGCCGTTCGAGAAACTCGCTCATGCCCGCATGAAAACGCTCGCCGTTGCTGCGCAGGTTATCGCAGGTCTGCAGCGTGACCGGGCCGGCACCACGCTTCATGCGTGCCTCGAGAATCACCGCGAGCGCGCCGTAAATCGTGGTGTGGCCGCCTTTCAGATCGGCCGCGAGATCCGCATTGGCCGTGTCGAGTTTGTCCTGTTCGTCGAGGTAGTAGCCGCCTTCGGTGACGGTGAACGCAATGATCTTGCAGGCCGGATCGGCGCCCGCCTCGATCAGCGCATCGAGACTCTCGGTCCATGGCACCACGCGTTCGATCGAGCGAATCGTCTCGTACGCGCGCTCGCCCTGCGGCGTGACGGTCTCAAGCGTATAGACGCCGTTTTGCGCGGCGAGCGCTTCGAGCACCGCGTTCATGTCGCTGCGGATATTGCCCACCGTCAGCGACCAGTGCGGCTCGCCCGCCACTTTCGCCTCGTTCAGCCGATGGAGATACCACGCCTGATGCGCGCGATGAAACGATCCCGCGCCGATGTGCAGGATCACGTGTGCGGCCGCGCCGCTGCCTTGCCCGCTGTTCATGTGCGTCTCCTGAATGTCTTTGATCGCACGGCTCGGAGCGTGCGTTTTTTCTTGAGGTGGAGCATTTGCTCTGTCTGTGAGCGAATGATCGTACCCGGCGAAACGAATGTCAAGGCGACGTCAGCGGCTTTTCGTGGCGCAGCGCGGCGTGGCGGGACTTTTGGCGGGATTCGGGAGGCGTCCGCGCGTTGTGGGACGTGTCTCGCGGTGCGTATTGCGTTGCATCAAATTTGAGTTTTACCGCGCCGGGGACGGATAGGCTTGTTCAAGTCTGTAGGAGACTGGCCAAATGACGGCCGGAGCTTTTACGAATGTCTAACTGTGTGTTTGTCTGATAACGATCGCTACGGAAGCACAATGAACAGGGAAATTGCCACGGAACTTGACCGGCTACTGCGTGAGGCATTCGAAAGTCGTCGCTATTCCGTCATGGGCACGTAAAAAAGGCGCGAGTAATTTGAACTGACCCCGCAAAGTTGGACACCAATCCAACTTTTGGGGTGCAGTTCAATTCGCGCCTTTTTCATTGCAGCGGCGCGGTGGCTGCTACTTCACCCTAGTGCTTCACTGCTGCCTGCTGCACATCTGCCCGCGCATACGCAGCAGTCCTTACGCGCTCCTGCTTACGCGTCGCAGGTTTGTCGGGTGCAGCTTCGGCTTCGGCTGCAGCTTCCCCTGCTTCTCGTCCCGCCTGCGCCGCCTCGGAAAGAAGTTGCGCCGCAAGTTTGGCGGTGATGCGACTGTGAGGAACTCCCTTCGCATCGAGCGCGATAACCTGGTACAGGTCACGGTCGCATTCAGCTTCTCGCTGGTATTGCTCGACGGTATCGAGCAGATGTTTCAGCAGGTTGCGCTCACGGCGTCTTTCCTCAACCGTCGTAGCCGGGCATCGGGCGATGCTCGCCGCGAGATCAATCAGGGTTTTAAGCTGACGTATTTGCCGGTCGCATGCTCCAAACGCCGACAGTGCAAGTTTTTCATACTGGAGCGCATCAACTGAAGGGCGTGATGCAGTTTGAGTCTTTTTGGTGGGTTTGCTCATGGTGCGATTTCCGGTGTGTTCCTGAATTGCCCGACACTCGCCAACCAACAGATTGGGTGAGCGGGCACGTAGCGAGTTTGAGAGATCGGCGGTAGTTCAAACCGATGGGCCTTTCGACCCTCTCACTACGGCTCGCCCATTGTATGAACGTACAGAAGCAAGCGCACGACCCACGAATGTAGGTTGTGCGAACTACCGTTCGGGCTCTCACACCTGGCCGTTTTGTCTAACGGCAAATAGAAATCTAACCCAACCGTTTTTTGAGACGATCAACCACACAGGCTAAACGCGCGAACTATAACTAATCTTTACATTTCGGCCGATGCGTCTTCAAGTCACCATGCAGCGCGCGAACGAAGTCAGTGCCCTCTCACAGAGTAAAAAGCAAAGAACCGCTTAAAGCATCGTCCTCACATGCCAAAGCTCAGGAAACAAAACCACATCCAGCATCTTCCGCAGATAAGGCGCGCCACTCGTGCCGCCCGTGCCTTGCTTGAATCCAATAATCCGCTCGACTGTCGTCACATGCCTAAATCGCCACTGTCGAAATGCATCCTCGAGATCGACGAGCTCCTCCGCCATCTCGTACAGCTCCCAATGTTGCGAAGGATTCCGATAGACCTCCAGCCAGGCTGCTTCGACGGAAGCATCATGCACGGTAGGCTGCGTCCAATCCCGCTCCAACCTGGAAGGTGAAATCGCAAACCCACGCCGCGACAGCAAGCGCACGACTTCGTCATAGAACGAGGGCGATTCCAGCGAAGCCTTCACGTCTGCATACACATCCGCCCGATGCGCATGCGGCTTCAGCATCTGCTCATTCTTATTGCCGAGCAAAAACTCGATCTGCCGATACTGATAAGACTGGAATCCGGAAGAGCTACCCAAATAAGGCCGCATCGCCGTGTACTCGGATGGAGTCATCGTCGCGAGAACGCTCCATGCCTGCACGAGCTGCTCCATGATCCGCGACACGCGAGCAAGCATCTTGAACGCCGGCGGCAACTCATCGCGATGCACCGCCTTCAACGCGGCGCGCAACTCATACAGCGCGAGCTTCATCCACAACTCGCTCGTCTGATGCTGGATGATGAACAGCATCTCGTTGTGATCCGGCGACAACGGATGCTGCGCATCCAGCACGGTCCCCAGCGAGAGATAGTCGCCGTAACTCATCGACTCCGAAAAATCGAGCTGCGCGTCGTGCCAGCCATCGCCGGAATCGGCGGCGGCAGGGGCCGTAGCAGTGGCCGAAGGGGCATCCCCACTGCCATGCCCAAACGGACACACTTGTGCCGGTTTCTCTTCCGGCAATCCCGGCGTTTGCATATGATCGGTCATTGCGCGCTCCTCAGGTCACAGCGCCGCGGGCGGCAAATTCAGGCGCTCGCCAGGTCTCTTGCGCAAGCACATCGCGCAGCGTCTCCACCGCATCCCACACATCGACAAAGCGCGTGTACAGCGGCGTAAAACCAAACCGCAACACATGAGGCTCGCGATAGTCGCCGATCACGCCACGCGCGATCAACGCCTGCATCACTTCATAACCATGCGGATGCTCGAAGCTCGCATGCGAACCTCGCTGCGCATGTTCACGCGGCGTCACGAGCGTCAAAGGAAACTCGCCGCAACGCGCTTCGAGCAGCTCGATAAACAAATCGGTCAACGCGAGCGACTTTGCACGGATCGTCTGCATATCCGTTTGAAGGAACACATCGAGCCCGCATTCGACCAGCGACATCGACACCATCGGTTGCGTGCCGCACAAGAAGCGGCCGATACCATCATCGGGTTGATACGTCGGGTCCATTTTGAACGGCGCGCGATGACCCCACCAGCCGGACAGCGGCTGCGCGAAATCGTTTTGATGCCGCTTCGGCACCCATACGAACGCCGGCGAACCCGGGCCGCCATTCAGATACTTATACGTGCAGCCCACCGCGTAGTCCGCGCCGACACCATTCAGGTCGACCGGCACCGCGCCCGCCGAATGCGCGAGGTCCCACAGCGCGAGCGCGCCTTTGTCGTGGATTAGTTTGGTCAGCGCGGCCATGTCGTGCATGTAGCCGGTGCGATAGTTCACGTGCGTGATCATCGCGATAGCGGTGTCGTCGCCGATCGCTGCAGGCAGCTCGGACGGATCGTCGACGAGACGCAGTTCATAGCCGCGGTCGAGCTGTTCGATCAGCCCTTGCGCGATGTACAGATCGGTTGGGAAATTTGACCGCTCAGAAACGATCACGCGACGCTTCGGATCGCGCGCATTCGCCAACCGCACGGCGGCGGACAGCAGCTTGAACAGGTTGATCGAAATCGTATCCGTGACGACCACTTCGTTTTCGGCCGCACCGATTAGCGGCGCGAGCTTGTTGCCAAGGCGGCGCGGCAATTCGAACCAGCCCGCAGTATTCCAGCTGCGGATCAGACCTTCGCCCCACTCGGCGGCGATCACGGTCTGCGCGCGTTGCGCGGCGGAGGCTGGCGGTACGCCGAGCGAGTTGCCGTCGAGGTAGATAGTGGCCGGCGAGAGCGCGAATTGGTCGCGCAGCGGCGCGAGCGGGTCGGTGCTATCCAGCGCCAATGCTTCTTCACGGGTGTTCATGATGGTCCAGTCAGAGAGATCAGGGAGTTCGGTAAATGCTATGAATGCGGTGATTCAGTTTTGCAGAGCGTCGCGGTGATCAGCGCGATTCGGTAGCGCCCGCAACACGGCGCGCACGGGGCTCGCGTCGAGCGTGGTCAACTTGAGCGGCAGCGCGATCAATTCGTAATCGCCGGGTGCGACGGCATCCAGCACGATGCCCTCAAGGATCGCCATGCGGTGCGCGCGAATCCGGTGGTGCGCGTCCATCGTCTTCGATTCCTGCGGATCGAGCGAGGGCGTGTCGATGCCGATCAGCTTGACGCCGCGAGCAGCGAGGAGATCGATGGTCTCCGGCGCAACCGCGCAGAACGCGCTGTCCCAGACCGCAGTCGGTGCGTTCCTGTAAGTGCGTAGTAAGACTCGCGGCGGCAGGTCGTCGAGCGAGCCGCTCAGGTGTTGTGGCGTCACAACAGGCGAAGCACCGATGCAATGAATCACGCGGCAGCGTCCGAGGTACGCATCGAGTGCGACCTCGCCAATCGCCGCGCCTTCGGCGTCGTAGTGAAGCGGGGCGTCGGTGTGGGCGCCGGTGTGCGGCGACAGCGTCAGGCGCGCGACGTTGACGGGCGAGCCCGCTTCCATGCGCCACACGCGTTCGATGCCGACCGGCGTGTCGCCAGGCCAGACGGGCGTCGCGGTATCGACGGCGGGGGTGATGTCCCAGAGTGTTTCCATGTCTCCATCGGCGGATTGTGTCTATCCAGGAATGATAGGTGGCTTGGCGCGAAATGTGATTGCGAAAAAATCTCCTTCTGAGCCGTGTCTTGGAACATAATTTGAGTCAAATGGGAAAGGGAGACCGAATATGAACGCGATCTCGCTCGACGCCACCGATTGCCGTATCTTGACGGTGCTTCAGCAAGAAGGACGGATTAGCAATCTCGATTTGGCGGAGCGCATTTCGCTTTCGCCATCGGCCTGTCTACGACGCCTGCGCCTGCTGGAAGAGCAGGGCGTCATCGAACATTACCGCGCGTGTCTGAACCGCGAAGTGCTGGGTTTCGAACTGGAAGCGTTCGTGCAGGTGTCGATGCGCAACGACCAGGAGAACTGGCACGAGCGTTTTGCGGAGGCGGTGCGGGATTGGCCGGAAGTGGTCGGCGCGTTTGTCGTGACCGGCGAAACCCATTATCTGCTGCGGGTGCTCGCCCACAATCTCAAACACTATTCGGATTTCGTGCTGCAACGCCTCTATAAGGCGCCGGGCGTGATGGATATTCGCTCGAATATCGTGCTGCAGACGCTGAAGGAAGATTCGGGCGTGCCGGTGTCGCTAGTGTCGAAAACCAGCGGCCACAGCGCGCCGCATGGCTGAGTGTGGGTGGGCGGGTCAGCTTGCATCGGCTTGAACCTGCTTGCGGCCGCTGTTGATACACAGCGGCGCCTTGTTCAGAGCTGCTTGAGTCCGTGAAATTGGCCGTTCTGGAAGACCAGCGGCGCAATCTCCGCGGCATTCTCGTGCACGCCGCAGCGCTCCACCTCGCCGACGAAAATCACGTGGTCGCCTTCTTCGTAGCGGCTGCGGTTATGGCATTCGAACCAGGCGAGCGCGCCGTCGAGCACCGGCATGCCGGTGTCGCCTTCGGCGTGCGACACACCTTCGAAACGATCGCCCTTCACCGTGGCAAAGCGTTTGCACAGTTCGAGCTGCGACGCGGCCAGCACGTTGACCACGTAGTGACTGTTCACCCGGAACACCGGCATCGACGCCGAGCGCGTGGCCAGGCTCCACAGCACCAGCGGCGGATTGAGCGAAACCGAATTGAACGAGCTGGCCGTGATGCCGATCAATTGGCCGGACGCGGCGCGCGTTGTAATGACAGTGACGCCGGTGGCGAATTGGCCGAGCGCCTGTTTAAAGGCGGTCTGGTCGAAGTTGGGCGGGCTGGCGCGCTTCATCGGGCGGAAGCCTTTGCGCCAAGCCGGGTGAACCCCGGGCTGAACCCATCGCGCGTGCGGCCGGAAACAAATGATTCAAAAGTCATAGTGAAAATCGTCGATTTGTCCCAATTTTAACTGCAATCGCGGTGGACTGGCCGCGACCCCTGCCGGTTAGTGGAAAAACCGCTAAGCTGGAAAGTCTTGGTGGTGGCGTGAGTGTTGTGTTTAACCGGGACCGGCATCGGCCGACTATGAGTATCAAGGAGCAAGCAGCATGAGTCAGACAGGCGAAGTCGCCATCCTCGGTGGCGGGTGTTTCTGGTGCCTCGAAGCGGTGTATCTGGGCGTCGAAGGCGTGAACTCGGTGGAGTCGGGCTATGCGGGCGGCCAGACCCAACGGCCGACCTATGAACAGGTGTGCGACGGCGTGACGGGTCACGCGGAAGTCGTCAACGTCGACTTCGATCCGGCGAAGATCAGCTATCGCGAGATTCTCGATATTTTCTTCGCGATCCACGATCCGACCCAGTTGAACCGGCAGGGCAACGACGTCGGCACGCAATACCGCTCGGTGATTTTTACCCACTCCGAAGCGCAGCGTGAAACGGCACTGCAGGCGATCCGCGAGATCGGCGAACAGGGTATCTACGACGGCCAGATCGTCACCCAGGTGCTACCGCTCGACGGCAACTATTGGCCGGCCGAGGCATATCACCAGGACTATTTCGCGCAGCATCCGAATCAGGGGTACTGCTCGTTCGTGGTGGCGCCGAAGGTCGCGAAGTTCCGTCAGAAGTTCGCGCATCGGATCAAGGCGAGCTAGGCGTTTGGCGGTCGTGCTCATGAGCCTGCCGCGCATACGCTTCAATAATCGCCCGCGCCAATTCCACGCAGCTTAACGGCGCTGATCCTTCCGCCTTGTTGTTGATTGCGATCACCACCGGCTGGCCGGCCAGCGCATAGCGCGCGGCCAGCTCGGCGAGCGCGGCGCGGGTCGCAGGATCCTGATCGACCAGCTGGTTGAACGGTTCGTACTTGGCCTTCGCCTGTTCGTATTTGAAGCCGCCGTGCAAACTCCAGCGCACGATCAGCGGGCCGGCTGGCTCGCCATCCAGGAGCGCGAGCGCCGCCGCCTGACGCAACGGGTCCGGCATCCGTGCATGAATGCCCACGCAATACCGAACACCCGCCGCTTTCAGCGTGCGGATAAAGCGCGGCGTGAGCAAACTCGCGTCGCGGATTTCGATCGCATAGCAAGCGCTTTCAGGCAGCTTGGGCAACGCCGTCAGGAACTCGGCGAGTCGCTCGATGAACGCCGCCGGTTGCGCGAGCATCTGGTCGGGCAGCGGCGAGAGCTGGAACACCAACGCACCGGCTTTCGCACCGAGGCCTTCAAGGCACGGCGTGACGAACTCGTCGATCGCCATTTGCGCGTTCAGAAAGCACGGGTTCAGCGAGACCGGCTCGCCGCGTTCGGCGCGCACGGTGGCGTCGGTAATCGTCATCGGCGCTTTGACGATGAAGCGGAAGTGCTCCGGCACCTGCTGTGCGTAGCGCAAGTATTCGGTGACGGTGAGCGCCTGGTAAAACGACCGGTCGATGCTGACAGTCTTTAACAGCGGATGCGCGCTATAAGCCGTTAGACCTTCGCGCGAGAGCTTGCTATTGCTGTAGTCGTCGCCGTAGACGATGCCATTCCAGCCTGGAAACGACCATGTCGACGTACCGAGGTGGACCTGCGACGGCAGTTCGGCGGCGAGCGCCAGGAGTTCAGAAGAGGGTGGTGCGGCAAGAATTTCGCGTGAACGGCGTTTCCTGGGCGTATCGGCGGTTGCTGGCGTTGCATTGGCTTCAGCCGCGGTCCCGGTTTCGGGTGGCACCGGTGCGTCGTCTTCCTGCCAGAGCAGCGCAGCGCCGCTTGCCTTTGCGCGCTGCGGTTTCGCGCCCCCATCAGGCTTCGATGCCGGTGCCGGCGTCTGCTCCGCCGGCATCCCGAACAGATCGAACTGCACGGCGTCGGCCGGTGCATCATGCCCGCCGCTCACCGGCTGTTCAACTTCGTTTGTCCCACTCTGGTCCATCGATGTTCGACCTGCTGTTTAAGGTTTGCGCCGCGTCGGCCCGCTCATGCAATGCACTTAGCCCCGGCACGCAGCGACGGTAAATCGCCGCGGCGCAACCGTATCACAACGTTTTGTCGTACATATAGCGGCGCGACCACGGCAACGTTTTCGCGCTACGGCCGGCTTTGCAGCACACCACCTGGAAGATCGAGACATCGTCGTTTTCGAACGCGTACGCGCAACCGGCGAGGTACACACGCCAAATGCGGAATTTTTCGTCGTCGACCAGTTTGCGGGCTTCGTCCGCATGCGCCTCGAAGTTTTCCGCCCAGATGTCCAGCGTGTGCGCATAGTGACGGCGCAGGCTTTCGACGTCAACTGCTTCAAGCCCGCCGCGCTGCATCGCTTCGAGCGCAAGGCTGATGTGTGGCAGTTCGCCGTCCGGAAATACATAACGGTCGATGAATTCGCCGCCGCCCAGCGCGGTTTCGCCGCTGTCCGAATCGCTCGACGTAATGCCGTGATTCATGGCGATGCCGTCGTCGACGAGCAGATCGTGGATTTTCTGGAAATAGCCCGGCATATTCTTGCGGCCAACATGCTCGAACATGCCGACGCTGGTGATGCGGTCGAACTGCCCGTCGATGTCGCGATAATCCTGCAGACGAATCTCGATCTGGTTTTCCAGGCCCGCGGCTTTCACGCGTGCGGTAGCGAGATCGAACTGGTTCTGCGACAGCGTCACGCCGACACACTTTGCGCCGAATTTCTGCGCTGCGCGCAGGACTAGCGCGCCCCAGCCGCAGCCGATGTCTAGCAGGCGCTGCCCCGGTTGCAACTGGATCTTGGTGAGAATGTGGTCGATCTTCTTGATCTGCGCGGTGGCGAGGTCTTCATTGCCATTCTCGAAGTACGCACACGAGTACACCATGTTCTCGTCGAGCCACAGCTTGTAGAACTCGTTCGAGACGTCGTAGTGATACTGGATGGCCTTCTTGTCCGACGACTTCGAGTGATGGAAGTAGCGCCGCACGCGCGCCAGCTTGCTCGCGCTGGAGACGGTGTTGCGCGCCAGCTGATAGCTGACGTTGATGATGTCCGACAGCTTGCCTTCGATATCGATCTTGCCCTTCACATACGCCTCGCCCAGATTGTCGAGGCTCGGTTCGAGCAGATAAGGCAGCGCCGTGGCGCTTTTGACATGTAGCGTGACCCGAGGCGCGGCGAACTGCCCGAAGTCATGTTGCTGACCGTCCCACAGCACAAGGCGTGCTGGCAGGTTAGCCTTGTTTTTTACCTCTTCCACCCACTGCGCCAGCTTTTTCTCCCAGAACATGTGATCTCTCCGTGTTCGTTGAATTAAAGCAAAGCCTGTGTGGATTGCGGCTCAGTGCGGCGCAACTCCCATGCCGCGAGACGCAGTCCGACCGGCGCGCGCTGCTACGTTGGCAACGCGCGTACGGTGTTGTATTTCGATTCAAGGCGATAGGCGGGAGATTTGCCAGTCGCTGTTTTCGCTTGAACGCGTGTAGAGCAAGCGGTCGTGCAGACGCGACGGCCGGCCCTGCCAGAATTCGATTGCTTCGGGTACCAAACGATAACCGCCCCAGTGCGGTGGGCGCGGCGGTTGGTCACCGTATTGCAGGATGATTTCGCGTTCGCGTGTTTCGAGCTGCGAACGGCTTTCAATTAGCTGACTTTGATTGGATGCCCACGCGCCGATGCGTGAACCAAGCGGGCGCGACGCGAAATACGCATCGCTTTCTTCCGCGCTGGTTTTGACGATGCGGCCTTCGACGCGCACCTGGCGTTCGAGTTCGATCCAGTAGAACAGCAGGCTCGCGTAGGGATTGGCGGCCAGTTCGCGGCCCTTGCGGCTTTCGTAGTTGGTGAAGAACACAAAGCCGCGCTCGTCGACACCTTTGATCAAAACGATGCGCGCTGACGGCCGGCCGCGCGAGTCGACCGTGGCCAGCGTCATCGTATTCGGTTCGGGCAGTTGGGCGTCTACCGCTTGCTGAAACCACGTGTCGAATTGACGAAACGGGTTACGGTCGACATCGGCAAAGTCCAATGAACCCAGCGAATAGTTTTTTCGAAGTTCGGCGAGTGAGGTCATGTTCTTATGCGAACGCTACAGTACAACCAGTATAGCTAAGGCGTGAATTCTTTGCGCGCGACCAAGTCAAGGCCTGCTACTGCGTGTGGACATTCACGCCGTCACGTTTGCGGCCATTCGTGCCTAACATTCATGCCTAAGTTGGGGCGGCGATGTTGATCGTCGCGATCAGGCAAAATACGGGCTGCGAGCGCCTTGGCGTTGCCACTTCCTGTTTTGCCTGCTTTGAACGAGCCTTCCACCATGTCCAGCACCACCGCGCATTCCGATCTTACTACCAGCCTCGACGGGAGTGAAACCGCCGACCGCGCGCGGCGCTTCGGCGGCATTGCCCGCCTGTACGGCGCGCCGGCGCTCGCTGCGTTCGAAGGGGCACACGTCGCCGTGATCGGCATCGGCGGGGTTGGTTCGTGGGTGGCGGAGGCGTTGGCGCGTAGCGCGGTCGGCACGCTGACCTTGATCGATCTGGACAATGTCGCCGAGAGCAACACTAACCGCCAGATCCACGCGCTGGATGGTAACTACGGAAAACCGAAGGTCGAGGCGATGGCCGAGCGCATCGCGGCAATCAATCCGTTCTGCGACGTGCGGCTGGTGGAAGACTTCGTCGAGCCGGACAATTTCGCGGCGACGCTCGGCGGGGGTTTCGACTACGTGATCGATGCGATCGACAGCGTGCGTACGAAGACCGCGTTGATCGCGTGGTGCGTCGAAAAGAAGCAGCCGTTGATTACGGTGGGCGGCGCGGGTGGCCAACTGGACCCGACGCGCATCCGGATCGACGATCTCGCGTTGACCATCCAGGACCCGTTGCTGTCGAAAGTGCGCGGGCAGTTGCGCAAACAGCATGGCTTTCCGCGTGGTCCGAAGGCGAAGTTCAAGGTGAGCGCGGTGTATTCCGATGAGCCGTTGATCTACCCGGAAGCCGCCGTGTGCGACATCGACGAGGAAGCGGAGCACGTCACGACGTCGCCGGGTCATACGGGACCGGTCGGTTTGAACTGTGCGGGATTCGGATCGAGCGTGTGTGTGACCGCGAGCTTCGGTTTTGCCGCGGCCGCCCATGTGTTGCGGGCGTTGGCGAAGCAGGCAGCGGGTTGAGGCGGTAGGGCGTTAGAGCGTCGTCGCGTTAGAACGGTAAAGCGATTGACGCAGCGCATGCCGCGACGCATTCAGGCGCGGCTCCCTCGCCGCACCTGAACACCGTACAGATTAGTACAACAACGCGCTCAGCTTGCGCCGCCATTGAGACACCAGCTCCGGCTGATGCGCGGCGAGATCGAACACCGACAGCATCGTCTTACGGCCAATGTCGTCACGGAACGTGCGGTCGCGTTGCACGATCGCCAACAGGTGTTCGAGCGCGCCTTCGTATTTGCGGCGGGCGATGAATGCGCTAGCCAGATCGAAGCGTGCTTCGAGATCGTCCGGGTTCGCTGCGACTTTGGCTTCGAGTGCATCCGTAGGCGGCAGATCAGCCGCCGCGTCCACCGCATCGAGCCGGGTCTTGATCGCGTTGAAGCGGGCGACGCTCCCTTGCGTGGTTTTCGGCGACAACAGGTCGGCTTCATTGCGCGCTTCGTCGATGCGATGATCTTCGAGCAGCATCTCGATGAGGTCCATGCGCGCTTCGTCGAAGCCTGGGTCGTAGGCGAGTGCGGCTTGCAGCGCATTGTAGGCATCCTCACGGCGGCCTTCGGCCACCGCCGCTTGCGCTTCAAGACGTGCCGCGTCCGCGCCTTGCGGCACGAGGCGCTCGATAAACTCGCGCAACTGGCCTTCCGGCAACACGCCGACGAATTGATCGACCGGCTGGCCGTCGGCAAACGCCATGACGTGCGGAATGCTGCGCACCTGGAAGTGCGTGGCCAGTTCCTGGTTCTCGTCCACGTTCACCTTCACCAGCTTCCATTTGCCGGCGGCTTCGGCTTCGAGCTTCTCCAGCATCGGGCCGAGCGTCTTGCAGGGACCGCACCACGGCGCCCAGAAATCGACCAGCACAGGGGCCAGTGTCGACGCCGTGATGACGTCCCGTTCGAAAGTGGCCAGAGTGGTGTCCATTGCGTCCTCGTCGATAAAACGGTTTGTTGACTAGTTGGGGCCGTGTGCCGCGAATTCAATGATTCAACGCGGCGGATGCAGGCCACCGGGGGCCGCAAATGCTCGCACAGACGGCGAAGCTTGCCGGTGGCAACCGCATGGGCGCCGCCATGCTCACCTATTTTCTTGTCGGCAACGGAATCCATTCGGTTTCACCCGGCACCTGGCCCATCCCCTGATTAGTCCACGCCAGCTTCGCGGCTTCGATCTTCTCGCGTGAACTGGCGACGAAGTTCCATTCGATAAAGCGCTCGCCATCCAGCTTCTCGCCGCCGAGCAGCATTACGCGCGCGCCGTGGGTGCTGGCAAGCGTGACCGTTTCGTCGAGCGCGAGCACAGCCATTTGGCCCACTTCGAGCGATGTGCCGTCGATCTCCAGGTCACCGTCCACCAGATAGACACCCCGTTCCTCGTGTTCCGGTTCGAGCGCGAAGGCGCCGCCCGGTGCGAACTCCGCGGCCACATACAGCGTGCCGGAAAAGGTCGCGACCGGCGAGGTTTCGCCGAACGCGGTGCCCGCGATCACGCGTAGCTTGACGCCGTTGCGCTCGACCACCGGCAGCGTGTCGGCCGCGTGATGCGAGAAGGACGGCTCGATGTCTTCGTCTTCGAGCGGCAGCGCGACCCAGGTCTGGATGCCGTGCATGGTTTGGCCACTCGCGCGGTCTTCAGGCGGCGTGCGTTCGGAATGGACGATGCCGCGGCCCGCCGTCATCCAGTTGACGTCGCCCGGGACGATCTTCTGCTCGGAGCCGAGGCTGTCGCGATGCATGATCGAGCCTTCGAACAGATACGTGACGGTTGCAAGGCCGATATGCGGGTGCGGACGCACGTCGAGCCCGACGCCGGGGTCGAGCGTGGCGGGGCCCATATGGTCGAAGAAGATGAACGGGCCGATCAGGCGCGCCGCCATGGCCGGCAGCACACGCTGCACGGTGAGGTTGCCGACGTCGCGCAGATGCGGTTTGAGAACTGCTTTGATCGAGGAAGACATGGGCAGGCTCGGCTGGAAGGGTGAGTTGGATTTTGCTTAATGGATGATTCTACTGCGGTTGCGGTTGCGGCTGCATTCCGCACTCGATGTACACACATGTATTTACATTGCTGGCGCGGATGGCTATAGTATTAGCTCGTACATACAGCGTACATCCGCAGTAGGAGTTCAGCATGCTCACTAAAGTCTTTCGCAACGGCAATTCGCAAGCGGTGCGTATTCCGGCCGAATTGGCATTCGACCGCGCCGACGTCGAGGTTGAAATCGAACGCGTTGGCGAAGAATTGCGGATCCGTCCAACCCGGCGTCCGCTGACCGGTGTGCTCAAGAAATTCGCCAAATTCGGGCCCGACTTCATGGCTGAAGGACGTGGTGACCACGAGCAGGCCGAGCGCGAGGATTTGTAATGCCGCGCTACATGCTCGACACCAATATCTGCATCTACTTGATGAAGAACCAACCGGAACAGGTTGCGAAGCGCTTTGCGGAATGTCTCGTTGGCGATGTGGTGATGTCTGCCATCACCTTTGCGGAACTCGAATACGGCGTGGCGGTATCGGCGAACCGTGCGCGCGATCGCCGTAATCTGGCGGCACTCGCCGAAGACATTCTGGTCATGCCGTTCGACAGCGCTGCGGCAAGCGCGTACGGTCCGATTCGCGAGGCGACGCGCGAGCGTAAGAAGGATCAGCTCGACAAGCTGATCGCGGCACATGCCGTGGCGCTCGACGTGGTGCTGGTGACCAACAACGAACGCGACTTCGCGGCGTATCCGGGGCTGCGCGTGGAAAACTGGCTGAACGACTAACTACGTTTTAACGCACTGTCGAGCGACGCGACGTCCGCTAAACTGCCGGATCCAACAATTAAATGGAGACCGGGATGTCGCCGAGGGACTTACTGCTCGCGCTAGTCGTTGTGGTTGCGTGGGGTGTCAATTTCGTCGTGATCAAGGTGGGCCTGCATGGTGTGCCGCCGATGCTGCTCGGCGCGCTGCGTTTCACGCTCGCCGCGGTGCCGGCGGTGTTTTTCGTCAAGCGGCCGCAGTTGCCTTGGCGCTGGCTGTTCGCTTATGGTGCGACGATTTCGTTTGGGCAGTTCGCTTTCCTGTTCTCGGCGATGTATGTCGGTATGCCGGCGGGGCTCGCTTCGCTCGTATTGCAGGCGCAGGCATTCTTCACACTGATCTTCGCCGCGCTGTTTCTGCATGAGCGCTTTCGTGTGCCGAACGTCGTCGGTTTGCTGATCGCGGCGGGCGGTCTCGCGATCATCGGCATGCAAGGCGGCCACGCGATGACGCTCGCTGGTTTCGTCCTCACGCTGTGCGCCGCGTGTTCGTGGGCGCTCGGCAACATCGTCACGAAGAAGGTCGGCAAGGTCGATCTGGTCGGGCTGGTCGTGTGGGGCAGCCTGATTCCGCCGTTGCCGTTTTTCGCGCTGTCGTACGCGTTCGAGGGACCGCAGCGGATCGTCGCGGCGCTGTCCTGGATCAGCGCGATGTCGATTTTCGCCATCGTGTACCTCGCTTTTATCGCGACGTTGATCGGCTACGGCCTGTGGAGCCGGCTCCTGTCGCGCTATCCGGCGAGCCAGGTGGCCCCGTTTTCGCTGTTGGTGCCGATTGTCGGGCTGGCATCGGCGTCCTTGTTTCTCGACGAACGGTTGTCCGAGGCGCAGATCGTGGGGGCCTTGCTGGTGATGGCGGGGTTGGCGGTGAATGTGTTCGGGGGTTGGGTCGTGCAGCGGCTTTCACCGGCGCGGTGAATGCCACTTAAGCGTGACGCATGTGGCATGCAGGGCGGCGTCAGGTCATGCGGTTCTTCGCCAACGGCGGATTCGCTGCGAAATAGCGCTTGATGCCAGTCATGATCGCATCGGCCATCTTCTCCCGATACGCGTCGTCGTTCAGGCGGCGCTCCTCGTCCGGGTTGCTAATGAAGGCTGTCTCCACGAGGATCGACGGAATGTCCGGCGCCTTCAGCACAGCAAACCCGGCCTGTTCGACCGAACCTTTGTGCAGCTTGTTGATGCCGCCGATCTCGTTCAGCACGAAGTTGCCGTAGCGCATCGAATCGCGGATCTGCGCGGTGGTCGACATATCGAACAATGCGCGGTTGACGGTGGCGTCGGCGGACTTGATGTTGATCCCGCCGATCTGATCCGACGAGTTCTCCTTGTTCGCCATCCAGCGCGCCGCGGCGCTCGACGCGCCATGCTCCGACAAGGCGAATACGGACGAGCCTTTCGCGTCGGGCGTGGTGAACGCGTCCGCGTGGATCGACACGAACAGGTCCGCGCCCACGCGCCGCGCCTTCTGCACGCGCACGTTCAGCGGCACGAAGAAGTCGGCGTCGCGCGTCATCATGGCGCGCATGTTCGGCTGTGCATCGATCTTCGCGCGCAGCTTCTTCGCGATGTCGAGTGCGACGTGCTTCTCGTAGGTGCCCGAGCCGCCGATCGCGCCCGGGTCCTCGCCGCCGTGACCCGGATCGATCGCGACGGTGAGCAGGCGCACCGTGTTGCTCTTGCCGGTTTTCGGATTGGTGAAGGCGTAGCTATCGTCGCCTTCGCTGTCATCGCCACCAAGGTTGCTGCCACTGGTGCCACCCTTGTTGCGGGCGATCGCGGTGGGCGGCGCAATGGGTGCAATCGGCGCCGTCGGCGTTGCGGGCTTGCCGAGGATGGGCGGAGCAGGTGTCGGCGCGATATGCACCGGCGGACGCGGCACGCCCGGCGCCGTCCCGCCGCTGCCGTTCTGCGCATAACGCTCGAAGAAGGCTTCGCTGTTGTCGGCAGTGGGCGGCGTGGTGCCCGGGCCGCTTAGCGTGGCGGGCGGTGCGTTGTTTTCCTCCAGCGTTTGCTGCTTGCGCTCGGTCTGCGCGAGCAGGTCCATCAGCGGATCGGGCGCGACGGCGGGGTACAGGTCGAACACGAGCCGGTATTTGTACGCGCCGACCGGCGGCAGCGTGAACACCTGCGGTTTCACCGAGCCCTTCAGATCGAACACCATCCGCACGACGTGCGGCTGATATTGGCCGACGCGCACCGACTGAATCTGCGGATCGTTCGGCGTAATCTTCGATACCAGATCCTTCAGCGCCTGATCGAGATCGAGGCCGCTCAGATCGACCACCAGCCGGTCCGGGCCCTGCAGCAATTGCTGCGTGTTCTGCAAAGGCTGATCCGACTCGATCGTCACGCGCGTGTAATCGCGCGCCGGCCAGACCCGCACGCCCAGCACCGAGCTCGCCCACGCGAGACGCGGAGCGACAAGGCCGAGCACCAGCGTGGACGCGCCCGCGCGCAGAATCTGCCGGCGCCGCCAGTTATGCGTTGCGGTAGCCGCCGATTCGATCGAGCGGAACGGTTTGATCAACATCTTTCGAGACATGCCTTTCCTGATTCGCTGTATGCCCGTGCAGTGAGTACCCGGCCGTCGCCCTCGTGGTCCAGGTCGAGCGCGAAGACGAGATCCGGCACGCCAAGGAGACGCCCGGCGCGCTCCGGCCATTCGACGAGGCAAATGGCGCCGCTGTCGAAGTACTCGCGAAAGCCCGCGTCGGCCCATTCGGCCGGGTCGGTGAATCTGTACAGATCGAAGTGATAGAGCGCGAGTTCCCCAGCGGGCCGCTCGAGCACGTAGGGTTCGACGAGTGTGTAAGTGGGACTGCGCACGCGGCCGGTGTGGCCGAGGCCGCGCAAGGTCGCGCGCACGAGCGTGGTTTTGCCGGCGCCAAGGTCGCCGACGAGTTGTACTTGCAGGCCGTGGAATGCCTGATTATCGTCAGTGCCCGGCGCGGGTTGCTGCGCTTTTTGCAGCGGGTTTTGTTGCGCTTTTTGCATCGCCCCGCGCACGCTTTCGATTGCCCGTGCAAAGCGCTCGCCGAATGCGTTGGTGGCGGCCTCGTCCGCGAGCGCGAAGGAGCGTTCGAGCAGGACATTGGCGGGCGGTTGGATCGCGAGATCGGGATTGACGGGCATTCTCGTAAAATGGAGTGATGAACCGAAGTCCGGAGTCCCCTGTTTCCTGCACGCCTGCGTCTAACGACGATGCGCGTGCCGAGCGTCATTTCGATGAAGCGGCGCTGAATGCGCTCGCGCTCAACATCAAAACGTGGGGCCGTGAACTGGGTTTCGGGGCGATCGGTATCAGCGACACCGATCTCTCCGCTGCCGAAGCGCCGCTTGCAGCATGGCTGGACGCGGGTTGCCACGGCGAGATGGATTATATGGCGAAACATGGTATGAAACGCGCGCGCCCCGCCGAGCTTGTGGCCGGCACGCGACGTGTGATTACCGCACGCATCGACTATTTGCCTGCTCAGACATTGAGTGGAAAGGCGCACGAAAGCCCTTTGCAGGACACGCCGCGCGCACCGCAAGACTGGCGCGCAGCCGAGCATGCGCGGCTCGCGGACCCATCGGCAGCGGTGGTGTCGATCTATGCGCGGGGCCGCGATTATCACAAGGTAATGCGTAACCGTCTGCAACAGTTGGCCGAGAAAATCGAGGCGGCAATCGGCGCGTTCGGCTACCGCGTATTTACCGATTCGGCGCCGGTGCTTGAGGTGGAGCTCGCCCAGAAGGCAGGGATCGGCTGGCGCGGCAAACACACGCTGCTGCTGCAGCGCGATGCCGGTTCGCTGTTTTTTCTCGGCGAAATCTACGTCGACGTGCCGTTGCCCACCGATGCCGAGACGTCGCCCGACGATGCGCCCGAAACGCCGGGCTCGCATTGCGGCAGTTGCACGCGCTGCATCGGCGCATGCCCGACGGGTGCGATTGTGGCGCCCTATAAGGTCGATGCACGTCTCTGTATTTCGTATCTGACGATCGAATTGAAGGGCAATATTCCCCTGGAAATGCGGCCGCTGATCGGTAATCGTGTGTATGGCTGCGACGATTGCCAGCTCGTATGTCCCTGGAACAAGTTTGCGCAGGTCGCGCCGGTCGCCGATTTTGACGTGCGGCACGGGCTCGATCGCGCGACGCTGGTCGAGCTGTTTGCATGGAGCGCGGAGGAGTTCGATACGCGCATGCAGGGGAGTGCGATTCGCCGCATTGGCTATGAGAGCTGGCTGCGCAATCTGGCGGTGGGGATGGGTAATGCGCTGCGGGCCTCGTCGGAAAGTTTGAGTGCGGATGCGCGCAAGGCGATTGTTGACGCGCTGAAGTTACGCGTCGAAGACCCCTCCGCCGTGGTGCGCGAGCATGTGGAATGGGCGTTGGAAGCGGCGTAAAGTAGCGGCAATCACGGAGCAAGCAACCATGTTCAACGCAGTGATCGATGCACCGTTCGGCAAGATCGGCATCCGCCTCGAAGGCGAGGCCGTGCGCGAAATCGTCTATCTGCCGGAGTCGGTGCAGAGCGTCGCGCCGGACACGCTGCTGGCGAGGCAGGCCGTCGAGCAGATCGAGCGTTATTTCGAGCGTGCGTCCGCGAAGTTCGAATTGCCGCTGGCCGCGGTCGGCACCGCATTTCAGCGGCGCGTGTGGCAAGCGATCAGCGACATCCCGCCGGGTGTCGTGCTGACCTATGGGCAACTGGCGAGGCAACTCGGTAGTGTCCCGCGAGCGGTCGGCCAGGCGTGCGGTGCGAATTACTTCCCGATCGTGATTCCGTGTCATCGGGTGGTCAGTTCGAGCGGCATCGGCGGATTCGCGCATCATGCCGGAGATGGTTTCTTTCGCAACGTCAAACGCTGGCTTCTGGCGCATGAAGGCATTTCTTGCGCATGAGCGACACCGTGACTGAAGACGCGCCCGCCGCGTCACCTTTGTTTGTGGCGAGCTCGGCTTCGATCGATGCGTTCTGCGACGCGTTGTGGCTCGAGCACGGCTTGTCGCGCAACACGCTCGATGCGTACCGGCGCGATTTGCGGCTGTTCTGCGAATGGCTCGTGCAAACCCGCAAGACGTCGCTAGACACCGCCAGCGAGGCCGACCTCAACGCCTATAGCGCGGCGCGCCAGAAAGACAAATCCACCTCGGCAAACCGGCGGCTCTCGGTATTTCGCCGCTACTACGGCTGGGCGGTGCGCGAACATCGCACGAAGGTTGATCCGACGGTACGCATCCGTTCAGCCAAGCAACCGCCGCGTTTTCCGTCGACGCTCACCGAAGCGCAAGTCGAAGCACTGCTCGGCGCGCCGGATATCGACACGCCCTTGGGCCTGCGCGACCGCACCATGCTGGAGTTGATGTACGCCAGCGGTTTGCGTGTCACCGAACTCGTCACGCTGAAGACGGTGGAAGTGGGCCTGAACGAAGGCGTAGTGCGCGTGATGGGCAAGGGCTCGAAAGAGCGCCTGATTCCGTTCGGCGAAGAGGCGCACGGCTGGATCGAACGCTATCTGCGCGAAGCGCGTCCTGCTTTGCTGGGGGCGCGCGCGACGGATGCGCTGTTCGTCACGAGCCGCGCGGAGGGCATGACCCGCCAGCAATTCTGGAACATCATCAAGCGCCACGCGACAGCGGCCGATGTGCATGCGCCGCTCTCACCGCATACGCTGCGGCACGCGTTCGCGACGCACCTGCTGAACCATGGCGCCGATCTGCGCGTCGTGCAATTGCTGCTCGGTCATACGGATATCTCGACCACGCAGATCTATACGCACGTGGCCCGCGAACGGCTGAAGTCGCTGCATGCGCAGCATCATCCGCGGGGGTGAGGCTCGTTAGCGGCTGCGCGGGGCGATGCGCTTGCCGTTGCTGCGGCTGGTAGCGATTAATGCGACCGCCACCAAAGCCACGGCCGCCACCGCAGTCGCCGTCTTTGCCTCGGCCACGGCCATAACCACGGCGTTAGACGAACTCGCGCAACCGGTGCTTGAGAATCTTGCCTGTCGACGCAGCCGGCAGCGCAGCCAGCACCTTTACTTCGGCAGGGCGCTTGTACGGCGCAAGGCGCTCGCCGCACCACGCGATCAGTTCAGCCGGAGACACCTTCGCGCCCGCGATCAATTCGACGAACGCGACCACTTCCTCGTTACCCTCCACGGCGCGCCCGATCACCGCCGACTGCACCACCTGCGGATGCGCATTCAACACATGCTCGACTTCCGACGGATACACATTGAAGCCCGAGCGAATGATCAACTCCTTGCTGCGCCCGACGATATGCAACGCACCGTCCGCGTCCTGCCGTGCGAGGTCGCCGGTCTTGAGCCAGCCGTCTTCGGTGACAGCAGCACGGGTCTGCTCCAGGTTGCGGTAGTAGCCAAGCATCACGTTCGGGCCCCGCACCCATAGTTCGCCGATTTCGCCCGGCGCGGCATCCACACCATCGAGTCCGACGAACCGCACGTCGACGCCGGGAATGACCTCGCCGACCGAGCAATCGCTGCGCGGCGCATCGAGCATGGTGTGCGAGACGGTCGGGCTGCTCTCGGTCATGCCGTAGCCGTTGTGCAGCGGGAGGCCGTAGACGCTTTCGACGTGCGCCTTCAGCGCGGCGTCGAGCGGCGAGCCGCCCGAATAGGCGAAGCGCATGTGCGGCGCGGACCACGCGTGGCCGTGCGTTTGCAAATGTTCGAGCAGTTTGGCGTGCATGGCCGGCACGCCCTGGAAGATGGACACGCGCTCTTCGGCGAGCGCGCGACGCACCGCTTCCGGCGCGAAACGCGGCGCGAGGCGCAAGGTCGCGCCGGCGTGCAGGCTGCCGAGACAAACCGAGGCAAAGCCGTACGCGTGCGAGATCGGCAGAACGGCGTACACGACATCGTCCGGACCGACTTTGCGTAAGCGGCTCGACACGGTCGCGATGAAGAGCAGATTGCGATGCGACAGCATCACGCCTTTCGGCGCGCCTGTAGTTCCCGTGGTGTAGATCAGCGCGGCACATTGGCGGTGATTGGCGGCTTCGACCGGTTCGGCTTTTGCGTGGGTGTCGATCGTGTACGACCGGGCACCGATATCCGGCGTGATGACAGGCGCCGTGACGGCTTGATGCCGCTGCGCATGCTGTTGGGCATCCGCGGAGCTTTCGACCGCATACGCGACCACTCGAGGCTGCGCGTGCGCACGGATCGCGTCGAGTTCGGCGGCGGACAGGCGTGCATTCGACATCAGCGCCCACGCATCGAGTTTCGCGGTCGCGAACAGCAGCACGATCTGCACGATGCTGTTCTCGGCCACGATCATCACGCGATCGCCGCCACGCACGCCCCATTCGCCCAGCAGCGCGGCGGCGGCATCGACGGCTTCCAGAAGTTGCGCATTGGTGAGGCGGCGCGCATCCTCGATCAAGGCGACGTGCTGCGGATCGCGCGCGGCGGCGAGCACCGGGATTTCGGCAATACGCGCGGGAAGGGCGGCCAGCAGCGCCGGAATGTCGATCGTGGAACGGGTGGATGAATCGAGGTTCAACGCTGTCTCCTTTGTCGACCAGAGTTCGCGCTTCAGCGCGTTACTCTGGTCCCATGCAAGATAGTTGCAAAGCGATTCGGTGCTCGGTATGCCATGCGCCGGAAGATTTGCGAACGATCGTGCCACAATCACCGGACCCGCACAATTGGCCGTTCGGCAAATAGCCGTTGTGCAAACTCGCCATTACAATGCGCCGATGAGCAAATCCAGACACGTCTCCGAAACGCCCGCTACGCAGTTTCTGCGCCGTCATGGCGTCGCTTTCGGCGAACATCCTTACGATTACGTCGAGCACGGCGGCACTGAAGAATCGGCGCGCCAACTCGGCGTGGATGAACATCATGTCGTCAAGACGCTCGTGATGGAAGACGAGCACGCCAAGCCGCTGATCGTACTGATGCACGGCGACCGCACCGTCAGCACCAAGAATCTGGCGCGGCAGATCGGCGCGAAACGCGTCGAGCCGTGCAAGCCCGAGGTGGCGAACCGGCATTCCGGCTATCTGATCGGCGGCACGTCGCCGTTCGGAACGCGCAAGCAGATGCCGGTGTACGTCGAGTCGAGCATCCTCGAGATGGACAAGATCTGGCTGAACGGCGGCCGGCGTGGTTTTCTGGTCAGCATCGAACCCAAGGTATTGGTCGACGTGCTGGCGGCGAAGCCGGTTCAGTGTGCGAGCGTCGATTGACGTTTGCCTGAATGTTTTCCGGGCAGGTGGGTTCGGTAGAATGTGCGCCGCCTTGTTCCCTGTTGCGGTTGGAGTATCGAGTATCAGACCGCCGATCCTTATATGAGTCCCAGATGCAAAACCTGATCGTTGCTGTCGTTGCCTACCTGATCGGCTCGGTGTCGTTTGCCGTGATCGTGAGCGCCGCGATGGGGCTGGACGACCCGCGCTCGTACGGCTCGGGCAACCCGGGCGCCACGAACGTGCTGCGCAGTGGCAGCAAGAAGGCCGCGATACTCACCCTGATCGGCGACGCCTTCAAAGGCTGGCTGCCGGTGTGGTTCGTGGTGCACTTCGGCGCGCATTACGGCCTCGACGATACGTCGGTTGCGATTGCGTCCGTTGCCGTGTTTCTCGGTCACCTGTATCCGATCTTCTTCCGGTTCAAGGGCGGCAAGGGCGTGGCGACCGCAGCGGGCGTGCTGATCGCGATCAACCCGATCCTCGGCATCGCCACCTTGCTGACGTGGCTGATCGTGGCGTTCTTCACGCGCTATTCTTCGCTGGCGGCTTTGGCCGCGGCGGTATTCGCGCCGCTCTTCGACGGCTTTCTGTTCGGGCCGCATATCATCGCGCTGGCGATTGTCGTGATGAGTTCGCTGCTGGTATGGCGCCACCGCGGCAATATTGCCAAGCTGATGCGCGGCCAGGAAAGCCGCATCGGCGACAAGAAGAAAACCGACGCAGCGGCTAGCGCGGCGGGCGGTAACGAACCTTGAGCGCGGGCGGGGTGCCCGGCCGGGTGTTAGCTGGCGTGCCTTAGTTCGTTCACGGGGTGCGCACTGGAGGCGCACCGCCTGTGTGCTGAGCGTTCAACCCGTGCCGGGTGTTGAGTCCCTCGTGGCCCGTTGCCGAGCGTTCAACATGCGCCTGTGCTGAGGCTCAACGCAGCTAAGCGCTCCGTAGTGAGCCTTAACGCGGCCCGTTGCCGAGAGTGTTCAACATGCGTCCGTTGCCGAGCCTCAACGCACGCCTATTGCCGAGCGTCAATACGCGCCCGGTACCGCACGTGACGCGCGTTCAGTCGCGGAAGTTGTTGAAGTCGAGCGGCGTATCGGTCACGTCCTTGCGCAGCATTGCGATCACACTTTGCAGATCGTCGCGCTTGCCTCCGGTGATGCGCACCGCGTCACCCTGAATGCTCGCCTGCACTTTGATCTTGCTGTCCTTCACGAGGCGCACGATTTTCTTCGACAGATCGCCGGACACGCCTTTCTTGATCTTGATGACCTGCTTGACCTTGTCGCCGCCGATCTTCTCGATCTTGCCGTAGTCGAGAAAACGCACGTCCACATTGCGCTTGGCCATTTTCGACAGCAGGACGTCTTTGACCTGGCCGAGCTTGAAATCGTCATCGGCGTAGGCCGTGATTTCGCTTTCCTTGTGCTCGACGCGCGCGTCCGACCCTTTGAAGTCGAAGCGGGTTGAAATTTCTTTGTTGGACTGCTCGATCGCGTTCTTGACTTCGATCATGTCCGCTTCGCAGACGACGTCAAACGATGGCATTGTTTTCTCCCAATAGTGCTGCGGTGCGTGGCGCGGCCGGTCGGCTGCTCACGGGGCACTCGCTATAATCACGAACCTGGCGTCATTTTACCGACGCCACTCCCTTTTGCCTAAGGCCGCCGCGCATTGTCGCGCGGCCGGGGGCCAGATGTCGTTTCGTTCGGCGTTCCATACTTCTCATTCTGATGTCTCAATCCGACTCCGCCGCGTTCATTGCCGGCTATCCGCTGAAGACGCATAACACCTTCGGTTTCGATGTTCGCGCGCGATTCGCATGCCGGATCGAGCGCGAAGCGCAACTGATGGCTGCCGTGCGCGACCCGCGTGCCACCGGCTTGCCGCGGCTGGTGCTGGGCGGCGGCAGCAATGTCGTGCTGACGGACGACTTCGCCGGACTGGTGCTGCTGGTGGCGCTGCAAGGCCGCCGCGTCGTGCGCGAGGACGACGACGCATGGTACGTCGAGGCGGCAGCCGGCGAACAGTGGCATGACTTTGTCGCATGGACTTTGTCGCAAGGGCTGCCGGGGTTGGAGAACCTCGCGCTGATTCCCGGCACGGTGGGGGCGGCGCCGATTCAGAACATCGGCGCGTATGGGCTGGAGATGTGCGAGCGGTTTGCGTCGCTGCGGGCGGTTGAGCTGGAAACGGGCGCCGTAGTCGAGCTCGATGCCGACGCTTGCCGATTCGGCTATCGCGACAGTTTTTTCAAGCGGGAAGGGCGCGACCGTTTTGTGATTACTTCGGTCACTTTCCGTTTGCCGAAGATGTGGCAGCCGCGCGCTGGGTATGCGGACATCGCGCGTGAACTGGCTGCGGGTGGCCATGCCGATGCAGCGCCGAGTGCGCAGGCGATTTTCGACGCGGTAGTCGCGGTGCGGCGCGCCAAGCTGCCTGATCCGCTTCAGCTGGGTAACGCCGGAAGTTTCTTCAAGAATCCGGTCGTGGAGGCAACGCAGTTCGAGGCGCTGAAGGTTAAGGAGCCCGAGGTCGTGTCTTACCTTCAAGCGGACGGCCGGGTGAAGCTCGCGGCGGGCTGGTTGATCGATCGATGTGGCTGGAAAGGCCGCGCGATGGGCGCCGCGGCCGTGCATGAGCGGCAGGCGCTGGTGCTGGTGAATCTCGGTGGGGCGAGCGGAGCGGAGGTGCTGGCGCTCGCAAAGGCGGTTCAGCGGGATGTGCTGGCGCGGTTTGGGGTGGAGTTGGAAGCGGAGCCGGTTTGTTTGTGACCGCGTAAGGGGCTTGCAATGAAAAAAGGCGCCGGGAGTTTTCTCCCGGCGCCTTTTTCGCATGTGCGCTTCAGTGTCGGCCGCGCCTTGCGGCGCTTAACTTCGCTAACGCGAAGTTAGCCTTCATCGAAATGCACGTCCTCAGCTCCGCTGACGACGTGCATTTTCAGCAATCCGCATACGCAGCGCGTTCAGCTTGATGAATCCACCAGCGTCGGCCTGATTGTAAGCGCCGCCGTCGTCGTCGAACGTAGCGATGGTCTTGTCGAACAGCGTTTCCTTCGAATCGCGCGCGACAACCGACACGCTGCCCTTGTACAGCTTCACACGCACCCAGCCGTTGACCTTCTCTTGCGTATGGTCGATCAGCACCTGGATTGCGCGGCGCTCCGGGCTCCACCAGTAGCCGTTGTAAATCAGCGCAGCGTAACGCGCCATCAGGTCGTCTTTCAGGTGGGCCACTTCGCGGTCGAGCGTGATCGACTCGATGCCGCGGTGCGCCTTCAGCATGATCGTGCCGCCCGGCGTTTCATAGCAGCCGCGCGACTTCATGCCGACGTAACGGTTTTCCACCAGATCCAGACGGCCGATGCCGTGCTTGCCGCCCAAACGGTTCAATTCGGTCAGCATTTCAGCCGCCGACAGGCGCTTGCCGTTGATCGCGACCGGGTCGCCGTGCTCGTACTCGATGTCGAGGTATTCAGCCTGATCGGGCGCCTGTTCCGGCGACACCGTCCAACGCCACATATCGGCTTCGGCCTCGGCCTTCGGGTCTTCCAGGTGACGGCCTTCGAACGAGATGTGCAGCAAGTTGGCGTCCATCGAATACGGCGCGCCGCCTTGCTTGTGCTTCATTTCGATCGGAATGCCGGCCTTTTCAGCGTACGCGAGCAGCTTTTCGCGCGACAGCAGATCCCATTCGCGCCACGGTGCGATCACCTTGATGCCCGGTTCCAGCGCGTAGTAACCGAGTTCGAAGCGAACCTGGTCGTTGCCCTTGCCGGTTGCGCCGTGCGAGACCGCTTGCGCGCCGGTTGCGCGGGCGATTTCGATCTGACGCTTGGCGATCAGCGGACGCGCGATCGACGTGCCCAGCAGGTACTCGCCTTCATAGATCGTGTTGGCGCGGAACATCGGGAACACGTAGTCGCGCACGAATTCTTCGCGCAGGTCTTCAATGAAGATGTTTTCCTGCTTGATGCCGAGTTGCAGGGCCTTTTTGCGCGCCGGTTCCAGCTCTTCGCCTTGGCCGATGTCGGCCGTAAACGTGACGACTTCGGCGTCGTAGTTGTCCTGCAACCACTTCAGGATGACGGAGGTGTCGAGGCCGCCCGAATAGGCGAGCACGACTTTCTTGATATCGCTCATGGTGAACTCGTAGCTGGAGAAAGCTGGAAAACAAGGCGCGCCGGCGGTTCCGGAGCGCGGAAAACCACTATTTTGACACTAAACCGCCGCTTGCCCGCGTTTTTGGAACAGTGCGGTGGGCGAGCCGGGTTCGCTTGCAACTGCGGACGCCGGCTCGATGCGTGGTGCTAAACGTGGATGCTTAGCCTCGTATTCGAGGCCCCGTCGCGCTTCACACAGATGCTGTGTAGCGGCTCGCTCAGTGATTGAGCTTGCCGAGCAGCAGATATTCCATCAACGCCTTTTGCACGTGCAGACGATTTTCCGCTTCGTCCCACACGACGCTTTGCGGGCCGTCGATCACGTCCGCGCTGACTTCCTCGCCGCGGTGGGCAGGCAGGCAATGCATGAACAATGCATCAGAATTGGCGCGCGCCATCATGTCGGTGTCTACGCACCAGTCCGCGAAGGCTTTCTTGCGGGCTTCGTTTTCGGCCTCGAAGCCCATGCTGGTCCACACGTCCGTGGTGACCAGATCGGCGCCCTTGCAGGCTTCGTTCGGGTCGTCGAATTCCTGATAGAACGGTGCGCTTTCAGCGGCGACCATGGCGCGGTCGAGCTTGTAGCCCGGCGGCGTGGACAGGCGCAGATTGAAACCGAGAATCTGGGCGGCTTCGATCCATGTGTACAGCATGTTGTTCGCGTCGCCGACCCACGCGACCGTTTTGTCGCGAATCGGACCGCGATGCTCGAAGTACGTGAAGATGTCCGCCAGCACCTGGCACGGGTGATATTCGTTGGTCAGCCCGTTGATCACCGGCACGCGCGAATTCTCGGCGAAGCGCTCGAGTATGTCCTGGCCGAACGTGCGGATCATGATGATGTCGACCATGCGCGAGATCACTTGCGCTGCATCTTCGATCGGTTCGCCGCGGCCGAGCTGCGTGTCGCGCGTGCTCATGAAGACGGCGTGGCCGCCCAGCTGGAAGATGCCGGCTTCGAACGACAGGCGCGTGCGCGTCGAGTTTTTCTCGAAGATCATGGCCAGCGTGCGGTCGTGCAGCGGGTGGTAGGTCTCGTAGTTCTTGAATTTGCGTTTCAGAATGCGCGCGCGTTCCAGCACGTACTCGTAGTCTTCCAGCGAGAAATCCTTGAACTGCAGGTAGTGGCGAATTTTCTTGGCGGTCATGAAACAAATACGGCGGTCTCACCCGGCAGGATTGCCGGACGGCGCCGCCGTCGTTTGTGGTAACTCAATGCAGCATAAAGGATTTCGCCCGGTTTGACGAGTCGGCCAAAAGGCCGGGCAAGCTGTCTGAAAGCCTTTCGCAACCGTCAGACTAGTCTTGTGTGCGCTGCGGAAAAAGGTCCGCTGCGCTATAATCTGCCGGTTATCCTTAAGCCCAGCAGGCCGGTATTGAGCTTGCGGGACACGGCTCGCGCGCTCCGGAAAGTTTCCTCGCGGTGCGCCGTCATGATGAGCGCCGAGGCGGCTTGTGCGGCCCTTCGCGGTTTCTGGCGGCGCAGCCCGCCATTCAGGCGTGGTCGACGTGTTCAGGCATCCCAAAGCCGCTTTGCAGTCAGCTTTGCCGTCATCCGCTGGGCAGTCACACAGGTATTCCTACATGGCCGAAGCAGCTCCAACCGAATATTTCATTCAGGGCATCACGTCGACCGGGAAAAAATTTCGGCCGAGTGATTGGTCGGAGCGGCTCGCAGGCGTAATGGCATGCTTCGGTCCCAGCCCGGGCGGCAAGGGGCCGAACGCTTATCTGCAATACTCGTTGTACGTCCGGCCTACTATGATCGGCGACCTCAAATGCGTGATTCTCGATTCGCGCTTGCGCGACATCGAGCCGATGGCCTTCGATTTCGTTCTCAACTTCGCGAAAGACAATGACCTTCTTGTGACCGAGGCATGCGAGTTGCAGCTTGAACATGCCACGCCGCAAGCCAAAAGACATGTGCTATAGCGCAAGCCAACCGGATCGGCAAACGAAAAAACCCGCAAGTAGCGGGTTTTTTTATGACTGAGGTCGAGGCCTCGGTGAGCAAGTCCGTCAATTACGTGCTCGACGAGCCGCGCGGTACAGGGCGGATCAGTCGGTGCCAAGCAAAAAAGCCCGCCGAAGCGAGCCTTTCTGTTGCAGCGGAAACAGGAGGTAGCCCACCGAAGCGGGCTGACCGAATTTACTGCGCTGCGGGCGCTTGCAGACCCTTGAGGGCTGCAGCCAGACGGCTCTTGTTGCGAGCTGCCTTGTTCTTGTGAACGATTTTCTTGTCGGCGATGATGTCGATGGTCTTCGACGATGCCTGGAAGATCTCAACGGCCTTAGCTTTGTCGCCGGCTTCGATTGCCTTGCGGACAGCCTTGATAGCCGTGCGGAACTTCGAGCGCAGTGCCGAGTTGTGCGAGTTTGCCTTGGCGGCCTGGCGGGCGCGCTTGCGTGCTTGTGCGGAGTTAGCCATGACGGTTCCTTATCCTGTTCCTGTTTCCAGTACCTGACCTTCAAGTGGTGAGGTGCTGCTTTTAGATCGAACTCTTGGAAGCGATTGCCCAAGAGCGCAAAAGTGTCGAAATAATTCGAAAAAATCGATCGGACTACGCGAAGGCGGGCCCGTGTTCCGGTGTTTTTCGAGGCTGGTTGGCGCTTCAATACGGCTCGAGCGCTGCTCGCACTCGTGTACTGCGAGCGTGCCTGAACCCCGTCCGAAAATTGAGCGAGCTTCGAAACCGGCGATTATAGCAACAAAATCAGGCACGTGGCAACGGGGAATCGCCAATCCTGATGTGCCGGGCTGCCACGCAAGATCCAGGATTCCGTAAGCCAACGGGGAAGGGGCGGGCGGGCCGGCGACCACACAACGGGCGAGCCGGCGGCGGGCTCGGCACGCAAGGCGTGCGGCAAGCAACAAAAAACGGCTCGATCCGCTCATCCGGACGAACGTCTGCGGCGCAAATCGGTCCGATTCGCGTTCCGGCTCGTCGTCCGCACCTGCGGCACCCGTATAATAAGCGCCCCATGAATCTATTCCGAGCCCTGCTGACGGTCAGCGGCTTCACGCTGCTGTCGCGCGTGACCGGACTGGCCCGCGAAACGCTGATCGCTCGTGCGTTCGGCGCCAGTCAATATACTGACGCGTTTTACGTCGCCTTCCGCATTCCGAACCTGCTGCGCCGCATTTCCGCCGAGGGTGCGTTCTCGCAGGCCTTCGTGCCGATTCTGGCCGAGTTCAAGAACCAGCAAGGACACGACGCCACCAAAGCACTCGTCGACGCCACCTCGACCGTGCTTGCCTGGGCGCTCGCCATTCTTTCGTTGATCGGCGTGGTGGGGGCGTCGGGCGTGGTGTTCGTCGTCGCCTCAGGGCTCGCGCACGAAGGCCAGGCGTATGCGCTCGCGGTCACGATGACGCGCATCATGTTCCCGTACATCATTTTCATCTCGCTGACGTCGCTGGCGTCCGGCGTGCTGAATACGTACAAAAACTTCTCGCTGCCCGCGTTCGCCCCAGTCCTGCTGAACGTCGCCTTTATCGTCGCGGCGGTGTTCGTCGCGCCGCGCCTGCATACGCCGGTTTATGCACTCGCGTGGGCGGTGATCGCCGGCGGCGTGCTGCAATTCATCGTGCAACTGCCGGGTCTGAAGAAGATCGACATGCTGCCGCGCATCGGCCTGAATCCGCTGAAGGCGCTCGCGCACCGCGGCGTAAAGCGCGTGCTGTCGAAGATGGTGCCGGCGATGTTCGCCGTGTCGGTCGCACAGATCAGCCTGATCATCAACACCAACATTGCGTCGCGCATCGGTCCGGGTGCCGTCTCCTGGATCAATTACGCCGACCGGCTGATGGAGTTCCCGACCGCGCTGCTCGGCGTCGCGCTCGGCACGATCCTGCTGCCGAGCCTGTCAAAGGCGCACGTGGACGCGGATCCGCACGAGTATTCGTCGCTCCTCGACTGGGGGCTGCGCGTCACTTTCCTGCTGGCCGCACCGAGCGCGGTAGCGCTGTTCTTCTTTGCGCAGCCGCTCACCGCGACACTGTTTCACTACGGCAAGTTCGACGGCAACTCGGTGGTGATGGTCGGCCGCGCGCTGTCGGCCTACGGCATCGGCCTGATCGGCCTGATTCTCATCAAGATCCTCGCGCCCGGTTTTTACGCCAAGCAGGACATCAAGACGCCGGTGAAGATCGGCGTCGGCGTGCTGATCGTCACGCAGATGAGCAATTACCTGTTCGTGCCGATTTTCGCGCATGCTGGCCTCACGCTGAGCGTCGGGCTCGGCGCTTGCGTCAATGCGCTGTTCCTGTTTCTCGGCTTGCGCAAGCGCGGCATCTATATGCCGTCGAGCGGCTGGCTGAAGTTCTTCGTGCAGCTGTTCGGCGCCTGTCTGGTGCTGGCCGGCACGATGCATTGGCTCGCGATCAGCTTCGACTGGATCGGCATGCATGATCGGCCGGTCGACCGCATCGTGTTGCTGGGGGCGTGCCTCGTTCTGTTTGCCGCGCTATATTTCGGTATGCTTTGGCTGATGGGCTTCAAGTACGCGTATTTCAAAAGGCGAGTGAAGTGATCACGATGACGCGAGTTCTCGACTATTTCAGTACGCTGGTTGCCGAAGATGACAGCCTGCCGCTGACCGAGGCGGCGCTCTCGCTCGCGCAGGACGCTTATCCGGATCTCGATTTGCAAGGCACCCTGGCCGAGATCGACGAGTTGGTCGTGCGTTTGCAGCGCCGCATGCCGGACGATGCCGACATTAGGCAGAAGGTCGGCATTCTGAACCGGTTCTTCTTCCGCGAGCTGGGTTTCGCCAGCAACCTCAATGATTATTACGATCCCGACAACAGCCATCTGAATGCGGTGCTCAAGCGGCGCCGCGGTATTCCGATTTCGCTGGCGGTGCTGTATCTGGAGATGGCCGAGCAGATCGGCATTCCGGCGCGCGGCGTGTCGTTTCCGGGCCACTTCCTGTTGCGCGTGACAACACCGGATGGCGACGTGATGCTCGATCCGATCAACGGGCATTCGCTGTCCGAATCGCAGATGGTGGACATGCTGGAGCCGTATGTGGCGTCGGCGGGCGAGTCGGTGAGCCGGGCGTTGCGCATATTGCTGCAACCGGCAACGCGCCGCGAGATCATCGCTCGCATGCTGCGCAATCTGAAGTCGACTTATCTTCAGACGGAACGCTGGCAGCGTCTGTTGGCGGTGCAGCAGCGTCTCGTGATCCTGTTGCCGGACAGTATCGAAGAAGTGCGCGATCGCGGTTTCGCCTATGCGCGGCTCGATTACCTGCGCCCGGCGCTCGAGGATCTCGAACGATATCTCGGTGACCGGCCGGATGCGGAGGACGCGACGGTGGTGGAGTCGCAGTTGCATGAACTGCGTCAACGCACCCAGTACGACGACCGCGACTAAGAGCGCTTCCAGCCTGCCGGTCAAAACAGAACGCCTGCACATGACTCATGCGCAGGCGTTTTTCATTGGCGCGGCCGCGTCAAGCGGCGCGCTGGATACATCGTTACTTCGGCTGCATCCGGATCGCACCGTCCAGACGAATCACTTCGCCATTGAGCATTGGATTGTCGAAGATTTGCTTGGCCAGCATCGCGTACTCTGCCGGTTTGCCGAGGCGCGGCGGGAACGGCACCATTGCACCGAGCGCGTCCTGCACTTCCTGCGGCATGCCGAGCAGCATGGGCGTTTCGAAGATGCCCGGTGCAATCGTCATCACACGGATCGCGTTGCGCGACAGGTCGCGTGCGATCGGCAATGTCATCCCGACCACGCCGCTCTTGGACGCAGCATAAGCGGCCTGGCCGATCTGGCCATCAAACGCAGCCACCGATGCCGTGTTGATGATCACGCCACGCTCGCCATTCGCATTCGGCTCGTTCTTCGACATCGCCGCGGCGGCGAGCCGGATCATGTTGAAGGTGCCGATCAGATTGATGGAGATGGTGCGCGCGAACGACTCGAGCGGATGCGGGCCATCCTTGCCGACCGTCTTGATGGCGGGCGCAACGCCCGCGCAATTGATGAGGCCGCGCAGCGTGCCGAGCTTCGTGGCGGCTTCGACGGCTTGCGTGGCGTCGTCTTCGCGGCTCACGTCGCATTTGACGAATATGCCGCCGAGTTCCTTCGCGAGCGCCTCACCTGCGTCGACATTCAGGTCGGCGAGCACCACCTTGCCGCCGTTCTCGACGAAAAGGCGCGCGGTGGCCGCGCCGAGGCCCGATGCACCGCCGGTGATCAGGAATACGTTGTCACGAATCTCCATGTCTTCTCCTTTGCTTCAGTTCAGTAATGTCTCGATCGAATATTTTCTCGATGATCGATTGTAACGGCTATGCTGCAATGCGGAAAGCGAAGTGGGGAACTGGCCGCACGGGGCGCCTGCCGGAGACCAACAGCGCCGCCAAACTGCTACGGATGGCTAATTAATGCGAGGCTGGCGGACAACGGAGATCATGGGAAAGAGGACGCCACGCCACGTGGCGAGCAACAAAAAACCCGCCGGAATGGGCGGGTTTTTCGAGCGGCAAACGCAGAGGCGAGATTACTTCAACGCATCGAACGCGCGGTTGCGAATTTCGTCGACCGTGCCGAGGCCCAAAATGCGGCGATATTGCGGCGCCTGCAGCGGGGTCGACGGGTCGCCGTTTTGCGCCCAGTTGTTGTAGTACTCGATCAGCGGCTTGGTTTGCGCAACGTACACGTCGAGGCGCTTCTTGACCGTTTCTTCCTTGTCGTCGTCGCGCTGGATCAGCGGTTCGCCGGTCACGTCGTCGATACCGTCAACCTTCGGCGGGTTGAACTTGACGTGGTACGTACGGCCCGACGCCGCGTGCGAGCGGCGGCCGCTCATGCGCACAACGATCTCGTCGAACGGCACGTCGATTTCCAGCACGTAATCGATCGCGACACCCGCCTGCTTCATGGCTTCAGCTTGCGGAATGGTGCGCGGGAAACCGTCGAACAGGTAACCGTTTGCGCAATCCGGCTGCTGCAGGCGTTCCTTCACCAGGTTGATGATCAGCTCGTCCGTGACCAGTTCACCGGCATCCATGAAGCGCTTGGCTTCAAGGCCGAGCGGCGTGCCTGCCTTAACCGCAGCGCGCAGCATGTCACCGGTGGAAATTTGCGGAATGCCGAACTTTTCCTTGATGAAGGTGGCTTGAGTGCCCTTACCCGCGCCGGGCGCACCCAAAAGGATCAAACGCATGTGATATCTCCAGATCTATGTGAATTCTTTGGCGGCGCTGCAGCCATCCCACGATTCGTCGAGGGAACCGCATCGGCTGCCGTTTCGCGTCTCGCGCAGCACGTTGAAAATGACGGCGCTGCAAGACAAAAACGGCGCGACCGGGGCAAACCCTGACGCTCGCTCCTAATGGGAGGTGCGCACATCCGTCTGATTATGCCATGGGTTTTTACGCTCAAGCCCTGAATAAAGCCTGCACGCGCGCGAGATCGGCGGGCGTGTCGACGCCGGGCAGCGGCGCATTCTGAGTGACGAGCACCGCGATTCGCTCGCCGTGCCACATCGCACGCAGTTGTTCGAGCGCTTCGACCTGCTCGATTGGCGAGATCGGGAGACTCGGATAGGTGCGCAGGAATTGGGCGCGATACGCGTACAGGCCGATATGCCGATGGACGACTGCGGGGGCCGGTGGCGTGGGCATTGACGCCACGTCGGGCCAATGCGGCTGATACGCGTCGCGTGCCCACGGAATCGGCGCGCGCGAGAAGTACAGCGCGATGCCGCGCGCGTCGAGCACGACCTTGACCACGTTCGGATTGAAAATTTCCGCGGGGTCGGTGATCGGATGCGCGGCGGTGGCGATCGCGCAACCGTGGCTCGAAGCGAGGTGCGACGCCACGCGGCACACGAGCGCCGGGTCGATCAGCGGCTCGTCGCCCTGAACGTTCACCACGATCGTGTCGTCGCTCCAGCCGAACTGCGCCGCCACTTCCGCGAGACGGTCGGTGCCCGACGGATGATCGGCGCGCGTCAGCACGGCTTCGAAACCGTGCTCGCGGGCCACATCCAGCACCGCTTGCGCGTCGGAGGCGATCAGCACCTGCTGCGCGCCCGATTCGCGCGCGCGTTCGGCGACCCGCACTACCATCGGCTTGCCGCCGATGTCGGCGAGCGGCTTGTTGGGCAGACGCGTCGAGGCGAGCCGGGCCGGCACGACGGCGATGAACGGAGGAGCGGTGACGTTAGCGTTGGTCATCGGAAGGACGAGCGGCGATGAAACCGGAAGAAAGCACTCGCAGGTGTGCCGCGAGCGCTGATGGGAAAGATGGCAAATGCGGCAATTGCGGATCAGAAAGGCGGGGCGCGCCGAATGGTCCGGCCCCGCACCCGCCCCGCATCGGGTAACGCTGACTCAGGCGACGGAGCCTGGATTCAGATCGACCGGTGTGCCTTCCACGGTCTGCCGCGCTTCGTCGACCAGCATCACGGGAATGCCGTCGCGGATCGGATAGGCAAGCTTGTCCGCGTTGCAGATCAGTTCCTGCGCGGAACGGTCGTAGCTGAGCGGGCCCTTGCAGATCGGGCAGACGAGAATTTCAAGCAGGCGAGCGTCCACGGACTTTCTCCACAACTAATGCAATGAGGCGATGATCGAGCGCGGCTTCGACAGGGACAACCCAAATGCGCGCGTCGTGCCAGGACCCTAATTTTACCGCATCCTTTTCGGTTATCAGGATGGCGTCCGCGTCGACGTCCGTAAAAGGATTGCGCTCGAACGCGTAGTGATCCGGCAAGGCGCGGGTGGTGGGCGTGAGGCCGGCCGCGCGCAGCGTCGCGAAAAAACGTTCCGGCGCGCCGATGCCGGCCGCGGCCAGCACGCGCTCGCCGCTGAATTGCGCGAGCGGGCGGCGCAGACCGGGGTTGTCGAGATGCCAGGCGTCAGCGGATGCGAGTTGCAGCGCGAACGTGTTCGGCCAGGGGGGCAGCGTGCGGGCGTACGGATCGTTGATCAGCGTCGCGTCGCGGCGGCGCGACAGCGGCTCGCGCAGCGGACCGGCCGGCAGCAGAAAACCGTTGCCGCCGAGCCGGTGATCGAAGACCACCAGTTCGGCGTCGCGCTCGAGGCGATAGTGCTGCAAGCCGTCGTCGCTGACGATCACATCGACGTCGCGATGCGCGGCGCACAGTGCTTGCGCGGCCGCGACGCGATCGGGGCAGACCCACACCGGTGCGCCGGTGCGGCGCGCGATCAGCAGCGGTTCGTCGCCGCCGACGCTCGCTGCCGACGTCGCGAGGACCGGCGTCGGCCCCTTGACGCGCGCGCCATAGCCGCGCGACACCACGCCGGGCTTAAAGCCGGCGGCGCGCAAGGCTTCGACCAGCGCGATGACGGTCGGCGTCTTGCCGGTGCCGCCGACGGTCACGTTGCCGACCACCACCACCGGCACGCCGATGCGCACGGATTTCAGCCAGCCGAACGAGAAAGCGGCGCGGCGCGCGGCGGCAATCGCGCCGAACACACACGCGAAGGGCGTCATCGCCCACGCAAGCGGGCCGCGCTGCTGCCACTCACGCGCAAGGCGTGCTTCGAGACGGTCGTTCAGCTCGCTCATCGGCGAGCCGCAAGGACGGGCGAAAGGCGGCGGGACGGTGGCGTGGAAGCGCCAGGTGCGATACGCGGGGCAAGCATCAACGCGGTTCTCCGGGCAATCGAAAAGTGAAGCAAAAAGGTAAAGCGGGTGACGCAGCGGTGGCATCCAATGCGCTCGCGCAGCGTGCCGTCAGTGTGCCGTAATGGCGAGCGCTGCGGGGCGTTTGGCATGCTGTCGAACCCGCCACTCTAGCGCGCGTGCGTCCCGCCCGGCAAGTCGCGCGCCCCGCGGCGCGTGGCAGGCCGCTCGTCCGGACGATGTCCTCAGCCTGTGGATAACTTTGTGGAGAACCTGCCCGTCGATGGGCTGAGAGGGCCGCGCCGAGCGCTCCGTATCGGCAATCGTTCTCTTTAACGAGATGCAAACACCATATAAATCAACGACATGCTTCCAATTCACACGGTCTGGCGGGCGATCTGGCGGCATTCGTCTAACGGGTCCTGACATGTGGACACTTTTAACAATTTACCCGCCGCGCTGGACGCCGATGGCCTCTCGGTCTATCGTCTGTCCGGCCAGCCACAGATATTCCTCGCATGAATCCCGAAAGCCCTTTTTCTTCGTCGGCTATGCCCGGCGGTGAAGTTGTCGTCCCCGTTTCCGCGCTCAACCGTGCGATTGGCACGATGCTCGAACGCTCGTTTCCGCTCGTCTGGGTGGCGGGAGAAGTGTCGAATTTCACGCGTGCCGCGAGCGGCCATTGGTATTTCTCGATTAAGGACGCTCAGGCGCAGATGCGCTGCGTGATGTTCCGCGGTCGCGCGCAATACGCCGAGTTCACGCCGCGCGAAGGCGACCGCATCGAAGTGCGAGCGCTGGTGACGATGTACGAGCCGCGCGGCGAGCTGCAACTGAATGTAGAAGCGGTGCGCCGCACGGGGCAGGGGCGTCTTTACGAGGCCTTTCTCAAGCTGAAGGCGCAACTCGAGGCCGAGGGTCTTTTTGCCGCCGAACGCAAACGTGCTTTGCCGGCCCATCCGCGCGCGATCGGCATCGTGACGTCGCTCCAGGCCGCTGCATTGCGTGACGTCTTGACCACCTTGTCGCGTCGCGCGCCGCACATTCCGGTGATCGTCTATCCGGCGCCGGTGCAGGGCGTGGGTGCCAGCGCCAAGGTGGCCGCGATGGTCGACGCGGCCAACGCGCGGCGCGAAGTCGATGTGCTGATCGTGTGCCGAGGCGGCGGCTCGATTGAAGACCTGTGGGCGTTCAACGAAGAAGTGCTCGCGCGCGCGATTGCTGAAAGCGCGATACCGGTGGTGAGCGGCGTGGGTCACGAAACCGATTTCACGATCGCCGACTTCGCCGCCGACGTGCGCGCACCGACGCCCACCGGCGCCGCTGAACTCGTCAGCCCGCAGCGCGTGCTGTTGTTGCGCGAGCTCGATCATCGGCATGCGACGCTTGCCCGCGGTTTTGGCCGCATGATGGAGCGGCGCGCCCAACAACTCGACTGGCTCGCGCGCCGGCTCGTCTCGCCGGCTGAGCGGCTGGCGCGGCAGCGCACGCATCTGCAGCAATTGAGCGTGCGGCTGGCATCGGCGGGCGCGCGTCCTGTGCGTGACGCCCGAGCGCGGTTTTCTCTGCTGCAGATGCGCTGGCAGCGCTGGCGCCCTGATCTCGCCGCGCACCAGGCGAAGCTCGACAATCTCTCGCAGCGTCTGGACGCGGCATTGTTACGCCAGCATGAACGTCAGTCCGCGCGTATCGACACGCTGGCCGCGCGGCTCGAAGTACTGAGTCCGCAGCGCACACTGGAGCGAGGCTATGCCGCCGTGCTCGATGCGCAGAGCGGCCGCGCGGTGCGTGCGCCGTCGTCGCTGAAACCGGGGCGGCGCTTTACGGTGCATCTCGCCGAAGGGGCCGCGGACATTGCCCTCGCCGATGTGCAACCGCGCCTAACCGACGGTTTCTGACACTTTGCCGACAGCATGCCAAGGCGTATTTTTGACCTCCGCGTGGGCCGGGCACGACCCATGCGAAAGCACTAATTACGCTATGTGTGCGGCATGTTCGCCGATGCCGGGCATAAAGTCCGTTGGTTTGCGGGGTTATTCCAACTCGCCTACAATCCAGTGCTCAATAGCGTTATCCGCAGACTCCCCCACAACAGATACAGACAGAAGGAAAGCACCATGGAACATACGCTCCCGCAGCTGCCGTTTGCAAAAAACGCACTCGTTCCGAACATGTCGGAAGAGACGCTCGAGTATCACTACGGCAAGCACCACCAGACCTATGTGACTAACCTGAACAATCTGATCAAGGGCACGGAGTTCGAGAACCTGTCGCTCGAAGAGATCGTCAAGAAGGCATCGGGCGGTATTTTCAACAACGCTGCTCAAGTGTGGAACCACACGTTCTTCTGGAACAGCCTGTCGCCGCAAGGTGGCGGTGCACCGACCGGCGCACTGGCTGACGCGATCAACGCCAAGTGGGGTTCGTTCGACAAGTTCAAGGAAGAATTCGCCAAGACGGCGATCGGCACGTTCGGCTCGGGCTGGGCATGGCTGGTGAAGAAGGCCGACGGTTCGCTCGACCTGGTGTCGACGAGCAACGCTGCTACGCCGCTGACCACGGACGCGAAGGCACTGCTGACGATCGACGTGTGGGAACACGCGTACTACATCGACTACCGCAATGCGCGTCCGAAGTTCGTTGAAGCGTACTGGAACATCGTCAACTGGGAATTCGCGTCGAAGAACTTCGCGTGAGATTGCTGGTTGCAGCGTGACGAGATAGTTCGGATTTCCAACAAAATTGAAAATCCGAACTGATCGCTGTAATGAAGTCTGGAAAAGGTAGTAAAACAGAAAGCCCTCCTTCGTGAGGGCTTTCTGTTTTTTGGTCCTCCGATTTTGGCGACGCCAGGCACCTTCAACGGATTTCCGGCTCGTGCACGGCGCTGCGCGAACTCGCGGCGTTGACCTTGCGCAGTTGGCATCCAAAACGTCTCACATGCCGCTGCCGGGTCCGTGGGCGTCAAACTTTGTCACAGTTGGTAACTGCCGGAAGAGCCGTCGACCATTGCGCGGACCTTGTGAGCATACGAATCAAGGCTGCGTCGATGCGGCCCCGGTTGCATCGGAATCCGTCGACATCTGCCGATGCCGGTGGCCGCGCCCGCCGCCGGTGGACGCAACCGAACTCGCCGGCGCGGGAGGCGGCGGTGGGTGATTGATGTACTGGAAATTCTGCGCGATCGAGGCACTGGGAAATGTGTTTGTCGACGGTACGAGCACGCTGCTCGGCAATGTCGTGTTCGACTGCGCGAAGACGGGCGATATGCAGCCGACGCAAGCCGCCGCCGCTGCGAAAACAAGCCGGTTCATCGAGTGATCCTCTATTTCATTGACTGGCGCCGCCCGAGCCGACGGGTGAGCGCATGTCTGATGGAGCCGCCGTGCGATGCGGGGCAGCGCGCTTCGGCGGCCAGATCGCGCGGCGTTGGAGGCAGCCAGTTTAGGCCGCAAGGCGCGAAATCAGATTGCCGCTTCGCTTACAAGCGTTACCCTATATAACGACGCGGCGCCGATGTTCGAGGCTCCGTTCCCGCACTGCGCAAGGCAGTACGCGGGCCACAGCGCGAATGTAAGCGAAAAACTTTCTGTAACGATCTCGTAACCAAGGACGGTACCGATTGGCCTAACGTTTGAATTCCAATGTCTCTGAACCGTACCAACATGATCTCCAGCACCAAGTCGATAAGCATCGCCATACCCGCCGCTGTCGTCGCGCTCGCGCTCGGCGGTTGCGCGGTGATGCCGCCGAGTGGTCCGAGTGTGGTCGCACTGCCGCGCAGCGGCCAGCCGCTCGGTCAGTTCCAGCGGGACGACTATGCATGCCGCGACTACGCGAACCGCTCGACCGATCCGAACGCAGCCGCCCAGGCGGCCACCACGAACAGCGTGAATAGCGCGGCGCTGGGCACGCTCGGCGGCGCCGCGGTCGGCGCACTGATCGGTGCGGCGGCGGGCAATGCCGGCGCGGGCGCGGCGATCGGCGCGGGCAGCGGGCTGTTGATCGGCGGCGCGAACGGCGCGAATGGCGCGCAGTATTCCGCGGCAGGCCTGCAAGCGCGCTACGACGCTGCCTACGCGCAGTGCATGACCTCGAAAGGCAACACGATCGCGCAGCCGCCGCAGCCGGCCTACTATGCGCCGCAACCAGTCTATTACGCACCGCAGCCGTATTACTATGCGCCGCCGCCGAGGTATGTCGCGCCGCCTCCGGTGATGTACGCGCCCTATCCGTATTACTGAAATTGATCGGCAGCGTCGCTTCGCCGGAACGAACCGTTTGCGCCAGATACCAGGCAAGCTTGTTGCAGTAGAGCTTTTGTCATGTCTGGCGGAAAGACGCGAAACGATGGCGGCAAACCGCCCGGCAAAGGGCGTACGTTTGGATCGAGGGCTAGGGATGCCGGTTGTCTGGCGTTCCCCCCGGCCCGCAAACTCCACGCCATCCCTGCCGGCACACGCCGTTTCTGACTTCGCCGTGCGACGTAGCCCGACGTACGGAGTTGGCCGGACATCGTGCAAACGAGGCGACTATGCAGCGATCGCAAACCCGCACGTCCAATTCGAGTGCGTGGTCCCGTGTGTGCGAGCGGCTGGCGATTGTGGCGATTGCGTTTGTCACCGCCGGCTTCCTTTCTTGCGGTGGCGGCTCGGGTGGCACATCGGGTTCGGCGGCCGGTAGCGGCACCACCAGTGGTGGCGGCTCGACAACCGGCGGCGGCAGTGGCACGGGCGGTACCGGCTCGACCGGTTCAGGTAGCATGGCCATCGGAACGACGGCCTACGCCACCGACGTGCTGATGCATCACAACGATCTCGCCCGCACTGGCCAGATGCTCGCCGAGACGACGCTGACGCTCGCGAACGTCAATTCAGCCCGCTTCGGCAAAGTCGCGTTTCTCTCCGCGGACGGCAAGGTCGATGCTCAGCCGCTGTTCGTCACCAGTCTGCCGATCGGCGGCACGTCGCACGATGTGGTGTATGTCGAGACCGAACACGACAGCGTGTACGCCTATGACGCCACGACCTTCGCGCAGTTGTGGACGGTCTCGTTGATCGGTAGTGGCGAAACACCCAGCGACAACTTTAGTTGTCCGGACTTCACGCCGGAAATCGGCATTACGTCGACGCCAGTCATAGACCGCAATCGCGGCACGAACGGCGCCCTGTACGCCGTGGCGATGACCAAGGACAGCAGCGGCGCCTATCATCACCGTCTGCATGCGCTCGATCTGACTACCGGCGCCGAAATACTGGGCGGCCCGACCGAGATCGCCGCGACCTACCCGGGCAACGGTGCGGGCAGCGTCAACGGTGTGATTACCTTTAATCCCGCGCTGCATACGGAGCGCGCGGCGCTCACGCTGGTCGGCGGCAACATCTATATGGGCTGGACCTCGCATTGCATGGCGGGCGCATACACCGGCTGGCTTATGGCGTATAGTGCCGACACGCTCAAACAGACCAGTGTGCTCAACATCACGACGAACGGCAGCCAGGGATCGATCTGGATGGCCGGTTCGGGGATGGCGTCGGACGGCACCTCGCTTTACGTCGTGGACGGCAACGGCACGTTCGACACCACGCTGAATGCGCAAGGCTTTCCGGTCGACGGTGACCTCGGCAACTCGCTCATGAAGCTGTCGTTAGGAAACCTGCAGGTCACCGATTACTTCGCGATGGATAACGTCGTGGCCGAGTCAAATGCCGACAACGATTTCGGCTCGGGCGGCGTGATGCTGTTGCCGGATCAGACGACCACCGGTGGCGTCGTCAAACACCTGGCGGTGGCGGCAGGCAAGGACAACCTGATCTACGTCGTCGATCGCGACTCGATGGGTAAATTCAGTCCGACGGCGAACAATAACTGGCAGGTGTTGACCGGCACGCTCGCGGGCGGCATCTGGGGTTCGCCGGCTTACTACGGCGGTGTGGTGTATTACGGTGGCTGGAACGATAACCTGAAGGCGCTGCCGGTCTCGGGTGCATATCTCGCGACCACCGCTGCATCAAAGAGTCCCACCACGTTTGCCTATCCCGGCGCGACACCGGCCGTGTCGGCCAACGGCACGAGTAACGGCATCGTCTGGGCGGCTGAAAACGGCACGACGGGTGCCTTGCATGCGTATGACGCAAGCAACCTCGCGCACGAGCTCTACAACAGCAATCAGGCCGGCACGCGCGATCAATGGGGCGCGGGCAACAAATTCATCACGCCGATGATCGCGCGGGGCAAAGTGTATGTCGGCGCGACGAATGGGGTGGCGGTGTTTGGTTTGCTGTAGGCGGTGCTGGCGCGGTTTCAGGCGCAGCCACATCTTGCCGTCACGGGATGAAGTGAGCTGATAGTGGCGATCGCGGAGCAGACGCCGTTGAACTGTGGGACGTGAAGACGCTGTTGCAGCTTCAGCTCGATCGAGGCGCCGCGGACCGGAAATGGAAAAGCCCCTGTTCATCGCGAGCAGGGGCTTTTTGTTTGCAGCTGAGTGTGTGCTGCGACACTCACATTGCGTCAATACGCGTTAGGCAATGTAAGACGCTTACTCCGCGTCGCTCGTTGCCGCTGTCTTACGCGGACGGCGACTGCGTGGGGCCGCTTTGCGCGCTGCCTTTTTGGCGGCCACGGGCGCTTTTTCTTCGCTGACAGACGCTGCCGGCGCTTCAGCAGGCGCGGCGATCTCCGGTACCTCATCGGTCTTTCGCGGCGTTGCCTTCTTCGTTTTCTTCGCGGCTGTCTTGCGCGGTGCACGTTCCTTGCGGCGCTTAGGTTGAGCGGCGCTCGCTTCCTGTGGCTCTTCTTCGGCTACCGCGACCGATTCAGCCCCAAAGGCCTCTGGTTCTGCCCAAGCCGCTTCCGGCTGTTCGAAAACGAACTCGCCGGCTGATGGCGCATAGGTGTGCACCGCAGCTTCCGCCTGAGCCTGCGCGTGGCGGCCGTGATCGACTGCCGCACGCTCTTCCTGTGCGCTTTCCTGCTGGCCACGGCCGGGTTTGCGATTTCCACGGCTTCTGCGGCGCGACTCGTGCTTGCCGCCCGATTCGGCGACCACTGTTTCGGCAACCTGTGCCTCAACTATCTGTTCTACCAACTCACCGGGTTCGGCCGGCTCGTTCACGTTTTCGGCGACCACATTCGCAGCCGTGCCCCGATAAACGTACGCGCCTGACTTTTCGTCGCGGCCGAATTCGAGCAGCCCGCGCGCCTGCGCTTCTTCCAGCAGATTGCCGAATGCGCGAAAACCGTAGTACGTTTCGTTGAAATCCGGCTTGCGGCGCTTGATCGCCTGCTTCAGCACCGACGCCCAGATCTTGCCGCTGTCACCACGTTCGGACGCGAGCGCGTCGAACGTCTGTACCGCGATCTCGACCGCTTTGGTGCGGCGCTTTTCGAGGTCTTCCTTGTTGCGCGATTTTTCTTCGTCGGGCGCACGTTTGGCCGTCTGCTGCGCGGCCTGTTGCGGGCGCGACGACTCGCGTTTGGCTACTGTGCGCTGACTTTCGCGCACGAGGTCGTCGTAAAAGAAGAATTCGTCGCAGTTCGCGATCAGCAGATCGGAAGTGGATTGCTGCACACCGACGCCGATCACCTGCTTGGCGTTCTCGCGCAGCTTCGACACCAGCGGCGAGAAATCCGAGTCGCCACTGATGATGACGAAGGTATTGACGTGCGATTTCGTATAGCAGAGGTCGAGCGCGTCGACCACGAGCCGGATGTCGGCCGAATTCTTGCCCGATTGGCGCACGTGCGGAATCTCGATCAACTCGAAATTGGCCTCGTGCATCGCGCCTTTGAAACTCTTGTAGCGGTCCCAGTCGCAATACGCTTTCTTCACGACAATGCTGCCCTTGAGCAGCAGACGTTCGAGCACCAGTTTGATGTCGAACTTGTCGTACTTCGCGTCGCGCACGCCGAGCGCAACGTTTTCGAAGTCGCAGAATAGCGCCATGCTGACGGTTTCGTTGGATGACGCCATGAATATCTCCATTGAAGCGATCGTCAAATTCGACGAATCGCGACCATGATAGCGATTCCTACGGCGGCGATCAGCTTTTGTGCTCCTGGCGCACTGGTTAAGGGGAGGAAATCGGCGCGCGTTTTTCGGGTGTGCAGGGCGGCCGGTGGCCTTGCCGCGCTACATGTCGCGGTGACGAGCCGGGTCGCTTGGGCCGCTTCGCGCCGCGCGTGTTTCCAGCACCTCGTCGACGAGGCCATACGCCTTTGCGGCGTGGGCCGACATGAAGTTGTCGCGGTCGGTGTCGCGGGCGATCTCTTCGATGCTGCGCCCGGTGCGCTCGGCCATCATCGCGTTGAGCCGTTCGCGCTGGTAGAGCACCTCCCTCGCCTGGATTTCGACGTCGGCTGCGGTGCCCTGGCTGCCGCCCGAGGGCTGGTGAATCATGATGCGCGCGTTCGGCAGCGCGTACCGTTTGCCGCGCTGGCCCGCGGTCAGCAAAAACGTCCCCATGCTGGCGGCAAAGCCGGTGCACAAGGTCGACACCTCGGGCTTGATGAACTGCATCGTGTCGTAGATGGCGAGGCCGTCATACACCGAGCCGCCCGGCGAGTTGATGTAAAAAGAAATATCCTTGTCGGGATTCTCGGATTCCAGAAACAGCAATTGGGCGACGATCAGGCTGGCCGACTGTTCGTTCACCGGACCGACCAGAAAAACGATGCGCTCGCGTAGCAGGCGCGAATAAATGTCATAGGCGCGCTCGCCGCGGCCGGACTGTTCGATCACGGTGGGTACGAGGCCCAGGCCGGTGACGGAGGGATAGCTGGAATGCATGTTTGCCTCGTTTTAGGCGGTGCGCTGCCGATAGCGGGTAGCGGTGACCGATTCGAACAACCGCGCACCCGTTGCGCGGGTTGTTGTCCGTATGACGCGGGGGAGGGCGGCGGCGTGACAGGAATATTTTTTCGTCGGACTGTCACATCGGCGGGGGCTCGAACGTCAAACTGAAAAGGATGCAGATTGCAGCGCGCGCCTGGACGATGTCGCAGGCCGCAGGCAGCTAACCAAGCAGGTATGCAAGGCGCCGCGCGCCTTTCACCACGCACGATCTGGAGGTTTATGCATGACAGAACAAGGAATCGATAAGCCATCCAGCTTCGAGGCCGCGCGCGCCCGCCTGCTCGCGCTGGCGTACCGGATGCTCGGCAGCCGCGCCGAAGCGGAAGACGTGGTGCAGGACGTCTGGCTCAAATGGCATCTCGCCGATACGCAAGAGGTGCAGACACCGGCCGCCTGGCTCACCACGATCACCACGCGCGCGGCCATCGACCGGCTGCGTCACGTGCAGCGCGAACGCGCGTCACAGGCTGCCGGCTGGTTGCCGGAGCCTTGGCTCGACGAGGTGGCGCCATCGGCGGAGGAACTGGCCTTGCGCGCGGCGGAGATGTCGTACGGCGTGATGCTCCTGCTCGAGCGTCTGAAGCCCGATGAGCGGGCGGCATTCGTGCTGCACGAAGCCTTCGATTGCGACTACGCGGAGATTGCGAAAATCCTCGACCGTCCGCCGGCCAGTTGCCGGCAGATCGTCCACCGGGCGAAGGCGCGTTTGCAGCGCGCGGGTGCGCCGCTGGAACGGCCCGATCCGGCCGCGCATGCGCGGATCGTGGAGCGCTTGCGCGCCGCGCTGGAGGCGCAGGATCGTGTTGGTTTGCTGCGTCTCTTTAGCGACGCTCCCGAAGTTGTCAGCGACATCGTCAGCGACGCGCCGGTGTGCACGCAAGAACTGGCGTCGGTGGCCTGGATGGAGACGGTGACAGCACTCGCGCATCAGGCGAGCCATGCAGAGGTGGTGTCGGTCGAAGGCGCAATGGGTATTGCGTTGCTCTTCGAAGGCGAGGTTGTCGGCGTAATCGACGTGTCCACGCAACGTCTTGCGGACGGTTCGGTGAAGATCGTCGCGTTGCGCGCCGTTACCAGCGCGGTGCGTTTGCAGGCAATCAACCGCTTGCTGGGTCGCGCGGCCGTCATGAAGCTGCTCGCGCGGATCCAGCAGAATGCCATTGCCTCAATTACGATGCGCAGCGACTTCCCAGTTGATGTCGACGCATAGCACCTGCGTGCCGTGCGGCGTATGCGCGGCGATCGAGGCTGTCACGCACAAGTGCGCTTCGTTGATCGACAGGTAGGGTGGCGTGAGGTGCACCTGGCCGGGCATGCGCATTGCCTGAATAAAGTACGGCCGGCGTTCCCAGCTCGCGCCTTCCGAATGCAGCAACGGCCGGAAGCGCTTGGCGCGTTGCGAAGCACGTCGCGGCGGCAGCACGTTGTCGCCGATCTGCCGGCCCGAACCGTCGAGCACGAAGAAGCGTGCCGTTTCGCCGAGCGTGAGCAGCGGCGTGGTCGCCTGGGTAACCGATTCCCCGGCCACGAGTTGTGCCGCCGCCGTTTCCAGCGCCGTGACATAGGGCGCGAGCCGCGTGGACTGTGCGCATTCGCGCGTAGCGACCCGTTCGCGTAGCGCCGCGGAGAGCGAGTCCATCAAGCCGGCCGCCGCTTGCGGTTTCACCGGCTCGACGCTCGGGCCCGCGAAGAACGCGCCCTGCACGAAGTCGACGTTGCATTCGAGCGCGATCAGCGCATCGCGCTCGGTGCCCAAGCCGCCCATCAGCACGAGTTGGCCGGATTCGTGCAGTAGCGAGACGAGGCCCGGCAACACGCGTTCGATATGCGAGTGCTCGCTCGCTTGCGCGAGGATGCAGCGGTCGAGCGTGACGATGTCCGGACGCAGATTCCACACGCGATCGATGTTCGAATGCTTCGCGCCGAAGCCGTCCAGCGCGATCAGGAAGCCGGATTTGCGCAACGCGTCGATGATGTCGGCGAAGCGCGTGGTTTCGCCGCCTGCCTGCTCGGACACTTCCAGCACCACCCGTTGCGGCGGCAGGCCCAGTGCCTTGAGGCCGGCGAGCAGGGCGTCGCCGTAACTGGTGTCCATCAGCGCCGCCGGGTGCAGGCTCAGGAAAAGCCATTCGTCGTGGCTGTCGAATGCATTGAAATTGCCCAGATGCAGCGATTCGGCGAGCCGCCCGAGTTCCAGCAGGTCGCCGCGCCGTGCCGCCTGCGTGAAAACCTCGTGCGACGGTACTTGCAGCGCATGTTCGTCGTGTGCGCGCAGTGAAGCGTGATAACCGATCGCGCGCCGGTGCGACACCGAGAAAACCGGCTGGAACACGCTGAAAACGGTGTAGCCGCCGTACAGAACGGTGCGCCGGGAGCCTTCGTCGCCGGCCATTGGGCGCGGCGGCTGGAAGCCGGGAGGATCGAGTTCGATCATGCTCATCATGTCAGTCGTGTGGAAGTGGCCGCGCGCTCGCATGCTCGACAGGAGTCGAGCGTGCGCAAATTGTGAGTTTACAGGATAGATGAGCAAGAACTATGCGCGAACGGAAACACACCGTACGCGCTCGGTGACCACGGTCAGTACGGCGATTGTGCGCCAGCACGGGCGCGAAAGCGATGATTCGCACTTTAGTGGTGCGACCCGCGCCCCGTTGCGGGTCGGCAACAAGCGCGCGGCGGGTAACGGTGAATCATGGCAACGCCACCGCAACCCGGCGCAAAACTCAGGTCCGCTCAGAAGGATCGGTCTTTTTCGCGGGCGTGCGGATGTCCGGCGACAGTTGCGCGAAGATCCACGACGAGCCCGCGGTGATGATGCCGACACACAGGAACGTCGCATGGAACGCGGGCAGCGAGTTGGCGGCCGTCACGCGGGGCAGGAGGCCGGTGAAGGTCGCGAGCAACGCGCCGGCGACCGTCACGCCGAGACTCATTGACAGCATCTGCACCAGCGAGAACAGGCTGTTGCCGCTGCTCGCGCCGCCGGTGCCGAGGTCCTTGAGCGTCAGCGTGTTCATCGCGGTGAACTGCATCGAGTTGACGCCGCCGAAGAACGCCAGTTGCACGAGCCGCAGCCACAGCGGCTGGCCGGCGCTGGTGAGCGCGAAGCTCGCCATGGTTAGGCCAAGCAGCACCGTGTTGACGATCAGCACGCGCCGGTAGCTGTATTTGACGATCAGCGTCGTGACGAGGCGCTTGGCCGCCATACCCGCAGCCGCCACAGGCAGCATCATCATGCCGGCTTCGAAGGCGCTATAGCCGAGACTCACCTGCAATAGCAGAGGGATCAGATACGGCATCGCGCCGCTGCCGATCCGCGCGAACAGATTGCCGAGCAGACCGACGCTGAAAGTGTGGATCTTGAACAGATCGAGCGGGAAAATCGGCGCGGGCTCGCGCACGGCGTGCAAACCATAGGCGACGAAGCAGGCGAGGCTCAGGATCAGCAGCACCAGCACGGTGGCGTGCTGAATGCCAAACTCCGTGCGGCCGTCGAGCGCGAATGAAATCGCCACCATGCCGAAAATCAGCAGCAGATAGCCTTTCAGATCGAACTTGCCGGTGTGCTCGTTGCGGCTATCCGGCATGAAGATGAACGTGGCGATGCAACCCACGATCCCCACCGGCACGTTGATCAGAAAGATCCAGTGCCACGAAGCGATTTTCACGAGCCAGCCGCCGAGCGTAGGGCCGATCAGCGGCCCGATCAGCCCCGGGATCGCCACGAACGACAAGGCCGGCAAATAGCGTTCCGCCGGGAAGGTACGCAGCACCGCGAGCCGTCCGACCGGCAGCAGCATCGCTCCGCCCACGCCTTGCATGATGCGGTAGATCACCAGCTGATTCAGGGTATGCGCGTTGGCGCACAGCAGCGAGCCGACGGCGAACACGAGGATCGCGCTGAAGAATACGCGCCGCGTGCCGAGTTTGTCGGCGAGCCAGCCGGACACCGGGATCATCACCGCCATCGTCAGCGAGTACGCGATCACCACTGATTGCATGCGCAACGGTAATTCGCCCAGGCTCGTCGCGATCGCGGGGAGCGCAGTGTTGACGATAGTCGAGTCGAGCGTCTGCATGAAAAAGCCGGTGGCGACGAGCCACAGCATCACGGTGAGCGAGCGGGCCGAGGGGGCCGGAGTAATGGCGGGGGCGGCGGGAGCGCAGGCAGGCAGGGACGGCGGGGGGGACATGGGGGCGGG